>JAMPAT010000039.1 GCA_023667095.1 Bacteroidales bacterium
TAAGGATCGGGGCCAGCTTCAGTTCGCAGATGAGGGGAATCGAGGGGTGGATCATAGCATAAAGAAAGTCACCCCTCAACAAGATATTTATTAATGATATAAACTATCTATCCGACTTTTTCCAGAGGGATGACATATCTTCCAGGGACTTTCCCCTGGTCTCCGGAACAAACCTATAGACAAATATCATGGAAAGCAAGGACATCACCGCATATATGAGATAGGTCCCACCTACACTCCACGCACTCAATGAAGGGAAGGTAGCAGAAACAAGGAAATTCGATACCCACTGTACGGCAACGGCAATTGCAACGGCCTGGGAGCGGATTGTATTCGGGAAAATTTCCGAAATAAGCACCCAGCAGACAGGTCCCCATGACATCATGAATGAAGCCGTGTATATTATGATGAACACGAGGGCACCTATACCAATCATATCCATGAACGAGAAGATGGCCAATGCCGCCATTCCGACCATCATTCCTATGGAACCGGTTATAAGAAGAGGCTTCCTGCCGAACCTGTCAACCGTAAAGATTGCCACAAGGGTAAAGATTATGTTCACACCCCCCATCACAACGGTCTGCAACATGGAAGCATCGCTTGATGCACCAAGGTTTTCGAATATCCTCGGAGCATAATACAGCACCACATTGATTCCGATGGCCTGCTGAAAAAATGAGAGAAGCGCACCGACCACGATTACACCTGTACCGTATGTAAGCAAGGACTCTTTCTTCTCCTTCACGGATTCCTTGATTTCTGCAAGCACAGAATGGCCCTCTTCACTGCCGTTGATGCGTACAAGGGTCTTCAAGGCTGCTGCCTCATTCCCTTTCAGTACCTGATAGCGCGGAGTCTCAGGAATAAAAAGGACCAGCATACACAATGCTGCTGCCGGAACGGCCTCGCTCACAAACATACGTCTCCAGCCTATCTCCACCATTGCAGAGCTTATTGCCTCTGCTGAGTCAGCAATATTTGCACGTATCATGTAGTTGACAAAATACACGAGAAGCATTCCGAAGATGATTGCAAACTGGTTGCATGAGACAAGGGTTCCCCTGATATCTTTCGGGGACACTTCCGAGATATACATAGGGCAGACTGCAGATGCAAGGCCTACACCGATTCCCCCTATTATCCTGTAGATGTTGAACAGCACCAGGAGCGTGACAGAAGGCTGTCCGTATGGAAGGATACCGCTTTCAGGACAGAAGGATCCGATTGCCGAGCAGAAGAACAGGATTCCTGCAGCAAGAAGTGACTTCTTCCTGCCGAGACGTCCGGACATGAAACCTGAGATTGCACCCCCGATGACACATCCGATCAATGCGCTGGAGACAGTAAAGCCGTGCAGCAGGCTGCTGTAGACGAAACTGCCGGAAGAGCTGAAAAACTGGTCAAGGGCCTGCTCCGCCCCGGACACTACAGCCGTGTCGTATCCGAAGAGCAGGCCTCCGATAATGGCTACAAGGACAATCGAGACAAGATAGCCCATATTGGTGTCTTTCGCTCTCATGCTACTTGATATGAAGATTAATCAATGCCTCATAAAGTTCCTGCTTGCCGCTGATTGCCTTAGGCTCCCCATTGCCCCTTGCATAGTCAGCAACCTCCTCAAGGGTCAGTTCGCCTTTCTCGAATCTTGCGCCCATGCCTTGATCAAATGATGAATATCTTGAAGAGACCATCCTGGTGTAGTCTGAATTTTCGAGGATATCGGCAGCAATGAGAAGCGCACGTGCCATTGCATCCATTGCCGAGACATGCGCAATGAAGATGTCCTCCAGGTCAGTTGAGTTGCGGCGTGTCTTTGCATCGAAGTTTGTTCCGCCGCCCTGCAGTCCGCCACCCTTAAGGATGACAAGCATTGCCTGCACGAGTTCGAAGAGGTCTGTAGGGAACTGGTCTGTATCCCAACCGTTCTGGTAGTCTCCCCTGTTGGCATCGATTGAGCCAAGCATTCCTGCATCCACTGCACACTGGAGTTCATGCTCGAATGTATGTCCCGCAAGTGTTGCATGGTTGACCTCAATGTTTATCTTGAAATCCTTGTCAAGGCCGTTCGCGCGGAGGAATCCTGCCACAGTCTCGACATCTGCGTCATACTGGTGCTTCATCGGCTCCATAGGCTTAGGCTCAATCAGGAAATTGCCCTTGAAGCCCTTTGAACGTGCATAGTCACGTGCCATGCGGAGCATTGTGGCAAGATGCTCCTTCTCACGCTTCATGTCTGTATTGAGCAGGGACATATACCCCTCGCGTCCGCCCCAGAACACATAGTTCTCGCCTCCGAGAGCGATTGTGGCATCAATTGCATTCTTTATCTGGAACATTGCACGAGCAGCCGCATCAAAATCCGGGTTGGTCGAAGCACCGTTCATATATCTCTTGTGGCCGAATACATTTGCTGTTCCCCAGAGAAGCCTGATTCCGGTATCGGCCTGCTTCTCCTTGGCATATTCCACGATTGCCTTGAGGTTAGCCTCGTATTCAGCAGGGTCCTCTGCCTCTTCGACAAGGTCCACGTCATGGAAGCAATAGTACTCTATGCCTATCTTCTGCATTATCTCAAATCCTGCATCCATCTTGGCCTTTGCCCTCTCCAGGACTGTAGCACCCTCATTCCACGGGAATGTCTTGGTGCCGCCGCCGAACTGGTCCGCTCCCTCTGCGCAGAGTGTATGCCACCATGCCATGGAGAACCTGAACCAGTCTTTCATCTTCCTTCCATACACGACCTGCTCTGGATTGTAGTAATGGAATGCCATCGGATTCTTCGATTCTGTACCCTCAAAGGCGATTTTGCCTATCTGAGGAAAAAATTCCTTAGTTGCCATATTCTTAGATATTTATACGTTGTTATAATTATGTTCATCAGCTATTGCCGGCCAATTCTCAGGAATGCCTGTCCACAGTCTCCTTCCATTTCATATAGGCATCCTCAAGGGCCAGTCCATCATCATGGGAAGGTGTTATTGTCTTCAAGACCGCAAGCGAAGCGAAAGCCTCATCACGGCCAGAATAATATCCGGCACCGAGTGCGGCTCCCCTTGCAGCTCCGAGCGAACCATCCGTATTGTACAGCTCTATTGTTGCACCTGTCAAGGTAGAAAGGGTCTGTGCAAAGACATCGGAGAGGAAAAGGTTTGCCCTGCCAGCCCTGATGACTGACGATTTGAGCCCAAGGTTGGACATTATGTCTATTCCATAGCGGAACGAGAATGCTATTCCCTCCTGCACAGCCCTCAGCACATGAGCCAAAGAGTGCCGGTTCAGGTCAAGCCCGAGAATCTGCGCACCTGGATATGTATTCTCCAGGACCCTCTCTGCACCGTTCCCGAACGGTATTGCCATGACTCCAGATGCCCCAGGAGGTACGGATGCGGCAAGTGCATTCATCTCGTCATAGCTGAGCGATGGGGCAAAATTCCTCTTTACCCAGGCATTCATGATGCCGGTGCCGTTGATGCAAAGCAGGACACCAAGCCTTTTTGCCTCCTCAGTATGGTTGACATGAAGGAAAGTGTTTACACGCGAGCGTGGGTCAGCCTTCGGTTCATCAATGACTCCATAGACAACTCCACTCGTACCTGCAGTCGCTGCAATCTCACCTGGCTCCATCACATTGAGCGAAAATGCATTATTCGGCTGGTCACCTGCCCTGTATGATATTGGCGTGCCCTCCATTATACCGAGAAGTTCCTCTGTAGCCTTGTCCGTATATGCCTGCACACCTATGGAGGGGACAGTTTCCGGAACCATTTCTGCCGGGATTCCGTAGCACCCAAGCACTTCATCAGCGAGCCTTCCTTTACGGAAATTCCAGAGGATCTGTTCTGAAAGTCCGGTCTCAGTAGTTGCAATCTTGCCGGAAAGGCGGTAAGCCACATAGTCACCGGGAAGAAAAAACTTGAATGCCTTCTCCATTGTTTCCGGCTCGTTTTCCTTGACCCAAGCCATCTTTGATGCCGTGAAATTGCCGGGCGAATTCAGCAGGAAGCCAAGACAGGATTCGCGGCCAAGCCTCCCGAATGCCATGGCACCAAGCTCCACCGCACGCGAATCGCACCATATAATTGAATCACGCAGACATTTACCGTTTTCGTCAACCACCACAAGGCCGTGCATCTGGTATGTGATCCCTATACACTTGACATCAGCCATCCTGTCACGCCCGATAGCCTTGATGCCGTCGCAAATATATTTCCACCACATCTGCGGATCCTGTTCAGCCCATCCGGGATTCAATGCCTTTATCGGCATCTCCTGCAACGGATTCGTTGAAGAGGCTACACATTTTCCGGATTCAATGTCCAGAAGGGAGACCTTTACGGATGATGAGCCTACATCTATTCCCAAACTGTATTTCATATATTAAAAACGTTATAATTATCTGTGTAAATCCTCTGCCGTGCGCCCTGTCCTGAGCATCGGCGACCTGTATTCTGCAAATCAACAGGCCTTGTCCTGCCAATCTGACAGACAATGCTGGCTGTCAATATGCCCAGTTGTCAATGAAGCCAAGCTTGTTGTGACGTTTCTCCATCTTGCGGAACTCTGTCCTGTTGAACACATAATACTCTGCCGGCTTGTGCGATACATTCTTCTCCTTGATTCCCGTCGGTTTAAGGATACCGGATGAAAAGACCTTTTTCCTGAAATTCCTGTCGTCTATCTCAACACCGAGGACTGCAATAAACAAATTCTGCAACTGGCGTATGGTAAAACGTTTCGGAAGCAGCTCGAATGCAACCGGAGAATAGATCATCTCGCGCCTAAGCACGGAAAGGGCATCGGAAAGGATATCGAAATGATCCATCGCCAGATGTGTTATTTCATTGACATCCACCCATCTGGCCCCCATCTTCATCGTATAGTTGACTATTCCGTCCGTCAATTTGACAAGTGCGTAGTATCCGACTGTAACCACCCTCCCCGTATTGATGCCATGATAAAGGCAAATCCATTCCATCTCCTTGTCCGAGACACGGTTAGGATCGGAAAATATGCCGGTCTGCTTCAGGAAAATGTCACCAAGCCCTGTACTCTCCTCCAGGACACGGGAAGCCGCCCCGTCGAGTGTCTCATTTTCGAGAATCATAGAACCGGGAAGTTTCAAGTCATCCGCGGACAGTTCATCCGTGGGATATTTCCTTTTGATAAGAAGTACCTTAAGTCCTGCTCCGTCAAATCCGAAGACAGCGCAGTCCACTGAAATCGCAGAATTGGTTTCTACCGTCATTGTGCATAATCTTGTGGTTCGTGACGGCAAATTTAAACCTTTGGCATGAGAATGTGAAAATATTGCGTATAAAACACGTTAAGTAATTTATATATAATTATTATTCTGAATTTTGCATCAATTTTTTACACTGTTTTAATACGATAATATTTCATCTTGCCTATGCCTTGCCGCAACATGGCGGAAGTTCCTTGCACGAAGAAGGGAGATGAAAGATGTCCGTGCCAAAAACACAGCCTTCCGGACACGGAGTTTATGAAGACATCAGGGTGTGCTTGTCACAGTAAAAACATTACAATTTCACAAGATGCCCGATACGGAACAAAACAGAGAGAACAATACTGTTGTTTTCAACTTCGCCCATAATTTTTTACGATGCCGGACTGGTGAGACACGGGACTGCATTCCAGACTGGTGAACCGATACACCGGAGGAGGAACACCAGAGAAAAAGATATTTGGAATGAGCAAAAGTGGATTTTTGCGGCATCCCCTTTGGAATAATATTCTTAACTTTGTAGAATTCGGCCATAATCGGTGCCGGAGACGGTTTTTCCATACGAAACACAGATAATATATGCTGATAACACTTGTAATTCTCCTGATTTCCGCCGCGTTCTTTGTCAGCGGCAAGGTCAGGTCAGACATGGTTGCCCTATGCGCACTCCTGGCACTTCTGCTTTGCCAGATACTTACTCCGGCAGAAGCCCTGGCAGGCTTCTCGAATTCGGTCGTGATAATGATGATAGGCCTGTTCATAGTCGGGGGAGGCATCTTCCAGACCGGCCTGGCAAAGATGATAGGCGGAAAGATAATCAAGCTTGCAGGGACAAGCGAGACCAGGCTGTTCCTCCTTGTAATGCTTGTCACGGCATTCATAGGGGCATTTGTCAGCAACACCGGGACAGTCGCCCTGATGCTCCCGATTGTAGTCAGCATGGCAGCATACGCAGGTACATCGTCACGCCGTCTGCTGATGCCGCTTGCCTTTGCCAGCAGCATGGGAGGAATGATGACACTCATCGGAACGCCTCCGAACATGATTATCCAGGAGACTCTTGCCAATGCCAAGTCCAGCGGAACTGTCAGCCAGTCGCTGCAGGACCTGTCATTCTTCACCTTCCTCCCTGTGGGATTGATTACACTTGCGGTTGGAATCATAGTGCTGATGCCATTGACAAAGATATTCCTTACGAAAAAGAACAAGGACAGTTCAAAGAAGAAGACAGGCAAGTCACTTTCTGAGCTGGTCGATGAATACGGGCTGTCAGACAACCTGTTCAGGGTACACGTCCAGAACGGTTCACAGGCAGCAGGCAAGACTATAGTCGACATGGACATCTACAAGAAATACAGCATCAATGTGCTGGAACTGCGCCGGGTGTCAGGTGGCAACAGGTTCGTACGCACTGTCAACCAGCAGCTTGCATCTCCAAGCCTGATTCTGCAGCCAGGGGATGTCCTCTATCTCTCGGGAGAGCCGGACAGGATACAGCAGCTCGCTGAAGAATATTCACTGAAGCTGCTTGACAAGCATACGGATGAAATTGAAGGCAGCTCATCCAATGCGTCACTTGACTTCTATGACATCGGCATTGCAGAAATATTGATAATGCCGTCATCTTCAATGATAAACAGGACAATCACCGAAGCAGGGTTCCGAAGCAAGTTCAACATAAATGTACTCGGGATAAGGAGAAAGAATGACTATCTTCTGCATGACCTCGGCAGCGAGAAGATCCACAGTGGAGATGTACTTCTGGTACAGGGTGCATGGAAAGACATAGCGCGTCTGAGGAACGAGTCCAGCAACTGGGTCGTGCTCGGTGAACCCCTGCAGGAGGCAGCAAAGGTGACACTCGACTACAAGGCACCTGTCGCAGCGGCCATAATGGTAGCCATGATAGCGATGATGGTGATTGACTCCATTCCGGTGGCACCTGTGACAGCAGTGCTTCTTGCTTCCGTCCTGATGATTGCAACCGGTTGCGTCAGAAGCGTCGAGGCGGCATACAAGACAATCAACTGGCAGACAATTGTCCTTTTTGCGGCAATGCTCCCGATGTCGACAGCACTTGAAAAGACAGGTGCATCAGCCATGATTGCAGACTTCATTGTCAGCACATTCGGAAGCAGCGGCCCATACGTTGCGCTTGCCGCTGTCTATTTCGCGACATCACTGATGACAATATTCATAAGCAACACAGTGACAGCCGTGCTGATGGCACCTATTGCCCTGCAATGTGCAATAGGGATAGGCGTAAACCCTGTTCCGTTCCTCTTTGCGGTAACGGTTGCAGCCTCGATGTGTTTCGCATCACCGTTCTCCACACCTCCTAATGCGCTTGTCATGCCTGCCGGGCAGTATACATTCATGGATTTTGTCAAGATCGGACTGCCGCTGCAGATTATCATGGGCATTGTGATGGTCTTTGCACTGCCTATGTTGTTTCCGCTCTGACAACAGGAAAGCTTCGACAGCATATTAAGGATATCTGCAATAAACACGGTCCCATTTCCTGAAATGGCAGGAAGTCAACCGTGACATGACGTGCCAGAACAGGAATGATGAATCTGTTTTTAGCATGTCATAAATGTGCCAAAACAGGATGAATCATTTCCATTTTGACGTTTTTTGATGTCACGGAGATTGGATTTGCATAGAAATTGCGTACTTCGCCGCCGGTCAAAAAAATGAGCAAAATGTCAAAGAAAAGTATTACAGGACATATTTCACAGGTGATCGGTCCGGTTGTGGACGTCCACTTCGACCTTTCAGGGGAAGAGACATCAACCAGTCTCCCGCGCATCCATGACGCATTGAATATTGTCAAGCCTGGAGGCAAGGTACTGGTTGTCGAGGTCCAGCAGCATATCGGAGAGGACACAGTCAGGACAGTGGCGATGGACAGTACAGACGGGCTGCAGAGAGGAATGGAAGTGACAAGCACATCCTCCCCTATCACAATGCCTGTCGGCACACAGATACGCGGAAGGGTCATGAATGTCACAGGTGACAGCATTGACGGAATGTCAGAGCTTGACAGGGACGGGGCCTTCCCAATCCACCGAGACCCGCCTAAATTCGAGGACCTGACAACATCGCAGGAAGTCCTTTTCACTGGAATCAAGGTCATAGACCTGCTTGAGCCATACCTGAAAGGAGGAAAGATCGGCCTTTTCGGAGGTGCCGGAGTCGGCAAGACAGTCCTTATCAAGGAACTGATAAACAACATCGCCAAGAAGCACAACGGCTTTTCCGTATTTGCAGGGGTCGGCGAAAGGACAAGGGAGGGAAATGACCTGCTGAGGGAAATGATTGAATCAGGTGTGATCAGATATGGCGACGAATTCCTCAAAAGCATGGAGGAAGGGCACTGGGACCTTTCAAAGGTTGACTACAGTGAACTGGAGAAATCACAGGTAGCAATGGTGTTCGGGCAGATGAACGAACCACCGGGAGCACGTTCTTCAGTGGCACTTTCAGGACTGACCCTTGCCGAATCATTCAGGGACAGCAGCGGCACAGAAGGTCCGAAGGACATACTTTTCTTCATAGACAACATCTTCCGTTTCACGCAGGCAGGCTCAGAAGTATCTGCACTGCTCGGCAGGATGCCGTCAGCTGTGGGATACCAGCCTACACTGGCAACAGAAATGGGACAGATGCAGGAAAGGATCACCTCTACAAAGAACGGTTCAATCACCTCAGTGCAGGCAGTGTATGTGCCGGCCGATGACCTTACAGACCCGGCTCCGGCAACAACATTCACCCACCTGGACGCCACCACAGTGCTGAGCAGGAAGATTACGGAGCTTGGAATATATCCGGCTGTGGATCCTCTGGAGTCAACATCAAGGATACTTGACCCCAACATTGTCGGCCAGGAGCATTATGACACAGCCCAGAGAGTAAAGCAGATCCTTCAGAGGAACAAGGAGCTGCAGGACATCATCTCAATCCTCGGAATGGACGAGCTTTCCGACGAGGACAAGATTACAGTCAACAGGGCAAGACGTGTGCAAAGGTTCCTTTCGCAGCCTTTCGCTGTAGCAGAGCAATTTACAGGAATCCCTGGTGTCATGGTCTCAATCGAGGACACAATCAAGGGGTTCAACATGATACTGGACGGAGAGGTTGACTATCTGCCTGAGCAGGCATTCCTCAACGTCGGTACAATAGAGGAGGCAATACAGAAAGGAGAGGAACTTCTGGCTGCAGCCAAAAGGTAGGACATCATGGCAAACGGAGAAATATATCTAAAGGTAATATCCCCTGAGAACACCGTAGTGGACAAAATGGTCTCCAGTGTAACGCTTCCGGGCAAGGCAGGAAGATTCACGGTGCTGAAAGACCATGCCCCTCTAATCTCCTCACTGTCAAAAGGAGAAATCAGGTACTCCGATGGAGAATATTCAGACAACAGCCTGGAAATCAGCGGAGGCTTCGTGGAAGTATCAGGCAACAAGGTCATTGTCTGCGTAGAAATGTAAATGGAATGATGAGGACAACAGGATTCATAGCATCAGCGGTTGCTGCAGCAATTTCTGCGGCTGCCTTTGCGCAAGACGTGACTATTCCTGACGAGGATGCAGTCAAGACCATCTGGACCGGAACAGCCGGGACATTGACAAGCACGTCCGTTGCCAGGGGTTCATCCGATGCCGTCTGTGACAGTGCAAGGAACAGAGCAGAGACAGGAGGCTACATTGCAGATGACTCAGCTGCAGTGAGCCTGGAGGCAGGAAACAGCAAGGCCGAGGGGAGCGATGTGGACGTACAGGGCATCCTTTTCGGGCACATAAATGACTCATATTGGTGGCATATAACAGACATCGGTGATAAGTCTATAGTGATTCCGCTCCCGGTCATCGTCCACAGCAAGACTACAGGATGGCACATCTTCAAGTCCACAAGGCTGGAGCATGGTGAACAGTTTGAGGGTTTCAGGATTGCAGACAGCGGAGAATATACGGACAAGATTGTAGAGGCAGGTGCAGACGGGACCGAGACACGTCCATTCGACATCTCGATTACAAAGAATGTGTTTGCGCTCATGTTCAACAGCCTTCTGCTTGTTGTGCTGATACTAAGCTGTGCAAGATGGTACAGGAAGCACGATGCCGTAAACGAGGCCCCGACAGGAATCGCAGGATTGCTTGAGCCTGTCATAATGATGATAAATGACGATGTAATCAAGGATGCAGTCGGCAAGGACTACAGGAAATATTCCCCCTATCTGCTTACGGCATTCTTCTTTATCCTGATAAACAACCTGATGGGAATCGTGCCTTTTTTCCCGGGAGGGGCAAATGTAACCGGGAACATAGCCATCACGCTTGTCCTGGCACTCTGCACCTTTATCGCAGTCAATGTCTTCGGGAACAGGCACTACTGGAAGGACATCCTCTGGCCAGACGTGCCATGGTGGCTTAAGGTTCCTATACCAATTATGCCGGTAATCGAGATTTTCGGGATATTCACAAAGCCGTTCTCACTTATGGTCAGGCTGTTTGCCAACATTATGGCAGGACACGCCCTAATCCTGAGCCTTGTCTGCATAGTATTCGTGACAGCAAAGCTGGGACCGGTAATGAACGGTTCGATGACTGTCGTGGCAATGCTCTTCGGAGTCTTCATGGACTGCCTTGAACTGCTTGTGGCCTTCATCCAGGCATATATATTCACGATGCTCTCGGCAGTGTTCATCGGACTTGCGCACCAGGAGCCGGAGGCAGAATAGCATCGGCCTTGCATTGCCAGGAAAAGCCAGCCGGCAAACTTAGGATGGCACAGGGACACCAGCTTATAAAAGCAACAAAATTATAGAAACAACAAGATTATAGAAAAACAAACTTTAAATCAATAAACATCATGTTACTTTCAACATTACTTCTTCAGGTGGCAGCAAACGCTGCAATCGGTAAATTCGGAGCTGCAATCGGTGCAGCAATCGCGGCAATCGCAGCAGGATATGGTATCGGAAAGATCGGTTCCTCAGCAATGGAGGCAATCGCACGCCAGCCTGAGGCTGCCGGAAAGATAAGGACCAGCATGATTATCATCGGTGCCCTTGTCGAGGGAGCCTGCCTCTTTGCCATAATTGTATGTCTTCTGGTAGTATTCAATTAGTTGAGCCATGTCTTTGTTAATGCCTGACAGCGGCCTGCTCTTCTGGATGATTGTGATATTTGCGATTGTCTTCGGGCTTCTTGCGAAATTCGGCTTCCCTATGATTACGGGAATGGTCGAAAAGCGTACAGAACGCATCGGGGAATCGCTCCGCCTTGCAAGGGAGGCCGATGAAAAGATCGGCACCCTTGCAAAGGAGCAGGAACGCATGATCGCAGAGGCCAGGAAGGAGCAGGACCGCATATTGAAAGAAGCCGCACAGGCAAGGGAAAACATAATCCTTCAGGCAAAGGCCCAGGCATCGGATGAAGCAGAAAAGATCATTGCAGATGCCAGGATACGCATCGAGGCGGAAAAGGAAAGTGCCATCAGGGACATCAGGGGACAGGTAGCCCTGCTGTCAGTGAAAGTTGCAGAGAAGATAATCCGCAAGGAACTCTCCTCCGGCAGCGAACAGCTGGCCCTGGTGGACAGGATGCTTGAAGAGGCATCCAGGGCAGATATGGAAAGGAGGAATTAACATGGACACCGGAATAGTAGCCAAAAGATATGCAAAGGCACTTCTGAAATATACCGTTGAAACCGGAGGCGGAGAAAAGGTATTCGGGCAGTCAATGAGGCTTCTTGAAAATCTTGCCGGCATTCCGGAACTCCGCGCCCTGCTTGACAATCCTGTCTCCGTATCAGATGCAAGGAAATATGGGCTGATTGCCGCAGCCGCGGGCGGTGACGGACAGATATGCAATGAACTGGAGCGTTTTGTCAAGCTTGTCATAGAGCACCGCAGGATACAGCTGCTCAGCAGGATACTGGTCTCTTTCATAGACCAGTACCGTGAATCCAAAGGGATAAGGACAGGACGTCTTACAACGGCAGTGCCCGACCCTGAACTGGAGAAAAAGCTGAAGGAAATGGCTCATGAGCGCATCGGCGGCAATGCGGAATTCACCACAAAGGTAGATCCGTCAATCATCGGGGGATTTATCTTCGAGCTTGACGGCTACAGGATGGATGCAAGCACCGCTACGCAGATAGCCAGGGTCAGACGCCAGTTTACCGAAAAGAACAGAAGAATAGTCTAAAGGCTGTCCTTTGACAGTCCACTAAAGAATAGAACAATGTCTCAGAATATAAAGCCAAGTGAAATATCGGAAGTGCTGCTTGAGCAGCTCCGTGAAATAGGCACCGGACTCAAGTACGAGGAGATGGGCCATGTGCTCCAGGTCAGCGATGGAGTAGTCCGGATATACGGGCTGAAGAACGCAGAGGCCGGAGAGCTTCTCGAATTCGAGAACAGTATCATGGCTGTTGTCATGAACCTGGAAGAGGACAATGTAGGAGCAGTCCTGCTTGGCCCTACCGACCAGGTAAAGGAGGGCATGAGCGTGAAGAGGACAAGGAGGATTGCCTCAATCGATGTCGGTGAGCAGATGCTCGGAAGGGTCGTGGACCCTCTCGGAGTCCCTCTCGACGGACTCGGAAAAATCGGGGGTGAACTGATTCGTATGCCGCTGGAGAGGAAAGCCCCTGGAGTCATCTTCCGCCAGCCTGTGACAGAGCCGCTCCAGACAGGGCTCAAGGCTATAGATGCAATGATCCCGATAGGCCGCGGCCAGAGGGAGCTGATTATCGGTGACCGCCAGACAGGAAAGACTGCAATCGCCATAGATACCATAATCAACCAGAGGGAAGCATACTTAGCAGGAAAGCCGGTCTACTGCATATACGTGGCAGTAGGGCAGAAAGGCTCCACCATTGCCAACATAGTGAATACCCTGAGGTCCAAAGGTGCAATGGATTACACAATAATAGTCGCCGCCACTGCCGCTGACTCTGCCGCACTCCAGTATTATGCCCCGTTTGCAGGAGCTGCAATCGGAGAATATTTCAGGGACACGGGACGCCATGCCCTCGTAGTATATGACGATCTCTCGAAGCAGGCTGTAGCATACCGCGAAGTATCACTCATCCTGCGCCGTCCTTCAGGACGCGAGGCTTATCCGGGAGACATTTTCTACCTGCATTCAAGGCTCCTTGAAAGGGCAGCCAAGATAATTGACCAGCAAGAGGTTGCAGAAAAGATGAACGACCTGCCCGAAAGCCTCGTAGGGAAAGTGAAGTGCGGAGGTTCACTGACAGCCCTGCCTATCATCGAGACACAGGCAGGAGACGTGTCTGCATATATCCCGACCAATGTGATCTCCATCACAGACGGACAGATATTCCTTGAATCAGACCTGTTCAACCAGGGAGTGCGCCCTGCAATCAATGTCGGAATCTCAGTATCAAGGGTCGGAGGAAGCGCGCAGGTAAAGAGCATGAAGAAAGTTGCAGGTACACTCAAGATTGACCAGGCGCAGTACCGGGAACTGGAGGCATTCTCCAAATTCAGCAGTGACATGGACCCTGTTACGGCAATGGCCATAGACAAGGGAAGAAAGAACAACCAGCTGCTTATACAGCCACAGTACTCCCCTATGCCGGTCGGTGAACAGGTGGCAATACTGTATTGCGGTACACATGGACTGATGAAGGACATCCCTGTCGGCAAGGTACGTGAATTCCAGGATTCATTCCTCTCAAGGCTCAGGGCCACACATGGCGAAGATGTGCTGCAGCCATTGTCGGAAGGCAGGATAGATGACGGCATCATGGCAGCCATTGAGGAAGCGGCAACAGCCACATCTGCCTCAATGCAGGAATAATGTTTCCCAGAAGCAGTGGCGGTATACATGAGTGCCGTCCATGAGCGTAGGCAGTTCAGCCGGTGAACATATCTGGCTGAGCATAGATTCAACTTAAACAATTCCAGAAACGAATAATGGCATCATTGAAGGAAATAAAGAACCGCATCAACTCGGTCAACGGCACATTGAAGATTACCTCTGCAATGAAGCTTGTCGCATCCGCAAAGCTGCACAAGGCACAGAATGCGATAGGAAATCTCGTCCCGTATGAAACCGGAATGCACAATATACTTTCTGACCTGCTGTCCGTCTGTCCGGCAGAGGGCAAATGGAGCGTCTACAGTGAAGACCGTCCTGTCCGCAAGGCCGCAGTCGTTGCCATTGCATCCAACAGTTCGCTCTGCGGGGCATTCAACTCCAATGCAGTCAAGAAACTTGAAGAGACCATCGGAATGCTCCGTAAATCCGGACTGGAGGAGCAGGACATAAAGGTGTATGCACTCGGCAGAAAGATAGCTGACAGTCTGAAGAAATCAGGCTACAGCAATATGGAGGAACGGAGCGAACTTTCCGGCAAGCCTAACTATGCCGGTGCGACAGAACTTGCGGAGGAATTGACCGCAATGTTCCTCAACGGGAAGGTGGACAGGATATACCTTGTGTACAACCATTATTTGAGTACAGCCTCACAGAAGCCGGTGTGCAGGACATATCTTCCGCTGCTGGCAGAAGAACTTGCCGGTGCTTCCTCTGAAGGGTTTGCCGGTGTAGCCGGCAACATGGCAACAGATGGAGTGTCCGACAAAGTGATTAGTGTTTCTGACTCCATGGTTGACAAGGAGACAGACGTTGGGCCTGAATCCAGACCGAATGTATCAGAAAGGCTCAGCAACAGGACGGCTGACACGCTTAGCGATAGGTCCACAGACAGCCTCAGCTCCGGATTCAAGGACTATATAATAGAGCCGGATATTGAATCACTGATGGAGGAGCTGCTCCCCAAGGTACTCAAGCTCAAGATCTATACAGTCCTGCTCGATGCCAATGCAGCTGAACATGCAGCCAGGACAGTGGCAATGCAGACAGCCACTGACAACGGCAACCAGCTCCTCCAGGAACTGTCCCTGCAATACAACAAACGCCGCCAGCAGGCAATCACTGACGAGTTGCTTGACATTGTGGGCGGAAGCATGACGTAGGAATCAGCAGCGTGCCAGGTGTGCATTTTTATGTTCCACCTGGCACACTTTTCAATTATCACTTGCTGTAAATCCGGCAAACCTTTTCTGCGTAGTCACTGTCAAACGCCCTCCTTTTGCCTTGCATCCAAGAATTTCCTGCAGGTCCTGATACCCCCACGGTCCACCGATATCCTCAGGAGGGCAGGAACGGGCACAAGGTTACTTATCCGTTGCCTTTTTCGAGTCAGAAATAAGACCGGAATAAGGGTGTCGAAAGTCTTTCGCCCGACCGCCGAAAACACTTTCGACTTCAAGGAGCCTGAGCTTTTCTTGGAAAACTTGGACGAATATAGGGGGACACAACATCGGGCGAAAAAATGCTTCCCATGTATGGAAATTCGGAGTTGAACAAAGGGTTGAAACAGCTCGCTGCAACTTGCGGCATCGACAGGAAATTGACTTTCCATAGGTTTCCACATTCAGCACCACCTTTGCCGAAAAGCCTTTGGGCAACGATGC
>JAMPAT010000003.1 GCA_023667095.1 Bacteroidales bacterium
TAAATAAGGTACTTTCTTGCTTGTACTTTCTTATCTCAGTCTTTTCAATGAACTTCTTATTTCCCTCAAGAAGAACGGCGTTTCGTACCGTTGTTTCTCAAATGGGCTGCAAAGATACGGACTTTTTTTTAACCTCCAAACTTTTTTGAAGCTTTTTTTGAAAAAATTCATACTTTTGTGCCCGATTAGCCCCAAAAACGGCTTTTAGCAGCAAAAAACGTACTTTAAAACGAGAAAAAAGTGGCATCTTTATTTCAGATTTTTTTCGTGTTTGCGAAAATCGGAGCATTCACAATAGGCGGCGGATATGCCATGCTCCCCATTATACAGAATGAAATTGTCAGGAGAGGCTGGCTCAAAGAGGAGGATTTCCCCGATATAGTGGCACTCGCCCAGTCAGCCCCCGGAATCCTTGCTGTCAACATCTCCATATTCGCCGGCTACAAGCTGCGAGGGGTAAAGGGAAGCATAATAGCGACACTCGGCAGTGTACTCCCCTCCTTCCTTATAATATTGATAATAGCAATGGCATTTTCCGGCTACCAGGACAATCCGGTTGTCATAAGGATATTCAAGGGAATCCGTCCCGTTGTAGTGGCTCTGATTGCCGTGCCGATGGTCAACATGGCCCGGAAGTCGAGCGGAGAATGGTGGTCATGGCTTACAATGGGGGCAGCACTTGTCTTGACTGCATTCCTGAAAGTCTCACCTATATATATACTCCTCTCAGTAATTGTCATCGCGGCAGCGGTTACCGTATATAACGAAAAAGGAAGAAAGGAGAGCAGAAAATGATATATCTTGAACTATTCCTGACATTCTTTATAATAGGGATATTTACAATTGGAGGAGGCTACGCCATGCTTTCACTCATCCAGGCACAGGTGGTGACACAGCACAACTGGATAAGCGAGCAGACATTTACGGACATAGTGGCGATATCGCAGATGACACCTGGACCGATAGGGATAAACTCTGCGACATATATAGGATACAGCGTGCTGCAGCAGGCCGGAGCCGCTGAATGGATGTGTGTCCTCGGTTCATTTACTGCGACCTTGGCACTTGTACTTCCTTCGTTCATCATAGTCCTTGCCATCTGCAAGGCATATTCGAAGTTCAGCAGCAATACCGTCTTCAAAGGTGTGATGTCAGGCCTGCGTCCGGCTGTCATAGGACTTATCGGTGCTGCAGCCATAATCCTTATAACACCGGATAATTTCCCGGACTGGAAAAGCTGGGTCCTCTTTTTGGCTGCAGCCATAGCATCATTCGTCTGGAAAGTGAATCCTATAATGACGATAATGGCAGGAGGAATTGTAGGATTCCTCATATATTGACGGCCTGGCAAAGCAAAAGGACATGAAAAGCGACAGGACATGCCATAAAATTAGGGCAGGCCGCAAAAAGTTCTGCAGAAATATGCCTTTCAGGGAGGAAATTCAAAAACAGGGTTTAACTTTGCATCCCCGAATTCAAGAAGAAACAAGACATGGAATGGCTATACGAAATATTCATTGAACAGACATTCATCCAGGCAATCCTGATCCTCTCCATTATCTGTGCGATAGGCCTTGCCCTTGGACACATAAAGCTGTGGGGTGTCTCGCTCGGTGTTACCTTCGTGTTCTTTACTGGAATTCTCGCTGGACATTTCGGGATAAAGATAAATCCTGACATGCTGATACTGGCCCAGAACTTCGGGCTTGTCCTGTTTATATATTCCCTTGGTGTACAGGTCGGTCCAGGTTTCTTCACGTCGTTCAAGCAAGGAGGTGTAAAGCTCAATATACTTGCAACAAGCGTACTTGTACTCGGTACAGCCATGTCTCTCGCCCTGATGCCTCTGACAGGGATTTCACTTCCCGACATGATGGGACTGCTTTCCGGTGCAGTGACCAACACGCCTATGCTTGGAGCAGGACAGCAGACTCTACTGCAGATATCACCAGAAGACATAAACGGGGCCAGCCGGATGGCCCTGGCCTGTGCTGTAGGCTACCCTATGGGAGTAATCGGGGTAATACTCGCAGTCATAGTCCTGAAAGCCATATTTGCCAAAAAAGCCACCGGTACCCATAAGGACGAAAGCATTGAAAACGCATTTGTCATGGAATTCATGGTAAGCAACCCTGCCATTTTCGGGAAAAGCATCCAGGAACTGAGACATAGCTCAGAAATGAAGTTCGTGATTTCAAGAGTCTGGAAAGATGGGAAGGTAAGCATCCCTACCTCAGGGACAATAATCGAAAAGGGTGACCATGTCCTCACGATATCAAGCAGGCATGATGCGGAAATGTTGACTACCTTATTCGGAGAGAAGGCTGACAAAGACTGGAACAAGAAGGATATCGACTGGAACAGCATTGACAGCCAGCTCGTTTCAAGACATGTGCTTGTCACAAGGCCGAATCTCAACGGTGTTAAGCTCGGCTCACTCAAGCTGCGCAATTCATACGGAATCAACATAACAAGGGTCAACAGGGCCGGCATTGACCTGCTTGCCTCCCCTTCACTTCACCTCCAGCTTGGCGACAAGCTTACAATTGTCGGGGAATCCAATGCAATCAACAATGTGGCCACTGTACTCGGGAATGAAGAGAAACAGCTGAACAACCCTAACCTTTTCGCAATATTCATAGGACTTGCAGTCGGACTGATAATAGGTTCCATACCGTTCAGCATCCCTGGAATATCAACACCTATAAAGCTCGGCCTGGCAGGTGGCCCGATCATAATAGGAATCCTCATGGGAGCATTCGGATCAAGGCTGCACATGTCAATCTACACGACAAGAAGCGCAAACCTGATGCTCAGGCAGCTCGGGATTGTCGTATATCTCGCATGCCTGGGACTTGGAGCCGGGGAGCATTTCTTCGATACAGTATTCCGTGCAGAAGGTCTTATATGGCTGGCTGTCAGCTTCTCTCTTGCCATTGTTCCTGTCCTTATAGTAGGGTGGGCCACATCCAGATGGATGAAAGTTGACTATTCCAGTAACATCGGTATGCTCTGCGGAAGCATGGCCAACCCTATTGCACTTAACTATGCCAATACGACAGTGGATGGTGATGAGCCTTCAGTTGCATACGCAACAGTATATCCGTTCTCCATTTTCCTCAGGGTCATATCCATACAGATTATAATGGTGCTGTTCTGCTGATTCTTTAAACTTTGTGCGGTTCCAGGCCGATAGTGTCCTGGGCTACACGTGACATTGGCTGTGCACTGCAGGCCCGTACTATATTTTATTTGGCCATTAGCAAATATTTCAATATCTTCGTAAGATACACATTATTACTATTTGACGTATGAAACATATTTTCTTTAAATTGGCTACGGCCATGGCAGCAGCCCTGGCTGCGGCTTCATGCTGCAACAGCGGGAAGGAGAGCATAGATGTTGTCCCCTATCCCAACAATGTAAGCCTTCACTGCGGAAATTTCCAGGCTGCTGGAGCAAATTTCTACTGCGCTCCACAGGTAAGCGATGAATCCAAGGCTGCAATATATGACTTCTTCGGAAATCTCTCCGCCCTGTCATGCCAAGAGAACAAGGCCCTGGAAAACCAGGGAAACGGATTCAGCTTCCTCTATGACGGGAGCCTTGCAGCAGAAGCATACACTATCGATGTGAGAAAGAAGAAAGTTACAGTGAAAGCATCGACAGACAATGGATTCAGATATGCGCTGCAGACAATAAGGCAGATGCTCCCTGTTGAAATCTTCGGCAAAACTCCGGCTCCGGAAGCTGCATGGACACTCCAGTGTGCAAGCATTGAAGACTCTCCACGCTTCAGATACAGGGGAATGCACCTTGACGTTTCAAGGCATTTCTTCAGCACGGACGAGGTCAAGAAATATATTGACATGATGGCCATCCACAAGATGAATACCCTGCACTGGCACCTGACTGACGACCAGGGCTGGAGAATAGAAATCAAGAAATATCCATTGCTCACAGAAGTAGGTTCGGTAAGGAAAGGCACAGTCGTAAAGAAGAACTGGGATGAATACGACGGCATTCCATACGGAGGTTTCTACACCCAGGAGGAGATAAGGGATGTTGTCAGGTATGCTGAGGCCAAAGGGATTACCATCATTCCTGAGATTGATCTTCCAGGACACATGCTGGCTGCACTGACAGCATATCCTTCACTCGGCTGCACAGGAGGTCCATACGATGTCTGGGGACGCTGGGGCGTAGCGGATGATGTGCTCTGTGTCGGCAAGGAAGAGACTTTCACATTCCTTGAGAATGTACTGGATGAGGTACTGGAACTGTTCCCTTCTGAGTATATCCATATCGGAGGTGACGAATGTCCTAAGGCAAGATGGGAGAAATGTCCGGTATGCCAGGCAAAGATAAAGGAGCTTGGACTTAAGGATGACGCAAACTTCAATGCCGAGCATTATCTCCAGAGCTATGTGACTGCACGAATGGAGGATTTCCTTGGCAGCAGGGGCAGAAAAATAATTGGCTGGGACGAGATTCTTGAGGGAGAGCTTTCTCCCAATGCTACTGTGATGTCATGGAGAGGCAGTGAGGGAGGAATTGCAGCGGCAAAGGCTGGCCACGATGCGATAATGACTCCCACAAGCCATTTCTATCTTGACTATTACCAGTCTCTTGACACTGAGAATGAGCCGTTTGGAATCGGTGGATATGTCCCAGTGGAGAAAGTATATTCGTACGAGCCGTACATAGATGAAATGGACGATGAAGCACGCAGCCATATCCTTGGTGTACAGGCTAACATGTGGACCGAGTACATTGCATCAGATGAACATCTTGAATATATGATGCTCCCGAGGGCATCTGCCTTGGCAGAAGTCCAGTGGACACTGCCTGGGAACAAGAACTGGGAACGTTTCCTTGGCAGCCTTTCACACATGGCTGACATATATACTGCCATGGGCTACAATTATGCAAAGACTGTATTTGAAGTAATCAGCGAGATATATGTAAACCATGACAAGAATTGTGTGGAGATGAAGCTTTCAACACAGGGAGACGCCCCTATAAGGTACACTCTCGACGGGACAGAGCCAACTGAAAACTCCATATTGTACACTGCCCCTATTGAAATAAGGGAAGGATGTACAGTCAAGGCTAAGGTTTTCCGCAGCAATATGGAGACGCGTACCATTGTAAAGGAGTTCAATGACAACAAGGCTATGGGGCGTCCTGTTTCCATGAGCAGCGAGCCTCTTCCGAAATACAGGTATGGGGCACCGGAATCCCTCGTGGATGGGATAAAGGGAACATTCTCTTATGCAACAGGGCTTTGGGCTGGCTGGAAAGGCACTCCAATAGATGTCACAATTGAAATGGACGGCAAGACAGCATACAGCAGTGTAACACTCAGCACACTTGTACAGAAGGGGGAGGATATCTTCAACCCTCTTGACCTTGTGGTTTCCGTTTCTGATGACAATGTTACGTTTGCAGAGGTCGGGCGTGCTGAATATCCTGCAGAAGGACAGGATGTTCCTGACGGGCTGAAAGAATATACGGTAACATTCCCTGAAACTTCGGCAAAATATATCAGGGTGTCATCCACTACAGTTGAAAGCATCCCGGAATGGCATTACGCACATGGCCGCGAAGGATTCACATTCATTGACGAGATCTTTGTAAGATAGAAAGGCGGTTCCGGAACGGTATCCAGGAACGGTATTCCGGTGGTTCCGGATGGTACAGTTTCGCCGGCACCACGAGGACCTGCAAACCCGGCAATGCAGCAAATTCAGTTCAGACACAATTGAAACAGCCAGAAATAAACAACAGACAGGGAGGTGCCTTTGAAAAGACACCTCCCTGTCAAAATTATCATCAGATATAGAATCCTCTATTTCCAGGCAGTAGCCTCGTCTTCCGTAGAAATGTTTTCATTCCATACGAAAGTCTTGTTTGTAGTCATAGGATGCCCTTTTCCTGTCAAGTCAGCAAATTCCTTAGTCTCCTCATTATAAGTAGCCTTGCTGACTCTCCAGTATCCCTCAAGCCCCTTAGTATCAGGAACGACTGATGCAATGTTCTTGCTGATTTGATCTGCTGTCCTGCATACAGACCATATACGGCACTCTGTAACCATAAGTTTACAGCCATACCAGTAAGAATCTCCTGGCCCCCACTGGCCGTTGAATCCGCCGATTCCTCCAAACGTCAGGTATGGGAAGTATCCGTCCTTGACGACCTTAGGAGTAATGTTTTTCTCACCGGCCTTGTTTCCGTTCACGTAGATAGCAACCTTTGTCCCGTCGTAAGTAACTGCATAATGCTGCCATTTATTGACAGAGATATGCTGTCCTGAAGCAGGATTAAGATAATCACCTACTCCCTGGAACTGGATAAGAGAGTGCGCATTGTCAGTACCATCTGACTGCTGAGGATCCTCGAAACGGAACATAAGTTCTGCATTATTATTTAGAGTACAGAATATATCCCTGTTCCTGTTGTTGGTATTTGCGACCTGCAGACGCATCTCGATTGTAAACTGGTCAAAAGTCTGCTCGAAATCATTCACCCAGAGACCTGCTGCTCCTGTAAACTGTGCTATGTCATTCACTAAAGGAGAAGTTATCACAAATACATAAGATGCCGTATTTGACGCAACTTCAGCATCACCGTTTATTTTTTCAAGCCTTACAGGAAGAGCGAGCGGCATTCCTGACAGTTCTACAGGAATCTTGTCCAAAGAAATCATTGCCGCATCAGCAGAATACTGTCCTGCACCGATGTTGATTTCTCCTCCGAGATCAACAAGGGACTCATCAAACATCTGATAGCCTGTTCCCTCGCTTTTGTTGTATGCATCAAGTACAGACTGGTCAATGACAAGACGGAATGAACAGCCGGATGCCAGTTTATCCGTAAGTGCAGGAGTCAATACGACTTTTGCACCATCGTTGACTGTAAGTTTGATCAAGGTACTTGCAATTCCGGGGCTGTTAATGCTCTCTGCAAAAAAGGCATGGACTCCAAGCTGATCTCCGGCCTTTCCACCTTCACCATATTCAGCATCATCACATCCTGCAGCAAATAGTGCAGCCAATGCCAATATCCCGGTCTTAAATATATTTTTCATAATTTTTCTATTTATCGGTTAAACAAGATGTCAATCAACACAATCTTCCTTCTTCACAACCTTATAGCCAGGAGCTGGATTCTGCTGCTGAATAGCCTTGCGCATCCATTTGTAGCGAGGATTGTTTATCTTCTCATTACTGAAACGGAATGCACCGAAACCTCCTTTGCGGAATCCGTTGTCCGGTTCCCAGCTGGCAAAGCCCATAAGGCCAGGAAATTTGTTCCTGTCAAGTGTCCTGCCACTGTCATCTCTCCAGATAAACCCACCTTTGAGGCAGTCAAGCGCAGACTCAAGATTTTCAGTCACGACAAAACGGTTGGTAAATTCTTCCAGGGAATAGATCGAGCTATACACAGCATAATATTTACTAAGGCGTTGCTCCAACATCGAATCTGATGACGCTGAGCCCCAAGTATATGCCTGCGTTACAAAATAGTCAAAATAAACGCCCAGCTGTGAAGGGTTCGGAATGTTTTCCAGATATCCGTCAAGGATGAAAAGCCTGTCAGTACCGGACTTCGGGCCGATATACTTGCCCATTTCCTCAACAAACCAGCTGAAATATTTAGAATTACGGCATAGGCCTCCGCCATATTCACCTGGTTCATAGTCAATGTCAATTCCACTGAATCCGTTTATATACAAGGAATCTGAAATAACTTTCGTCCATTTGATTATGGAATTGTGGATGGCCTCATCATCACCGTCTACCCATCCCCAGTAAGCCTTCTGCTCCTCAATGCTTCCGCTATGCTCATCTGGGGTAAACAGGCATCCTATCTCTCCTACAAATGTACAAAGGACAACTTTAGTACCTTTTACCTTGGTAACAAAGTCAAGGTCTGCCTTCTTTTTAGGAGTAAGTTTAAAACTGCTCCACAAGGAAATAACGTCCATTGAATCAGGGACAGCCTGAAGCATATTTGAGGTGTTTGCATCTCCTTCATCCCATTCGCTGAACCAGCCGAATGAGATTGAGTGCTCGCTTGCCTTAAAGGCTCTTAAAGCCTCATAATAGGCATCGTCCCTGATGATTTCCGTAAGCGATACATCATGAATCTGAGGTTCCGGAGTCATCCAGTCGCTGCATGCAGATACCGAGACCACAGCCAATGCCGGAAAAACATATTTTAAAATATTGATTTTCATATTATAATTCCTTTAATGATTATTTTTTCTTAGCCCAGAACAGGTCTACAGCTTCATTGTCAGTACCTCCGAGCATCTGGACAGCAGCATCGTAATTCTCCCTGTTAAGACTCTTTTCATTGAATGAATAGCGGAGTCGGCGCATTCCTCTTTTATCATCAGTAATGACATTGGATGACTTGTTGTCGATTACAGGTGCCAATTCAGGATAACCTGTACGCCTCCACTCTGTCCACGCTTCGATGCCCATCGGATAATTTGCAATCCACTTCTGTGTAATAATCTGCTCAAGATTCCTTTCAAAGCTTCCGGAAGTCTCCCATGCAATCTTCACATCGGTATTCCTTGTATAGTCAGGGAAACCGGCCGGATCAGCAGTATGACTGTCTGGAGTAGATGTTGCATCTGTAATATATGCATTGACATCTCCAAAGACGCCCCACTGTTCCATAGACAACCTGATGCCTTCTTCATAGAAAGTTTTGGCATCTCCTGAGATCCATCCCCTGAGAACAGCTTCTGCCAAAAGGAACTTGGACTCTGCGGCAACAAATACAGGAAGCTTGGACGTCTCGTCAAAATTGGTCATTGAAAACAGCCCTACGACAGAGCTCTTGTCAAATTCCGCCTTTCCGGAGCGCATTCCTACATATCTGTTTCCCACCTTTGAGAAATATTTTTCTGCCCTCGGATCTGAATAGCCGTTCATATAGTCTACTATCGAGGAATTGACCCTGACATCGCCCCAGCTTTCAGAAGCAAGGTCATATGGATTCCTCTGCGACTTCGGATCCATCATTGCATTGTCTGAATTTGTCCCGATATAGCCATAAGGAGACTCGTATGCCTGGATAAAGTCCTCTTTACTTCCGATGCGCATGGCAGCCCTCATTATAAGGGAGTTGGCAAACTTTGCCCATTTAAGATAGTCTCCTCCGTAGAGTGCATCCTGCGCCCCGAGAGGTTTCTTGTCCGAATTTTCTACAGCATACGAATAAAGGACACCCGATGCACTCCTGAGATCGGCAATGATGTTATTGTACACGTCCTCATTGGAATCATACGCAACATACATCTTGCCATCCTGGACCTTGCTATAAGGAATCGGGCCATAGCAGTCGGCAACACGCATCATGGCAGCGGCCTTTACAAGAGTTGCCACAGCATAGTAATGTCCGGAGCCGTTTGTATATTTCTCTATTTCAAAATAATTGCCATAGATATCAAGGAATGGCGTTTCATACGGAATCGCATTCCAGCTGTCACTGGCATTGAACGTGTCAAAGTTCTGACCGCCCCAGCGGTTTGAAAGTGTAAAATATCCACCGAGAGTTCCAACCATCTGGTCAACCATCTGTGAATCATTCTGCTGCACATACATGAGAGCCTCAATCATTGTAGGCATCAATATGGCAGGATCTGCACTCTTGACAGCATATTGATCCGTGTTGTACTTCTCAAAATTCCCAGTACACCCGATTGCCAATGCAGACACAGCAGCTATTGATATTATCGTCTTGATTGTTTTCATTTTCTCTTCTTTTGTTTAGAACTGGAACTTCACGTTGAATCCGAGATTGCGTGTACTTGGAAGCATAAAGTAATCCACTCCCTGGTAGTAGTTGTTGCCTGTAGCAGCAGACAATTCCGGATCAAACGGTGCCTTGCAGTAAATCATGGCCAGATTCCTTGCGACAAAACCTACAGTCATACGCAATTTATCATTGAACCATTTTTGTGGCAAAGTATAATTCAGGGTAAGTTCCTGGAGACGGATATTTGTTGCATCATACATATAATATGCTGCATATCCTCCCTGTGCAGTACTGATGCCTGTATAGTATTTTTCTGCGGCAAGCAGACCGTAGTTTACAGGAACTCCACCGGCATCCCTTGCAGCAGCCGAAACTTCGGAAGCACCATAGTAGTCAAGGATACCCTGGGTTGCAGAATATACGAGTCCTCCGATACGTGCTGTAAGGACAACACCGAGAGAAACACCTGCATAGCTGAATGTGTTGCTCCATCCGAGATTTGCCTTAGGGGCAAGCGAGCCTACCTTGAACGGCTCCACAGACATCATCTTTATATTGTTGTTATTGTCAACATCAACATTTCCGTTCAGGTCATGGGCAATAACATGATGTGCATAGATATCGGAAAGAGAGCCTCCTTCACGAAGAATTACACGAGGTGCCACATTGGATGCACCGAGCCAGTCCTTGTTGATTTCCGTTACATCTACAGGAACACCTGTCGTAGGATCCGGAATACCATGGGCAAGTTCCTTGATTACATTCTCATTGAATGTGAAAGTAAACCCGGTGTCCCATCCGAAACCGCCCCAGTTATTGTTGTATCCAAGTGCAAGCTCAACTCCCTGGTTCTGGATATTACCTGTCTGCGCAACAAAGTTCTTATATCCGGATGCCGCAGACAGAGGTGCATAGATTGTCTGGTTATATGTATTTGAACGGTAATATGTGACATCAAGGCTAAGCCCGTCGAAGAACCTCATATTGAGACCCAGCTCCCAGGAACGTGTATTCTCCGGCCTGAGGTCATATGCAGGATATGTGTCACTCTTTGACCAGTTATGTGTCTGGTCATTGTACTTGTAGCTCGGATTTGAGAGGAACCTGTCAAATGAAGTAGCGACTTCAGAATAAGACCCCCTGATTTTCAGGAATGGAAACCATTTAGGCATATCAACAAGTTCGGAAATTACAACCGAAAGGCCTGCCGAAGGATAGAAGAATGAATGCTTCGATGTATATGCGAGCTGTGAAGCCCAGTCGTTACGTCCTGTCAAAGTAAGGAAGACAGCATTGTTCCAGCCGAGTTCAACTGAAGCGAATACAGACTGTGTCTGGTCGTGCCATCCCTCTTCATTACCCTTGTAGTTCACAGCCGTATTGAGATTGTTTGCAGCAAAGTGATTAGGGAATATGAGGTCACCGGCAGCACGTGACATATAATAACGCTGGTCATTGATGGATCCTCCGACATTGGCAATCAGTCTCCAGTCACCCCAAGTCTTGTCAACATTGGCGATAACGTCTCCGTAGAATGAACGGTCATTCATGTTGTCAAGCTTATATCCACCGTTCTCTCCGGCAAAAGTAGTCAGTGTCCCCGCATAATATTTGGTCGTCTGCTTATATGTAGACTCATCAAGCCTTGCACGGCCCACGATATTAAGCCAGGAAGTTATATTGTACTGCAATGACGCATTGAGCATATAACGGCGCTTGTTCATGTCGCGGTTGTTGCGGTTCTGGATCCAATAAGGGTTCTGGATATTATGCGCCCCTTCGGCATATGGCCAATACTGTGTATTTATTCCGTTGATCGGGTCCCAGCGTTCAAAAAGACGCACCTCATCGAAATTACCTCCACGAGGGAAGAGATAAAGTGCCGGAAGAGGGTTAAAATAGCTTCCCTGCGAAACAAGGTTATGGTCGTTCTGGATAATGACACTGGCACCGAAATCAAGGATAAGCTTGTCTTTCGCAAATTTTGTCGTGTTTCTCGCAGTAAAATTATAGCGGTTGTACTTGCTCTCAGGGACAATGCCGGTAGTATTTGTTGTTGAACCTGAAATATAAGTCTGGTTCTTTTCATTGCCTGTGGACAATGAAACGGAGTTTATTACATTTGTGCCTGTGTTGAAAAATTTACGCGGATCATAGCTGTAGGTTTCAGGCAATGCCTCACCCCAGTTGCTGTAGCCTGCACTGGAAGCATATCTGTCCTGCATTTGAGGCATCATATAGGCAGTTGAGAATGTAGTGCTGTTGCTTACAGTAACGGTAGTCTTGCCCTCTTTTCCTTTCTTTGTGTTGATAATGATGACACCGTTTGCCGCATCAGAACCATAAAGGGCAGCCGCAGAAGGACCAGTAAGCATATTGACAGACTCGATGTCCTCCGGGTTGATGTCGGCAGCTGCTTCAGAGCCGACCGCCTCTGCCATTACACCGCCTGTACCGCCGAAACTTTTGTTGTACATCGGCACACCGTCAATCACATAAAGGACAGTATTGTTCTTCTCTATGGATTTCATACCACGCATTACCACACGTGTAGAACTACCGGGGCCACTGGCTCCAGACTGGATCTGGACACCGGCTACCTTTCCGACAAGGGAATTCACAAAATTGGCATCCTTCACTGCAGTGAGTGATTCAGAATCCACCTTCTGGATATTGTAAGCAAGTGTCTTTTCCTCCCTTTTGATACCGAGGGCAGTGACAACAACGTCATCAAGGTATTCTGCCGAAGCTTCAAGGGTTACATTCAAGACAGCCTGCCCAGTATAGGCGATTTCCTGTGTCGTATATCCAAGATTGGATATTACAATCACATCATTTTTCTTTAGCCCTGAAAGGACGAAGTCTCCATCAAAGCCTGTAGTCACGCCACGTGTACTGCCTTTAATCATTACAGCAGCACCTATCACAGGACCACTTTCATCAGTAATAATACCTTTTACTACCCCCCCCGTTTGCTGGGAGGCCTCCTGGGCATTTACCCACCGGAGTGTCATCATATCGACTGCTGACAGTGAGATAAATGCCATGCAGAACATGATGATTTGAGTTTTAAAGCTTTTAAACATAAATAAACATGTTAATGTGTTGTTCAAGATGATATGAAAAATACATATCAAGAAGACAAATATAATCAAATTTAAACGATGCAATACAGGTTACTCAATTTTTATTAATGTTTTTTAACAAAAACCATCAATTTATTAAGTATTGAAAACAAATTGGCATATCACCAATAGACAGTTTACCAGCTCAACGCCTATGGACAAACAAAAAATAGCTATACACACAGTAGAGCACCACAAGGGCAGTATTGAACACGAGCTTCAGTATCATTGAAGACAGACCGCAAGAGAAGTCGGCCCCCGGGAACAGGAAATGTGATGACAGCATGGATAGTACATAGAAGAGTCCCATACCTATAAATATAAGGGCTATCCTGCCCCATCTGTATGGTATCGGATAATTCTTCTGCCCGAGATATGCACTTATTATGAACATCACCAAATAGCTTGCAAGATGCGCGAATGCAGCGGCCCAATAAGAATAGAGCGGCATGAACACTATGTTGACAACAGCCGTCACGGCAAGGCCTGCAAGTGTGATATATATGGCCATTGAGGTCTTCCCTGAAAGCTTGTACCACATAGAGACATTGAAAAGCATCCCGAGGAGCATGTACGAGAGAAGCATTATCGGAACTATCCCTATACCTGCCCGGAAATCACGTCCGAGGATAAGCGAAATCACATCTATATATAGTATGACACCCAGGAAGACAAGTCCGCAGAATGCCGTGAAATATTCCATGACCTTGGCATACAGTTCCTTCGAGCCCTTGTCCTGCGTCCTCTGGAAAAAGAACGGCTCTGCGGCAAAGCGGAACATCTGTATGAAAAGAGACATGATTACGGATATCTTGACTGCCGCCTGATAGATTCCAACACTTGAACGCCACGCATCTGCCCCTGTGTCGAAGAAACGGAAAAGAATCCTGTCGAGAAAGTCATTGAGGACACCTGGAAGGGCGGCAACCATAAGCGGGATGGAATAGACGAGCATCTGCTTCAGCAACTTTCCGTCAAGCTCGAATGAGAATCGCATAAGCGACGGAACAAAAAGCAGGGTGCAGACCACACAGCTTACGAAAATTGCAAATATCACATAGCTGAAATCCGGTACCGGCGACACGAAATGAAGAAGCCACACCTGGTCTGCCCCAAGGCTTCCGGCAGGTATGCCTGCCGAGGCAGCCCGGTCAGCGCAATAGGATGCAAACGGAAAGAAGAGCAGGATGTTGACAACGGTCTCTGTGATTATCTTCACTGTCTTCAGCAATGCGAATTTCAATGCCTTGTGCTCCTGGCGGAGCTTTGCAAAGAGGATGGCTGTAATGCTGTCCATGGCGAGGATTCCTCCCATGTACATTATGCAGCTGCCATATCCCTCATACCCGAGCCACGCGGAAATCGGGCCTGAGAATGCAACCATGAGCGCAAGGAAAGCCAGGCTGATTCCGGATACGGCCGCAAGGGCATTCGAATATACAGCCTTCGGATCAGCGTTCTCCCTGTTGGCGAAACGGAAGCATCCGGTCTCCAGGCCAAGTACCAGTACCACCTGGAGCACAGCGATATAGGCCATGAATTCGGCAACAACTCCATAACTTTCCGTTGTCAGGAGCCTTGTGTAGAACGGTACAAAAAGAAAATTTATTATGCGGGCAAGTATTGTACTCAGCCCGTAGACGGCGGTCTCTCCCGCAAGCTGTTTAATCGGATTTGCCATAACAGCCGCAAAATTAAGAAAAATATCGGCTTCCGCTGCCTGTCTTTTCTGCATATGGTATCGCTGTCATTTCCAAAGCTTCCCATACTGCCTCTCTATAAACCCTCAATCCACCATGCAGCATGCAGTTGCATTTCAACAACACCAGAAAAGAAGCAACAGCTACATCTATGTGCGGCATTTTTATATATCTTTGTGTCCACAAAACCATAAGGACATGAAAAAGACATTATCGGACATCATCATTCTTGCATCTGTTGCCATTTTCTGCATATCATGCAGTTGCTCAAACAACAGCAAAGAAGCAAACCAGGAGGAAGAAACTTCCACGGAAGCCACTGCACCGGCACAGGCCAGCACTGATATGGGAATAAAGGCATCAGACCTTCCGGAAGAGCCGGTTTTCGACATAGCCACCAGCCTTGGCACAATAAGGGTGAAGCTATACAGCAAGACACCCAGGCACAGGGACAATTTTGTCAAGCTGGCCCTCGGCAACTTCTATGACGGGATACTTTTCCACCGCGTCATCAACGGTTTCATGATACAGGCCGGAGATCCGCTCACAAAGGACCCGGCAAATGCAGATATGTTCGGGACCGGTGGCCCCGGCTACACTGTTCCGGCTGAATTCGTAAACGAATACTACCACAAGAAAGGAGCACTTGCAGCTGCACGCCGCGGAGATGCAGCCAATCCCAAAAAAGCTTCATCCGGTTCACAGTTCTACCTTGTACAGGACGAGATGGCCTGCCTTCCGCTTGACGGGGAATATACTGTATTCGGCGAGACAGTCAACGGGCTTGACGTAATAGACAAGATTGCGGCAGTCCCTACAGACAGGCATGACCGTCCAATAGAGAATGTGGCAATACTCAGCATTACACCTGTTCTCGAATAATACCTTTCATGAACATGATAAAGGGAAATTTCAGATACATTTTCTTTGACGCCGACGATACCCTATGGCAGAACGAGGAATATTTCCGCAAAGCTGAGCACAGTTTTGCCTCACTGCTGCAAGGATACGGTTCTCCAGAGTCAATCATAGGCCTCCTCACAGAGAAGCAGGAGGACAATATTCCACTGTTCGGATATGGCTCCAAGACTTTCATGATAAGCATGCTCGATGCTGCAGCCGGGATTTGCGGGGAAAATTTCAGCACAGTACTGTACAACGGGATAAAGGGAATCATAACTGACCTGGCATACCATGAGTTCAACCTTCTCGATGGAGTCGAGCAGACGCTTGCAGCCCTGGCAAGCAGGTACACACTTGCTGTCGCCACAAAGGGAGACCTTGTAGAACAACGTACAAAGTACCATGAGTCAGGCCTGGAAAGGTTTTTCCACCACATTGAGGTCCTCCCAGACAAAAGCGAAGAGGACTATAGGGAAATGGCCCGCAAACTTGAAATAGCACCGGAGGAAATCCTGATGGTAGGCAATGCTATCAAGTCAGATATTGTGCCTGTCATTGCTGTCGGAGGAACAGCCATACATATTCCATATAAGGTAACTTGGGCGCATGAAATCATGGCGATGCCTAAATCAGACAGGATTTTCGAGCTTAAAAGCATAAAAGATTTACCGAAGCTTCTACTATAGTGACCTATTTGGCACAGGAATTGCAATATTTCGACACTGAATAGTTTTTTCATAGGTTAAGTTTTAGGTTAGAATTGCGGGCGGCTTCCGATGTGAATCGGGAGCCGTCCATCTTTATGATACAGTGGCCCCTGCATTTAAAAATCCACTTTCCACTACAACATATTGCGAAATATCCATATCATATTCCTCAACTTTGGCCCGGATATTGCAAGATTCACGAGTGAATAAAAATAGTTTTTTCATAGGTTAAGTTTTAGGTTAGAATTGCTGACGGCCAACGATGTGAATCGAAGGCCGTCTTTCTTTTCCATACTTTCCATCATTTCCCGCAAATCAATAAAGGTACTGTCTAACAGGTCGCTTTAAAGTCTTCACCCCTGTCAGAGTTTACATTTGAAATTCTGACAGGGGTGATTTTCAATTTTTGTGTGCCTATTGGACAGCTCCTTTACAGAATCCACTGAAGCCGTCACTCTACCGGTTCAAAGTCGCTTTTCCCGACCCCGCAGAGCGGACATAGCCAGTCATCAGGAATATCCTCAAATGCCGTCCCTGGTGCGATCCCGCTGTCCGGGTCGCCAGCCTGCGGGTCATATATATATCCGCAGACGATGCATACATACTTTTTCATATTGTCAATATTTATGTTAACGGCAGGACAATACAGCAATCTCTGTGCTAAATCCGCCCTGGAGCCGGACATTGTGCATCATCTTTTTTCAAAGTCTCTATCTGTGAGATTATTTCATCAAGTGCACGTACTATCTTACGATGTTTCCTGTAGCCAAGAAATCCTCCTGTTATTCCACCGATGCTCCCGCCTGTAATGAGCCCTATCACATATCCTTCATCTCCGCCCATCATTGCAGCCTCTGCGAAAAACCACACAATCCATAGCGCAAGCAAAGGAAGCATTATCCTGAAGCTCTTAAGATGACGTTCCTTGGTCTTTACAACCTTCGCTCCGGCATCGACAAGATTGTCATTCATTATGGCATCTGTCCTCATGCCCCTTGTCACCGCGATATTCTTTGCAAGGCAGACAAGCAGGAAAACCATTGTGCCTGCAACGAAATACATGCTGAATCCCGCGTCAAGGAGAAAGTGCCCGCAGAAGCACATTGCGGCAATTGCAAGAATGTTGACCGTCATTGCATTGCTGTTGAAGCTGCTTATGTTCCTCTTCATTGCATTGCGCAGCATCTTCCTGCTTACAAGCTCGTCCTCAGCAACCTTCTTTTTCAGCAATTCGATCTGTGAGCGCATCTGCTCAATATCTTCCATTGTATTTTTCTGTTCCATAATTCATTTAGTCTTCATTGTTGTCCGATATCTCCTTTAGTTTCTCCTTTATCCTGAAAAGCTTGACAGACACATTCTTGGGGCTGATACCTACGATGGACCCGATCTCATCATAGCTGAGATTCTCAAGCCAGAGCAGTACAATCGCCCTGTCAAATGCCCCAAGCCTGCTGATACGTTTTTTCAGCATCCTTATCTGTCTCGAATCTTCATCCGTATCGGAAAAAAGATTGAATGACATCTCCAGGGGAACCGTCTCTATACGGTGCTTCTTCTTTCTCTCAAATGAGATGCATGTGTTCAGGCTCACCCTGTAGACCCATGTACGGACCTGGCATTCACCACGGAATGCCGCAAATCCTTTCCACAGGTTGATAAGGATTTCCTGGAACAGGTCATTCACCTGTCCTGGGTTTTCCGAGAACATATAGCAAACCGTATAGATTGTGCCCTTATGCTCACGGACAATTTGCGCAAATTCATTTTCCTGTCTGTCCATTTTTCAGGTGTATTATGTTTTCTAAAGGTTTTTATGCTGCATTAGACGCAAAGTCCAGTGCAAAACTACAGAAAATATCAAAATTCCCTTTCAAGTCTCCCGATGGCACTCAAGGGCGGCTGCTACATTTACCGGCACACCAACGTTGTTGGCATGTATTTTCATTGCCATTCAAGAATTTATAGATTTATCATATGAAAGTCCCCATTCGGGAACAGGGGTTTTACCACATTTTTAAGATATTCCATCATTGATTATCAACAACTTGGCTTTTAAACAATATAGCCGGTGTTTTACACCTTACAGCTATAGCCATCTGCAGAAACCGGGACCTCCCATATTTGCCAAAACAGCACTTAGTTATCAGGAATTAACATTTTAATCGCTACCTTTACCGGAAACTTTACGCACGCATTGTGCAGTATAACCGGCAGATGCCCGCACGCATCATTAACTTAAGTACAATTCACAATGGCAAGAATATACGTAGCAAGCAGCTGGCGCAACAGATGGCAGCCCGAGACAGTAGAAAGGCTCAGGGCAGCAGGCCATGAAGTCTATGATTTCCGCAATCCTCCACACGGGAAAGGAGGATTCAGATGGGACCATGTTGACCAGCAATGGCAGGAATGGACAACAGCACAATATTGCGAAGGCCTCCAGTCGCCTGTAGCCAAATCCGGTTTCGATGTAGATTACGAAGCAATGGAATGGGCGGACACATGCGTAATAGTCCTGCCTTGCGGCCGCAGCGCACACACTGAAGCCGGCTGGTTTGCCGGCTCTGGACGGAAGACAATAGCCTATATACCGGAAAGGCAGGAACCGGAACTTATGTACAGGCTGTTTGACCTTGTCAGCGGAGACCTTGACGAGATAATCAGTTTCCTTTCAAGATAGCATGCCCATGGAAACACTCTCTTCAAAGGTATTGCACACCCATCGTCTTCCTGCCTGGCCTTACCGCAACCCACAGACTTTTTGACATGCAGGTAGAATATTTCAGCAGCAAGTACAATATAGTTACATGGGACGTCCCTGGCCATGGGGAATCACGACCCTTCATATTGGAATTTTCCCTGATGGACAAGGCAGAATGGCTGCATATGATCCTTGAAATTGAACTTGATCTGCCCTACAGAATCAGCTGCCTGGCCATTCTGCTTTGTGGAGAAAAGGACAATACCGACTGGCCGTAACTTGTCAACCAGGCAATTGAAGAATTCATTGAAAATACCATTACAGAACAATGAAAGCAACTCTTACCTTATTAATCCTGCTTGCCGGCACAATACTCCTGGCGCAGACTCCGGACACCCTTTACATAACATTGCCGGACTACGTGCATCACATCAGCATACAGACTGACCATGGTATAGCGACAGGGAAAAAAGACCGTGCAAAATTCGGCAAAAAGACATATCTCGCATGCATCGCATGTACCATGTACACAAAAAGGGGCGCAATCATCCGAAACAACGAATACAAGTCCATCAAAAAGAAACTGTATGGCTATCCAGCAGACTGGGTGAAATTCGTTGGATTTGAGCTAAGCGGCATTGACGTGGAATATTCTACAGGTATTGGAGTTCTCCCTATGCTTATAGCCGGGAAAAAGCCTTTGCTTCAGTATGAAAGGATTCCAGGAAAGAATCAGCAGACGCAAGATGCAGAATAATCAGACTTAAGATGCGGCTGAAGACAGCCATGTCATGGGAATTCCTCTTCGGGCTATCATTCTGCATCGGAAAGATGAACAGCAAGAATGCCCAACCTGTACTCTGCCAGATGCTGTTCTGATATTGCATTGCCCAGATTTCTGCACCCCTCAGTCCTGCTTTCTTGCGATATGCTGTCACCCTAAATGTTCACTATACGAAAATCCATGTGCTGGAAATTAATATTGGAGTTCCGGAAATTCAGAAAAAAATTGCCATTGAGTGGGCATATTTTAAAAGCATAAATCATTGATAATCAACAACTATACTTTTAAAAGTATGCCAAAGCGTGCTTTTTTCAGTGCCATATGGCACGCAAATACTCATTATACGCTCTCCATGGCACTTTTGCGTGCCTGCTCATCGGCAAACGGCAGATACACAGTCACGTTTCAGGCAAATTCAGCTTTCCTTGAGGAGATACTTTTTCATATATTTGACATACAAAAAACACAAAGGAATGAACGGCGGCTTCATATTCTACCGTCCTTGCACAGAACTGAGGACATTTGTAAGATATTATTGGGTGCTCAGAGGCGACAGTCCCATGAATGCCCTTACTTTCCCTACCGGATGTCCCCAGCTGATATTCCACAGGAAATCACCTCTATATATTCCAGAACTGCACACATTCCAGGGCAGGCTTACTATAAGCGGCCAGGTCAATTTTCCGTCACACCTCAGCACCGGAGGGGAACTTGACATGATAGCAGTGGTTTTCAGGCCACATACACTTGGACTGTTCCTCAACATGCCCGCTTCACAGCTGTACAATATGGAAATTTCCGGCTACGACATCGGTGACAAGGGGCTGGAGGAACTTTACGGAAAGGTCTACGGATGCAGCAGCGACAATGGCAGCATTGACATTATCGAACAATGGCTTCTGTCAAGGCTTTCTTCCTCCCTCCACGGGACACGTTGCCGGACATCCGGACTGAATCTCAAAAGGATAGGCTCCGCACTGTCCTGCATTTTCTCCTCTACAGATGTCTCCGTCACAGGATTATCCTCAGAGTCCTGCCTGAGCAGGAAACAGTTTGAACGCATCTTCTTTTCACTTGTCGGAATGAATCCAAAGGAATACATACAGATAGTGCGCTTCCATAGGGCATTGTCAATAATGCAGCACTCCCCTTTCTGCAACATCTGGAGCGACATTGCATACAGATGCGGATACTCAGACCAGTCACATTTCATACGCGAGTTCAAGAAGTTCAGCGGCCACACACCTTCATCATTCATACAGGAGTCAGCTCCATATTCCGAACTTTTCAACAATCCGGTATAATGTCCCGTTTGTTCTATCACATCACAGGGAGTACTGTTACCTTTGCCGGAAATTACAGAAGGAATGAAAGAGATAAACCCAAAAGAGACCACAAGGGCATACGCATTTGAAACATGGATGGATGCACCAATGCCGATGGTAACATTTTTCAGGCAACTGGACGTGTCAAGGGCAATAAGGTTCGGCAAAAGGCATGGTATGAAATTCAACATGCTGATGCTGTGGTGTATAGGACATGCGGCAAAGGACATAAAGGAGTTCTATATGCTTCCTGTCGGGAAGAAGCTCATGCAGTATGACAGCATAGCCCTAAACACAATTGTAGCAGACAGCTCCGGCGGGATAAGTTCATGTGACATCCCGTTTTCCGAAGACCTGGACGAATTCAGCAGAAACTACCTGCATTTTACCGGACAAGTCCGTGAAAGCAGTACAGGCCATGACATCACAGACAGTATGGTAATAGGCACCTCTGCACTCGCACAATATGGCATAGACGGAGCTGTCGGCATGTACAGCGGCATCTTCAACAATCCTTTCATGATATGGGGACGCTACCGGCGCTCCTGGAGCGGATACAGGATGATTGTCTCGTTCCAGTTCCACCATACACAGATGGACGGGGCACATGCCGCACAGTTCCTGGAAGCCCTGCAGCGCGAAATCAGGAAACTGTGAAATTACAGCTGCCAGAACCATACACCATGGTCCACGGCTCCAGGCTAAAAGTAATATTGGAAACCGGCAGCGATGGCCACCAGCTTCAGAGACAGGGCTGTCTTGCCTTTTTCCACTGAAAAATCGCAGGTACCAATCCTGAACATAATGCCGAAATGGCCGGTAGGCTTGACCTCAAATGCAGCCGGCTCGAATGAAAGTCCTGTGACAAATGATGCCGGCATAGAAGAAACCATCCCTGCATCATCCCTGACAACGTGCCTTGAAAAGCCAAATGAAAAATATGCCCCTGGGCGATAATAGAACTTGTTGCATATCCTGACATAGTAGCTTATGCCTGGTTCAACAGCAAAGACATGCATATTGTCGAGTTTACCGGCACGCTCATCGTCGCTGTAGACTGACGTATTCGTCCTTTTGTATCCGTACGACAAAGCTGCCCTCAGGACACATCTGTCAGCCACAAAATAGCCGAACTCAGGAGCGAAAGACAGAACAGGAGTGCTCCGGACAGTTTTTCCGGAAGTCACAATTCTTCCATTTATGCTCTCTGAAAAATTCACACTGGACTTTTCTCCCCCGGCACTTGAAAACACACCGGATATATACATGTCCCCTTTCTCCTGGGCAGACAGCATCACCACAGCAAGCAGCGACACAGCAACAGACAGCAACCTCTTCATAAAACAAGATATGACAATAATTTACGCAATTGCAAATATAGTCATATAGCAGTATCGCGCAAAATGTTTTTCACAGCATTATGCAGCAATGCTCCACCTGCCCACCAGCAATGACATCCCCAGCTACCAATAAACATGCAAACAGGCCGGTGCTTTTCCGCCGACTTCCTTCACACCCGATGTCGCCATTGGCAGCTTATCTTTGGCAGCGCGCTCGCCGCTATCAGGCCGCGTCAGGGACTTACGCCAATAGATTATGCCCATGGGCGTACACATAAAAATGGGCCAACTAAAAAATTAGTCAGCCCATTCAGCGGAGAGAGAGGGATTCGAACCCCCGGACCCGTTAAGATCAACGGTTTTCAAGACCGCCGCATTCGACCACTCTGCCATCTCTCCAATATTTCAAATGTTTTCAGTGAATTTATGTCGTTTAGAACACATCTCTCTGAAACGGATTGCAAAGATAGTGAAAAAGTAATCAACTGCAAACTTTTTTTCGATTTTATTCAGAAATTTTCATTTTTCATAGAAGAATAGTGCATTCCCCTCCACATTGAGGCACCGAATATTTACCAAAAGTAGAATATTATTCCATATAGGTCTCCATACTGGAGGCAGCTCAAATTTTTTCACTACTTTTACGTCCGTTTTTTTGCAAAACCGTAAAAATGAAAAGCTGAAAAACAATCATTATATTAAACAAAGAATAATCATGAAAAAGTTAATCTTTACAGCAGCAGTCCTCATGGCAGGACTTACAATGTCTGCACAGACCAAAGGTGACATGTATGCTTCGGGCAGCCTGACTGTTTCCGGCGGAAGCTCAAAATCAACAGTGACTGTTACAACCAACGGAAACTCCACCACGAAAAAGGATTCAAACCCGTCTTCCACAAAATTCTCCATTTCACCGGAATTCGGATACTTCATTATGGACAATCTCGCAATTGAAGGCTCAATAACCTATGGAATGGACAAAAGCCTAAACCAGACTGTATCTACTTCTGACAAGAACTACTATGACTACACACATCTGTTTTCAATCGACCCGGGAGTACGCTATTATGTCAGGCTCGGAAGTGACAAGTTCTGGTACACACCTGGAGCAAATCTCTCACTGGGATTCGTTCAGCATGTCAACAGAGTCAACACAGATACAACAACAAAGCCCAAGGCACCATTTGCATTCGGACTTTCAGTAGACATCCTGGCATTCGAATTCAAGCCGGCTGAACAGTTCGGCATTGTCCTCAGGGGTGGTTCCCTTGACTGGAATCTAACGACTGTCAGCACAAAAGAAGAAGTCAGCAGCATCAAGACAAAGACACGTGTGACAAGCAACACTGCATCCCTCAGCCTTAACAGCAGCCTTACCATAGGATTCAAATACTATTTTTAATCCGCCTGGGAAAGTCCATAATATTTCAATAACAACAGGAGACAACCGTCCTTTATGGATGATTGTCTCCTGTTTATTTATGTACGTTTTTCTCAAAAACTTTCTATTTTTGCTTTGCCATACTGCAAAAGTCCAGGATTGTACAGATGCAGTTATGCAGACATAACAGGAAGCGTTTACTTAGCGTTCTTTCTTGGCAATTGGAAATCTGGATAATTTCTTTTGGGATTCAAGGGAGTGGCAATGGTTCCTTTCATATTCAGCATGAGGCCTCTGCGTATTGCTCATTCAACCCCAATGGCATACCAGAGCCTCCAATTGTTGAATGTGCAGCCAGTACAGTCTCTCACGTTTTTCATTTAACCATATATTGCCATACGAGGTGAGTCCAAAGGCAGATATTCAACTAACTGGACTGCTGACAATAGCGGATATCCTGTAATCCAATTGAAGGAGACTTAAAGCCGTTTGCCTTAAATCTCCTTCATACATGTCCTGGCATAGGCAGCCTATGGCTATTTGGTCCCCTCCTCCTTGGCAAAGAACCTGTACTGGAAAAACAGCAGGTACAATGCTCCGCAGGTCACGCAACTGTCAGCAAAATTGAAGACTGGAGCAAAGAACCTGAAAGGATTGCCGCCAATCAGTGGCATCCAATCCGGAAAAGTTGTGTCAATAATCGGAAAATAGAACATATCCACAACCTTTCCGAACATGAAAGGGGCATAGCTGCCTCCAAACGAAGCAACGGTCCACGGAGTAGATTCAGAGAATATAAGTCCATAGAAAAAACAGTCAAATATATTCCCCAAAGCCCCGGCTGCTATCATTGCAAGACCGACAACGACACCTGTCGGTGTATCAGGCTTCTTTAGAAGCTTAGATATCCAATAGACAAGCCCGCCGAAAAGCCCTATCCTGAAAAGCGACAGAAGGAACTTGCCGGTCATTCCACCGAACTTCATCCCGAAAGCCATGCCCTCGTTCTCGATGAAATAGATCTGGAACCAGTTCCCGAAGACATGGATACTTTCACCCAGAGTCATATTGGTCTTCACCAATACCTTGATGACCTGGTCGACAACGACAAGCAGTACACCAAGGGCCAGCAGCCATTTACCTTTGGAAATCTTCATGCCTACCTGTTCTTGTTCATCATTTCCTTAGCCTCTACAGTCAATGTAGCATGGGGCACAAGACGGAGCCTTTCCTTCGGGATAAGCTTTCCTGTCATACGGCATACTCCGTATGTCTTGTTCTCTATCCTGACAAGCGCAGCCTCAAGGTTCTGTATGAACTTGTACTGACGCTGTGCAAGCTGCCCGGCCTCCTCCTTTGAAAGGGTGGTAGCACCCTCCTCCATCACCTTGAATGTAGGGGATGTATCCTCTATATCATTGCTCGATCCATGGGTCACCATATCACGAAGTGTCCTGTACTCTTTCTTCGCCTTGTCAAGCATATCTATGATAATATCCTTGAATTCCTGTAGTTCCTCATCACTGTAACGGACCTTCTCAGGCTCGTGTACATTCATTTCTTCAGCCATATCGGTATAATTTTAAGTGTTTATAATTTCTCTACGCTGATGCTTATGGTACCATCACCCCACTCCACGGCCGGTGCATTGCCGGCCTCGGCTGCAGGAGCCACCGCAACATCCTTGGCAAGGGTCTGTGAAGCCACATATTCCCCGAAAGCCTGGAGCGATACAGCAATTTCAGTACCATCCTCACCGTCTGCATAGATTGTGACATTTATCTTGTCCGTAATATCAAATCCGCCCTCCTTCCTGAGATTCTGGATCCTGTTTATAAGTTCACGTGCGACACCCTCCTTCCTGAGTTCGTCTGTCACAGTAATGTCAAGCGCAAGGGTCAATGTCCCCTCAGTAGCGACAAGCCAGCCTGGCATATCCTCTGACGAAATCTCATAGTCACCCTTCGCAAGTGCTACTGTGATGCCATCTGCATCAAGATGAAGCATATATTCTTTTCCTGCTGCCTCAGCTGCCTGTATGGCAGCGATTGTATCCTGGTCGAATCCGGCAAATGCAGCAGCAATGGCCTTCATTGACTTGCCATACTTCTTGCCCAATGTCTTGAAGTTAGGCTTGATCTTCTTGGTAATCAGCCCGGCAGTATCTGCTATGAATTCAGCCTCCTTGACATTCACCTCACCAAGTATCAGTCCCTTGACTTTCTCCAGTTGCTCCTTCACCTGGTTGTCAATGACAGGGATTATCAGCTTTGAGAGCGGCTGGCGCACCTTGATATTCACCTTGCGCCTGAGGGCAAGCACCATGGATGACGCCCGCTGTGCAAGTTCCATCCTTTCCTCAAGGTCCTTGTCAACAACAGAGGCATCATACTCAGGCATCCTGACGAAATGCACAGAATCAGCAGAAGGCACCAGATCAAGATACATATTTTCCATGAAGAACGGAGCTATAGGGGCAGCCAGCCTGGCAACATCCACAAGCACTTCATAGAGTGTCTGGTATGCTGCAAGCTTGTCTGTATCCATGGAGCCTCCCCAGAATCTTTTCCTGTTGAGACGTACATACCAGTTGCTGAGATGGTCGCACACAAACTCCTGTATCATACGTCCGGCAGAAGTAATGTCATAGTCCTCGTATGCAGCCACAACATCATTTGACAATGTGTTGAGCAATGAGATTATCCACCGGTCGATCTCAGGACGCTCACTGACCGGCACCTTAGGCGTTGCAGGATCGAATCCGTCGACATTCGCATACAGTGCAAAGAACGAATATGTATTGTACAGGGTTCCGAAGAATTTCCTGCGGACTTCATCAACACCTGCCTCATCGAAACGGAGGTTGTCCCAAGGCTGCGAATTTGTCAGCATATACCACCTGAGCGCATCAGGACCGTATTTGTCAAGCGCCATGAACGGATCCACTGCATTTCCGAGACGTTTGCTCATCTTGTTGCCGTCCTTGTCGAGGACAAGTCCGTTGGATATAACCCTTTTGAATGCACACTTGTCGCTTACCATGGTGTTGATTGCATGGAGGGTATAGAACCATCCCCTTGTCTGGTCAACACCTTCAGCAATGAAGTCAGCTGTACATCCGAACTTAGGGCTTCCAAGGTTGCGGAGTCCCTCCTGTGCATAAGGCATGGCACCTGAATCGAACCACACGTCAATCAGGTCAGTCTCACGTGTCATCTTCCTACCGCTGTCTGAAACGAGGAAGATATTGTCCGCGTATGGCCTGTGCAGATCAATCCTGCCATAGTTCTCCATGGACATGTCATCAGGATTGAAGCTATTGTCCTTCAAAGGATTTGAAGACATGAATCCAGCTGCAACAGATTTCTCTATTTCCGCATACAGTTCCTTTACGGAACCTATACATTTCTCCTCTTTTCCGTCCTCTGTCCTCCAGATAGGAAGCGGAGTTCCCCAATAGCGGCTTCTTGAAAGGTTCCAGTCCTGGATATTCTCCAGCCATTTCCCGAACCTTCCGGTACCTGTAGACTCCGGCTTCCAGGTTATTGTATTGTTGAGTTCTATCATCCTGTCCCTCACTGCAGTAGTCTTGATGAACCACGAGTTCAGCGGATAATAGAGCACCGGCTTGTCAGTCCTCCAGCAATGAGGATATGTATGTGTGTGCTTCTCTATCCTGAATGCCTTGCCCTGCTGCTTAAGCATCACGCAGATGTCAATGTCAAGTGTAGGTGCATCAGGAGCCAATGATGAATCGTATGCATTCTTCACATACCTTCCGGCAAATTCCCTGTAAGAATCCGCAACCCTCTCTGCTGCATAAGCTGGATCGAGGTCCTCGATACGGAAGAAACGCCCCTGGCGGTCAACCTGTGCCTGACGGTCACCATTGCGGTCAATGACCATCAAAGGCGGTACTCCATTGGCCTTTGCCACCTTGTTGTCATCAGCACCGAAAGTAGGGGCGATATGCACAATTCCGGTACCGTCCTCAGTTGTCACGAAATCTCCGGAAATCACTCTCAGTGCCCCTTCATCCGGCCTGAACCAAGGTATAAGCTGATGGTATGATATCCCGACGAGCTCAGAGCCTTTGAACTTTCCGTCAAGCACCCTATAAGGAATCAGCTTGTCACCAGCCTTGTAGCTTTCAAGCGGAACATCAGCTGCCTTAGGGTTGAAAAGTGAGCCAAGCAGAGCCTCTGCAACTACATAGATTGCAGGTGCTCCACTGTATGGATTGAAAGACAGCACCCTGACATAGTTGATATTCGGCCCGACACAAAGGGCTGTGTTGGAAGGGAGTGTCCATGGAGTTGTAGTCCATGCAAGGAAATATACAGGAAACGTCTCACATCCATACAGAATCTGCGACTTCTCATTCTTGATTACCTCAAACTGCACTGTCGCAGTAGTATCCTTGACATCACGGTAGCACCCGGGCTGGTTCAGTTCATGTGAACTGAGACCTGTTCCTGCAGCAGGTGAATAAGGCTGGATTGAATATCCCTTATAGAGAAGCCCCTTGTCATATATCTTCTTGAGGAGATACCACAATGTCTCTATATAACGGTTGTCATAGGTAATATAAGGGTCATCCATGTCCACCCAATAGCCGATCCTCTCGGTCATGGACACCCATTCCTTTGTGTATTTCATCACCTCCTTGCGGCAGGCGTTGTTGTATTCCTCTACGCTTATCTTTGAGCCGATATCCTCCTTTGTGATGCCGAGCATCTTCTCCACACCAAGTTCCACAGGCAGGCCATGGGTATCCCATCCGGCTCTCCTGTTGACACGGTAACCGCTCTGTGTCTTGTAACGGCATATAGCATCCTTGATAGAGCGGGCCATTACGTGATGTATTCCTGGCATTCCGTTGGCAGAAGGCGGTCCTTCAAAGAAAATGAACTCCGGGGCACCTTCCCTCACCTCAAGGGATTTCCTGAAAGTGGCGTTTTTCTTCCATCTGTCGAGCACCTCATTACCGAGGGCTACCAAATCCAGATTCCTATACTCTTTAAATGTCATATTTTTTATATAATTTTGCAACCGGTTACCGCCGTAGCGGATAAAAACAATCTGCAAATATAAAAATTATTATAGTAAAAATGAATATCATAGACATCATTATACTGATATGTTTCCTTATAGCAGGGGTCAACGGCCTGCGAAAAGGATTCATTGCACAGGTCATAGCCATCATTTCACTTGTACTCGGGATATGGCTGTCCTTCAAGTTTGCGACAGCGGCAAGTGCATGGGCAAGCCAATGGGTCGAGACATCCAGGCAGCTCCTCAACATCATCTCATTTGCAGTGATATTTGTAGTCGTGGTATTCGGGCTCTTTGTCATCGGGAAAGTGCTGGAAAAAAGCATAAAGCTGATAATGCTCGGATGGCTGAACAGGCTGCTCGGGGTGTTTTTCTCCCTGCTGTACTGCGCGCTCATCCTCGGACTTATAATATTGATATTCAACGGAATAAATACAAAGTTAGGTATGATTTCACACGAGACTTTGTCAAGTTCATTCCTCTACTACCCGTTAAACAATATCGCAAATTCAGTATTCCCTTACCTTAAGGAACTTCTATTCAGGCCTATATAAAGAAATAAAGCAGGAAATCACATGGAAAACATTATACTTATAGAAACCTCAACCGCACTCTGCTCCACAGCGTTGGTACAGAACGGAGAGCTCATATTATATAAAGAGAGCCAGAAGCCCAAGGCTCATGCATCACTTACAGCAGTATTCGTTGACGAGATGCTGAAAGAAAACAGCATGTCCCTACAGGACTGTTCAGCAATATGCGTCAGCATGGGACCAGGTTCATACACCGGTCTGAGGGTAGGTGTATCGACGGCCAAAGGCCTATGTTTCGGTGGCCGCCTGCCTCTTCTTGCAGTCGGTACACTTGACACCCTCGTCTGGCAGGCACTGGGCGACAAGGAGCAGGAATGGAAATATATCATCCCCATGATAGATGCCAGAAGGATGGAGGTCTATACAGCAATATTTGACGGAGAAGGAAAGCAATTGTCCGATACTGAACCAAAGATAATTGACGGAGACAGCTTTGCAGAGCAGCTGCAGGACGGGCCGGTACTCTTCATCGGTGATGCGGCTAAAAAATGCAGCAAGGTAATCTGCCACCAGAATGCACATTTCCTGCAGTGCTGTCCACAGGCATCGGCGATGGCAGTGCCTGCCATCAGGGAACTGAAAGCCGGAAATTTCCGCGATGTCGCATATTTCGAGCCTTTCTACCTGAAGGAATTTGTTGCCACAGTCAGCAAGAAGAAGCTGTTCTGAGCAGCTGGACAGGCAGACTTATCTTCCCAAGTCAAAGATTACAGGAAAGGTAAAGGACATCCTTATCGGTATTTTGCCCACCTTTGCAGGAGACCATTTCGGGGATGAGCGCACAACTCTGCAGGCCTCATCTGCGAGCAGCTGGTGCGGGCTGTCAAGAACCTCAATATCCACCAGATGCCCATCGGTATCGACTATGAATTTTAGCATAACCCGCCCTTCTATACACTCCTGTCTGCATTTCCCAGGATATTTCAGACGGGCATTGACCCATTTACTGAAATCATTTGGGCTTCCGCCCTTGAACTTCGGTTTTTCTGTCGGATTGATTATATTGATATTGAAGACCTGCTGATAGTCAGCTAAAGTTCCCTCCTGTTCACCCTCATTTTTCAATTCAAGAGGAAGAAACCTGATTTCATTCAACACCTCCAGGACTTTTTCCTTCAGCTCTGGATTGTCAGGGACAAAATCCTTTACCTGTATATTATGCGTTGTAGCACCCTTACGGTCAACAAAGACAGAATCAACAATCGAGACAAGCATTCCATCATCAATATAGTCCTTTACACATCCGCGTATGGTGGATGAAATCCTGCCTGCACATTTTCGGTACAGTTCCATATTGACATCTGAAAGTTCAAGGACCACGCCCTTACCTATTTCTGGCATAGGGCAATCCACATACTCCACGTCAAATCTGCCACGGCTCTTCCTTGTTACAGGCACAATAGCCATCCTGGACGTTCCGCACTCCACCCTTATGGCTTCACGGCGGTTTGCGAGCGTAACATTTTCTGCAACGAGAGAATCAGCCAGCTTCGATGAAATTCCGGTATTCCATGCAAATCTTTCCATCGGAGCCTTTGTTGTAACCTTTACCGTATTGTAACCTGGATTTACTGAACTGCCGGTGACAATTCTGCATTTACCTGTATAGACATAGGTCCCCTTATACGATTCCTTAAGTTTCAGAATCATGGAAACAGTCCAGTCTTCACATGAAGCGTCAAGACTGTAGGATTGGTCATTGCGCATATGCATTACAGAAAATCCGTCCACTGTCCCATAATACGATTTCCCTGCAATGTTCCCTTCCACATGTGCCTTGTCATAAACGAATCCCTGTCTGTCATTGTCTGCCGTAGTTATGAACTGCGCATTGAGCTCAAGGCATGCAGTCATGATAAATGCCAAAGAAAACAAGAAACGTCCCATAAAGTTCAGGTATTGGTTATTGTGATGTGGTTTTAAAAAGGGTACGTGCCGCAAACGGAACGTACCCATATCAATTAAAGATATTTGTCGAGCAACTGCCGGAGACTTCTTTCATCGGTCGCGCTCCCGTCCACAAGCCTGCCATCATGGATGACATAAAGCGTAGGAAGCTTGCTGACATTGTACGTCCCCACAGCCGGGGAAGCCGTTCCAAGACCGTCGCAGACATTTATCCATCCGAGTTTCTGGTCTTTCACGACACGTGCCCACAACGCCTTGTCCGTCTCCACTGCCACCTGGTAGATTTCAAGTCCCCTGGACTTGTAGTCCTTATAGACAGGTGCGAGTTCGTCAAGGTTGAACATCTTCTGGGCAGCCTCGGACGGTGTCCAGAAATACAGGAGGACGACCTTTGCATCAACTTCACTTAATTTCCTTTTCACTCCGTTCAAATCAGGAAGTTCAATTTCTGGAAAATTCATTTCGTCTGCATTCTGCAGCCTCATATTAAGTTCAAGCAGACGGCCACGTCTGTCAGCCTCCTGCCTCAATGCCTTCACATACCTTGAATCAGGATAGACCGTCTCAAGGGAATCGCTGATATTCCTGAAATGTATGGCATCCGTAGGCTGCGCGAATACAGGAAGCTCAGGAGTAATCATCTGGAACAGCACAGGGACCACAGTCAACGAGAACGGATTCTGCATCACATATTTAAGCTGTGTCCTATAATATCTTACATATTCCTCTGACATTGCCTTTCTTGCCTCTGCAGCCTCTGACGAGCCAGCTACAGCAGCCTCCATCCTTTCAGCCTGGGCAGCAAACCGGGAAAGGAATGCAGAGAAATCAGTCTCGACTTTCACCAGTCTTTCTGTCTCCTCCGAACCGGAAACGGAGAAATGGCCAAGCGTATCGGCCTCAACCATCACTTTGTCACCGGCATTGAGAAGCATTGAGGCAATCTTTGTATCACCATGGAAAAGGTAGATAAATTCAGGATCGCCCTTCCTGACATCTACCTTATAGCTGAATTTACCGTTCTTGTCAGTTGATATGGTATCCAGTACCTGGTACCTGTTGATATCAAGGAGCTTGACAATTACATCGGACTCCGGAGCATCAGTGACAGTCCCCTTTACAGAAGCATTATTCCTGCAGGAGACAATGGCAGAAGCGGCGCACAGCATGGCCGCAGTCTTCAAAAGGCTAAAGTTTTTCATATTCTTTAAGGATTGAATCCGCAATGGCAGAAAATTCCTCCGGGGAAAGTTCCAGTTTCTCTTTTCTGAAATCCATGTCCGCCTCACTGTTGAGAGGGACAAGGTGTATATGTGCATGTGGGATCTCCATTCCAAGTACAGCGACCCCTACCCTCTTGCAAGGGACAGCCTTTTCAATGGCAATTGCCACTTTTCTTGCAAAGGCGCACAGCCCTGAGTATGTAGCCTCATCCAGATTGAAGATATAGTCATCCTCTACATTCTTCGGGATGACAAGGGTATGTCCCTTGGCCATTGGGGCAATGTCAAGGAAAGCATAGAACTCATCGTTCTCGGCGACTTTCCATGAAGGGATTTCCCCGTTTGCTATCCTGGTAAAGATTGTGGCCATGGCTACAGTGAAATATCAAGGATTTCAAATTTCACCTTTCCGACAGGGAGCTGAGCCTCGACAACCTCTCCCTTTGCATGCCCCATGAGGGCCTTTGCAATAGGGGTTGTCATGCCAAGCCTGCCGTGTGCAAAGTCAGCCTCGTTCTCACCGACGATGGTATATTCCATTACCATATTGTTAGCCAGGTTCTTGAACTTCACCCTGTTGAGCATCTGTACCTTGTCTGTACCTATCTGAGACTCATCGATGACACGTGCATTTGCCACAAGGTCCTGGAGCTTGGCGATATTTAGCTCCAACAGTCCCTGTGCCTCCCTGGCTGCCTCATATTCAGCATTTTCCGAGAGGTCACCCTTATCCCTTGCCTCAGCAATCTGGGCTGAAATGACAGGACGCTGTGCAAGAGCATCAGCAAGGTCTTTCTTCAGTTTGTCAAGACCATCCTGAGTCATGTAATGAATTGCCATAACTTAGTTATTTTAAAGATTAAGCACCTCCTTTAAGGTGCATAGATTAACAAACACAAAATTAAAAAGGAGTCCTGTTGTATAGCTACACAGAACCCTTGAACCATTGCAAATATAGAGATTTATTTCAACAAATCCAAACAAACGGACCTATCCTTGAGCAACTGCTCCCTCAAAGACTCCATGGATGAGAACCTGGTCTCAGGCCTTATCCTCCTGAGGAAGGTAACCTTTATGTCAAGTCCATATATATCCTCGTCAAAATCAAAGATATTAGTCTCTATTGTCCTGGCATTCCCCTCACGGACGGTAGGCCTGTTCCCTATATTGCACATGCCAAAATAATCCTTTCCAAGGGTGTGTACCGACACAAGATAGACTCCATTGCACGGAATCAGCTTCAGAGGTTCATATAGCTGCATGTTTGCCGTAGGGAACCCCATCCTCCTGCCTATTCTTTCTCCGGAGACTACAACCCCGAGCAAAGGATAGTCATATCCAAGCATCCTTGAAGCCATTTCAACATTCCCTGCCTCAATCATTGACCTTATCCACGATGAACTTACAGCTATATCTGACTTGGAGGAAGCCTTCGGGGCTACAATGACCTCCAGGCCAAGTTCCCTTGCCACGGAGACAATATCCTCACCTGTCCCTTCACGGCCCATCCTGTTGTCATATCCAAGCACAATCTTCGTCCCTCCGAAACGGTCCATGACATATTGCTTAAGATATTCCCTGGCAGTCAGCCTGCTGAACTCCTTGGTGAATTCAAGGACCTCGACATGGTCGACTCCAAGCCCAGAGAGACGTTCCTTCTTCTCATCAAGCGAAGTAAGGAAACGCAATGATGCAGCCTCTTTCTGCAATACAGTCCTCGGATGTGGCCAAAATGTAATGACCATGCTTTCATCCTCGCAATCCCTTGCTGCAGATGTAAGCTGGTCAATAACAAGACGGTGCCCGACATGGACACCGTCGAAGAATCCGGTGGCTACAACCATCTCACAAGCTCAAAATCCTGCCTGTGAGGCATTAGAGGGTTCTTTGCATATATCCTTGCTGCAACCTGGTACAGCCCTGTTGTCTCAGGAAGTATAGCTGTACGGTATGTAGCGACCCCGTCATTGTTCTCCACAGGGAGGAACTCGAATTTCTCCTGGATATGGAGCTTTCCCTTATTGTCTGCCGTTGCAAAAAGCATCTCGACACCTATGTCTTCAGGGGAAAGGTCACCAATGCTGAGGACAACCTCTGCATTGAACTCCTTGCCCAAGGCAATGTTGTTGTATGTGCTGTCCGGCTTGTCCATCGAGATTACACCGACATTCTGCCACTCGCGGCGGACATGCTTCTTCCATGCTGCAATCTCATGCGCAAGCCTGTAGTCATCTGCGAGAAGTTTCGCTGTCCTTTCAGACTGTGGCACATAGTACTGATTGATGTAGTCCGTAAGCATCCTGTTGGTCGTAAAGTTGCAGGCAACCATGGCAACAGTGTTCTTTATGTACTCAATCCAGCTTGAAGAACGTCCTGTACCCTTGTCAATGCTGTAGAAAGTAGGGGCAATATCGTTCTCTATTGTTGCATATATGGTCGCAGCGTCAAGCTCGTCCTGATAGTTCTGGTCATCGTATGTCCTTTCCATCGGGAGTGCCCATCCTGCGCCAGGCTTATAGCCCTCGACCCACCATCCGTCAAGTACGGAGAAGTGCATTACACCGTTCATGGCCGCCTTCTCTCCGGAAGTTCCGGAAGCCTCTTGAGGACGTGTAGGGTTATTCATCCAGACATCGACACCCTGTACTAGATATTTTGCAATTGTAATGTCATAGTTAGGGACAAACACAATCTTTCCGATGAACTGAGGCATCTTGGAGATGTCCACAATCATCTTGATGAGATCCTGTCCGGCCTTGTCTGCAGGGTGTGCCTTGCCTGCAAAGATGAACTGTACAGGACGCTCAGGATCATTCACTATCTCATTGAGCCTGTCAAGATCCCTGAAAAGCAGATGTGCCCTCTTGTACGTTGCAAAACGCCTTGCGAATCCGATGGTAAGTACATCATCGCGAAGGGTTTCCTTGATTGTAACAATCTGGCGTGGAGAATAATGGTTGGTTGCAGAAGGGTCCGAAAGACGGTTCTTGATTTCCTCCACGAGTTTCTTGCGGAGCTCAGTCCTTACTGCCCATACCTCTTCATCGGAAATCTTGTAGATTCCCTCAAAGCATGACTTGTCATAATGATGTGTAGTGAACTCCTTGCCAAATACCTTTGCGTGCACATTCTTCCACTCCGGTGCCGTCCATGTAGGATAGTGAACACCGTTTGTCACATAGCTGACATGGAGTTCCTCAGGGAGATAGCCTGGCCACATGCTTGAAAGGATGTCCTTGCTGACCTCGCCATGGAGCCATGACACACCGTTCACTTCCTGGGACATGTTTGCTGCCAGGATGCTCATCGAGAATTTCTCGCCTGCATCCTCTGCATTGATCTTTCCAAGTCCCATCATTGTGGTCCAGTCAATTTTCAGCCTCTGAGGGTAGTGTCCCATATATTTACGGAGAAGTCCTTCATCAAAGGCATCGTGTCCGGCTGGCACAGGCGTGTGTGTCGTGAACAGGGAAGAAGCCCTTACGACCTCCAGTGCATCAGGGAAATCCATATTGTCATGGCTGATATATTCGCGGAGCCTCTCCAGGCCGATGAATGCAGCATGTCCCTCATTGCAATGGTAGACCTCAGGGGTCAGACCAAGCTTGCGGAGTGCGCGGATACCGCCGACACCCAGGAGAAGTTCCTGTTTCAGACGGTTCTCCCAATCTCCGCCATAGAGATGATGGGTGACACACCTGTCCTCAGGGAGGTTGTCTTCATAGTCAGTGTCCATGAGGTAAAGTTCGGTACGTCCGACATCGACTCTCCATAGCCTTGCATTGATATTCCTTCCAGGGAATGCCACGCTTGTAGTCATCCAGTTGCCTTCTGCATCGCGTACAGGTGATGCAGGAATCTTCATAAAGTCCTGGGCATCATATTTTGACACCTGTTCTCCCTGTGCAGAAAGTATCTGGGTAAAATACCCATAGCGGTAGAGAAGTCCCACTGCCACGAGGTTAGTGTTCATGTCGCTGGTCTCCTTCAGGTAGTCACCCGCAAGGATACCAAGTCCTCCGGAATAGATTTTCAGGGAAGTGTCAAGGCCATATTCCATACAGAAATATGCCACTGACGGGCTTTTCCTTTCATCCTTAAGTGCCATATAGGCGTTGAACTCCTCCATTACAGACTTGAGCTTTCCAAGGAATACAGCATCCTTTTCAAGTGTCTGGTACCTTTTCAGCTTGACCTTGTCAAGCATCGCAATAGGGTTCTCACCTGACTTTTTCCAGGCCTGCGGGTCAACATAGCTGAAAAGTTCCTTTGCTGACTCGTTCCAGCACCACCATAGGTTCCTTGACAATACCTCAAGGTCCTTGAGGCTGTCAGGAAGATGACGGGATACAAACACACTATTCCACGACGGTTGATTCACATCAAATTTCTTGTATTGCATAGTTTTATCATTTCTGACCTCAGGGAAAGCACCTTTCTCTGAAATCACTTTCTGGAGCGACTTTGAGTACGCCTCCTTATAATATTTAATATTGTTTTCCCAAAGAGCTATCTCGGATACCTCCTTGGCATTTGCCATATATGCTTTCCTTTCATCCTTTGACAGGCGGGCAATCTCCTTGACACGTCCAACGACATCCTCCACCACATTCCTGTAGTTCGAGTCATTTCGCGAAATAACAGTGATGCCAGGGTGTTCCTTAGCATAGTGCGCCCTTACCCAAAGGCCAAATCCTGCCAAAGAAGTGGTTACCGTAGGAACCCTGAATGCGAGGCTTTCAAGCGGAGTATAGCCCCACGGCTCATAATATGACGGGAAGATAGTAAGGTCAAGTCCTGCAAGCAGATCATAGTATGCCATGTTGAAGACCCCGTCATTGCCGTTAAGATATGAAGGTATGAAATAGACCTTCACCTTGTCCCCTATCGAGTTATTCAGGCTGAGTTCATTCAGCCTGCAGGAAATCCTGTCATACTCAGGATCCATCAGATAGTGGGAATTGCGTGTCACATATGTCGAGCCGTTGCCGTTCATCTTGGCCACAAGCTCCCTGTCAGGCCCATTGTTCCCGGAAGGGATCATGATGAATGCCTGTATGCTCTTGCCTTCGAAATCAGAACTGTTGAGCTTGTCAAGGGCATCAATGAAGACATCAATGCCCTTGTTCTTATACTCATAACGTCCCCCGATTCCGACAAATATTGAATTGTCAGGCACCTGCTCACCGGACATGGCAGTTGCTACCTCAACAAACTTTGCCCTTGCCGCCGCACGCATTGCGTCATATTCCTCATCAGTGGCAGGGGTGAAGCTGTTCTCGAACCCGTTCGGGGTCACGACATCGACATCCCTCTGCAGGAACTGCTTGCATTCCACCGCAGTAATGTCGCTGACGGTGGTGAATATGTCGGCGTTCTGTGCAGACTTCTTCTCCAGTGAATGGCGTGCAATGACATTGAACTCCCTTGCCTTGCCGTCACCGTCATAGACCCCCATGGCATCATACAGGGGAAGATTGTTGCCGGCGACACAACGCCCGACCACGGTAGCATGCGTAGTGAACACGGTCGCTATAGGCAGTTCCTTCCACTTGATATAGAGAAGTCCGGCTCCGGTCATCCATTCATGGAACTGGGCAACTACCTTGTCAGACGGACTGAGGTTAAACTTGTAGAAGCTTTCGATTACCTTTCCTGCAGCATATCCGAACAAGGCAGACTCCCTGTAATCCCAGTTTCCGGTCAGGGAATCTACCCCGAACCTTTTCCAGTATTCTGTGAGAATCTCATTCTGCACAGTTATGAACTGCTTGAAATCCACCAGGATAGCGATTGGCTTTCCCGGTACATTCCATTTCCCGACCCTTATTCTGAGACCTTCAGAGGCTGCCTGCCTCTTCCAATCCCTGTAAAGCAGGGGATCCTCTATGAAATCCGGGTTGCTCTCTGTATCCATCCAGACATCAGGTCCGACAAGGATGTGATGTCTTTTAAGCTCCGACTTAAGATATAACGACTTGGTAGCTATTACGGTATAAATGCCTCCTACCTTGTTGCAAACCTCCCAGCTTACCTCAAAGAGGTAGTCCGGCCTGATCAATTCATTGCTCATCTATTTTGTCTTCTTTTTTACGGTTTTTGGTTTTACTTCCTTTGCCTCAGATGCAACAGCTTTCTTTGCAGCAGTCTTTTTAGGAACAGCCGTCTTCCTGGCAGCCACAGTCCTTTTCACTGCCGCAACTGGCTTTTCCTCATTCTTTTCGGCTGCAAATTTAGCATCAGAAACGGAAAAAGCATCATCTACCCTCAAAATAAAATCGCTGAGGACATTCATATAATTTATAAATGCCTCATATGGAGTATCATACGGATTAAAATATTTATGTACGGCACCATCGGAGAAGAACTTTGTACACATATAATAGAAATGGTCGCTTTCCTGCAGGCGTCCGAAATCTCCCCAGAGAGTTTCATCGTTCAGGATGGAAAGCTTCTCTGTCTGCTCATACAGCTTTCCGTAGGCATCATTCTGCAATTCGTTTCCGAGCCATGCAGTCACATCCCTCTCCTCGTCTGCCCATGAAATAGGATCCGGAACATCAAGTGCAGCGACTGGCCTGTGTTTCTTTGTCGCCTCAGAAGGGGTAACAAACTCAAACTCCCTGTCCTCAAGGACCACCTCAGGGAAATATCTCATGAAGTCGAAGATACCGCTCTGTGCCTTCTGGTGCTCGCCAAATGTCTCATAGTCCATGAAGAGGTTGACAATTTCATCATCCTTGGCAGCAGCCTTTATCCATGCAAGGTACTTGTCACCGGTAAGGGGCCAGTTGTCCCATGACCTGTCTGAAAAGCGGAACGCAATGTCATCGCTCAGTGAAGAGTTCTTCAGGAGAAGGCTAAGCTTCGGTGCAAATGCACCGGAGTAGACATAGTTGGGGCTTTTCCATCCGAGGACATGCTTTGCACCCTCGGTAAGCATTGTCTTGAAGCCAAGGTCATAGACCATTTCACCTATTGCATCGGAATAGATAAGTTCAGTATTCCTGAAAGCCTTTGGAGTCACACCGAAATAGTTCTCTATCATGTCCTTGTGCTTCAGCACCTGATGCTTGAACTCGGCAGGTGAAGCAAGAGATGCAAGCGAATGATAATAGGTCTCGCAAAGGAATTCTACGCATCCTGTCTTCGCAAGCTTCCTGAAGCTCTCGATAACCTCAGGGGCATATCTGTCAAACTGCTCAAGGACAGAGCCTGAGATTGAGAATGCGACCTTGAACTTGCCGTTATAGCGTGTAACGAGATCCAGAAGGAGCTCGTTCATAGGAAGATAGCACCTCTGGGCCACTCTCCTCAGAATGGTCCTGTTGGCAAAGTCATCATAATAATGCGAATCCTTGCCGATATCAAAAAACCTATATAACCTCAATCTGTTTGGCTGGTGAACCTGGAAATACAGGCATATGCTCTTTTTCATAATATGTAGTTTTTTATTTTTATACTTATATAGTTATAGTGTACATTCAGCTATGGAGCCCCGTCTCTATTTTATGACAGACTCGTAGACCTTCTTGACCTTATAGGCTGCGTTGTTCCATTTAAGGGAATTGACTTCGTCATAGCCGCAGCGCGCAGCAAGGTTCGAGATTGCAGGATAGTTCAGCAGACCATATATTGCATCCGACATGGCATCTATATCCCAGAAATCCACCTTGAGGGCATATTTCAGGATTTCAGCACAGCCCGACTGCTTCGAAATGACAGACGGGACATTTGTCTGCATGGCCTCCAGGGGCGAGATTCCGAAAGGCTCCGAAATGGAAGGCATCACATAGACATCAGACAGCGCAAACATCTTCTGCACATCCGCCCCACGGAGGAATCCCGTGAAATGGAACCTGTCAGAAATGCCCAGGCGTGCCACATGACGGATACACCTGTTTAGCATATCACCGCTGCCTGCCATGACGAAACGTACATTCTTGCAACGTTTCAGTACCTTTGCCGCCGCCTCGATGAAATATTCCGGACCTTTCTGGTAAGTTACACGTCCAAGGAAGGTAACCACCTTGTCCTTCACCCCCCTCTCTACCTGGATATTCTCCCTGCCGCTGAAATCCACAGCATTGTGGACAGTGACTACCTTGTCAGGTGAAATCCCGTATTTGTTGATGATTATATTCCTCGTAAGGTCACTTACAGCCATCACCTTGTCTGCAGCCTCCATTCCCTTCTTCTCCAGTTCAAACACCCTTGTGTCAATCCTGTCATCGCTGGCACGGTCAAAAGAAGTTGCATGTACATGGATGACAAGCGGCTTTCCTGTCAGCTGCTTTGCACCGATTCCGGCAAGATATGTAAGCCAGTCATGTGCATGTATCACATCTATCTCATCCTTGTGCTGGAGAGCAATCGTGGCACCGACCATTGCATAGCGGGCAACCTCCTCCATAAGGTTTGCCCCGTATTTTCCGGAGAACTTGTATTTCTGTCCATACTGCACACGGAAACTCTTTACCTGCCTCTTCCTTTCCTCCTCAACCATTGAAGTGAATTCCTGAGGATCCACATATGGAATCATATTGGTCCCGATATGCACAAAGCTGACCTTGCCAAGGAACTCGTCAACGCTCTCTGTGACCGTATCGACAGGCACATCGCTCGCATTGATTATCTTCACCGCACTCTGATCCTCGTCACCAGAAGCGGAAGGCATCACAAAAAGCACGTCCACATCATTGGCTGCCAATCCTTTGGTCATACCATAGCAGGCTGTGCCAAGTCCGCCGGCAATATGTGGCGGGAACTCCCACCCGAACATCAGAACTTTCATTTCCTTTCCTCCTTATATTTATTCATAAGATAATCAACCCTCAGAAGGGCAGCCGTACTGCATGCGCTTGAGATTGCCCCATGGGGTTCATGAGGAGGATCCCCGTCATACAGTTCAGAGAACACCCCGACTCCATGCTTGCTGATATCCTCGTAGAATCCTTCGGTCAGATACTCGGCCTTCTTGTAGAACGTCGGGCCCATCATCTTGAAGCAGATGTCAATATATGGTCCAAGAAGCATCGGGAATGCGCATCCGTTATGGTATGCAAGGTCCCTGTCAGCCTGTGAGCCTTCGTAAACACCACGATATCTTGCATTACGTGGAGAAAGTGAACGGATTCCCCTCTTTGTAATCAGTTCATTGTTTATTGTCATTATCACCTCGGACTTCACCTCATCCTCCACAGGGGAGTAGTCAAGGCTGACTGCAAACAGCTGGTTAGGACGCACAGCAAGGTTCTGTCCGTTCCAGTCAACATAGTCAGCAAGGTATCCGCTGTCTGCATTATAGAATGTAGGCTGGAAATTGGCAAGTACAAGATCCCTTACTGAAGACCACTGCTGTACAAATGCCCTGCCCTTTGGTCCGCCATACCTTGCCTCCATGTCAATTGCAAAACAGAGTGCATTGTACCAGAAGGCATTCAGTTCAACCTGATACCCTGGCCTTTCATTTACAGGATGTCCGTCAACGTATGTATTCATCCATGAAAGGGCTGTCCAGTCCATCTGTGCCCACAGAAGGCCGTTAGGATGCATAGCCACCTCTTTCCTGCGTCCCGGGGCATAGCTTTCGATAATGCCCTTGAGAGTTTCGCCATACTTCTTCCAGACTTTCCTCTCATCCGCACCGAAATGTATATACTGCTGTACCGTATCAGTCAGGCGAAGAGGAGATTCCACCTGTGTCGTCCTGTGAAAAAGCCTTTCCTGCTCATCAGCAATAAGGTTATCCAGAATCTTCTCGAATTCGGATTTATCTCCATCGGCATAGAGCGTCAGTCCGGGAAGTGCTATTATCGTTTCTCTCAGAAGGCCTGTCTCCAGCCATGAGAATCCGGCTGTTATCCTTTCCTTTCCTCCTCTGCTGCATTTCAGGAGATCGGCATTGCGCAACAGCAGGTCGTGGTTGCTTGAGATGTTTCCCATTTTCCTGACAATGTCATCGAATTTCCTCTTCAGGGTCTTCTCATTGACCTCATTGACAGATGCTGAGAGCACCACGGACTCACCTGGCTTGAGTTCCACGGAGAATTCTCCAGGAACAAAAAGGTCTTCTGTGCAGTCGAACCCACGGCGGTATTCATCCGAATAGGTTATTCCATTGTACCAGTACGGGGACTGCTTGAATGACGATTTCCCGCTAAGCTGAAGATTCAGGTCCGGAAAGCCCTCGTACATTCTGTACGCGATTCCTCCTGGAATCTCCCTTCCGTTGATATTTGCCTCCGGGTTCTGACGTGTCAGGCTGTGGATATTCCTGAATGCCAGGAACGGCTTCAATTTCAGGGTCGCTTTCATTGGTGCCTTGACCAGGGTATACTTCAGGAGTACCTGGTCATTGTCCGGTACAAGAAGGATGGTCTTGCTGAAAAGGATTTCACCTACCTTATAGACAATTTCCGGAGCGTGGTCTGCATCAAAGTCCACGATATATTTATGGCCTCTCGGCTCATAGATATCACCGTAGCAATGTATGCCAAGGTTAAACTGCTTGCCTCCCATCACGATGCTCTCGTCCACAGAAGAAAGCAGCATATACTTTCCTCCTCCGAAATTATCTATCGGGACAGCAAGAAGTCCATGGTAACGTCTTGTATTGCAGGTGACTATTGAAGTATTGCAATATGCTCCTGTCTTATTCGCGGAAATGATTTCACGCTTGAGCGAATATTCCAGGTTTACAAGTTCGGACTTGTTGAATTTAAGAAAAGCCATACTTGATATTTTTTAAATTTCACTAAAAAGTCTTGGTTATCAGTCTATTTTCCTCAACACCAAAGCGCAGCGGCTTGGCAGGTAGAGGAACAATGTGTCATCATATTCAATAGCTCCGTTTGCCGATTTCTCATGGACGGTTAAATGGGCCTCTCCCTCTTTCAGCCTGGAAAAGCCATTGAACCTTTTTTCATCTGTATCCAGAATTGAGACATATTTTCCTGCTGGAGCAGCAAAACCATAGCCAGAAAAAGATTCCGACGGGTTGAAATTGAGCGCAAAGATACAATTTATTCTTTTGAAAATCAGAATTTTTTTGACCTCATCCTGCACAAGCAGCTCCGGACGGGCGTCCAGAAGCCCCTCAGAACGGCACAGGCAAACCATTTCGCGGTCAAATGCATTCAGATATGTATACCTGAGGTAATCCGGTTCCATCAGTGACCACTGCCTGCGCGCATGGCGGTATGACCAGCCGTTCCCCTCCCTCGGGAAATCAATCCACTCAGGATGCCCGAACTCATTGCCCATGAAAGTCAGGTAGCCGTCTCCGGCAGTTGCCATCGTCACAAGACGGATCATCTTGTGCAATGCTATTCCACGGTCAACGACAGGTGATTTGGAATCTACGTTCATAGATGTATACATCTCCTTGTCCATCAGGCGGAAAGCGATGGTCTTGTCCCCCACCATCGCCTGGTCGTGGCACTCCGCATAGCTTATGGTCTTCTCATCGGCACGCTTGTTTGTCAGCTGCCACCAGATTTCACCTACGCTCCACTTCTCATCCGGCAGTGTCTTTATCCATTTAATCCAGCTGTCGGCAACCCCCATGCTCATCCTGAAGTCAAAGCCCACACCGCCCTTCTCAAAAGGCGCCGCCAGGCCAGCCATGCCGCTTACATCCTCGGCAATTGTAAATGAGTCAGGGTTAAGTTCGTGCACAAGGATATTCGCAAGTGCAAGATATGCGACTGCGTTTTCGTCCACGCCATTGTTGAAATAGTTGTCATACCCGACAAAGTCTTTTCCGAGACCGTGGTCCCAGTAGAGCATGCTGGTAACGCCGTCAAAGCGGAATCCATCCAGATGGTATTCCTCCATCCAGAACTTGCAGTTCGAAAGGAGGAACATCTTTGTCTCATGCTTTCCATAGTCAAAGCAGCGTGAGCCCCATGCAGGATGCCTTCCCTGGAATCCTTTATAGAAGTACAGGTCTTCCCTGCCATCGAATTTCCCGAGCCCCTCGGCCTCATTGTCGACAGAATGCGAATGGACAATATCCATGACAACTGCGATGCCCATACCGTGTGCATCGTCCACAAGATGCTTGAACTCCTCCGGCGTCCCGAAGCGCGAGCTGAGAGCAAAGAAATTAGAGACCTGGTAGCCGAAAGAGCCGTAATACGGATGCTCCTGCAGGGCCATTATCTGGATTGTGTCGTACCCAAGCTCCCTGACATGGGGCAGGACATCTGTGCGGAACTCCTCAAATGATGCAACCTTCTCCTGTTCGGAACTCATTCCGATATGGCATTCATATATAAGTGGATGAGGGCGTTTCCCTGGGCCTGGATTCTTCCACCTGTAAGGCTCGGAAGGTTCCCATACCTCTGCACAGAACGTCTTTGTCTCCGGATCCTGGACTGCCCTTGCAAGATATGCAGGCAGACGTTCACCTGCACCTCCTGGCCATTCTATATAGAGCTTGTACAAAGTCCCGTGGGCAAGGAAGATTGAAGGAAGGACAATCTCCCAGTTTCCATTGCCTACCGGCTTAAGGAGATATGCATCCGAACGTTTCCAGTTGTTGAAGTCACCGATAAGGTATATCCTTGTTGCATTCGGTGCCCATTCACGGAACACCCATGAGCCGTCCGCCATACGGTGAAGCCCATAGTAGAGATGATTGTTCACACCGCTGGAAAGAGTCCCTGCTTCACCGGAAAGCCTATCCTTCTCGGCAAGTATCTGTCCATGGCGTGTGTCTATGGTCTCCCTGTAGGGCATAAGCCACGGGTCCTCCTCATATATCATCTTCACTTTTCCTTTATCTTCTGCTGCCATAATAAATCCTTTTATATTTCACGTTCCAATGAGTCAAGGCGCTCCCTTGCTCCGCGCAGATAAGCACGGCATGCACTGATGAGTTCATCCGAACGCCTGATATACCTGTCTATCTCGTCTATACCGGTCGCCGGGTCCTCAGCCTTTGCCGCAATCCGCTCCAGTTCGGCAACCGCCGCTGCATAGTCAAATTTTCCTTCCATAGCCTATATAATTAACCAGGCTGTCCTGCCGGCAGGACAGCCTCAACGACACATTCAAGCTGCCCGTCGGAAAACATGACAGATACCCTGTCACCGCTTTTCCTGCCGGCAGCAGTCTTCATGGCCACACCCTTCCCGTCAAGCGCGAGAACATATCCCCTTGACAGGATATTCCTCGGATCAGCCCCCTTTATCCTGGACTCCAGAAGATTGATCCTGTTCTCCATATTATTTATCTTCCCAGTAAAGGCAAGCCTCAGGCGTGACACATAGTCAAGCAGTCCGGCATCCTCGTCTGCATACCAGCCGACAATCTCATCCGCGAGTGCTGTAGGCGTCTTTAAAAAAGAAAAGGCCACCATGTCGCATACATGATAGTCCTGGTCGTGCCCTATTGCAGTAAACACCGGTATCGGGAACTGTGCCACATGGGAGCACAGCACATAGTCATCATAGCATGCAAGGTCAAGCCTTGACCCTCCTCCCCTTAGGATAAGCACCATATCGAACCCGGCATCAGCAGAGGCGATCCTGTCAAGCGCATCAACTATTGACCCTGGAGAATCAGCCCCCTGCATAAGTGCAGGAAACAAGACGGTGTCAAAGGTGAACCCGTATTGGTTCTCATGCAGATGCCGCATGAAGTCCCTGTATCCGGCCGCATCTTCGGCAGAAATCACGGCAAACCGCCTCGGCAGTGCAGGAGCCTCGAGGGTTCTCTGCATATCAGTAAGCCCTTCCTCCTTCAGACGCTGTATGGTCTGCTGCCTCACCCTTTCCTTCTCCCCGAGAGAGAACTCCGGATCGATGTCACTGATTGAGAGGGAAAAGCCATACAGCTGGCTATATGTAACCTGTGCACAGACGAGCACAGACATTCCCTCAGTCAGGGATGTGCCTGTGACAGACTCAAAATATGGTGCGATGAACCTGTACCTTGAACTCCAGATGACAGCCTGTGCCTTGGCCACAAGCCCGCTTTCATCACTCTGGGAAAGTTCCAGATAGCAATGGCCTCCTGGCCGCGCCTTCAGTGCGCTGATCTCGGCACGTAGCCAGACCCGGTACGGGAAAAGGCCTTCTATCCCTGTTTTCAGCCTTGACTGAAGATCGAATAGACTTACAATTTCCTTTTCCATAGTAAACAATAGCTTTTGAAGCGTTACAAATTTATAAATTATTTTTAATAAAATTCATCCTCTCTCCTTTTTTTACCTTTTTTAGACTATCTTTGCCAGCCGAAAAACACAATTATTATTGTCAGATGAAGATTACAGAAGCAATATTTGCCGGCAGCAGCACGCGTGTTTCAGAGAAGCCACGACAGAAATTCCCTGAATTCGCCTTCATCGGACGCTCCAATGTCGGGAAGTCTTCCCTTATCAACATGCTTACGGGCAACAGGAAACTGGCGAAGACATCAAGCAGTCCGGGCAAGACACAGCTGGTGAACCACTTCCTCATCAACAGGAGCTGGTATCTTGTTGACCTTCCAGGCTATGGCTACGCCAAGCTGTCAAAGACAGGCAGGCAGAAGCTGGAGCAGGTGATACGCAATTACCTGAACTTTTCAGAAGAGATGATAATGCTGTTCGTCCTGATAGACTGCCGGCACGACATAATCAGTACTGACATGGATTTCCTTGATGAGCTGGGGACAGGCAACATCCCGTTTGCAATCATATTCACAAAGGCCGACAAGCTCGGGACAGATGCGAGGGAGAAGCAGATAGGGAGAATCAAGGAACAGATACTGGAGCACTGGGAAGAGCTTCCGCCTGTCTTTGTAAGTTCATCCGAGACCGGATTCGGACGGGAGGAAATCCTGGACTATATAGAAAACATCCTGGAAAACACAACAAAATAAATCTCTATATACAATGAACAGCGAACATAAGATGAAAGTCTTCGCCTGCAGGAGTTCAAGACCATTTGCAGAGAAGATAGCAAAGGCCCTCGGGACAGACCTCGGGCTTTCAGATGTATTGACATTCAGTGACGGGGAATTCCAGCCTTCGTTCAACGAGAGCGTCAGGGGCGCGACTGTGTTTATCGTGCAGTCTACATTCCCGCCTGTCGACAACCTTTTCGAGCTGCTTCTCATGATAGATGCAGCCAAGAGGGCATCAGCATATTCTGTAATCGCAGTCATGCCGTATTTCGGATGGGCAAGGCAGGACCGCAAGGACAAGCCAAGGGTATCAATCGGTGCAAAGCTTGTTGCAAATGTCCTTCACGCAGCAGGCTGCGACAGGGTCATGACATGCGACCTCCACGCAGACCAGATACAGGGATTCTTCGACTTCCCTGTCGACCATATATACGCAAGCACGATATTCCTTCCTTATCTGAGGGACCTCAAATATGACAACATCGCAATTGCGGCACCGGACATGGGAGGGGCAAAGAGGGCCAACGCCTATGCACGATACCTCCAGTGCCCTGTCATCATTTGCCACAAGTCACGCGAAAGGGCAAATGTTGTAGGCTCAATCACTGCAATCGGAGATGTCGAGGGCAAGAATGTGATAATCGTGGATGACATGATTGACACAGCCGGTACGCTTACAAAGGCTGCAAATGTGCTCAAGGAGATGGGTGCGGCAAGCGTAAGGGCATGTGCGACACATGCTGTATTCAGCGGAAATGCATATGAGAGGATAGCGGAGTCTTCACTTGAGGAAGTCATAGTGTCCGACACCATTCCGCTTTCCGACGACCCCGGAAAGGACAAGAGCAAGATTACAGTCCTGTCAATGGCAGAGACATTTGCAAACATCATAGACAAGGTGTACAACTACGAGCCTATCAGCCCTAATTTCATCAACTAAGATATGGAAATCCTCCTTGCAGCAATCATCCTCGTAGGACTATGCGTCATCGGACTGTGCTTCAACATCATATTCCGGAAGGACGGCAGATTCCCGGACACCGAAATAAGCCATAACAAGGAAATGAGGAAAAGAGGGATAGTCTGTGCAAAGGAGGATGAACTGAGGCTCTGGGGAAGAAAGAACGGAAAGGCGCACCCTACCTGTAGCGACCTCGGATGCGGAGACTGCGGCGGATGTGACATTTTAACAGAGAAAAGCTCCCGTGACGGGAACGAATAATATTAATTTATAAGTATATGAGTCTTGTAGCAATAGTAGGACGGCCGAATGTCGGCAAGTCTACATTATTCAACCGCCTCGTGGGAATGAGGCAGGCAATAGTGGATGAGACCTCCGGAGTTACACGCGACCGCCATTACGGAAGAAGCGAATGGTGCGGAAACGAGTTTTCAGTTGTGGACACAGGAGGCTACACCAGTAATTCAGATGACATCTTTGAGGAGGAAATCCGCAAACAGGTAATGCTGGCCATCGAAGAGGCTGACCTTGTACTGTTCCTTGTAGAGGCACAGACTGGAATAACAGACTACGACGAGGAAATAGCGAACATACTGAGACGCTGCGGCAAGCCGGTTGTTACGGCAGTCAACAAGATTGACACCGGTGAGAAGATGTATGATGCATACCAGTTCTACGCCCTCGGCCTTGGGGAAATATTCAGCATATCTGCAGCAAACGGCGGCGGTACAGGCGAACTTCTGGACGAGATTGTGCGTATTCTGCCAAAGGACATGGAGACACCTGAGGAACTTCATCCTGAGCTTCCGCATATCGCCATCGTAGGAAAGCCGAATGTCGGCAAGTCATCACTGACAAACGCCCTGCTGGGAACAGACAGGAACATAGTGACCCCTATAGCAGGAACCACCCGTGACTCCGTCTCGACATACTACAACAAGTTCGGGCATCAGTTCATACTCGTGGACACTGCAGGAATGAGAAAGAAGACAAAGGTCCATGAAGACCTTGAGTTCTATTCTGTAATGCGTTCAATACGTGCCATAGAGCATTCTGATGTGTGCATACTGATGATCGACGCACAGACAGGCATCGAGGCACAGGACATGAGCATCTTCAATCTCATACACCGCAACCGCAAGGGCTGTGTTGTGGTTGTCAACAAATGGGATCTCATAGAAAAGGACAGCAACACAATGAAGGAATACATCGAGGCAATCAAGGCACGCCTTGCCCCGTTCAACGACATTCCTATAATATTCACTTCTGTCATCAACAGGCAGAGAATCCTTGAAGTTCTGAATGCAGCGACCTCAGTGTACGAAAACTATTCACGCAAGGTCCCTACATCACGGCTTAACGAGGAGATGCTTCCGGAAATAGAGAATTATCCTCCACCTGCATGGAAAGGCAAGTACATCAAGATAAAGTATGTGACACAGCTGCCGACAAGGTCACCGTCATTCGCGTTCTTCTGCAACCTTCCGCAATACGTCAAGGATCCTTACAAGAGATTCCTTGAGAACAAGCTCAGGTCGAAGTTCGATTTCAGCGGATGTCCCGTACAGATATATCTTAGGCAGAAATAGCGGATTACGCACAATTAAAATAGGGCAGCACTTTGAACATGCTGCCCTATTTTGTTGAAACGGTTTTTATTTAAAGCATTATTAACGATTTGCTTTCTCTGTTGCCTCGAGGTCAAGTGCCTCCGCCAGGATTGATATTGGATTTTTCACCTTATACGGTGTAGACATCTCAAGCTGCCATTTGCATGTCTCGCAGTCGCATGCTATGAAGTCAGGGTTGACAGCCGCAATCTGATCAAATAAAGGCTTCCCTATTGCCTGGGATACCTCATAGTTCTCTTTCTTGAATCCGTACGTACCGGAAATGCCACAGCAGTTGCTGTCAAGAACGGTAAGTTCAACTCCAGGAATCATCCGGACAATCTCCTCAGAGAATATGCTCCATCCAAGCTTCTCCATGTGGCAAGGGGCATGGTATGCAATCCTTGCCCTGTACTCCGGCTTGAAGACAAGCTTCACAGTGCCTTTCTCAACAAGCGAATAGATAAATTTCACAGCGAGCGATACGCTTTCCCTTATTGATGAGTTGTCAACACCGAGCACATGCGGATATTCATCCCTGATTGTAAGCGAGCACGTCGAGGAAGTTGCAAGCACAGGCAGGCTTCCCTCACAGGATGCCGCAGATATGGCCTTGACGTTGTGCTGTGCCTGTTTCAGCGCACGTTTGCCCATGGCATTTGCGATAAGTGCTGTCCCGCAGCATTTTTCATCCTCGATGAGCGACACGCCATAGCCGAGTGCATTCATGACGGCCACAAAGTCTTTTCCGAGTTCAGGGAAATTGTAGTTCACATAGCATCCATGGAAATATACAGCCTTTCTGCTGTAGCTGTCCTGCGATGCAGCAGCATGCTTCCTGAACCAGCGTACAAATGTCTGGCCTGAATATTTAGGGAAAGTACGCCTGTGGTCTATCTTCAGCACGCTGTCCATGATTGCCTTGACCGGACGGGTCGCAAGGACAGGATTAGCAATAGGGGCAAACACTGTTGCAACCGACCCCATGAAATCCGTCTCCGCAAGCATGGCATCCCTCAGTTTAGCTTTCTGTGGACCGTATTTCATCTTGGCCTTCTGTATGATGTCGCCAATCAGGATACCTGACGGGCAAGCCACCTCACACCTTTTGCAATTAAGGCAATATTTCAGGGTATCATCGTAGAAAAGGCCATTTTTCAGCCTATACCGTTCACCGTCAGGGCCGGCCTGCTTAGGTCCTGGAAAATCTGTATTGACCGGCACCACAGGGCAATATACTGTACATATGGTGCATTTGAGACATTGTCCGAAATCGTTCATGTTATTTTCAAATCTTAGAGATTATATGCTCCGCCACAGCCAGCGCGGACATTATTGATGTTCCTGCCCCGCAGCCCTCGGCCAGCGGGTTGAAGCCTCCGCAGACGGCTCCCGCAACATACAGGTTCTCCATTGTCTCCCCCGCCTTTGATGCACGGAACGAATTGTCGGAGACAACTCCGAACCCGATATATTCCTGTTTCCTGAAAAAGCCCGTGTCACCCCACTTTGACCTGTCCTCCAGGCTGTGCATATCAAGCCCGAACACAGGTTCCGACACTTCATCCTTGCTTGCGGAAAGCCCTTTGCTGAAAAAACTTCCTGTTGCAAGCACAAAATCGTCTGCCTCTATCCTCTCCTCCCCGAAATTGGCCGTAACGACACTTTTCACACGATTGCAGTCCATTTCCGCAGAAATGACCGTATCTCCTGCGAGGAATGTACCCCCAAAACGTTCAAAGGCATTTTTCAGCCTCATCTGTGTCCTGATTCCAGGTACAGACGGTGTCATTGTGGCAACATATTCTGTCCTGACACCGATTGCATCCGCAATCTTCTGGGGCACAGAGCAGTCCTTCAGGCCGAACACCGCAGGAAGCACAACAGCATCATCACCGTCAAGCCTTGCACGCACTGCCTCCGCAAATTTCATTGCAGTGGCATTCGAATCCATCGCACGCGCTATATTTGAAGACCTCATCTCGCTCGGATTAGCCCTGAGATGTGCCAGTTCATCAATTGATATGTCCACGACACGGCATGAAGAACCGCGTTGAACAATGCCGTCTGCAATAAATCCGGCATTGAAGTCAAGGAATCCTGGGATATTTACTACAAGCACCTTTGCTCCAATGGAAGCCTCAGATGCCGTGAACGGGGTAAAGTCACTGAGACAGAGCCATGACGGGCGTACACCTCCCATCGGGGTAATCCTGTAGCAATTCCGTCCCTCATCTCCCTTGAGAGTTACACCGCAGCCGGCAAAGAGAGGCTTGACCTCCCCGAGATAGCGTCCAAACGCCTCTGCACCTATCTTGCTGTACGGATGTGAGTCCGGCAACTCCCCTATGGACTCGGCCGGCACCAGGACCTCCCTTCCATCAGGAGTCCTGTCCAGGAGATCAAGATATCCCGAACTGAAATGAAGGGCACTCTGTCCGGCAGAGACAATGGCACACCTTTTACCCTTCCTCTGCAGTGATATGCCACAGACAAGCCCTGAAAGTCCTCCGCCTATTATTACAACATCAAATTTCATCTGGTCAACATTATTCAGTTATTTCAGTCCCATATTCTCCAAGCCCGCACACTCCGGAGTAAACCCATTGGGTATATTCGTTCTCCCTTATGGCCGCACCCCAGTTTACAGGATAAAGGCCCTTCCACCTCTCTTCCATGAAATCCATGAGATCAGCCTTCGCATCGTCACTGCATTTATGTGCCTTGGCAAGAAGCCCTGACGCACGGCATGCGCAAAGTTCACCCTGGCATACTCCCATGCCGAAACGTGTCCTGCGCCTAAGGTCCACAAGATTATGTATGTCAAGATTTTCCTCAGCATACTCTATCTCGCCGACAGTAACATTCTCACATTCGCACACAAGGCTGTTCTGCAGGTCATTATCATGATGAATCTCCGATGCAAGGCGTCCATGCCTTCCCGTCTCGGCCTTGGCAAAAAGCTTTTTCCTGCCATAGCCCTCCTCGCGGCATGGCTCAGAACCAGGAAGAGGCGTATCTGCAGTATGGCACACTGCAGAGCTTCCGAGCTTTTTGCACACAAGGTCAGCAGTCCATTCGCCCATGAGCCTGTATGTCATGAGCTTGCCGCCTGTAATGCTTACAAATCCGCGTATGCCGTCCCTTGTCTCGTGGTCAAGCAGCACAATTCCACGGCTGATGCTCCTCCCCGACGGATCATCATCAGTTGCAACAAGCGGACGCACACCGGCATAGGCTCTCAGTATCCTTGTCTGCGCAAGTGACGGGGCAAGCTTTTCTCCCTCAGACATGAGCAGATCCACCTCATCTGCAGTCACCCTTACACCGTCGCATTCCTCAAAAGGGATCTTTGTGGATGTTGTTCCAAGTACGCTTACAGTGTCTCCAGGGACAAGGATGTCTGCATTTGCCGGCTTGCGGCAACGGTTTATCACGACATTGTTGACACGGTGCTCAAATATCAGCAACGAGCCTTTTGCAGGGAACATGTTGATAGCCGCACCGGCCATCATGGCAATCGAGTTGCCCCAGATTCCTCCGGCATTGACAGTCACTGGCGCATAATATTCCGACTTCTGGCCGTTCTTGGTGTCAAGCACCTCTATTCCCCTTACCGTATCGCCTTCCTTTATTATACGTGTAACTCTGGAATATACAAGGACCTTTGCACCATGCAGCTTTGCATCCATTACATTTGCCGCACACAGCCTGAACGGGTCGACAGAACCGTCAGGAACCCTCACTGCACCGATAAGATCAGGATTTACAGAAGGCTCTATCCTCCTGGCAAGGTCCGGGTCGACAATCTCAGCCTTGATGCCGGCCGCATTGCAGGCATCGGCAAATGTAGCCTGATATCCAAGGTCATCTTCCGGCAGCGTTATGAAGAAGCCGTCGGTCTCCTCGACACAATGGCGCGCAATCCTGCGGAGAATCATATTCTCCTTGATACACTCCTCTGCAGATTCACGGTCCGTCACAGCATATCGCGCACCGCTATGGAGAAGGCCATGGTTACGTCCGGTAGCCCCTGTGGCTATATCCATGCGCTCCACGAGAAGGACCTTCAATCCTCTCATGGCGCAATCCCTGGCCGTTCCGGCACCGGTTATGCCTCCACCGATGACAATGACATCAAATTCTCTGTTATCCATAAGCTCTCAAGTATTTTCGCCAAAATAAATTTTGCTTTCGCAAACTTTCGTTATACTTTCGAAAGCAATTTTACAATGTAACATCACGCCCCATATACTAATAGGACATGTACTGTCCCACTCGCCTGCAAATATCGCATTAATTTTTTGAATTTCAGCATACCAAGGCCATCATTTTTTCATTTTTCAGCATTGGAAACCGCAAAAGTATTCAAAAAGACATGAAACACAATAAGTTTCGAAGCAAAACATGATATTATTGCAAATTTTTCCTTTGAAATCCACATAATCACACATATAAACATTATCTTTGGAAATTGAAACACATTTAACCGGCAACAAGGAAACCATATACAGAAAATGAAACAAAAGAACGAATGGCTTTCGGAAGAAAAGCTCTCCATGCTTGGAAAGATAAGGCATGTCGCGCTTGACATGGACGGCACCATCTACCTCGGGAACTCCCTGTTTCCATTTACAAAAGACTTCCTCAGTAAGCTCACAGAAGCCGGAATCGGATACTCATTCCTTACGAACAACCCGTCAAAGTCAATAGAAGACTATCTGCACAAGCTGCACATGATGGGAATTGAAGCCAGCGAAGAGAACATGTACACGACATCGCTTGCAGCCATAGACTACATAAAGGAAAATTATCCTGACGCACATCGGCTGTTCCTGCTCGGGACACCGAGCATGGTATCACAGTTCGGGAAGGCCGGGTACATATCATGTACGGACAGCCCGGAAGACAGGCCGGATGTGCTTGTAGCCGCATTTGACATGACCCTCACATACGACAGGCTATGCCGAGCCGCGTGGTGGGCATCACAGGGAGTACCATACATAGCCACAAATCCGGACAAGGTCTGCCCTACAGACATGCAGACCGTACTTGTTGACTGCGGTTCAATCTGCAAATGCATTGAGCATGCAACAGGCAGGAAGCCTGACATCGTCCTCGGCAAGCCGGATCCCAATATGCTGAAAGGCATAATGTCAGCACACAGCCTCAGACCGGACGAGATAGCCATGGTCGGGGACAGGATATACACAGACACGGCAATGGCGCACAATGCAGGCGCATTTGGGGTCCTTGTGCTATCAGGAGAGACCAGGCTGGAGACAGCAGAGGCCATAGCCAGGGATGCTGCAGCCAACCCTGCCCCTGAGTTCTATCCGCCTGACATCGTTGTAAGGGACATCAGCGAATTGGGAGAACTGCTCATTGAAGCAAGGCAAAACAGGAAAGAATAGGAACGTGACACGGCCCCTACAGATAAAATGAAGGACGGTGACTGGAATTTCAGCCACCGTCCTTTCCAACTATAACCCTATTATTAACAACTAAACTAACCGATTCAAATAAATTGCAATATGTGTGCCAAACTCGAAAAACAGAGATAAGACTTTACTCAATCCTGTCTATTTTTATCTGCTGGATCTTATACATGCTCTCCTTGCAGCTCACAAATATCGTGACAACGAACATTTCACCACCTGCATTCAGTGAACCAAGGGCGTATTTCATATTGGAACGTCCTGCCTTATGGGTAATCTCAAACGACCGGGGGGTGTATGAGGCAAAGAATGACTTCATAATCTGCTTCGCCTGGTTCCTGCTCGAGTCATTTGTCCCAGACAATATCGTTATCTCAAGATTATCTGCGAACCATGCAGAAAGCTTCTCAGCATCGCCTTCCTTCATGTATTTGGATATTGGCACAAACACATCGTACGCCCCATCCTGCGCAAAGGATGAAAATCCAAGCAGCATAGACACTGCCGCAGCAGTAGCAATTGTTAGCAATCTGTTCATTTCAAATAAATCAGCAGCGTCCGACATGCAAATATCAAGCCGTATTTTATTGATGACACAATAACAGTAAATCAAAACAGATTCTTATATTTGCACATTATGAAGATTACATTGCTTACTGTAGGAAAAACAGATGTCAGGTGGGTAAAGGACGGAATAGATGTCTATTCGTCCAGGCTAAGCCATTATATACAGTTCTCAATTGAGGAGATTCCGGAACTAAAGAATGTATCTGCACTTTCAAGGGAACAGATAAAGACAAAGGAGGGGGAATTGATACTGAAACGCCTCAGGCCTTCGGACGAAGTAATTCTGCTGGACGAACACGGGAAAGAGTACACTTCCGTTGAATGGGCACGGAATATGGAGACAAGGATGGCACGCTCCGGAAGGGACATGGTATTTGTCATAGGAGGGGCATACGGATTCTCAGCGGAAGTATATTCAAGGGCAGACGGGAAGATTTCACTGTCAAGGATGACATTTTCACACCAGATGGTAAGGGCAATCTTCGCAGAACAGCTGTACAGGGCATTTACAATAATGAAAGGTGAACCTTATCACCACGAATAGAGGGCAACAGAGTGAACAGGATGGAAAGATACATAAAGGAAAACGGAAGTACGATATGCGTCATATTGTCGCTTCTGCTGTTTTTCTTCTCACTGCTTATCAACACTTCTTCAAGCGATACCAGGCATGTAGCCGCAAAGACAGGGAAAAGAATAGAGAAAAGGATTGCGGTGCTTGACGCATATATCGGAGAGGCACTGGATTCCGACCATAGCGAATGGCTTGTGCTGAAAGACTTCCCCGATGACATGGTGCTGTACAGATATGTATATGACACATTGCAGTGCTGGACAAATCAGTTCACAGTCAACAACGATGACATAAGTTCAAGGCTTGTATTCCAGAGGCTATGGAGCCAGAAGGCAAGTGTATATTCTCCACTTTCAAACGTGACGGGAGAGATACAGTACATGAATTTCGGGCAGAAGTGGTATCTTGTCAAAAGCGTGTCAGACGGAATCAACTGCAAGGTAATAGCAGGACTTGAAATCAAGAATTCCCTGATTGAGAATATGCACAGGGCATATAACGGGGTAAACAAGAACCTTAAGCTGCCTGGCAAATACACCATAATGCGTCTGATGGACAGCGGAGGTTCAGCAGTTACCGTAAACGGGACGCCAGTATTCAAGATACTGTCGGAGACAAGCCAGAGTTCTCCATTCCTTGCAAACTCCATATTGAGATGGCTGGCACTTCTCATGATAACGGTAGCATCGGTACTGTATCTGTGGACACACCGGAGCATCAGGATATACCTTATAAATATAATGCTCCTCATTGTAATTTCCGCAATCGCCTATATATGGGGAATACAGATGCAGGAAGTCTCGGCATTCTTCTCCCCTACAGTATATGCAGACGGGACATTCCTGTATTCATTCGGGGCATTGACAATAATAAACATAGCCGTTTTCCTTGGAGTGCTGTGCACATATATTGTAAGGGACAATGTCCTTGAGGCTGCCATACGTGACAGAAGGAAGAGAAGATTCAAGGTCTACGGATGCTCACTGGCAATCCTGTTCGCCGCAGTTGCAGCATATATGGCACTCAGCCTGCACAGCCTGATGATGAACTCGAGCATTTCACTCGAGCTGTATATCTGGAGCAGGATATCTGCATTCACATTCATTGTGTATGCCACATATTCATGCCTGATGTTCTGCCTGCTTCTGATCATACAGATGCTTGAGCCTGTTGTACATGAATTTTTCGGGAAAAGATACAATGTATTCGGTACAAGGAGCATAATTTTCTTTGCACTCGCATGTGCAACATATTTCACCATTGCATCCGGCACACTTGGATTCAGGAAAGAACAGGACAGGATGATTGCACTTGGCAGCAGGCTTGCAGTCGACAGGGACCTTGAAATGGAAATACAGCTGAGAGGGGCTGAAGACGGCATCGCAAATGACCAGATGATATCCGCAATGTCAATGCTCGGGAACAGCGACGGCATGATACTGAGCAGATTGACTGAAAGCCACCTGAACAGGATTTCACAGGACTATGCCATAAATGTCACGATATGCAAGGGGAACGACATACAGTGCATAAGGGAATTCAGCAGGCAGAATGAATCCGGCAGCCCGATCTCCCCAAATTCAAGGTTTGTCTACACATACGATGCAAACGGCAAGTCGGGATATATCGGAAGCTTCATATATTATTCGAGTGAATATGGACTTTCCAGGGTTTTTGTGGAAATAGAGCCAAAAGCAAACAAGGAGGAAAGGGGTTACTACAGCATACTCGGCAAATTCTCCAATACAGGCGGGACAAGCGTACCGAGATTCTATTCATACGCAAAATACATATCCGGGACACTTGCTTCATCAAAGGGCACATACGCATACCCGACATTGCTGTACGGAAGCCTCAAGGAAAAGATTGACGACGGGGCAAGTACATTGAAGATAAATGGATTTACACATTTCATAAACAGGATAAACGACAACGAGACAATAATCATCTCCAGAAGGATACGTGGAGCAATGACATACATTGTAACATTCTCGTACCTGTTCTTTGTAATCTTTGCCTTCCTGTTTGTCATTTTCAGGAAAGGCAAGGGCTACCATAAGGCTGCATTCAAGCGTAACTACTACAGGACACGCATAAATTTTGTACTTTTCATATCGTTGTTTGCCACCCTTATGGCAATGACATTGCTGAGCGTCACATTTGTACAGAAGAGGAATGAGACAAACATGTACAATATGATGTCAAGCAAGATTACAACAATCCAGGCCATATTCGAGAACAAGTGCAATGACATGGAAAGTACAGCCGACCTCGGGACAAGGGAGTTCAGCCACACCATAGAAAATATCGGCAACTACACAAAATCAGACATAACGCTCTATGCTCCAAACGGCAAGGTATTCCGTTCCACAACCCCTGAAGTATTCGAGCGCAGGATAATAAGCTCAAGGATAAACAAGAACGCATACTATAACATAAAATACAGGAGCCAGAGATTCTATATACGCCAGGAGCAGTTAGGTGACACAAGGTACTATTCCCTCTATGCACCGATAATCAACCACTCTGGAAAACTGCTGGCAATAATAGGAGTTCCATATACGGAGCAGGACTATGACTTCAAGCAGGAGGCACTGTTCCATGCGGCATCAATTGTAAACATCTTCTTCCTTCTGCTTGCCATAACATTGCTTGTGTCAACCTCTGTGGTGAATGCCATGTTCAGGCCTCTCATGGAAATGGGAAAGAAGATGAGTTCTGCGAACCTCCACGGATTTGAGTACATCATTTACAAAAGGGATGATGAGATATCAACTCTTGTGGATGCCTACAACAGGATGGTGCATGACCTTTCTGAAAGCACGAAGAAGCTTACACGCTCAGAAAGGGACAAGGCCTGGAGCGAAATGGCACGCCAGGTGGCACATGAAATCAAGAATCCGCTGACTCCTATCAAGCTGGAGATACAGAGACTTATAAGGCTCAAGCAAAAGAACTCGCCACAATGGGAGACAAGGTTTGACGAGGTAGCACGCATTGTACTTGAACACATAGACATACTTACAGATACAGCCAACGAGTTCTCGACATTTGCAAAACTATACACAGAGGAGCCTGTACTGATTGACCTTGACAGGACATTGCGTGACCAGATATACATATTCGACAACAGGGAGAACATCAGGATTTCATATATAGGTTTCCCTGATGCAGAGATAATGGCACCGCGCCCGCAGCTGATAAGGGTCTTTGTCAACCTGATAACCAATGCAATACAGGCAGTGGAAATCCAGCAGAATGATTCTGGAGGCAATGGAGACAGTCCTGTAGAAGGCAAAATAATGGTCAGTCTGAGAAACAGCACCAAGGACGGATACTATGATGTCGTCATCGAAGACAACGGCCCCGGAGTCAAGGAGGAGAACCAGGACAAGCTGTTCACTCCTAACTTCACTACAAAGAGCAGCGGTACGGGACTCGGGCTCGCAATCTGCAGGAATATAATAGAGAAATGCGATGGGGAAATCACGTACCGCCGTTCGTTCGTGCTTGGCGGGGCTTCATTCATAGTCACCCTGCCGAAAAAAGGATAATCAATATACGTAGTTCCTTACGTCAGAAGCAGTTATCCTATTGCCAGAAAGTATAAGGAGACGTTCAACAACATTGCGGAGTTCCCTTATGTTTCCTGTCCATGACTTGTCGACAAGCAATGACATTGCATCAGGATCAACCTCACGGCGCGTCATCCCTGTCTCTGAGCATATCTGGTCAATAAAATAGTCAACAAGAAGAGGAATATCGCTTTTGCGGTCATCAAGAGACGGCACAGTAATGACGATGACGCTCAGCCTGTGATAGAGGTCTTCACGGAAATTGCCTTTTGCAATCTCCTCCCGGAGATTCTTGTTTGTAGCAGCAAGCACACGTACATCTACCGTAATGTCCTTATCGCTGCCTACCCTTGACAGTTTCTTTTCCTGGAGCACACGAAGCACCTTGGCCTGTGCAGCAAGGCTCATGTCACCTATTTCATCAAGGAACAATGTCCCACCGTCCGCCTGCTCAAATTTGCCCTTGTGCTGCTTGACTGCAGATGTAAACGCACCTTTCTCATGTCCGAACAGTTCGCTCTCAATAAGCTCAGACGGAATAGCAGCGCAATTGACCTCAACATATGGCATCTGCGAACGGTTGCTCTTCTGGTGCAGGCTACGCGCGACAAGTTCCTTTCCGGTGCCGTTTGAACCTGTAATCAGGACCCTGGCATCTGTCGGGGCAACCTTGTCAATCATATCACGTATATGCCTTATAGGTTCAGACTCACCTATCATCTGCTGCCCATATACCTTTTTCTTGAGGATTCTGGTCTCTTTGACGAGGGATACCTTGTCTGTTGCATTCTTTATGGTTATAAGTATACGGTTAAGGTCCAGGGGCTTCTGGATAAAGTCAAATGCGCCCTTCTTTATACACTCCACTGCTGTACCGATGTCCCCATGTCCGGAAATCATTATCACGGCTGACTCCACACCCTCGGCAGCAAGACGGTCAAGCACCTCAAGGCCATCCATGTTCGGCATCTTTATGTCACAGAATATTACACTGTACTTTTCCCTTAGGGCCATCTCCACACCCTGTGCCCCATCTTCTGCTACATCCACGTCATAGTCTTCATCCATAAGTATCTCCCTAAGGGAATTCCTTATGGCACGTTCATCGTCAATTACAAGTAGTTTCATAGTATTTTGAATGTTATATTTTTCAACGGGCGAAAGCCATTACAAATATCGGACAAATTTCGATGTTTTCGCAAAATTTTATAATTTTGCAGCCCATTGGCCATGGAAAGGCAAAGTTTTCAGGCCTTAACAGACATACAGATGCACGTACCAGACATAATAATAGCAATTGACGGATATTCATCCACAGGGAAAAGCACCTTTGCAAAGAAAATTGCAGCAGAACTGTCTTTCCTTTACCTTGATTCCGGGGCACTCTACCGTGGAGTCACCCTCTATGCAATAGAGAACGGGATAATATCCAGGTCAGGGGAGATTGACATGGAGGCACTGGATGCCGCCCTTCCGGAGATTGACATACATTTCGAGGACAATGGTGAAGGAAGCAGGACCTACATGGGAGGACGGTGCATCGAAAGGGAGATCAGGACATTGCCTGTGTCTGGAAAGGTAAGCCCTATATCAGCGGTCCCTGCTGTAAGGAAATATGTAGATGAAAGGCTGAGGGAATTCGGAAGGAAGAAACGTGTAGTGATGGACGGGCGTGACATAGGCACAACCGTGTTCCCGGAGGCAGAGCTTAAGATTTTCATGACTGCAGACCCAGTGATAAGGGCACAGAGAAGGCTTGCCGAGCTTAAGGCCAAAGGCGAGGAAGCGACTCTGGAGGATGTACTCAGCAACCTTAAGGAGCGTGACTACATTGATTCCCACAGGGAAGCATCACCGCTGTCAAAGGCTGATGATGCGATTGTCCTCGACAATTCCCACATGAATATGGATGAACAGATGAAATGGGTCAAGGATATAATCAAGGAAAGATTTGAAGTAGCATGATTCGTATGGGAATAACGGTGGACATAGACAGCAATTCAGGATTCTGTGCTGGAGTCATCAAGGCAATAAGGAATGCAGAAACTTTCCTTGATGCGTCTACGCAGGGTGAAAAACTGTATTCTTTAGGTGCTATAGTCCATAATGAGCCTGAACTGGCCAGGCTGGAAAGGAAAGGTCTTGTGACAATTGACAAGGATGACCTTACGGAAATTTCAGATGCATCGGGCAAGACACTTCTCATAAGGGCACATGGAGAGCCTCCACAGACATACAGGACAGCGGAATCTCTCGGGTTCAAGGTAATAGACTGTACATGTCCGGTTGTACTCAAGCTGCAGAAGGACATTCGTGAAGCATACGCAAGGCAAAAGGCCAGCGGCCGTGACGGGCAGATACTGATATTCGGAAAGATCGGGCATGCGGAAGTACTTGGACTTGTAGGGCAGGCAGACGGAGACGCCCTTGTGATTGAAAACATGTCCATGCTGGAGGAGTCCATATCTTCAGGAAAGATTGACCTCAGTAAGCCTGTCGAGATATTTTCCCAGACAACCAAGAGCCCTGCAGAATACGCTTCGATATGCGCAAGGCTTGAAGAGATGATGGCACATGAAAATGAACTGTCTGTAGAGCATTTCAAGGGACGTGGGCTCCTGTCGGTACACGACACAATCTGCCTGCAGGTAGCAAACAGGCACTCAAGGCTCTCAAGGTTTGCCTCGGAACATGATGTGATTGTCTTTGTATCCGACAAGGCCAGTTCCAATGGCAAAGTGTTGTGTGACCTATGTAAATCCATGAACATCAGGACATACCACATTGCAAAGGCAGAGGAGATAAAGAAAGAGTGGTTCAGGAAGGACGACAAGGTCGGCGTATGCGGAGCGACATCCACCCCTAAGTGGCTGCTGGAGAAAGTGGCTGCAGAAATAGAAAATTTTTGCTAATAGCCGACATTTTCCTAATTTTGTGGGCTGCAACATAGAACAATATATAATTTAATAGTACAATATGGCAACAACAGCTGATTTCAAAAACGGTCTTTACCTTAATTTCAACGGAAAACCATGCTCTATCGTATGGTTCCAGCATGTAAAGCCAGGCAAAGGCCCAGCTTTCGTAAAGACAAAACTCCGTAACCTTGAAAACGGACGTATCCTTGAGAACACTTTCACTGCAGGTGCAAAAATCGAGACTATCAATGTAGAGAGGAGACCATACCAGTTCCTTTACAAGGATGAGGATGGATTCAACTTCATGCATGAGGAGACTTTTGAGCAGATTCACCTTGAAGAGGACCTCGTTGAGAATGCAGACCTCATGAAAGAGGGACAGCATGTGGAGATGATGTTCCTTGCTGACGAGGAGAGGTGCCTTACCTGCGAGCTTCCTACATACGTAGAGCTTGAAGTCACATATTCAGAGCCTGCTGTAAAGGGAGACACCGCATCTACAAATGCACTTAAGGAAGCGACCCTTGAGACCGGTGCTATCATCATGGTTCCTCTTTTCATCAACCAGGGAGAGAAAATCCGTGTCAACACAACTGACCGTTCATACGGAGAGCGTGTCAAATAGGACATTACACATAAAATAAACAAAAAAGCTGGCCTTTCCGGTCAGCTTTTTGTTTATGCTACTTCCTGTTCTGGTCCACATATTTTGTGAAGGCGTCCGAGCGTTTGAGTACGAAATTGGAGCCAAGGTATTTGGTCCGGACTTCCTCATCGGCGGCAAGTGCCTCTGGAGTACCGCTCTGGAGAATGTTCCCCTCATAGAGAAGATAGGCCCTGTCAATGATTGCAAGTGTCTCACCTACATTATGGTCAGTAATGATGACACCTATATTCTTGTATTTCAGTTTGGCAATGATATGCTGGATATCTTCGACTGCAATCGGGTCAACACCTGCAAAAGGCTCATCCAGCAGGATGAATTTCGGGTCTATGGCAAGCGCACGTGCTATTTCACAGCGTCTGCGCTCTCCTCCGGAAAGCTGGATACCGAGACTTTTACGGACTTTGTGCAGGTTGAATTCATCAATCAGCGACTCCAGCCTTTCCTTCCTCTCTGCCTTTGTAAAGTTTGACATCTCCATTACAGACATTATATTGTCCTCTACAGACATCTTCCTGAAGACAGATGCCTCCTGGGCGAGATATCCGACTCCTTTCTGTGCCCTCTTGTACATAGGAAGCGAGGTAATGTCCTCATCATCAAGATAAATCTTCCCCGCATTGGGGACAATAAGTCCTGTTATCATATAGAAGCTCGTTGTCTTCCCTGCACCGTTTGGGCCGAGGAATCCGACAATCTCCCCCTGCTCCACCTCCATGGAGACCCCCTTGACAACTGTTCTCGGGCCATATTTCTTGACCAGATTTTCGCAACTTAGTTTCATGGCATCAATGTTCTTGTTATTTAATGTCAAGGCCAAAGTCTGACACCAGGTTCTTGACCTCCTCGTTCTGGTTCATAAGTTCCACCGCCTTTTCGCCTGGCAGATATGCAATAGGTCCCCTGTCTTCAGACGGGATCACATCTACCCTCAACCTGATACCGGAAGAAGTCAGCATCTGGAAATTACCCTCCAGTTCATGGAGACATTTCTCCCTTATCCATTCTTTCTGTGCCTCATTCAGCACCTTGAAAGTGACGATCTTGCCTTCATCGGCATCCTCTATTGACAATTCCGCAGTAGCTATTGTATTTGCAAGCCTTGGCTTGGAGGCATATACCCCTGCAAGTTCCTGCCATTTCTTCCTTATCTGTTCCTCTGTCAGCTCAACATTGGCTGCAAATGTTTCCTGGGAAACAGGAACGGTTTCCTTAACCTCTGTGAGTGACTTTATTGACAAAGTCGGCTGTCCTGAACGCGATGCCCTTGTACGGCGTTTTGGTTCCTCTGCCTTATGCTCCCCGACAGAAACCTGTCCTACTGCCGGCTGAGCCTCATGTGCCACCTGAGGCTTATCTGCAGGAGAATCCGGTACCGGCAATGCAGACGCTGGAAGTTGAGACATTGCAGGAGGAGCAGAATCAGCAGGCTGTGGATGGGCTGCAGTTGGCCTGGATACGGGCTGTACTGCAGGCATGGCAGACGGCTGTGCAACCTGATGCTGAGGGACTTGCGGCTGTCCTGCCGGAGCGGCTGCCGCAAGAGGAGACATAAGCATCGAAAGGCGCATAAGGGCGAATTCTATATGCAGTCTCGGATTCACACTTGCCCTATATCCTGTCTCGCAGGCTGTTGTAATTGCGAGCGATTCATACAGGAACTTGAGTGGACAACGCATGGCCTGCTCCTGGTATTTCCTTTTCAGGGATTCAGGCAATTCGAGAAGGGCATCAAGGGCAGCACTGCGGCTGACAATAAGATCCCTGAAATGCGAACTGAGCGCAGCTATGAAATGAAGGGCATTGAACCCCTTTGCCAATATCTCATCGAATTTCAGGAGTGCCGTCGGATAATCCCCTTTCAGGAAAGCATCGACAAGCGAGAACGAATACTCGTGGTCAAGGACATTCAGGTTCTTCAGGACATCCTGGTATTTCACATCCGTTCCGCAGAATGCCACAGTCTGGTCAAAGATTGTCAGAGCATCACGCATGGCTCCGTCAGCCTTTGTGGCAATTACATGCAGGGACTCATCGTCTATATTTATGTTTTCCTTTACAGCTATGTCACGGAGATTCTTTACAATGTTTTCAACAGTAAGCCTGTTGAAGTCATAGGTCTGGCACCTTGACAGGATAGTGGGAAGAATCTTGTGTTTCTCCGTAGTTGCAAGTATGAATATCGCATGCGCAGGAGGTTCTTCCAGTGTCTTGAGGAAGGCATTGAATGCGGACTGGGACAGCATGTGCACCTCATCGATGATATATACGCTGTACCTGCCGACCTGGGGAGGTATCCGGACCTGGTCCATAAGCGCCTTGATGTCGTCCACACCGTTGTTGGATGCAGCATCAAGTTCATGTATGCAATATGAACGCCCCTCTGCAAATGACCGGCATGACTCACACTCCCCGCACGGTTCCATGTCTGCAGTCGGGTTTGAACAGTTGATAGTCTTTGCAAATATCCTGGCAGTACTTGTCTTGCCGACACCGCGCGGTCCACAGAAAAGGTAGGCATGAGCCAGCTGCCCCCTTACGATAGAGTTCTTAAGGGTCTGAGCTATATTGTCCTGGCCTACCAGGGTACCGAAGGTATCCGGCCTATATTTCCTTGCTGATACTATATATTGTGTCATAACATACAAAGTTAAGCATAATCTTTGTAACTTTGCTGCAGAAAATGAAATTAGGATGATGAAAAGATTTTTGATTATGGTCGCTGCGGCGATCATTCCTGTTGTAATGTCCGCACAGGCACAGATTACTACCAAGAAGATGAAACTGGAGGATTTCCCGGAGAAGACCACAAAGATTGTCCTTTCGGGAAATGCATTCCTTGACGGGGAACTGGAGGATGCGGTTAAGAACAACTGGCATCTGTCACCATACGAGTTCTGTACAGCTGAAGAGTTTGAAAAGCTTAAAGGAAGCGAAGACTACTATTTCCTCATGACAGTAAAGGGACAGTTCAGGAAAGAGGCAGAGCCTGGAATAGAGATGCTCTCACTTGTAAAGGGAGGCAAGGGGGCAGACAAGAGTCTCAACAAGATGCTTGAAGTTGTGACAGTACCTCTACGTTCCTCGGAATATCCGTCCGGGAGGGAGATTGTATTCATGCCCGCACTAATAGACATAATACAGACACATGTTGTCGCGTCAATGGACAAGGACCTGAACGCATACGGAGGCCTCGGGAACTATTGCCTCAATATCACAGAAGCCAAGGGTATGGACATCGTATTCTCTGAAGACGATATCGCAGAAAGTGTAAACGAGGATACCATGGCAAATATATTCAAGGACAGGGCCAGGACAGCTGACGAGGATGATGTAGACGCCTTGATGGAGCAGAGGGCAGACAATACAGTTGTCAGCTATGTAGTCGCCCCGTCCGATCCACAGCCTGGTTCGTTCTGCTACAAGATGCTTATCTGCACAAAGACCCATAAGCTCTACTATTTCAGGAAACACAAGATCACAGAAAGCACAGGGACGGGATTCCTGACAGAGGACCTGCGCAGAATATGTGCAAGATAGGGCCAGTTTCGGAAAGATGATTGGAGGAAAGACAGAGAGCGGGCTGCAGTATGCTGTCAGGAGAAGCGGTTCTGCTGTAGGATACTGTGCCTTGAGCATAAGGTGCGGCACAAGGGACGAGATGACTGGTGCAGGCAACGGAGGAAGCTTTCACAGCGGAATTGCACATTTCACGGAACACACCATCTTCAAGGGGACTGACAGGAAATCCGCATCAGTAATCAATGGATATCTTGACCGCCTGGGCGGTGAACTGAACGCCTACACGACCAAGGAGGAGATTGTGCTCCATGCGACTGTCCTGAAAGAGGACCTAAGGAAAGCTGCCTCGCTGCTGTTTGAACTTGCTACCTCGCCAACATTTCCTGAGGACGAGGTGACAACTGAGAAAGGTGTTGTAATTGACGAAATCAACTCCTACCGTGATGCTCCGTCTGAAGAGATCTATGACAAATTTGAGGAGATGCTTTTTGCAGGTCATCCCCTGTCAAATCCGATTCTTGGGACATCTGCCTCTGTAAAGAAAATAACATCAATGGAGCTCCTGACATTTATCAGGGAGAAATTTGTCCCAGAGGACATGGCCTTTACTGTAGTTGCAGACATCGATGAGAGGAAAATGGCAAAGATGGCGGAGGATCTTTCAGGAAAATTCTTCAAGCATTTCAACAGGCCAGCATGCAGTACGGAGGCTTGTCCGGGGAAAAGGCTTTCAAGGGTGAAGGTTCCTGAAAACATATTTGACAAGACCATAAGCAGAAGGAACCACCAGGTCAACTGTGTCATCGGAGGGCTTGCTCCATCATTGTACGACGAGCGTGAACGGATCGCAACAGTGCTGCTCTGCAATATCCTTGGAGGGCCGGCCAACAATTCCATATTGAATTCGGTGCTGAGGGAAAAGAATGGATGGGTATATGGCATCGAATGCTCATATACACAATATGCAGACACGGGCATTGTAACCATCTGCCTGGGATGCGACAAGGAGAACCTTGACAAATGCATCAGGGCCATCGACAAGGAACTCGGGAAGATACAGGCCATACCTTTGTCCACAGGAAGGCTGAAAGCAGCCAAGAAACAGTTGCTCGGCCAGCTGGCCATCAGTTCAGACAATGGCGAGACCCAGTGTCTGTCCATGGGCAAGTCCCTTCTTGCATACGGCAGCATAGCATCAGACAGCAGCAACAGGGAAAAGATAGAGGGAATCACTGCTGAAGAGATACAGGATATGGCAAAGGCCCTTTTTGCCAGGGAAAGGCTTTCAAGGCTGACTTTCATATAGAAAACCCAATATAATTCCAGATTAAATGGACAACATATACAGATACATAAAGGATCATTCTTCCGGCCAGACAGATGCCCTCAACTGGATAGAGCGTCAGACAAACATCAGGACCAACCATGCCCGTATGCTTTCAGGGGCCGTACAGGGCCGGTTCCTGACAATGATGACAGAGATGATCCGGCCATCAAGGGTTCTGGAACTCGGGACATTCACAGGATATTCTGCGGTATGCATTGCAATGGGACTTTCCGGTGATGCACATCTTGACACCCTTGAGATAAATGACGAACTTGAAGACCTTATACTTGAGGGGTTCAAGAGAGCAGGAATGGAGGAACGGATCTCGCTGCATATCGGGGACTGCAAGGAAACGCTTAAAAAGTTCCGCGCCGGAATGGGCCTTGATGACAGCCATGAGACAGCGGGCCGTACCAAAGGATGCTCCGCAGGACTCTACGACATGGTCTATATGGATGCCAACAAGAGGGAATACTGTGAGTATTACGAACTTGTATTTGACATGGTGCGCCCGGGAGGCTATATCCTTGCCGACAATGTGCTGTGGGACGGAAAAGTATGCGAAATACCGATGCCGCAGGACAGACAGACGCTCGGAATCGCCAGTTTCAACGACATGGTTGCTGCAGATATGCGTGTTGAATCAGTAATCATTCCTCTCCGCGACGGCCTCAACCTCATAAGAAAGAAATAATTCACGGACAACAATGGCATTGCCAGGACTTACTGGCGGGTGATACGTGCCCCGAGAGCGTTGAGACGCAGGTCAATGTCTTCGTAGCCACGGTCGATCTGCTCGATATTGCCGATGACACTTGTCCCCTTTGCTGACATGGCTGCAATGAGCAATGCGATACCGGCACGGATGTCCGGTGAAACCATATTATTGGCTTTAAGGCAGAACTTGTGGTCATGACCGATGACAACGGCACGGTGAGGATCGCAAAGTATTATCTGCGCCCCCATGTCGATAAGCTTGTCTACAAAGAAAAGACGGCTCTCGAACATCTTCTGGTGTATCAGCACACTCCCCTTGCACTGTGTGGCGACAACAAGCATTACACTCAGCAGATCTGGCGTCAATCCAGGCCATGGAGCATCTGCCAAAGTCATTATAGAGCCATCCAGGAAAGAGTCAATTACATAGCTCTCCTGCTCAAGGACATAGATGTCATCACCTCTCTGCTCAAGCTGGATGCCGAGCCTGCGGAAACATTCCGGGATAATGCCGAGATTTTCGTATGAGACATCCTTTATAGTTATTGCGCTTTGGTTAAGGGCAGCCATCCCGATAAAGCTTCCGACTTCAATCATGTCTGGAAGAATCCTTATCTCTGCTCCATGCAGCTTCTCCACACCATTTATTGTCAACAGGTTAGAGCCTATCCCATCTATCTTTGCCCCCATCGAGACAAGAAGACGGCTAAGCTGCTGTATATAAGGTTCACATGCTGCATTATAGATAGTTGTAGTGCCCTCTGCAAGCGACGCTGCCATAAGGATATTGGCTGTTCCAGTCACAGAAGCCTCATCCAGAAGCATATAGCTCCCTTTCATCCGCTTTCCCTCAGGCATTGAAAGAAGGAAAGCCTTCTTGTCTGTGTCATATTCAAGTGAAGCTCCGAGATTTACCATCCCGGTAATATGGGTGTCTACCCTGCGGCGTCCGATCTTGTCACCACCAGGTTTCGGGAAATATGCCCTCCCGAACCTTGCAAGGAGCGGTCCGACGACCATCACTGAGCCACGCAGGGCCGCACATTTACGGACAAAGTCTTCACTTGCCACATATTCGGCATCTATGTCATCCGCCTTGAAGGTATAACGGCCCTTCTCATGCCTGGTGACCGTTACCCCCATACCCTCAAGGAGCAGGATAAGGTTGCGGACATCCAGGATTTCCGGCACATTGGAGATAGTCACCTCCTCGTCTGTCAACAATACTGCACTGATGACTTCCAGAGCCTCGTTCTTGGCACCCTGCGGACGTATTGTACCGCTCAACTTGTGCCCTCCTTCAATTACAAATGAACTCATTTCTTTTCTTTTTATATATGCTCGACCTCAGGATGAAGTTCGATGCCGAATCTGTCATGGACTGAAGATATTATACGTTTTTCAAGGCCTGTTATCTCTTCCGGATAGGCCTGGCCTGTATAGTTGACAATCACAAGCGGCTGCCTGTCATAGACGGCAGCTCCACCGCTGCGGCGTCCTTTCCAGCCGCACTGCTCAATCAGCCACGCAGCCGGAATTTTAACCATTTCTTCGCCAGGATTTTCCCCGGAGGGGTCCTGCACTGCATAGTGCGGCACCTTATAGTCATCCCCATGCTCTGAACGTACAGCGGACTGTATCTCAAGATATTGTTCCTGGGTTATCACCGGGTTCTTGAAGAAACTGCCTGCACTGCCCATGACGGAAGGGGAAGGAAGCTTCTCCTTGCGGATTCCAATTACGGCCTTGCGGATTTGGGCTACATCCAGTGTCTTTTCATCATGTTCTCCAGCTGGTCCAGATGAAGTCTCGCTGTCTCCAAGGACAGCGAAACGCAGATTCCCATAGTCAAGCCTCGGTGAAGGTGTCCTCTTCAAGGCAAAGACCACATGCGTAACTATATAGCGTCCCTTGACATCAGGACTTTTAAACATTGAGTCACGGTAGCCATAGCGGCATTCAGACACATCAAAATGCACAAACTCCTCTTCCTCAATGTTATAGCAATATACAGTACGGATAACATCCTTCACCTCCGCTCCATACGCCCCTATATTCTGGACAGCTGAGGCACCGACCTCGCCCGGTATGTCAGAAAGGTTCTCAACACCCCACAGGCCTTCCTTTGCTGCCCATGCACAGAAGTCATCAAAGACGACTCCGGCACCGACAGAGACCAACACCTCCTGTGAATTGCCTCCAAGGCCTTCTTGACCGGATGTGGACGACTTCCCTGCCCCACATCCAGGCATTGCGGCCTGACTTTCCGGAAGGATCTCAATGAATTTTATTGCAGAATGCAGGACTGTACCCTTGAAGTCATCGGTAAACAGCAGATTGCTGCCTCCACCTATATGCAGAAGCGGCCTTGCAAGCTCGCTAAACTCGATTTCCACGAGGTCCGCAATGCTGTCATATTCCACAAAGCACTTTGCAGACACCTTCATCCTGAAGGTGTTCATCGCAGTCAAATCCTTATAATACTCAGTCCTTACCATTCAATCTATAATTTTTGTCGTGTACCCGTTTTGGCGTTTTCGGGTACACGATGGAATTGTCGCGTACCCAAAATTGTCATTCATTAACCGACTCCACAATATCAGAAATATTCTGTATTGCAATTGTGTTTCTATCCAAGAACAGATTCATCAATGATGTAGCTATATTATCCGATTTCAGCACCGTTGGCAAGGGTCTCCTGCGGAGTGACGAAACGCATCTTGCCGTCACCCTGGCGTGCCATCAGGATCATTCCCCTTGACTCGATTCCCCGTATCTTGCGCGGTGCAAGGTTTGCGAGGATACATATCTGCTTGCCAACCATCTCCTCCGGAGAATAATGTTCAGCGATTCCCGAAACGATTGTCCTCTCATCAATGCCTGTATCAATTCTCAGCTTAAGAAGCTTGTCTGTCTTGGGTACCCTTTCAGCCTCAAGTACGGTCGCAGTGCGGATATCCATTTTTTCAAAATCATCGAATGTGCATTCGTCTTTCTGCGGAGCGACAGCCTTTGCAGCTTCAGCTGCTGCAGCGGCCTCTTTCTCTGCCCTGATTGCATCAAGCCTGTCAAGCTGTGCCTGGATTGCATCGTCCTCTATCTTTGCGAAGAGAAGTTCTGCTGCGCCAATCTGGTGTCCTTCCGGCAACAGGTCTGGCTGGCCAAGCATATTCCAGTTCAGACATACGCCATCGGCCTTGCATGATTCAGCACCATATGAGACAGTATGGACGGCTGCGCCCTCCCCTGCCTTGTAGGTATTGACAGTCTCCTGCTCACCGATGCGGTGGTCAGTTCCGGCACAGAGGTCCACCCCGAGCATATTGCGGAGCTTCTCAGCCGAAAACGGCAGGAACGGCTCGAATGCAATCGCCAATGAAGCACATATCTGGAGACTCACATTGAGGATTGCCGCACATCTGTCCATGTCTGTCTTGGCAACTTTCCAAGGCTCAGTGTCTGAGATATATTTGTTTCCGACTCGTGCAATGTTCATCGCATCTTTCAGTGCCTCGCGGAAATGGTAGCCCTCAATATTCTTCTCCATATCTGCCTTGAGCGCAGGGATTTCTGCAAGGGCTTCCCTGTCAATGTCAAGAAGTTCGCCTGCTGCAGGCACCTTGCCCCCGAAATATTTGTGTGTCAGCACTACGGCACGGTTCACAAAGTTTCCGAATATTGCGACAAGCTCGCTGTTGTTGCGTGCCTGGAAATCCTTCCATGAGAAATCGTTGTCCTTGGTCTCAGGAGCATTTGCAGTCAATACATAGCGGAGGACATCCTGTTTTCCAGGGAACTGCTCCAGATACTCGTGTGCCCAGACAGCCCAGTTACGTGATGTTGAAATCTTGTCTCCTTCAAGGTTCAGGAACTCATTTGCAGGGACATTCTCAGGAAGGATATATCCATCGCCGTATGCCTTCAGCATTGAAGGGAACACGATGCAGTGGAAAACAATATTGTCCTTGCCGATAAAATGCACCAGCTTGGTGTCACTGGATTTCCACCATTTCTCCCATGACTGCGGAAGAAGCTCCTTGGTGTTGGAGATATAGCCTATCGGGGCATCAAACCACACATAGAGTACCTTGCCTTCTGCTCCCTCAACAGGCACAGGAACCCCCCAGTCAAGGTCACGGCTGACAGCACGGGGCTGGAGCCCTCCGTCAATCCAGCTCTTGCACTGTCCATAGACATTGCTCCTCCAATCCTTGTGGCCGTCAAGAATCCACTCTGAAAGCCATTTTTCGTACTGGTCAAGCGGAAGGTACCAATGCTTTGTCTTCTTCTTTACAAGTGCACTTCCGCTGAGGGCAGACTTCGGGTCAATCAGTTCATCCGGAGAAAGGGTACTGCCGCATTTCTCGCACTGGTCACCGTATGCGCCCTCGGCACCGCACTTAGGACAAGTGCCTGTGATATAGCGGTCTGCAAGGAATGTCCCGGCCTCCTCATCATAATACTGCTCACTCTCCTTCTCGATGAACTTGCCTTCATCATACAATTTACGGAAAAACTCCGATGCAGTTTCCGAATGTGTCTCCGAAGAGGTCCTCGAATATATGTCGAAATTGATTCCGAGTCCTGAGAAGGAGTCACGTATAATCCTGTTGTAACGGTCTACTATGTCCTGTGGTGTACATCCCTGCTTCTGGGCCTTGATTGTAATCGGCACTCCATGTTCATCAGAGCCGCAGACATACAGCACATCCTCTCCCCTCATCCTCAGATACCTGACATAGATGTCTGCCGGCACATATACCCCGGCAAGATGTCCGATATGCACGGGCCCGTTGGCATATGGCAACGCACATGTGACCAAAGTCCTTTTATAGTTCTTGTCCATATTCTGTAATTTTTGATATTTTCTATTTTTTCACAATTCCTCTTCCAAGCTTCTCCATGATGATATTCCTGGTGGAGTTAAGGGTTGTTATTTCTTTCATTGCATCAACCAGTGCGGCTTCGTCCATCCGGAGCATCGAGGATTTAAGGCCGGATATCTTCCGCTCTATCCTCCTGGCCTTGTAGGTCAATATGGCACGGGGGACGTATGTAACAAGCCTGGTGTTCTCCGTTGTCATGGATTCCCTGAAATTCGTGACAGTCAAGTCATATTTAGGGATCAACGCGTCCGATACAAGATTGGCAAGCCTCCTGTCCTGGTCATCCATCATCCTCGTTGTTATCTGCTCCTGCCCGAGTCCGTCCTCATAGTATTCAAAATATTTTTCATAGGCATTGCGGTAAATGACATTCACAAAATCCTCATTGTCAGCTGCAAGTGAGCTGTCTATGAAATCCGCTACATTCATTGGCTCCTCTGCGAAGAAATCCGAGTCACTGTCAAACATAAGGATATCCTGTCCGTTGGTCAGGATAAACTCCAGAAGTTCCTTTTCGCACGGTTCGAGCAACGGGTCCTCAACTGCATCGCCCACAATCACATCTGGAGGCAGCATATCCACAGGAGGCATGGGCTCCTCCGGAGGCAGTCCAGGGATGTCCTCTACGGAATATCCATGAGACGGCAGCGGTACCACTGCGGCAGCTGCATTTCTCCTGTTCTCCTCCCTCTGACGCTCCCTTTCCTGCTGCCTGTTCTCATTCTCTATCATCTCCCTGCGCGTGTGTGCAATCCTCCCGAACAATATCTGCGGATCCATGTTGAACTTCATCCCGCAGCTCTCCACATACACAGAACGCTTGACAGCATCCGGTATCATGGCTATCGTATCTGCTATGTCATTGATAAGGTTCGCCTTCTTGAGCGGGTCATCCCCGGCCTCACCGAGCAGCAGGTCAGTCTTGAAGCTGATAAAGTCCTGGGCATGCCCTTCGATAAAGGCATTTACCTCATCAAGTGTATGCTTGCGTGAATATGAATCAGGGTCGTCTCCATCTGGAAGCAGCACGACCTTTACATTAAGCCCTTCCTTGAGCACGAGGCCGATTCCCCTTAATGCAGCGTGTATTCCGGCAGAATCACCGTCATATATTATGGTGACATTCTCCGTGAACTTCCTTATAAGCCTTATCTGCTCTATTGTCAATGATGTACCGCTCGAGGCAACCACATTGGTGATTCCAAGCTGATGCATTGAAATCACATCCAGATAGCCCTCGACAAGGATACACCTGTCCTGGCGCGAAATCTCATTCTTGGCAAAATATATCCCGTAAAGGGACTTGCTCTTTATATATATTTCCGTCTCCGGGGAATTCACATACTTGGCTACAGACTTGTCTGTCTTGAGTGTACGGCAGCCGAATGCAATCACCCGCCCCCCGACAGAATGTATAGGGAAGACAACCCTGTCATAGAAGCGGTCCACAAGGGAGCCGTCATCCCTCTTTATGCAGAGTCCGGTGTCCACAAGGAATTCCTCCTTGAATCCGTCCCCTCTCGCTGCCTTTGCCAATGTATTACGGCCTGTCGGTGCCCACCCGAGGCCAAATTTATCTATTGTGGAATCCTCAAGGCCGCGTGACTTGAAATACTGGTATCCTATTGCCTGTCCCTCCGGAGACTGCAGAGATGCCTTGAAAAATTTCCAGGCATATTCAGAGACCAGAAGCAGGCTCTCGTTGCGCTGGCGGCTGGCAATCTCCTCAGCTGTCTCCTCCTTTTCCTGGACCTCGATATGGTATTTTGCAGCAAGGTATTTCAGGGCCTCGACATACGAAAGTGTCTCATGCTCCATGACAAAGCCGACAGCTGTACCCGACTTGCCGCACCCGAAGCATTTGTATATTCCCTTTGAAGGGGATACGGAGAAAGACGGTGTCTTTTCATTGTGGAAAGGGCAGCACGCAATGTAGTTGGCACCCCGCCGCTTAAGCGTCACGAAGTCCCCAACCACGTCCTCAATCCTGGCCGTGTCAAGAATCTTGTCTACCGTTTCCTTTGGAATCATTCCCTTCTACTGCTCGTCTATCTTTTCGTAGTCCACATCCTTTGCATTCATGACATCACCGGCTGAAACCGTGCTGTCCATCTTTGCCTCATAGACTTTCCGGGCACGGTTCATCTGGAGCGTTGCAAGCAGCTCAGAGACACCATAGACAATTACACAGATGCCGGCAACAAGCGTAAGGGTTGCAGCAGAGCCGAAAGGATTGAATAGCAGAAGAAGTCCGCCGACTGTGCACAAAACAGGCATAATGAATGCGAGAAATCCCATTCCAAGCATTCTAAAGGCACTTCCAAGCACCACAATCTGAAATATTCCAAGCCCAAGGAGCGCAACTCCCAATATTATTATGATAATGCTTGCAACTGCCCCCGGGAACATGAAAAGCATTGCACCAAGGATAATGTCAACAACGGAATTCACGCTCATAAGGCCAAGCGCGTTCCTGTCCTTGTTCATTATCCCGTACACAATGGAAATTACCCCTGAGGCTATCAGGAAAGCTGCCACAAGCTTTACCACCAGGACAAGGGAGGTCGCCGGACTTGCAACCATCACTGCACCGATGGCAATTGCACACAAGGCCCTTAGCCATCCTCCGAATCTGCTTTTGAATCCAAATGTTATCATAATCAAATCAATTTAAGTTTTACTGACTTCCTTGCGGACATTTGTGAACGCCACAATCCAAATCCGTTCCGCCAGGAAGAACACAATCTGCAAAAATAGGAATTTTTTAGTATTTTCGCGGCACTTTTCAGAAATACCGATTACAGGAATGAGACTCTACGACAACCATAACCATAGCCAGTTCTCTTTTGACGGAAAAAGGACCTCTGTCCAGGCCTCTGCGGCAGCGGCATTGACGACTGGACTTGAAGGGCTCTGCTTTACAGACCACTGTGATTTCCATGTCCCGCCAATGAAGGCGGCATTCGAGAATCTCGTACCAGAAGTCTTCGATGTAGAAGCCCAGCAGCAGGAAATAGACACTGTTTCAAGCTCCATTGGTGGCATCAGGATACTTAAAGGCATAGAGGTAGGGATGTACAGGGAGTGCAGGGAGCAGATAAGGGAACATCTCGTCAAATACAGCTTTGACCAGGTAATAGCATCTGTGCACTACATTGATGACACCGACCCGTTCTACGGAGGCTACTATGAGGGCAAGACATGGAAAGAGGCCTACGGGCATTACCTGGAGACAATCCATGAAGAGATGACATGGCTCGGGGACTTCGACATCATGGGACATTTCGACTATGTCGCAAGATATGCCCCCTATCCGCAGTCCAGCATAATGTATGCTGATTTCCCTGACGTACTCGATGAGATGCTTAAATTCCTCGCATACGAAGGGAAAGCCCTGGAAATCAACACAAAGACATACCAGGACTACAAAGGGCGCACACCTGTACTTGACAGGAACATACTGATGAGGTTCAAGGAATTCGGAGGAGAAGCCATTAGCCTTGGCTCCGATTCGCACGATGCGTCAAGACCAGGCGACAAATTCCTGCATTTTGCAGAATTCATCAAGTCTCTCGGCTTCAGATATACAGTACATTTCGAGCAACGGAAGCCTGTTTTCACCGCTATATAGTCAACGGTCAGTTGGCAACCTCGCACAGGAATTTCAGGCGGACCAGGCGGACCTCCATTTCCTCATAGTCCGGACCGAGTTCATTGATTGCCTCCTCTACAGAATCCGACTGGGCTTCGTCACGGAAATAGCCATAGATGTCAGAGACCACATCTTCATCAAGGTTCTGCTCTATATAATAATTAAGGTTAAGGCTGAATCCTGAATTCACGATAGCCTCAATCTCATCCATGAGTTCATCCATTTCAAGCCCCTTGGCCTCAGCGATATCCTCCAGGGGAAGCTTCTTGTCTACACTCTGGATGATGAAGACCTTGTTGGCAGACTTGTTGACAACAGACTTGAGCACAAAGTCATCCGGACGCACGATATCATTCTCCTTGACATACCTGTCAATAAGTTCAATGAATTCCTTGCCGTACTTGTGTGCCTTCCCGTCACCCACTCCCTGGCAATTCTTGAGCTCATCAAAATTGACAGGATACATTATGGACATATCCTCAAGTGAATTGTCGCTGAAAATCACCCATGATTGCACTCCAAGCCTCCTGGACATGGATTTCCTAAGGTCCTTGAGCATTGAAAGAAGCACAGTGTCACCTCCTCCGCCGCCACGCACTGGTGCAGCTGAATCCTCGTCCTCATCCTCACCCTCTACAAAGTCACGGTCCTCTACCAGCATAAGTTCATGAGGATGCTCAAGGAACTCCCGTCCAGCCTCTGTCACTGATATAAGTCCATATGACTCAATCTCCTTTTCAAGGAAGTGCAGAAGTACACCCTGCCTTATGACAGCAGTCCAGAATTTCACAGGGCGTCCTTTCCCGGCCCCGAAGAATTCAAGTGTATCATGCCTGTATGACTTTATGATTGAATTATATACACCGGCAAGAACATTCGCGATATGCTCAGTCTTGAAACGCTCAGGCAACGATTGTATAAGTTCTATGACAAGCGACATCTCCTCACGCCCGTCAAATTTCTTCTTTGGATGCAGGCAATTGTCGCAGGCTCCACAGCCATCCTCATGATATTCCTCACCGAAATAATTGAGCAGCAATTTCCTCCGGCACTGGTTTGACTCTGCGTATGCGACAGTTTCAAGGAGCAGCTGACGGCTGATCTCCTGCTCCGCCACCGGCTTGCCCTGCATGAATTTCTCAAGCTTCTGTATATCCTTATAGCTATAGAATGCAATACATGTCCCTTCGTTCCCGTCCCTTCCGGCACGCCCTGTCTCCTGATAATACCCCTCTATGCTCTTAGGTATGTCATAATGGATCACAAACCTTACATCAGGCTTGTCTATACCCATTCCGAAGGCAATTGTAGCAACAATTACATCAACCTCCTCCATAAGGAACCTGTCCTGGTTCTCCCCACGGGTCTTTGCATCCAGCCCTGCATGATACGGGAGAGCCTTTATACCATTTATATTAAGGAGTTCTGCCAGTTCCTCAACCTTTTTGCGGCTAAGGCAATAGATTATGCCGGACTTGCCTGGATTCTGCTTTATGAACTTTATTATCTCACGTTTGGGATCAGACTTGTCGCGTATCTCATAATACAGGTTAGGCCTGTTGAAAGATGACCTGAAGACCTTTGCGTCAGTCATCCCGAGATTCTTCTGTATATCATTCTGTACCTTTGGGGTAGCCGTAGCTGTCAGGGCAATCACAGGGGCCTTGCCTATTTCCTCTATCAATGAACGGATACGCCGGTACTCCGGCCGGAAGTCATGTCCCCATTCAGAAATGCAATGAGCCTCGTCTATGGCATAGAAAGAAATCTTCACATCTTTCAGGAGCGCGATATTCTCAGCCTTTGTAAGCGACTCTGGAGCCACATACAGAAGTTTCGTCACACCTGACAGCAGGTCTTCCTTCACCTCGGCAATCTGCACCTTCGACAATGAAGAATTCAGGAAATGGGCAATGCCCTCCTTGTCTGAAACGAATCCCCGGATTGCATCCACCTGGTTTTTCATCAGTGCAATCAAAGGTGAGACGACAATGGCTGTCCCCTCCATTACAAGCGCAGGCAGCTGATAGCAGAGGGACTTCCCCCCTCCAGTAGGCATCAGGACAAAGGAATTGTTGCCTGAGACAAGGTTAGATATAATTTCTTCCTGCTGGCCCTTGAATGAATCAAAGCCAAAAAAATCCTTTAGTTTTCTATGAAGCGTTGCAGAATCTATTTCCATATAGAGTCAAATTTGTCAATTGGCCGTGAAACCAGACCAAAATTATAATAATATTTTTGCTATAACAAATTTTTATTTGTGTTTTTAGTTGTATTTTTGCGCGCTCAAACTTAAAAGACTATATAAAATGGCTACAGGGAACATTGAAGACTATCCTAATGAAGAGGAGGGACTCTCTATGCACAGGAACAGGGAAATCCTCCACACATTCAATTCATTTCTTCACAATGAGGCCACAGGAGGCATCCTCCTGCTTATATGCGCTGTCGTTGCCGTAATCATGGCCACAGTGCCTGGAGGACAATGGTTCGACAGGATGTGGGATACGGGAGCCAGCCTGTCAATCGGCAATTTTTCAATCGACATGACCCTCAGGGACTGGATAAATGACGCATTGATGGCTGTATTCTTTTTCTATGTAGGACTGGAAATAAAGCGCGAGATGCTTGTCGGCCAGCTGTCGTCCATCCGGAGATCCATACTCCCTATAATGGCGGCGCTCGGCGGGATGCTCGTGCCGGCAATCCTCTATACACTGTTCAACCACGGCAATCCTGACATGGCACATGGATGGGGCATACCTATGGCTACAGACATCGCTTTCGCCATAGGAGTACTTTCAATCCTCGGGAGCAGGGTTCCTGCAGGGATAAAGGTATTCCTTACTGCACTCGCAATCGCAGATGACCTCGGGGCAATCATCGTGCTTGCAATATTCTATCCGACCCATGCCCTTCACCTGGGCTATCTCCTGTATGTTGCGCTCATCATGCTCGTCCTTGCAATATTCAGCCGATGCCACATAAGGAACAAGATGCTGTACCTTATTCCGGGGCTTTTCATGTGGTACTTCACATATAAGTCAGGAGTGCATGCGACAATATCCGGCGTGCTGCTTGCGATGGTGATCCCGTCAAGGGGCAACATCAATGAAATCAAGTTCCACACAAAGATCAGCTATCTCCTCAAGAAATTCAAGCTGGCCAGCAATGGAGAGGTGCATGTCCTCGCAAGCCCGGAACAGCAGCATATCATCCATAGCATGGAGCAGGAAATCAGCAAGGTTGACCCTCTTATGCATATATTCGAAAGCAGGCTTCACCCGATAGTGACATTCCTCATCATGCCTCTGTTTGCATTGTCAAATGCCGGTGTGGCGTTCGACCTGAATGTATTTTCAGGCCAAATCCCGACAATAACGCTCGGTATCTTCTTCGGACTGCTTTTCGGAAAGCCTATTGGCATCTTCCTTTTCAGCTTCATAAGCATCAGGTGCGGACTGGCACAGAAGCCACAGGGAGTGTCATGGCTGCAGCTTGCAGCTGCCGGTGTACTTGGAGGAATCGGATTCACAATGTCCATTTTTGTCAACGGGCTGTCCTTCTCCGACCCTGCGCTCACTGACCTGGGAAAGATAAGCATATTGCTCACATCCGTTACAGCAGCCGTGCTTGGACTCATTGCCGTGGCAAGCACATGCAGGGGAAAGGCGGAGCAGCTGACAGCCGCAGACATACTTCCTGCAAAAACAAATCGCATAAAGCACGGTAATGTCAAATAATTTTACGACATTTGCAGCTTATGCGCCGCATGGAGGATGCGGGAAACAGTAAAGACAAGAACTTTTAAATAAACAAAACAATGAAAACACTCAAATTTATTGCAATTGCAGCGTCTGTAGCCATCTGCGCCGCATCATGCAAATCAAACGGAGGAGTTGAGGTCGAGGCCCAGCTTCCTTCACAGGCAGAGATTGATTCTGTAAGCTATCTCGTCGGAATCAACTTCGGATACTTCATCAAGGCAAACAACTTCGGCGAGGATCTCAACTATGCCCAGATAAAGAAAGGCATGATGGACTTCATCAAGTCTGAGGGCCAGCCAGGTGAGGAGGGCTTCAACGACCAGTTCAAGATCAGCCCGGACATGATGAACGAGATTTTCAACAGCTACATCACCAAGAGGAACGCATACGAGGCTGAGCTCAACCAGAAGAAAGGCGAGAAATTCCTTGAGGAGAACAAGATGAAAGACGGCATTGTCGTAACTGACAGCGGTCTCCAGTACAAGATCATCGAGGCCGGAAACGATGTAAAGGCAGGTCCTGCAGATACAGTATATGTACATTACACAGGAACACTTATCGACGGTACTGAGTTCGATGCAAGCGACAGGTCAGGAGAGCCTGTAAAGATGTTCATGAACAGGGTAATCAAAGGGTGGACAGAAGGTCTCCAGTTCGTAGGAGAGGGCGGAAGGATCCAGCTCTATATCCCTGCTGAGCTTGCCTATGGTTCACGCAAGATGGGCAAGATCGAGTCAAACTCTACCCTTGTCTTTGACGTAGATGTTGTAAAGGTAGGCAAAGTCCCTGCTGCAGAAACTGAAGAATAATCTGGAAGGATATGGATCTGGAAGGAAAAATTATCCGCAAGCTGAATGTCCAGACCGGAAATTCGGCAAGAGGCAGCTGGGCGAAGCAGGAATTTGTCCTGGAATACCAGGACGGCAACTATCCGGCGCAGGCGTGTCTGAATGTGTGGGGAGAGGACAAGGTAAAGGACCTGGAGAAATACCAGGTCGGTGACAATGTCAGGGTTGCATTCAACATCAACAGCCGTGAATACAACGGACGTTGGTACAATGACTTGAGAGCATGGAGGATAGAGCCTGCCGGAGTTTCACAGCCAAAGCCGGCATATACAGGCAGCCACGGAGCACAGCAGGTTCCCCCTGCAGCACCTATGCCGACTGCAGCCGACATGCCGGACTTCGGCGACAATGGCGGTGATGATGATCTTCCGTTCTAGAAAGTGAACTGTCCCAAAGAAGGACAGCAAATCATTGACTTATCTTAAAGGAGGGTGGCTGGGCCGCCCTCTTTTTTTGTATCCTTCCTGATTCCAATTCCAGGAAAGGGAAAATTCATTTTGTGTCCACTTTCATCTATTGTTACAGTTCAATCCAGCGGATTGACTTGTCACGGTTCCACCATGACAGCTGACGTTTGGCATAATGCCGTGTATTGCGCTGAATCAGTTCCACTGCACGCTCCAGGGTCGTCACCGGACCGTCTGTCCACGGTGCCGGGGTTGTAAGCATTTCAGGATTCGGGACATTACAGGGCATTCCGGACAGCCCTGCCCTTCCGTCAAGATAGTCAAGCCACTGGAAAATCTCCTTGTAGCCTACAGTCTGCAAGGCAGCGAGGCCACGATATGGAAGAAGGGACCGGACTTCATCGACAAGTCCATCATCAATCATCTGTACTACCCTTCTGTCAATCCTCCCATAGAGGGTATTCCTCTGACGCGTAAGCCCTATTTTCTCAATTTCAAAGCCACGCTGCTTCCTTTTGGATGTCTTGAATGATGAGAATGGACGCCCTGTCATAAGGCATACCTCCAGGGCACGCACTACCCTCTGTCCGTTCGCAATGTCAATTGTCGCATAGCTTTCGGGATCAAGGCGCTTCAGGTCAAGCCTCAGGGACTCCACCCCCTCTGTGCGCAGCCTTGCAGTAAGTTCCTCCCTCAATCCAAGGTCAGCAGGCGGGAAGTCATCCAGGCCATTGCAGACTGCATCTATATAGAATCCGGAGCCTCCGGCCATTACAAGCGTGTCGTGTCCCTTCCGGAACAATTCATCTATAAGAGACAGTGCCTCCAGTTCATAACGCCCGGCCGTATATAGTTCCGTGACGGTATGCGACTGTATAAAATAATGCTTCACAGCAGCAAGCTGTGAAGCAGACGGGACAGCCGTACCGATTTCCATCTCCCGGTACACCTGCCTTGAATCACAGGATATTACCGGAGAACCATATTTCTGTGCAGTCTCAATACTGTAGTCCGTCTTGCCGACTGCAGTAGGCCCGAGGATTATGATGAGTTTCTTTCCCATGACAGTGGACTATTCGTCCTCTTCTTCACCGAAGATTTCCTCACCGTCCTCGTCACCGTCTCCTTCCTCGGCATCATCGTCATCCCAGTCCTCATCATCGTTCTCAGGGTCCTTCTTCTTGTCATCAGGCAGGTCTTCATAGGCAACGTATCCGTTCTCGAACTCCTCGGGATCCGGTCCCTTGGATTCCACGAGTGCAGGGTACACAATCCCCTTCCTCGGCTCAGCCTCTCCCTCAAATGTCACGATGACGCTCTTTACATTTGTAGTGTCATAGAAAAATACAAACGAGCACTCCCCTTTCTTCACTGTCTGCTCCAGGGTCACAGAGTCGATTGTACCTGCACCCATGTCAAACATGCCATATCTTGCAGATACTGCTCCGTCCTTGTCAAAAGCCTTGAACAGGACCATCTGGTCCTGAGGAAAGCTCATGTCTGCCCTCATCTGCTTTGCAAAGGAATAAAGGGAAGAATTCGGCTTGACCTCATAGACCCTTGCAAATCCTTTAATCCCAGGTAGGGATATCCTATACCTTAATACCATAGATGAAACTATTTATTCTCTTACTCTATTTTTAAGCGGGGCCAAAGGTACAAAATATTTCGGTGCGGTTGCAAAATATTATAAAAAACGCTAATTTTGGATTCTGTATTACAAAAATAATAACAGATGCGGCCTTTTCAGGACCGCCTAAGTTGAATCTATGACAGAACCGGAGCAGATACAGGATTCCTTCAGGAGCATCGAGTCTCCTGCACAAGGCCTTTTCAAGGACAATGGAAGCCGGTTTATAGCATACGCCTATCCTGTCGAGACAGAAGAAGAGATAAAGGGCATTGTGGACAGCCTCAAGAAGGAGTATCACGATGCCCGTCATTATTGTTATGCCTACAGGCTCGGCTACAGGAGGGAAAAGTTCAGGGCAAACGACGACGGTGAGCCTTCCGGGTCGGCCGGGCGTCCCATCCTTGGACAGATCGATGCAAATATGCTGAGCGACATACTTATTGTAGTGGTCAGGTATTTCGGAGGTATAAAGCTCGGCATCCCCGGACTGATACGGGCTTACAGGACTTCCAGCGCGGATGCCATCGCCTCCGCCACAGTCATAGAGAAGATAGCATCAAAGAATTTCCGCCTCAGATTCGGATATATGGGCATGAACGATGTGATGAAGGTGATAAAGGACATGTCGATAGAGATACTTGGACAGGATTTCGGGATGGACTGCACAATGGACACAAAAGTCAGGCTCTCGCTTGAGACTGCATTCCGTGAAAGAATCGGCAAGGCGGAAGGATGCACATTAGAAGAAATATAGGGAACAACATAAAACGGACAAAATTTATGAAAAAAAGTCTTATTTCTATCCAGGATTTCAGCAAGGAAGAAATTCTGCATGTATTGGAGACTGCAAAGGGATTCGAGAAGGACCGTTCAAAGAAAATCCTGGACGGCAAAGTCGTCGGAAGCCTGTTCTTCGAGCCGTCAACGCGTACAAGGCTCAGTTTCGAAACCGCAGTGAACCGTCTTGGGGCACGTGTCATCGGCTTCTCGGACGCCTCCAACACCAGCGTAAGCAAGGGAGAGACACTGAAGGACACAATCATGATGGTCTCCAACTATGTGGACCTGATTGTCATGAGACATCCTCTCGAAGGAAGTTCGCGCTATGCCTCGGAGGTAGCATCAGTGCCTGTTGTCAATGCCGGCGATGGTGCAAACCAGCACCCGTCACAGACATTGCTTGACCTCTATACAATCATGCAGACCCAAGGGACACTTGAAGGGCTTACCATAAATATGGTCGGTGACCTCAAATACGGAAGGACAACCCACTCACTGCTGCAGGCAATGTCCCATTTCAACCCGACATTCATCTTCACTTCTCCGGACGAGCTGAAGATGCCGGCGGAATACAAGGATTTCCTTGACAGCAAGGGAATCAGATATATGGAGACAAGTTCCCTGGAAGAGCATCTCAATGACTGCGACATCCTTTATATGACAAGGGTCCAGCAGGAAAGGTTCAACGACCCTATGGAATATGAAAAGGTCAAGGACATCTACAGGCTGGAGGCGTCAATGCTCGGCAATGTAAAGCCGAACATGAAGATACTGCATCCGCTGCCGCGTGTCGGTGAAATCGACCAGGATGTGGATGACACACCATATGCATACTATTTCAAGCAGGCTGAGAACGGCCTTTATGTAAGAATGTCAATAATCTCTTATTTACTAAGCTATGACAAGGACAGATAAGGAACTGATTGTAAGCGCACTGGAAAACGGGACTGTGCTTGACCATATACCGGCGGAGCACGTCTACAGGGCTCTGGATATACTTGGACTGAAAGGAATCGGGAACCAGATTACCATTGGAATCAACCTGAACAGCAAGCTCCATGGCAAGAAAGGGATTATCAAGATTGCAGACAAGTTCTTTGCCGACGATGAGCTTAACAAGCTGGCGCTCCTGGCTCCGAATGCGACAGTGAACATCATAAGGGACTTCAAGGTAGTCGAGAAGAAAAAGCTCAGCATACCGGCTGAGATAGAAGGCATCGCACGCTGCGCAAACCCGAAATGCATCACGAACCACCAGCCTATAAAGACGAGGTTCACCACTGTACCCAACGGCAACAGCACATCGCTCCTTTGCCACTATTGCGAAAAGATGACAGACATAAAAGGGATCTATTAAAACAATCAGATATGAAGAAAGTACATAATTTCTATGCCGGGCCATGCGTGCTTCCTGACCAGGCAATCGAGAAATCAATCGAGGCCCTCAAGGACTTCGAAGGGACAGGAATGGCTGTGATAGAGATATCTCACAGGTCAAAGGAATGGATGGCTGTAATGGACGAATGCCGCGCACTATGGAAAGAGCTGCTGGACATACCTGATACACATGAAGTGCTTTTCCTCGGAGGAGGTGCAAGCATGGAGTTCCTCTATGTTGCGATGAACTTCCTGGAGAAGAAGGCGGCCTACCTTGAGACAGGAGTATGGGCTAAGAAGGCACTGAAAGAGGCTAAGGGCCTTGGCGAGGCATATGCGATAGCATCATCTGCGGACAAGACATACAGCTATATACCAAAGGGATATGAAATCCCGACAGATATAGACTATCTGCATATAACCACCAACAACACAATCTACGGCACAGAGATTCCATACGACATGGACTGCCCTGTACCGCTTATTGCAGACATGTCATCCGATATACTGAGCAGGCCTGTGGATGTAAGCAAATATGCCCTCATATATGGCGGTGCACAGAAGAATGTCGGCCCTGCCGGAGTGTCATTCGCGATAGTGCGCAAGGATGCACTCGGAAAGGTCAGCCGCTATATCCCGACCATGCTTGACTACCGTACCCACATCGAGGGAGCGTCAATGTTCAACACACCGCCTGTCTTCTCTATCTTCGTAATGAAAGAGACCCTGAAATGGCTCAAGGGAATAGGAGGAGTTGAGGCAATCAACAGGATAAACAAGGAAAAGGCTGCCATGCTGTATGCGGAAATCGACAGGAACCCGCTGTTCGTGGGAACCGCAGCAGTGGAGGACCGCTCTATAATGAATGTGTGCTTCGTGATGGCCCCAGGCTATGAGAATCTGCAGGACGAGTTCATGGAATTTGCCAAGGAACGCGGAATGGCCGGCATAAAGGGGCACAGGTCAGTAGGAGGATTCAGGGCTTCAATCTACAACGCATGCCCTGTAGAGAGCGTACAGGCACTCGTAGACTGCATGAAAGAGTTTGAGACAGTGAAGACAAGACAGTGATATGAAAATACTTGTAGCAACAGAAAAGCCGTTTGCCGCAGCCGCTGTGGACGGAATCAGGAACATCGCAGCTGAAAAGGGCCACGAAGTGGTTCTGCTGGAGAAATATACAGAAAAGTCACAGCTTATCGGGGCTGTGTCAGATGCTGACGCCCTTATCGTAAGGTCTGACAAGGTTACAGCAGATGTAGTCAAGGCCGCAAGGAGACTGAAGATTGTAGTGAGAGCAGGTGCAGGATACGACAACATTGACCTTGCAGCCTGTACAGAGGCAGGTATTGTAGCAATGAACACACCTGGCCAGAATGCCAATGCTGTTGCAGAGCTGGACATCGCAATGATGATATATATGTCACGCAACCAGTTCACTCCAGGCACAGGCAGCGAAATCAGCGGAAAGCGCATCGGGATCCAGGCCTACGGCAATGTCGGAAAGCTTGTGGCGCGCAAGGCACTGGCACTCGGGATGGACGTGATGGCATTTGACCCGTTTGTCCCGGCAGAAGACATGGTCCGGGACAACGTAACCCCGGCACAGTCCATAGAGGAGCTGTACAGCAAATGTGACTTCATATCGCTCCATATCCCGGCAACCCCGCAGACTGTAGGCTCAATCGGATACGGACTGATTTCAAGGATGCCTAAAGGCGGATGCCTGCTGAATACTGCACGCAAGGAGGTAATCAATGAGGCTGAGCTGATCAAGGTACTGGAGGACAGGCCGGACCTTAAATACGCGACTGACATCGCTGCCGGATGCCAGGAAGAGCTTTCTGCCAAATTCGGGAAAAGAGTGTTTGCCACACCGAAGAAAATGGGTGCTGAGACATCGGAGGCGAATATAAATGCAGGCATTGCTGCTGCACGGCAGATTGCCGGTTTCTTCGAAAGCGGCTGTACAAGATTCCAGGTCAACAGATAGGACATTGTGCCTCGCTGTAAGGCACTTTACCTATATTCATGAAACCATGTAAAACAAAAGATATGGTAAGAATCAAACCTTTCGCGGCCATAAGGCCACCAAGGGAGCTTGTTGAAGAAGTTGCAGCAAGGCCCTACGATGTACTGAACTCGGAAGAGGCAAGAAGTGAAGCCGGAGAGAAGTCCCTGCTTCACATAACCAAGCCCGAGATTGACTTCAGTCCAATCATTGATGAGCACAGCCAGGACGCATACGACAAGGCTGTTGAAAACTTCCGGGAATGGCAGGAGAAAGGCTGGCTGAAGCAGGACGGCAAGGAATGCTACTACATCTATGCCCAGACGATGGAGGGCAGGACACAGTACGGGCTTGTAGTGTGCGCCCACACCGATGACTATACAGACGGCAAGATAAAGAAGCATGAGCTGACACGCAAGGAAAAGGAAGATGACAGGATGATACATGTGCGTATCCAGAATGCCAATGTCGAGCCTGTTTTCTTCTCCTATCCGGACAACGCAGAGGTAGCTGAAATCATATCTGGATATATTTCGGGAAAACCGGAATATGACTTTGTGGCAGCAGACGGATTCGGACACCATTTCTGGATAATAGACAATGAGAAGGACATCGAGCGCATCACAGAGCTGTTCAGCGGCATTCCTGCATTCTATGTAGCCGACGGGCATCACCGCACAGCAGCTGCAGCACGTGTAGGCGCAGAGAAGAGAGGGACAAACCCTGGACATACAGGCGAGGAGGAGTACAACTACTTCATGGCAGTAGCGTTCCCGGAAAGCCAGCTGAAGATAATTGACTACAACCGCGTGGTGAAAGACCTCAACGGGCTTACTGCGGAAGAAGTAATGGCACGTCTCCACAAAAACTTTGACGTAACATTCCTCGGAAGCGAGGCTGACAGGCAGAAACGTGTCTCAGAAGGTGAAAAGGATGCATTCAAGCCAGCTGAGCTGCATCAGTTCTCAATGTATCTTGACGGGAATTGGTACTCCCTGGAAGCACTTCCTGGCAGATATGACGATTCGGACCCTATAGGAGTCCTCGATGTAACTATCCTGTCCGGACTCGTGCTTGACAATATACTTGGAATAAAGGACCTCCGCACAGACAGGAGAATCGACTTTGTGGGAGGAATCAGGGGCATAGGAGAACTTGCGGCCAGGGTTGACAGCGGTGAAATGGCAATTGCCTTCGCCCTCTACCCCGTCTCGATGAAACAGCTTGTGGACATCGCGGACTCCGGCAACATCATGCCGCCCAAGACAACATGGTTTGAACCTAAGCTCCGGAGCGGGCTTGCAATCCATTCGCTCAGTCCATTGTAGGATAAAAAAGATGGTGGCTTTTGCAAGTCACCATCCTTTTTATATATAAGGGTTCTGCTATAGCTCCCATGCAAGTGCAGAAGCACCGAGAATGGCTGCATCCGACTCCTTGAGCTGAGAGAACACAATCTGTATCTTGTTTTTCCAGAGATGGAGAAGATTCTCGTTCATGGCATCCTCGATAGGTCCACGGAGATACTCCTTCGCACGTGCAAGTCCACCAAAGAGGACAATTGCCTCAGGTGCGCTGAATGCCACGAAATCCGCGAACGAACGTCCGAGCATCTTTCCTGTGAACTCGAATATCTTAAGTGCCATCTTGTCCCCGTCCTTGGCTGCCTCATACACATCCTTTGATGTTATTGTATCAAGGCTGCGGAGAGTAGAAGGCTCATCGCTGAGTTCAAGCCACTCCCTTGCAGTACGTGCCACCCCTGTTGCTGAGGCATATGTCTCAAGACATCCTGTCTTGCCGCAGTTGCAGGTGCGTCCATTGTTGCGGACAGCACATGTATGCCCAAGTTCTCCGGCAAATCCATCGTGTCCATAGACAACCTCACCGTTGATAACGATTCCGCTTCCGACACCTGTCCCGAGGGTAATCATGATGAAGTTCTTCATTCCGCGTGCGGCACCGTATGCCATTTCACCGACAGCTGCTGCATTTGCATCATTGGTAAGTGCCACCGGCAGTCCGTTCATCCTTTCTGAAAGCAGCTTTGCAAACGGGATTGTCCTGTTTCCTCCCCACGCGATATTTACCGCATTCTCTATAGTTCCGGTATAATAGTTCCCGTTAGGTGCACCGACACCGATTCCACGTATGTTTCCCTCAGCTCCGGCCTCCTTTATAATCCTGTTGAGTGCCTCTGCAAGTTCATCGATATAAGGCTCGACCGTGTCGTATGTGTCTGTGCGGATAACTGTCTGCGCAAGTACAGTACCCCTTGTGTCCACTACGCCAAGCTTTGTTGTCTGGCCTCCTATATCTATTCCTACTACGTATATTCCTGTTGCCATATCAATAAATATTAAAATTCCCCGGCATACAGAGAAGTATCCCGGGGAGAAAGTTCAACAAACTATGCCTTCTTTGTAACCTTTGATCCGAAGAGGGCGAACCAGAGGATATAGACAAGGGCAGCGACAAGCACCCAGTAGCTCTGGAGGAATCCTGCTGCATCAGCAACAGCACCCTGTACGACAGGAAGGATACCTCCACCGCATACCATGACCATGAAGAGTCCGGATGCTATTGAGGTATATTTTCCAAGTCCCTCAACCGCAAGGTTGAAGATTGCTCCCCACATCACTGAAGTACAGAGACCGCAAAGCACAAAGAACACAACTCCGAGAGGAATGCTCTCAAGGCTGAATGACAGGTCTGATGTGATGGCAGGGAATTTCACCATTGTGTCAGGAAGGAAGATTCCAAGAAGAATGAAGACAATGGCTACTGTACTTACTACAGTCATCATGACCTTGCTGTTCACCTTTCCGCCGATGGCCCCACCGAGAAGACGTCCGCAGAGCATGAGAAACCAGTACATCCCGACAATCGTACCGGCCACGGCAGCAGAGATGCCTACGCCAGGGGACGTCATGTAAAGGTTCACAAAGTTAGGGATACCGACCTCAATACCCACATAAAGGAATATTGCGATGACACCGAACACGAGGTTCCTGTGTGCAAGCGCACCCTTGATGCTTGCCATTGTACCTTCCTCTTTCTCCTTTGAAGCCTTTGCAGCCTCAAGTTCAGGCTCAGGAATCTCTGAGAAAATGATGATGATGAATGCAAGCGCGAAGATGCCCATTGCAATGAAAAGCGCAGGGTTTGCATCGGAAATCCTTGCACTTGCTGCATTGCCGATGAGATATCCGACAAATACAGGGACGATAGTCGCTGCCAATGAGTTCAGCGCGCCACCGAACTGGATGAGCTGGTTACCCCTGTTTCCGCCACCGCCGAGAGTGTTGAGCATAGGATTCACGACTGTATTGAGCATACACATTGAGAAACCTGACACAAACGCTCCTGTAAGGTAGACTGCAAAACTTCCTGCAACTCCTGAGAGGAAAGAGATGCCGACTCCGATAAAGCCGACAGCCACTGCTGCAAGTGCAGTAACCTTATAGCCATACTTCTTGAGAATAAATCCTGCAGGAAGTCCCATGAAGGCGTAGGCGATGAAGTTTGCAAGATTACCAAGCTGAGACATTGCGTTTGAGGCTTCGAACTGAGCCTTGACGATGATACCCATAGGGTTCTGGAGTCCTGTCACAAATGAGATCATGGCAAAAAGGAAGAACATGATCGCGATTGCAAGGACATTACCTTTTTTGTTCATTTTTAAATGTTTTATTGTTAATAATTACGAATTCAGTCAAAAATGCGCGTAAAGTTACAAAAAAATCACAAGTACACCCATCTTCACTGGATTTATTTGTGATTTAATTCCACCATGGGTACTGAAAAGATTTTTCATTCCCGGAGCAGATATTCCCGGAATTCCTCCCCAGTCATTATCGTCATCGTATATTTGAACAGTTTTTGGTCGTCCCATCCCAAGTCACGGAGCATCCTGCCCTCAAATTCCTGACTGAACCTGTCAAATTTATCTTTCCCCGACGTATAGATTTCCGGGGACACTTTCTTCAGAAGCCCTGTCATCTCTGCACGCTCCTCCTTGGTGAATTCATTGTTTTTTATGTCCTTGTATATCTTATACCTGTAAAGGTCGCTCTTCTTCTCGGGTGACAAGGCATTGAATATTTCACGCTGCCGGGCAATATCCATCTTCACAAGATCCACCCTCGTAAGTGTGTCATTCACATTCATGCCGGACAGAGCCTCAAGCTCCGCGTTACTCCTGCCGGAATTGCAGGCGGCCATTGCCAATACGGCCAATAGGATAAAAATACGTTTCATAGCTGTTTCTATTTACAAATTCCATCACAAGTACTTCCGTCTCCCTCAAGTATTACCATGTCCAATTTTTCCTGCCAGAGCTGAACTTTCTTCTTCCCCGTGACTCCGACATAGACAGCTCTTTGTTTGCTGAGGGGAAGTTCTATAAATTCATCTCTGCATACCGTTTCATAATAATCAACATTATCTATTGCCCAGGCATTGATTTCAGGACTGCAACTTAGTCGAGGTGTTTTTGAGCATGACAAAGCTACAGCCATTACAAATATTAATGTTGTTAAACTGTATTTCATTCCGCTTAAATTAAAAGTAAGACATAAAAACAATGCAGATTCCTGCATATTATGACGAATCAACTGTAATTGCGGGCATCTATGTATATTATGTTAATCAAAAATGCCGGATTGCCATTCATATGACTTGCCAGGACATCTATAATCGGCATTGCAGCATTTCCAGGTTGCAATATATGTTTTTTCCGTAAGAATCAATACGTTTCGCCATTTTTTTGTTTTGTCCGCCACTCAAGGATATTCACGATACATCACGAAAATCGCTTGCCGCCACTCTCCATAAGACGATGCCTGCATACGGACGGCCATAAGCCCCACCCGACAAAAACGGTCAGAACACACCACCGATTTATATGGACATCCGCCGGAGAGGGCCTAATGAGGGTGCCGGCATAAGTCATAACTGCATACACAAAACAAGAACATCCTGACTATCAATATGTCACATAATCACAAGCAGGCAATCTGACGCCCTCATGATTACCTAATATAATAATAGAAAGTCCGGCTTCCTCCCCAAGAAACCGGACCTGTATATAAAACGAACTTAACAAATAGACACGAAAAAATTCTTATGTCCGGTGCAAAGGTAACGATTTAAAATCATTCTGCAAATTTTTATTACAAAATCTTTACAATTTTCCACCGTACCGATAAAATTCAAAAGCATTTTCAATTCATTTCAATCATATATGTCATGACATGTCCCAAAGTATCGCTCAAGACATTATGACGTTGAAAAAACCTTGTCAGCTGTTCCTGTACTCGCTTGGAGTCATCCCGACATGTGCCTTGAAGAATTTATGGAAGACGGACTGGTTCGGGAAATTCAGCTTTGCGACAATCCCTTTTATAGGCATATTTGAATATTTCAGCATATTCTTGGCCTCCAGGATGACAAATGAATCAATCCAGTCCGGTGCAGAACGTCCGGTTGCAGACTTGATCAGCTTGGAAAGGTATTTAGGTGTCAGGCACATCTTGTCGGCATAGAACCCGACAGTCCTCTCCGACATATGGTATTCCGAAACGAGGTGAAGGAAATGGCTGACCACGACTTTCCTGCGCGCCGGTATCCCGTGCTCTTCCTCCGCTCCCTGCCTTTTTGTCCAGGCAGTTGCAATAAGGTAAAACATCGAGGATATGATATTCCCGAGACACTCCTTCCTATATGGTGACGGATATTTAAGAATCTTGCAGATCAGGTCAAAATAATCCGCAGCAAGTTCCTTCTCCCTGTCATCTATCTTTATGGAAGGATTGTCAAGTATCTTCATTCCATCGACAAAAAGCCTGTTTGCATCAAGCTTAAGGCTTGACATGTACTCTTTTGACATCGCCACCATTATAAAATGCAGGTCACGTATGTCACCGGCCGCAGCTTCGGAGACACTCAATATATTTGACGGAGCATTTACAAACACAGAATTCTCTGACATCTCCACCTCCTTGAGGTTTACAACAATCTTGAAGCTGCCCGATATACAGAAAAAGGCCATCGCACCGTCAAAGCTGACAGGATACTTCAGAAGGGATTCAAAATCAGGGCTATATCTGAAATCAATAGCACAAAAGTCATTTCCAAGCGAAATCTTGTTTGGAATCTGGTCCATCTGGACAATATCCTCAATAGTCAAGTTTATCATATATAATCATATTTTTATTGTTCATTCCGGCAAACGGCATGCACCTTATCCATAAGTGTGCAAATATATGAATTCAAGGCAACAATTCTACCTTTTGACAAATTCCGGCACCCAAAGCTCCTTTTCCGGACGTTTTCCGGCAGCTAAATTGCATATCCCCCGCCCCGCGATTTTAAAAGTAAAGGAACAATGAAACTGACAAGAATGACAATCATGACAGCATTGGCGACGGCACTCCTGCCTATGGCGGCCAATGCACAGCAGGCGCTGACCCTCGAGGAATGCAGGGATCTGGCAGTCATGAACAACAAGGAACTGAAAATTGCAGAGCAGCAGATCAGGATTGCAGGCTATGACAGGAAGATAGCCCTGGCCAACTATTTACCGAACATTTCAGCCACAGCCGGCTATATGTACAACAGCCATAACCTGTCGCTTATAAGCAAGGATGTCTCCGACTTCCTTACAGGTACAGGCACGAATCTGCAGGGAGCACTGCAGGACAAGCTGACAGGGATATTGTCTGACCCCAACATAGGACAGCTCATAGCATCAAGCCCGGAGCTGCAGGCCCTTGTAGGGCAGCTGAAAGGAATTGACATAGCTACACCTATAAATAAGATAGGCAATGAAATCAATGATGCATTTGCCATTGACATCGAGCATATGTTCGCAGGAGTCATCTCACTTCAGCAGCCCGTGTTCATGGGAGGAAAGATTGTCGCTGCCAACAGGATTGCCAAATTGGCAGAAGACCTGGCAAAGGACAAATATGACATGGCATACCAGGATGTCATCATCAATGTAGACCAGGCCTATTGGCAGATTGTATCAGTAGCAGGCAAGGTGCGCCTTGCAGAGGCATACGCAGATCTTCTCCACCAGATGGAGCATGATGTCGAGATAATGATTGCAGAAGGGGTTGCAACGGAATCAGATGCACTTACAGTAAAGGTGAAGGCAAATGAGGCTGACATGCTGCTGACCAAGGCCCGCAACGGAATGGTGCTGTCAAAGATGCTGCTGTGCAAGCTCTGCGGAATGGAGCTCGGCTCTGAGATTACTCTTGCTGATGAGAACATAGAGAAATTCCCGATGGCACAGATTGCCCCTTACGGAAGCATGGACGATATCTTCAATGCAAGGCCGGAAATCAGGAGCCTCAACACAGCGAGTGAAATATACAGGAAGAAAGTTGCTGTCACAAGGGCCGACATGATGCCTCACATTGCACTCACAGCCAACTATTTCGTGACAAACCCGAATCTGCGCCATGGCTGGAACACTACATGGGATGACATGTTCAACGTCGGTGTAATGGTCAAGATCCCTATCATACACGGATGCGAGACAATGAACAAGGTGCGCAAGGCCAAGGCAGAGGCAGCACTGACACAATTCAGGCTTGACGATGCAAAGGAGAAGATAACACTGCAGGTCACACAGTGCCGCGAACAGGAGAGCGAGGCAATAGAAAAGCTTATCATGGCAGAAAGCAACCTTGCAAGTGCAGAGGACAACATGCGTACAGCAACAATAGGATTCACAGAGGGGGTTGTCACTACCAATACGGTAATACAGGCCCAGACTGCATGGCTGAAGGCACATTCGGAATATATCGAGGCTGGGGTAGAGCTTCAGATATGCGAAGTCTCACGCAGAAAGGCAGAAGGACGTTTCCAGCATGGGACAGCCTGCGAAATGAAATAGGACTGACAGAAGAAAGAAATATTGAAAACAGAATAAAAACTTGAAATTTATCATGGAAAGAAGAAAGAAAAGCTACAATCTGGTAATCGGGATAATCGCATTGATTGTAATAGTATTGGCTGTATCATTTGCAGGATATATAGTGTCCAAGCCAAAGCCTATACTTATCCAGGGCGAGGCAGAGGCAACAGAATACCGCGTCTCAGGAAAGGTTCCGGGCAGGGTAGAGCAGTTCATGGCATCTGAGGGGCAGATGGTCCACAAGGGAGATACACTTGTCGAGATTGACAGCCCTGAGGTGAAGGCCAAGCTTGCCCAGGCAATGGCAGTGAAGAACATGGCAGAAGCACAGAAGAACAAGGCACTCACAGGGGCACGCAAGGAGCAGATTGCAGCAGCATACGAACTTTGGCAGCAGGCAAAGGTGCAGGAAGACATAATGAAGAAATCTTACGAAAGGATGAAGAGGCTGTACGAACAGAAAGTCGTTGCGGCACAGAAATTCGATGAAGTAGAAGCGAAATACAAGGCAGCGCAGTCGACCTGCAAGGCAGCTGAATCACAATACAGCATGGCAGTAAACGGTGCACGCAAGGAGGACAAGGAATCAGCAATAGCACTTGTAGACCAGGCAAATGCCGCACTTATGGAAGTGAACTCGTATCTTGGGGAGCTGTTCCTCACTTCGCCTGCAGACGGTGTAGTCTCAGCACGCTATCCAAAGGTCGGGGAACTTGTAGGCCAGGGAGCACCTATCATGACAATCACAGACCTGGATGACGTGTGGTTCACATTCAATATCCGCGAGGATATGCTTAAAGGAATGAAGACCGGTGACAAGATTACAGTCACGGTTCCTGCACTGAATGACATAAGGTGCGACCTCAAGGTCAACTACATAAGTGTACGCGAGTCATACGCAACATGGAGGGCAACAAAGGAATACGGCCAGTATGATGCCAGGACATTCGAGGTAAGGGCTGTCCCTGTCAAGAAAATCGACGGAATACGTCCTGGTATGTCAGCCATTGTTGTAAACGAATAATACGCCGTCATGGCGCAACAGAACAGACGATTATGGATTTCCTGAAAAACTTGCAGGATGTCATCAGGCGCGAAGTCAGGCTGATCAGGCAGAGACCTATCTACCTGATTTCATCAGTCGCCGTAATGGCATTCTGCTCGATATTCTTCCTTACACTGCTCAGCGACGGGCAGCCTAAGGATCTTCCAGTGGGGATTGTGGACTATGACAATTCATCAGTATCGCGCAACTTCACACGGCAGATTGATGCGACACAGACATGCAACACAGTACAGTTCAACAGTTTCAAGGAGGCACGCGAGGCTATGCAGACCGGAAGGATTTCTGCTGTCTGCGTGATTCCGGAGAACATGGCTGAAGATATACAGTCCAACAGGAGACCGGTATTCACATTCTATGTCAATACCCTGTACTTTGTCAGCGGAACATTTGCCTACAAGACAATACTCACCATGGTAAACCTCACAGGAGGAGCTGTAAAAAGAGAGGGCCTGCGTGCCAGGGGGGCAAATGACGCAGCAATCATGGGGCGCATACAGCCAATCAAGATTGATGCGCACCAGATAGGCAACTCCACCGCGAACTACAGCGTCTACCTGAACAATGTGCTGCTTCCCGGGATACTGGAGCTGAGCATCATACTTGTGCTGGTATACTCCCTAGGTGCCGAACTGAAATACGGGACTTCAAGGCATCTTATGCAGAAAGCCGGAGGCTCAATGGGGACAGCCCTGCTTGGGAAGCTTATCCCATATACCCTTCTTTTCTGGTCTATCGGGATATTGATGAACCTGCTGCTGTACCACTGGTGCAAATTCCCGCTTGCCGGATCAATATGGAACATGTTCCTCGGGACAATGGTATTCGTGCTGTCGTGCGAAGCAATTGCAGTCACGATAATAGGGCTCCTGCCGGTATTGAGGGATGCCATAAGCATTGCTGCCATCTACAGCGTGCTCGGCTTCTCGCTGACAGGTTTCACGTTCCCTGTGGAGGCCATGGCACCATACATACAGGGACTTGCTGCCGCCTTCCCGCTCAGGCATTACTACATGTTCTATATACAGGAAGCCATGTACGGGACCGGATTTGCAGGATGGCACATGGAGATTGTACATCTCCTGCTCTTCCTCTTTGTCCCGCTGATTTCAGTCAGAAGACTTGAAAAGGCATACGTCTTCCAGAACTTCCCAAGAAAATAAGAAGAGATGAAAAAGATATTTTCATATATAAGACAATGGTGGGCAGACTTCTACGCCATAATGACGCATGAACTGAAAATGATTTTCACAGACAGCGGTGTCATGGTCATATTCTTCCTCGCAGGACTTGCCTACCCTATACTGTACAACCTTATCTACTCCAATGGAGGAGTCGAGGACATGCCCATCGCCGTGGTGGACATGTCGGAAAGTGCGGAAAGCAGGAATTTCACGCGGAAGCTGGATGCGACTCGTGAGGTCGAGGTAGTGTACAGATGCAAGGACATGGCTGAGGCAGAAGCACTGATGAAGCAGCAGAAAATCAGGGGTATAGTAATGTTCCCTGAGGACTATGACGAAAGACTGGCCAGGATGGAGCAGGCCACAATATCCACATATTCGGACATGAGCAGCTTCCTTTACTACAAGAATCTCACAATGTCCATGAACTATGTTATGCTCGACGAGGCAAAGGACATACAGATGGAACGGTACGCAGCTGCAGGATATGTCGGGGAGGCAGGAGTGCAGCTTGTTGATGCGCTGCCATACGAGGAGAACATGCCCTACAACAGGACATTCGCCTACAGCATATTCTTCCTTTCCGCAGCCCTGATGATTGTCCTGCAGCAGACCATGTTCTATGGAGTATCGATGCTTGCTGGCACCATGCGTGAGGAGAACAGGAGCTTTGCTGTGATGCCGGACGGCCTGAAAGGACGCGGAATAACAAGGGTTGTCGCTGGGCGAGGTACGGCATACTGGCTGATATACATAATACTCGGTGTATACGTGGCATGTCTCATCCCCTATATCTTCGGGCTCCCACAGCGTGGAGAATTCTGGGACATATTCACATTGCTGATGTTCTATATCCCCGCCTGCGTAATGTTCAGCTTTGCATTCAGCTCGATAATAACAAGGAGGGAGACAGTCTTTGTACTGTTCCTTTTCTTCTCTCCTGTATGTCTCTTCCTCACAGGTTTCTCGTGGCCGATGGAGAGTTTCCCTGCATTTTGGAGATATTTTGCATACATGTTCCCTTCGACATTTGCGGCACGAGGGTTCATCAACCTCAACACTGCGGGTGCAGACCTGTATATGATACGTCCGGAGATAATCGGGCTTACCATACAGACAGTTGTGTACTATGTACTTTCCTGCATCGCCATGTATGTGGAGAACAGGATTATACATCTGCGCCAGAAATCCAGTCAGCAAACAGTATAAAGGAAGCGGCATGGAGGTTGCTAATGGATGCTGCGGTTTTTTAAAATTATCAGATTATGAAACATTCATTGCCTACATTGCCATACGCACAGGATGCGCTCGCACCAGCCATGAGCGCAGAGACATTGGAATACCACTACGGTAAGCATCTGCAGACATACATCGACAACCTCAACCGTATGATTGCAGGGACTGAATTCGAGAATATGCCGCTTGAAGACATTGTCAAGAAGTCAGATGGAAGCATATTCAACAATGCTGCCCAGACATGGAACCACACATTCTTCTTCGAAACCCTTTCACCTAAGCAGTCAGCCATGCCGGAAGTACTGGAAAAGAAACTGGCAGAAGGATTCGGGTCCGTAGATGCATTCAAGGAGGAATTTACAAAGACGGCCACAGGGATATTCGGTTCAGGATGGGCCTGGCTCGCAAAAGCCCCGGATGGAAAACTGAAGGTCCTTGCAGAAAGCGGGGCCGGGAACCCTATGGTAAATGGAATGGTTCCGTTGCTGACCCTTGATGTATGGGAACATGCCTACTATATTGACTACCGCAACCGCCGTACAGACTTCATCAAGGAGTGGTGGAAACTTGTCGACTGGCGGAAAGTTGCCGACAGGCTATAGAAAAAGGCTGGCTCCGACGGGGCCAGCCTTTTTCTATGTAATCAGCTATGATTACTCACGTATTGCAGCGATACCAGGAAGCTCTATACCTTCAAGGTACTCAAGCATTGCTCCACCGCCTGTTGAAACATAGCTTACCTTCTTTGCGAAGCCCATCTGTGTAACGGCAGCTACAGAGTCGCCACCACCTACGAGGGTGAATGCCCCGTTCTCTGTTGCCTTTGCAAGCATTTCGGCAACCTTGTTGGTTCCCTTCGCGAATGCCGGAATCTCAAACACACCTACAGGACCGTTCCAGAGGATAGTCTTTGATTTCATGATTACATCCTCCCACATTGCAAGTGTACTTGGAGCTGCGTCTACTCCCTCCCAGTCATCCGGAATCTCCCTGTTGGAGCAGATCTTGGTGTTTGCATCATTGGAGAATCCGTCTGCTATGACAACCTCCTTTGAGAGATAAAGCTTTACGCCTTTCTCCTCTGCCTTCTTCATGATATTGAGGGCAAGGTCCATCTGGTCGTTCTCACAGAGTGAAAGTCCAATCTTTCCGCCCTGTGCCTTGATGAAGGTATAGACCATTCCGCCACCGATGATCATGTTGTCCACTACATCGAAAAGGTGCTCGATGATACCGATCTTAGAAGAAACCTTTGCACCGCCGATGATTGCAGTCACAGGGTGCTCCGGAGTCTTGAGGACACGGTCGATAGCCTTGATCTCGCCTTCCATGACATATCCGAACATCTTGTCATCCGGGAAATATTTTGCGATAAGGGCTGTTGAAGCATGTGCACGGTGAGCTGTACCGAACGCATCGTTGATATAGCAGTCTGCGTATGAAGCAAGCTTCGCAACGAACTTCTTCTGGCTTTCCTTGACAGCAGCCTTTGCAGCCTTCTTCTCCTCGTCTGTAGCATCCTCGGCAAGTCCCCTTGGCTTGCCTTCCTCCTCTGCATAGAAGCGGAGGTTCTCAAGAATAAGCACTTCTCCTGGCTTGAGTGAAGCCACCTGTTCGTCAGCGTTCTGGCAGTCATCAGCGAATTTCACAGGTACTCCGAGAAGCTCCTGTACACGGCTGATGATGTGCTTGAGGGAGAACTTGTCTGTAACTCCCTTTGGACGTCCGAGGTGAGACATGATAATGAGGGAACCGCCTTTTTCCAGTACCTTCTTGAGGGTAGGGATTGCAGCCCTGATACGGGTGTCGTCAGTAATCTCCATCTTCTCGTTGAGAGGAACGTTGAAGTCTACGCGGACGATTGCTTTCTTACCGGTAAAATCGTAAGTGTCAATACTCTGTTGCATAATCTAAATATTTTAAATCTATAGTAATTCCTGTTTTCCTGCCTTAATGTGCCAGGCCATTGCCACGGCACACAAAGCTGTTGCAAAATTAGCAAATTTATCGGATTTTTCTGAATTTATTTTGCAAAATCCAAAACAGCTTCTTACATTTGCAGTCCGAAAATAAATGTGGAGAGATTTGGCTGCTTGCAACCACACAAAAAAATGCTAAAATTCGATATATAGGTTTTGTGTTTGCTCCGCATACTTGTATGCCGGAGTTTTTTATTGTATAGTATATGAACTACTTATTTACTTCAGAATCGGTGTCTGAGGGACACCCGGACAAGGTATCGGACCAGATTTCCGATGCAATACTTGACGAATTCCTGCGCCAGGACCCTGAGGCGAAGGTAGCATGCGAGACATTCTGCAGCACAGGGCTTGTAGTCATCGGCGGAGAGGTACGCTCGGAAGACGCATACGTTGACATACAGACTGTCGCCCGCCGTGTAATCAACAGGATAGGCTACAACAAGGCCGAATATATGTTTGACGGCAACTCCTGCGGAGTACTTTCCGCCCTCCATGAGCAGAGTGCGGACATCAACAGGGGCGTTGTCGTTGCAGACCCTGACGAACAGGGGGCCGGTGACCAGGGAATGATGTTCGGATATGCTTGCCGTGACACGGAGGAATACATGCCCCTGCCGCTTGCACTTTCACATCTTGCTCTCCAGGTACTTGCAAAAATCCGCAAGGAGACTCCCGAGAAGATGCCATATCTGCGTCCGGACTCAAAGTCCCAGTTCACGATAGAGTATGACGGAAAGACAAACAGGCCGGCAAGGATACACACCATTGTAATTTCGACCCAGCATGACAATTTCGTTGCACAGGAGCTGGGAGAGATAGACTATGAATCTGCTGTGAGGGAGTTCGGGCAGGAGCGCGTGGATGCTGCAATGCAGGCAAAGATCAGGAAAGACGTACAGGAAATCCTGATTCCGGCAATTATAGAGGAACTTGACGAACAGACAGCACAGCTGTTCAAGGGCGACTATATCCTTCATGTCAACCCGACAGGTAAATTCGTTATCGGAGGACCTCACGGCGACACAGGACTGACCGGACGCAAAATCATAGTAGATACCTACGGTGGCAAGGGAGCACACGGAGGCGGAGCATTCTCCGGCAAGGATCCGTCAAAGGTTGACCGCTCAGCAGCATACGCTGCAAGGTACATAGCGAAGAACCTGGTTGCAGCCGGAGTGGCAGATGAGATTCTTGTACAGATTTCCTACGCAATCGGTGTGGCACGCCCGGTCAGCATATTTGTAAACACCTACGGAACTGCCGCTAATGGACTAAGCGATGCATTTATTGCCGAAAAAATCAACACCATATTCGACCTGCGACCTGCAAAGATTATCGAAAAGTTCCAGCTCAAGAAGCCTATCTATGAGCCAACTGCAGCATACGGGCATGTAGGAAGAAAGCCATACAGGGAGACTGTTGAAATCATAAGGCACGGACAGAAGTCACACGAGGAGGTACAGTTCTTCGGATGGGAGCTTCTTGATTCCGTAGAAATCGTAAAGAAAGAATTCGGGCTATAGCCCTGATGCCCCTGGTATATAAACCGGAATGGGCATAGTCAATAGATGCCAATTGAGGCGAGTACAATAGACCTCAACCAAATATTTTACCCCTGCCAGTGTGAATCCTTTTTGGTATCACTTCATCCTGACAGGGGTAAATTTCAGTTTATTTTCAACCTCTATAGACTGAATGTATATGTAAATCCGACTCCTGCAAAATAAGAATCCTTCAAGAAAAGATAATCGGCATATCCTGTAGCAGAGGCAGGATCCTTTTTCTGCTTTCCGTTTGAATTGAAGTCTATGTCAAGGTCATAGCACAGGTCCGCCACTACAAAGAAATCTATAATATTTTTCCTGTTGATCTTGTATTCTGAACCAAGTTTGAAACGTACCCTGCTGAAATAGAAGTCATTGTATTTTGGCTCCGGGTTGCTCCATCGCCCGCTCTTCGGATCACACACAAAATTTTTCGGATTTACCCCATTCAGGACAAACTTTGCCTCTGCTGAAAAATACGGCTTGAAAGGGCTGCGTGGAATGTCATAAGACGTCTTGAGCCTTGTCTTCAATGTCCATGCAGTCTGAGGAGACTGGAAAAGATTTACTGAATCTGCACGGTATGTCGCCTGCACCCTTTCACGCAAGGAAATTTTCCATCTGCCAAGCTTCACACTTTCAGTAAGTGCCACAGAGCCCCTGTGACGGAGCCCCCACCCTTTCGTTTCAGAATTGTTTGCGACAAGGGCATAGCTGAGACCGGCCTTAAGCCATGGAAACACCTTGTATTCAGCTCCGACTGTAGTATAGAACCTGTTGACATGGCAGAAATTGTCATTGAGCCTCATCTCTTCCTCCAATGACAGGACCAGCTTCTTATGCGCGAGGCTCTTGTCTATCCCGACCGTAAAATGCCCGCCTGTCTCAAATTCAGGGTCAGTTTCCGTATAGTTGAGCTGCTGTGCAATTGCTGCAGACGGGAGCAGCATTGCCAGAGATATAAGAATTTTCCTAATTGACATAGTCCTTGGCTTTTGTAAGTGTATCAATTGTATTGTTCTCGTCCTTCCCGAGAGTATAGTAGACCTTGATGAATGCCGAATCCTTCAGGAAATCCACATGTCCTATCTCTATATTGTCCACCTTAAGCCCAAGACGTCTTTCAAGGTCGGCAACAAGTTCTGCACGACGCTCCGGAACAATCAGGTCGATACGGTCATAGAGCACCAGCTTTGTAGAAGTATGCTTTGCAACGGCACTGCATTCAAGGGCCCATAGAAGTACTATCACGATAAGGTTCGTGACTGCAAGGATCCCGAAATCCGGCCATGAAAGGACATAGTGCGGATTGCTTCCGCCTTCTCCCACAAGCCTGTAGATCGATGAGAGTCCATTGATTGCAGCAATTGCAATTATGACAAACATATATGTCATCTCACGGATAGGCACAGTTTCGGTACGGTAGCGTATGACGCCGAAAATGGCGAAAAGCCCGAGTGTCAGACCTATACCTATCTCGACATTGCCCATCATATAGAGCATCATCAGCATGGCTGAAGAGAATACCATGAAAGTAAAGTAGTAGTCACGCCTGCGGCTCTTCCTGTAATAGAAGAACTGGACTATCACCCAGCACACGACCAGATTCACAAGGAATCTCAGCGCAAGCTCAGTAAAGCTCTGGAGGGGTGTCTTCATTGCATCTACAATTGAAGCAACATCCATGAATTCCTCATCCTCCAGCTGCATTGCCCCAAACGATGCCACATCATCCACCGGAATATCCTGCGCATACCCTGATCCAAAGGCAAGCGCAAGGAAAAAAATCACAATTGTCAGTATCCTTTTCATATCTCAATCTTTATCTTTTGTCCTGTAATCTTTTCTATCATCCTCACCTTTGTACGGAAACGGCTGGACTTTGCAGCAGGATTGGTAAGGGTTGTACCGATGCAGTACTTGCTTACCCGGACCGGTTTCACCCTCAGGTCAAGGAGAATGTTCTTCATCTCGGAATATGCCCTGCCGTCCTGCTTCAGTTCAATTATGACTGCGGGTCCGAGTTCAGCATTTATGTCAGTGTCATGGTTGACAAAGCGCAGGGAGGTATCAATGGTAAGGCGTTCAGTCATGGCCCTGTTCACAAGTGTAATGCGGCGGAAGACAGTCTCCATCCTTGGTTTCAGCATTTCAACTGTAAAGTCAGACCTGGAGGAAAGGAATGCAGCTGCTTCACTGTTGCCACGGAAATCCAGGAAGTCGCATGAAGGAATCTCCACACGTTTTTTCTTTGTCCTGCCTTTATTGTTCTTATGCTTTATTTCAAGGAAGGTTATCCCTGACTGTACATAGACCCTTGTACGCACCTTCTGCCGCACAAGCCTGCGGTTGTGGTGGTCAGTGAACATTTTAAGGGATTCCGTATCGTAATACATTGAATTATATGGGCAAATCACCGCTCCATCGACTTCAAGCGCCCGATACCCATGCATGGCAGCCTGCTCCAGCAGCTTCTCCAACACTACAACGTTTGTAAGATATTTGGAATCAATCCTGTTCATCAGCTTTATGCTGTCCATTTCATCAAGATGGATTCTCCCTATCCTGCCCCACACATCTAATCTGTCAACAACTGCATCCATAGAGAATTATTCCTGATCTTCAGTAATATATTCAAATACTTTCATCACGACAAGCTTACCCTTGGCATCGTATGTGTACTGGACCTTTTTGCGCCCGAATTCATTGTACTCGAATTTCTTGATACTTACAAGCCTGTTTCTTTCATCATACGCCATCTCACGCGATACCTTGCCGTCTGCCCCATATTCATATTTCTTGGTCCATTTCAATCCAGACGAACCATATTCACGCTCCTCTATCTTCTTCCCTTCAGGACTATAGATGGATATATGGTCAAGAACTTTCTGGGTAGTCCCCGCCCTGGTATTCCATTCCTTGATGACAAGGTTCTTCTTGTTGATTTTCTGCCGCGCATCCTGCTCCTGCGCCAGAGATGCCAATGCTGGCAGCAACATCAAAAATATAATTAATGTCCTTTTCATACCTATCGATTATATTGTTATGGACTTGTACCCTCCCTCCCCCTTTGTCGTATGCAGCAGTTACTGCAAGACACAAAGCTATTCACCAAGGCAAGAAGGTCAAGTGTCACTATCAATTTTTTAATATGCAACGTTTCTTAATATCAAAATCCTACAAATTTAACACTTATTGCAATAATTTCCTACAGGGAAGCAACAAATAGCAATCAGGCACAAAAAAATAAGCCAGCAAGGAACAAAGTCCTCACTGGCTCTATCACATTCGCCTTGACGGCTAATTGCTAGTCGTTGAGAGAAAGTCTCTTGAAGCAAAGGATCTTTGCCTCCTTGTCAGCAGCGGCAACAACATCCTTTACAGGAGTCTTGCCGTCGCCCATCTGGTAGCCCTGCTCCTCGAGAGTCTGCTCCTTGAAGAATTTCTGGAGACGGCCCTTTGCGATATTCTGCACCATCTGCTCCGGAAGGTTTGCTGCCTTCTCTGCAGAAACGGTCTTGATTATCTCACGGGCCTGCTCAGCCTGCTCCGGAGTAAGCCATCCCTTTGCTGTATTTGACTCGATGTGAGCCTCGCTGTCAACATGTGCAGGATTGATTCCTGCCTTGCTGAGAGCTGAGTCAACAGCTTTCTTCACAAGCTCTTCCTTAGTCTTGTCGACAGCGACCTTAAGTTCATTGTCAACAACTTCCTGAGGACAGTCAGCTGCAGATACAGCCACAGGATTCATTGAAGCGACCTGCATAGCCACACCCTTTGCAACCTGCGCATCGAACTCCTTGCTGAATCCGACAACTGAAGCAAGCTTGCCGTTAATCTTGTGGATATAGGCTGAAATGAAAGGAGCCTCGACAGTCTCGTAACCTACGATTACATGCTTCTCGCCTGTCTTTCCTGTCTGCTCTGTAACGGCAGCCTCGACAGTCCTTCCGTCAGCAAGTGTGCAAGCCTTGAGGGCATCAACATTTGCAGGGAAGTTAGCGATAGCAGTCTCAGCGATAGCCTCTGCAAGAGCCTGGAACTCGGCATTCTTTGAAACGAAGTCAGTCTCACATCCGAGAGCGACAACAATTGCCTTGTTTCCGTTGACCTTGGCAATTACAGCTCCTTCTGAAGTCTCGCGGTCAGCCCTCTTTGCTGCAACGAGCTTACCTTTCTCACGTATGATTTCCTGTGCCCTTGCGAAATCGCCTTCAGCCTCTACAAGAGCCTTCTTGCAGTCCATCATTCCTGCGCCAGTCATTTGACGAAGCTTTGCAACGTCAGCTGCTTTAATTTCCATTTTAATCAGATTTGAATGTTAATACTTCCGGTACCGGATTACTCAGCCTTTGCCTCTTCAGCAGCCTCTGCCTTTGGAGCCTCTGCTGCTGGAGCAGCCTCTTCAGCAGCCTTGCCGCCCTTGCGTGCACGGAGCTTCTTTCCAGAAGCCTGCTCGCTCTGCTCAGGAGCCTCTTTCTCCTTCTCCAGCTTCCTTTCGTTCAATCCCTCATTGATTGCAGCGCAAAGGACATCCATGATGTATGAGATAGACTTTGCTGCATCATCATTTGCCGGAATCACATAATCAATCGGAGTAGGATCGCAACATGTATCAACCATAGCGATAACCGGTATGTTGAGACGGTTAGCCTCCTTTACGGCGTTCATCTCTTTCTGTACGTCCACTACGAAAAGTGCTGAAGGAAGACGGCTCAGGTCCTTGATTGAACCGAGGTTCTTCTCGAGCTTAGCCCTCTGACGGGTAATCTGGAGACGCTCACGCTTTGCGAGAGTGTCGAAAGTACCATCCTCAATCATCTTGTCAATGGTATTCATCTTCTTGACAGCCTTGCGGATAGTCGGGAAGTTTGTAAGCATTCCGCCCGGCCATCTCTCTGTCACGTAAGGCATGTTTACAGATCCTGCCTTCTCAGCAACGATCTCCTTTGCCTGTTTCTTTGTAGCTACAAAAAGTACCTTGCGGCCAGAACGCGCAAACTGTTTGAGTACATCTGCAGCCTCATCAATCTTTACTATACTTTTATGCAGGTCGATGATGTGGATTCCGTTCTTCTGGTCGAAGATGTACGGTGCCATCTTAGGGTTCCACTTTCTCGCCAAGTGTCCAAAGTGAACACCTGCATCAAGCAATTCTTGGAAATTTGTTCTTGGCATTTTCTTAATTGTTTGTTTGTTTTTAATTCCTTGCAGGCTTTTGCCATACCTGCAGGGCTCTTTTCTTCAATCCGGAGTAGCGGCGGTGCCGGTCTCCTGGATTTTCCGCAGCCTCGGCAATCGTCAGGCAGCTTCCCCCGGTTCACACCGGGAATGAAGGTCCAGAGATTTCGTACCGGACTGTGCAATCCTGTAAATCAGTCGGCAAATACTAACGTTTGCTGAACTGGAAGCGCCTACGTGCGCCAGGCTGACCAGGTTTCTTCCTCTCGACCTCACGGGCGTCACGGGTAAGGAATCCTTCGGCCTTGAGGGCTGGGCGGTAAGCCTCGGCGTCAACCTCGCAGAGAGCGCGGGAGATACCAAGCCTGAGAGCCTCTGCCTGACCTTTGATTCCACCTCCATCGAGGTTGGCCTTAACGTCAAACTGGGCAACCGTACCTGTAACTTCGAAAGGCTGGTTTACAATATAACGGAGAGTGTCCTCCCTGAAGTAGTCATTGAGGTCACGGCCGTTGATTGTAATGTTGCCCTTTCCAGGTACGACATAAACGCGAGCGACTGCTGATTTACGTCTTCCAAGTGCGTTTACTGCTTTCATCTGCTTAAATTTCGTTTAACTTGATTGTTTTTGGTTTCTGCGCCTCATGCGGATGCTCTGAACCCTGATAAAGATAAAGGTTGTTGATAAGCTTTGCACCGAGACGGTTCTTCGGGAGCATTCCCTTGACTGCCATCCTGACGAGCTCTGTAGGCTTCTTTTCAAGAATCTCCTTTGGCGTAGTGAAACGCTGTCCACCAGGATATCCTGTGTGGCGTACGTACACCCTGTCAGTCATCTTCTTTCCGGTAAGTTTCACCTTGTCTGCATTGAGGATGATGACGTTGTCGCCACAGTCCATGTGCGGAGTGTAACTTGGCTTGTTCTTTCCACGAAGGACAAGCGCAACCCTTGAAGCAAGACGGCCGAGAGCCAAGTCGGTAGCGTCAATGACCACCCACTCTTTCTTGATATCACCGGCTTTCAGTGATACTGTCTTGTAACTCTGTGTGTCCACTGTCTTGAGTTTTAATTGGTTAATACTAAAAAACTTTGCGATCCCTACACAATAGGGGTCGCAAAGGTAGCAATTATTTTTATACTGACAAAATTTTAATTTTCCATGGCTGAATTTGTCACTTTTCCCGTCAGCAGCCCCTCTGCACGCAGACGTTCCAGCAGTGCCTTCAGCAAAGCCGGTGAATTTGCGAGACGGTCATGCAGAAGGATTACAGAGCCGGGACGGGCCATGCGTATAATGCGCCCGACACACTTCCCGACAGCCGCTTCAAGTCCGTTTCCGGTCAAGGAGTCTTTCACGATGGATGTATCAAGGCTGCGTACATCCCATCCGATTACCTTATGTCCTGTATATTTCACAACTTTTGCAATGTCCGGATTGGTCACCCCGAACGGAGGACGGAAGAGGGCTTCCACGGGATGCCTTGACTGAAGCCTGGACGAAATCACGCTTACGGGATTTGCGGCATCAGCCTCAAGTGCAGAAGCAATCACAGAGTCGCATGCACGTATGTCATCCTCTATGCATGGCTTTCCTGAAAGGGGGAACAGTGAGGAATGGGTGTAGGTATGGTTGCCGACATGATGTCCTTCACATGCCATCCTCCGCACGAGTTCCGGATATCTTTCAGCTTTCTCCCCCACTACAAAGAAATAGGCATGGACACCATTTTCCGCAAGTATGTCAAGAATCTGTGGAGTCGAGACCGGATCCGGCCCGTCGTCGAATGTCAGGACGACCTTGCCAGGCTCCAGGTCACGGCATACTGCCTTTACCCATACGTCCGAGCCAATCGAAGCACAGGCCCAGACAAGAAATCCAATAAAGGCAATGGCAAAGAGAAGCAGAAGTACAGGAAAAGCGGCCACAGCATTATATTATTATAGGTATCACTGCAGAGACAATGTAAAATCAAGCATCGGAAGAGATATTCCACAGTTTCCTTCACCTGCTTCAAGTAGACGGCAAGCAGCATCATACATCATCACAGCGGAATCCATGGATGAATAGACATGTCCGGCAGCAGTGCATGGCTTCAGGACAATGTCCGACAGCAGTATGCTCCTCCCTCCATGCGGAGAATCCGACAGGAGGAACGAAACAGCCCCCTCCTGCGCCCCTTGCCATTTGCCCAGACGCGACAGGATATCCTCAGAAGCCGGGATGACTTCATCAAAGGCCTCGACAAGGACATTGCCCTTTCCCTCATTCAGCAGAAGGATTCCATCCAGAAGTGCCGAAGTGAAACTGTTTCCACGATGTACATACGTCATGTTGTATGACTTTATGCCTTCCAAAAGTGCGGACTGTGCACCTACAGTGTTGAAAACCGACTGTATGAATGCAGTGGGATTGAGCATCTGTTCCTCCCTGTCAAGCAGGTCGGACATGAATCTCTCCGAATCAGCAAGGCAGCCAAGGGCAGTTGCTGTGGCAATGGCGTCTGGATGGACATTCTCCTCTCCAGCCAATTCGCTACCAGGTACTTCAAGGCATTTCAGCGCAGAAGCCACACCCATCCTGACAATACGGCTCATCCTGCGCCGCAGATTTGCATCCTTTATCACAGCCTTGTAGTCAGGTTCACCACCACGTGACGGAAGCACGGCATACACCGAATTTATATATACAGGAGTAATCATAGCGCGGAGAACACAAGGCTGGAGTCATTGCCTCCAAAGCCGAAGCTGTTAGACAATATATTCCTTATCTTTATACCGTGGCAATGCGCCATAAGCGGTTCGAGACATATTTCGGGATCCATAGCCGAGAATCCAAGGCTCGGCCACAGTTCCCCATCCGAAATTGCCCTTGCGCAGAGCACGGCCTCTATTCCCTCTGAGGCGGCAAGAGTATGCCCGATATATCCCTTGAAAGAGCCGAATGGAGGTACTTCCGCACCGAACATACGCCTTATTGCCTTTCCCTCAGACAAGTCATTGCCTGGAGTAGCCGTACCGTGAGTATTAATATAGTCAACATCAGCAGGTACCATCCCGGCTACAGCCATGGCCTCCGACATTGCGGCAAATGCTCCGTCTCCATCCGGAGAGCTGGCAGTCTGGTGGAATGCCTCATTGACATTCGCCCATCCGGTAACCGCACAATATCCCTGGCATCCCCTTGAAGACGCGCTGGATTCACTCTCAAGCACAAGGAGACCAGCCCCCTCGCCAAGATTCAGTCCATCACGCGAGACATCAAACGGACGGCATACAGAAGAGGACAGAATCCTCAACGAATTGAATCCGTTCATCGTAAAACGGCTCAGCGCATCACTTCCCCCGACGACTGCAATGTCCAGAAGTCCTGCACGTATCATCCTGGCACCAAGCATTATCGCATTCCCGGCAGACGAGCAGGCCGTACTGATGGTCGTTGTAAAGCCGTCTATTCCAAGGTATCCAGCAACAAAGGCCGTTGACGCTCCGCAGTCGTGTGACAACATCGCCCTGATGTCACCGGCAGAGTGATCTCTGCGGTATTCCTCATAGAAGTCTCCGCTTATGTCCATTCCGCCTACTGAAGTACCGAGAACCAGGCCGATCCTCCTGCCTGGTGCACCGTCAGATGTACTTTCACCGGACAGTTCAAAACGTCCGTCCGGGCAGCGGGCACCCAGGCCGGCATCAGCCATGGCCTCAGATGCAGCCAATGCAGCCATCAATGCTGTTCTGGTCATAACCATATCGGATGCAATGCCGAGCATTCCTGCCAATTCAGGCATTGTCAAGGGGACCTCACCGACCGGAAGTCTCAGATTTGTCTTTACAAGCCCTGGAGAAGGGACGATCCCGCTCCTGCCGGCACGCAATGCCGCCAGATTGTCCTCAACGGACAGTCCCAGGGCAGAAACGGCACCAAGTCCTGTGACAAGAACCCTGTCCATGAACTACTGCCTATGTGCTGTGATATAGTCAGCGATAGTCTGTACGCTCCTGAAGATCTCCTTTCCCTCACCGGGAGCCACCTTTATGCCGTAGTCCCTCTCAAGGATAAGGATAAGTTCCAGTGCATCAATCGAATCAAGCCCAAGTCCTGCATCTCCGAAAAGAGGTTCGTCAACCCCTATTTCATCAGGAGTCATATCTTCAAGGTTAAGTGCCTCGATTATCTGTTTCTTGAGATTTTCAATAAGTTCTTCCATAACAAGAAGCCGTGTTTAAATTTTCTATGAAAAATTCTTTACTTCCAGGCAAATCCGCCCGGAGACGTGCAAATTTACAGAAACTGTTTCATTATACCGCAAAAAGGAACGGCAAATTCATCACTTCCTTTCAAGCAATTCAAGGGAAGCCTCAAATTTCCCGCCGAGGAATTCAAGCCAGCCCAGGATACAATACCTGGCCTTTGTACGCGACAGGACAATGCCTGCATATTCAGCCAGTCTTTTCCTGTCATATTCCGGAGAAATGAAAAATGTGTTTTCCCCCTTGATTCCGAGACTTATTGAGATCTCCCCGGACGCCACATTTGGCAATGTGTACACGAATACGGCAGGGCTCGCGCCTGGACCCTTTGATATATTTTCCTGATGCCTGAGATCCGTATCAAGGGACGCACTCCTGTTCTGCAGGATCACAGCCATCTCCTCAGGCCCGAATTCAATCCCGTCCGCAAGAAGATGCGAAGCCACATATCCAAGCTTGCTCAAGTCATCCATCTTGTAGAATTTCATGTTATTGGTTCCGAGGGCCTTGTATTCATTCCTTATATATGAGGCGAAATCGTCCCCAAAGCCTTTCTCCACTGCGTCTGAATTGTCCAGACGCACTTTTTTCAACAGTTCAACATCTGCCAGCCTGACTTCCGGAAGCTCTTTCTGGACAGACTGGAGCCCAAGGACGACGGCAGCATTGCATCCGCCGAACCCGGAAGCCGTCTTCACACAATATTTCATGTCCAGGTGTCTCATTGCGCTGCTGACATTTAAAGGCATCGGCGTTCCCGGTGCAGAAAATCCAGGGGTCCCCCATATCTCTCCACGCAAAAGCTGCTGTGCACAAAGTATGGTCTCAACCACACCGCTTGCACCGAGTGTATGTCCGATATATGGCTTCAGGCTCTGTGCAGGCTTGTCAGACAGCCCGGCAAGTGCAATAGCCTTTGACTCCATTTCGTCATTGTAGGCTGTAGCTGTACCGTGCAGGTTGACAAAAGATATGTCATCATTGTCCACAGCGGCATCCGACATGGCATCCCTGACGGCAAAATAAAGGGCATCTCCAGTCCTCGAAGGTCCGGAAATATGATTGGCATCATCGCTGATTGCCCCCCCCGAAAGCACAACTGCACCTTCGCTTGGTACAGATGTCAGAAGTACGGCACCAGCCGCCTCACCGAGGTTAAGCCCGCAGCGTGAGGCATCATAAGGACGGCAAAGTTCCGGAGAAAGCGAGCGGAATGATGCAAATCCGCTGACAATGAACGGAGAAAGCACATCCACACCTGCCACAATGACTTCATCATATATCCCGTACTCAATCATCCTTTTGCCGACAACGAGAGCGGACACACCTGATATACAGGCATTTGATATCACATAGCAGTCATTTTCAAGGCCGTATCTAGCGGCAATCCTTCTGGCGGCCTCCGCAAGGAATGCATCTTCCGGCAGTTCTCCATTTGAACCAGACATGACAAATTGCTCCAGCAGGTCAACATTTCCCTTTGTCGTTGACAAGATGAATGCCCTCCTCACTGCAGACGGATTAACTTTTGCCTCAATGCCAAGGCCGTCAACAGCAGCAGGACCATCCTTTGGGTCGAGCCCAAGACCATCAACAGCTGCCACCGCAAGATGCTCAGCCCTTGTCAGGCTGTCACTATACTTGCCCCTAAGTTCCTGGACAATGTTTTCAGAAATCCTCCCGCACATCAATGTGCCGTCCGGTACGGCAGCGGCAAGAGGCCCTTCCTGGCATTTCATTATGCCAGAAGTGCCTTCCGATATGGCTGCCACATTTGCCTCAGTCCCCATCCCGAGGGACGAGATGATACAGTCTGATGCGATATATACTCCTTTTCTGCTCCTGGACATTGTCATTTCTATTTTCGTGTCTGTTTCCTGTCTGTTGATAACGTTCAATCCTACATGGCCAGCCGGCATTCAATCAGGCTATGGGCATATCCAAGGCCGTCCGTAACCTTTTCCACCTCAAGTCCTCCCTGTCCGATATATGACCAGAGGTCCGCAGTGCTGAACATCTTGCTGTTGCCGTTTGCCATAGCAGTGAAATATACGCTTGTCTGTGCAAGGTCAAATGATGCGGCATGATATTTCTGCCTGTCCCACAGTGTCTCCATTATGAATATCCTTCCGTCCGGGTTCAATGCCCTGGCAGCCCTTTCCAGTATGCTGACAACCTGCTCTTCAGAGAAGCAATCGAGGAACTGGCTCATCCAGATTACATCATACCCCTTTGGAAGTTCCGCAGACGGGTCAAGAAGATTTGTCCCGAAACCGCATATACGTTCATGTCCCGGCACATCCGCAGTCTGCTCCTCCATCATGGCAATCTGCTGGGGCAGGTCTACGACAGTCACCTCAACCTCCGAATCATATCCGACACATTTCATAGCCCATTTACCTGTATTTCCGCCTATGTCCATCAATTTGCGCGGTTTCCCGGCGAACACAGGCGGAAGGGCCTGGTCAAATGAATTGTCCGAATAGAAATGGTCGAAGCCAAACCAGCTTTCCTTCTGGCGTTCATCCAGGCTTGAGAGTCCCTCATAGATTGTCGGCCATGGCCCCAGCTCCGGAAGTCCGGCAGGACGTCCCTCGCGGAGGGCCTTGTCCAGATGGAACATGCCCATATAATTGATATCATGGTTGAAGTCAATGTTTACTTTCAGCATCGGGTCGGTCAGGAAGAACCAGCCTACTTTGGACAGGGTGTACTTCCCGTCACTGTACAATACTGTGCCGAGGGTCAGCGAAGACTCCATCAGGACCTTGACAGCATAAGGCGAAAGGCCTTTTGCTCCGGCAATGTCCTCAACCGCCGAACCGTCAGGATGTTCCCTGAGGTATTCAAAGATGCCTTCGTTCAGCATCACCCTTGTTATCTGGAAGACCACTGGCCCGAACGCTATCACATGCGCAAGTTCCTGCGCCACCTTTGCGGACAATGTGTCCTTGCTGTATCTCTTGTTTGCCATAGTATCATTATTTATTTCTCCGGCATGCCCTGCAAAGATGCACACCTTTAAATTCATTTCGTGTACAGGTTCCAGAAGTCATAATAGTTGAACCATTGTCCTGGATATTTCCGGACAATACGCTCCAGATGTGCGATGTATGAGCGTAACAGTTCTTCCTCACTGTACAGCTTTCCTCCTTTCGTCTGCCCTGCCTCAGGGGCGAAGAAGTGGAAACGGTATTTCCGGCCTTTCTCCCTCATTGAGAAATAGAACACCACCGGTACGCAGAGACGTGATGCAAGAAGGAACGGCCCCCTCGGGAACCGGGCCATACGCCCCATGAACTCCGCGGTGACATACCTGTCCTCATTGATGTACCGGTCTCCCTGAAAGCACACGAGTTCTCCTTTGCCGAGTGCATCATTGATTTCAAACACATGTGAGATGCCGTCCTCCGCAATCGGGATTATCTTGAAACTGTCCTCCTGTGCATGGTTGGCCAGGACTTTCTTCACGGCTTCGCGCTCGTGGTCATACATCACGACATTTATCCTTGAGCCGTATTTGCCGAAAAACGGCATTCCCATCTGCCAGGAGCCTACATGCGCACCGATTGCGATATATCCTTTGCCCGACTCAATCAGGTCCAGCATCATCTCCTGGTTCTCGAATTCAAATGAAAAACTGTCCTCCATGCCAGAGCCAATGGCAACCTTGTCGATGATGGATTGTCCGAAGGCGAAATAAGACTCCACAAGGAAGCGGGACGAGCGGAGACGGCCATAGCCGAGAATCCTCCGTGCATATACCCATGCACTATGTGTCTGACGTGGTGCGAAAGGTATGAAATAGAAGACGACAAGGCAAAGGAGAAGATATGCCGACTCCAGGCCGGCATGGCACAGCAGCCAGATAAAGGCCTTGTAGCCAAAAGTTCCTCCACGTGACTTTCCCTCCCACTGATGTGCCATCGCTATTCTACGGTATTGGACATGATTAGTTCATAGAGGTCGTTGAAGGTCCTGATACGTGCAAAGTCGGATGTCTGCATCTTGAACCCGAAATTCTTCTCGACGAGCACGACCATATCCACAACATCAAGGCTGTCAAGGTCCAGCGTCTTGAGAAGCAGCGCATCATCCTCCATAATGCATGCGTCCACCTCAAATTCCTCTGACAATATATCCTTTACTTTCCCTATTATCTGATTCCGGTCCATTTCCTTAAATACTTTTTCTTCTTCTGCCAGCATGCTGGCCATCATTTCTGTCTTTACAGCAGACTACGCTGTCCCGTACGCCCAAGCAAACCGCTACAGGCCAATGCGCACGGAAATGTCTGCGCCTGACCTGCAAAGATATAAAATTCTATTGTGATTTGAAAGATGGGGATTTTAATGGGGCATTAATGGACAAAAGTTGAGTGGCAAGGCTGAGTCTAACGGTAAAGTCGAGACGGCAGGCAATATGCTGTCATGCAGACAGTCAAATCATCATACGTCAAGTGTATTAGTGCATAATCAGGTAAAACATCAGAGTTTTTAAGGCATTGATGCCGGCAATATACAATATTGGATGTTATAAGTTGCCATTCAGCGAGCACACCATAAAAATATAAATATCTAATAAACAACCATTTATCTTTTTATAGCGTACCAAATATGTATCAAATCAGTGCTTGAAAGCACACAAAAGTGCCATAGAGAGCGCAGGATGCAGATTTATGTGCTCATTCATTGGCAAACCCAATCAATACTGGAATTGCATCCATCCGACATCACAAAATTGTTGAGGGAGCTATGTAAAGCAGGGTATCTTCTACCGACATGATTTGGACGAGGAACTTCATACCACATTAATAAAAAATACGTTGCAAGCTCACCCGGGCCAAGTAAAGAGGAGATTGCAATGCTCAGACAATATTGTATTCAATGGCGGAAAATATCAGAAATATCGCACGCCATCGGCAGGAACCGTGACCATACAAGAAACAGGATTATAAGGGTTCTTGTCCAGGATGGACGGCTCGAGATGGAATTCCCTGACCGTCCGACCCATCCTGCACAACGGTATAGATGGAAAAAGGCCTGAGTACATAGATTCCAGAAAGCTATTCAAGGAAGAGGACTTCAGCCTGTGCATGAGTGGCTAAAGGTTCCAGACAGAAAGGTCAACCGATGCCTCCATCTTATCTTCCAATGCATCAGGAAGGTTATGGAAAAGGTCCAGACCTGTGCATGCCTCGACTGAATCGACCGGGCAGACATAGGCGGTCAGCTTGCGGTTGCCAGGCTTGTTGGCCATGATAAATCCGGCTGCGGAGTATTCCCCATTGTCAGTCTTGACCATCAGGGCCTTGAAAAAGGCATCAGGTACAGCCACACCATTTTCACCGATCTTACCGAATTCACCGGTCTTCATCACCGGTCCGCATACCACATAGACGTCATGATATTTCAGGGCAAGCTCACGTACCTTCTCTTCCAGCTCTTTCCAGTCACCGCGGTTAAGGTTGGCATTCTGCGGACAGACATTTGTCAGATAGAAGCTCTCATACATCGCCTGGGAACTCCATTTCATATCGGCTGCAGGAGCCATGTGTCCGCGGTCCCATCCAGAATTACGGTAATCATTGTCACAGGCCTGCAGTCCCTTGATGTCCGGATCCGTCTTGAATTTTGAAGACCTTGACACATCCCCGAGCAGTTCCAGTTCGGACAGCCTGTAGGCGACCCAGTTCGGAATCAGCAATGTAGTATTGTAGTTGACCATATATCCCATGTGGTCGACAATCTCAGCCGTGTCCGTCCTTGTCCACTGCGGAAGCTCCAGGCGGGACATCACGTCAAGTGCATCCTCCACTGTCATGGTATCCTCTCCATCCGCTGCTGCCCCACTGCCTGATACACCGTCATCAACCCTGCTGCAGGTCACCTCCGGCTCAAAATCGGCATGTGCATCACCATGACAGCAAGATTCCGCAGCCGGCATGTCCAGCAGCTCTACCTTGTATTCTTCATAGAAATAGCAACACAGCCCTATCACGACAAGGGCTGCTGTTGCTATTGAAAGGAATTTATTATTCGTTTTTTTCATGCTATTTATTTTCCTGCGGCTGGCCGGAGACAATCTCCCTTGCCTTTTCAAGGGCAGGGATTATGTGAGGGAAAATGTTCTCACTTCCGATCTCCTCGTCTACACCGAACTTGTGAAGGGTGGCAAGCACGCTGTCTGTAACTCCGGAAAGAATCACACGTACTCCCCTCCTGTTGATACGCTCACAGAGGTTACGGAGGTTCTTCACACCAGTGGAATCCATGAAAGGTACTTTCCTCATCCTTATAATACGTACCTTGGTGCCGGATTTCCTGGTAGACTCAAATTCCTCGAAACGGCTTGCAAGCCCGAAGAAGAACGGCCCGTTTATCTCATAGACCTCGACACCTTCGGGAATATCAAGGAACTCAGTATCCTCCATTGAGGCCTTCTCATCATCCTCCGTCGCGGCTATATGGTCATTTTCAAGCACAGAAATGGATGATGTCTCCATGACACGCTTGACAAACAGCACGATTGCCAGCACGACGCCGACCTCTATTGCAACAGTAAGGTCAACAATTACAGTCAGGAAGAAAGTCAGAAGAAGTACAGCGACATCAGACTTGTCTCCACGGAGAAGATACTTGAACGTACGCCATTCACTCATGTTGTATGCGACCATCACAAGGATTGCAGCAAGGCATGAAAGAGGAATATATATCGCATAAGGCATGAGAAACAGATAGATAAGCAGAAGCACAATTGCATGTATCACTCCTGCGACTGGAGTCTTCCCGCCATTGTTAATATTTGCCATGGTTCTGGCAATCGCACCTGTTGCCGGAATACCGCCGAAAAGAGGTGTGACGATATTGGCGATTCCCTGCCCAATCAGTTCTGTATTTGAATTATGCTGTTTTCCTGTCACACCGTCCGCAACCATTGCTGCGAGCAGTGACTCAATTGCACAAAGTACCGCGATTGTGAATGCAGGGGACACAAGTCCCTTTACAGTCGCATAGTCAAACTGAGGAGCTACCGGCTTCGGCATGGGAAGTCCGGCTGCAAGTTCCGGAAATTTCGAGCCGATTGTGGCGAACTCAATTCCTGCAAAACGGCTGAGAAGTACAGAGGCAAGAGTCCCGAGCACAAGGGCAATCAGAGAACCTGGAACCTTCTTTGTTACCTTGCCCCAGAATATGATTATCAGCAGGCTGGCTAAGCTCATGGCAGTCTCGGTGAGACTGATGTTTCCAATGTTCTTGAAATAGCAAATCCACTCAGGGAAGAATCCGGCAGGCACATCCATGGTGAATCCGAAAAAGTCCTTTATCTGTGTCGAGAAGATTGTAACTGCAATACCGCTGGTGAACCCGACAACTATAGGATAAGGGATGAATTTGAATATCGCCCCCATTCTGCATACCCCCATGACCACAAGTATGACACCAGCCATAATGGTTGCAATGATAAGTCCCTGCATGCCATACTGTGCCACGATTCCTGCTACAATGACGATAAACGCTCCCGTAGGGCCACCGATAAGAAAGTTCGAGCCCCCGAAGAAAGATACAAGAAAACCTGCCACAACTGCAGTTATGAGTCCCTGCTGCGGCGTCACACCGCTGGCTATACCGAATGCAATTGCAAGCGGAAGCGCAATGATACCTACAATAATACCCGCAATCAGGTCTGAGACAAATGTGTTCCTGTCATACCTTCCAGGCCTGAACAGACCGAAGAACTTAGGTCTGAATACACTTGTAAGATTAAGTTTCATAAGTTACACTACTAAAAATTATACACTAAACTAACTTCAATTCACAATGGCACATCAATCCTGCATAAACAGCAATTACAATATACCTGTCACTCATATTTCACAATATCAGTGGTAACTGCCCTTACATAGGCAATAAGGGGTTTCGGTGCAATCTTAAGCTGCAGCCCTCTTACGCCAGCACTCACATATATATAGTCAAAGTCAAGGGCTGTACTATGGAAAAATACAGGGAACGGCTTCTTCATTCCCACAGGGGAACATCCTCCACGTATATATCCAGTCAGAGGCAGAAGCTCCTTCATAGGTATAAGGTCGCACTTCTTGTTCCCGGAGACCTTTGCAGCAGCCTTGAGGTCAACTTCAGAATCACCTGGTACAACACAGACAAAATAGCCGTTCCGGTCACCTTTCAGCACAAGAGTCTTGAACACCTGCTCCAATGGTTCATCAAGCTGTTCAGCAATGTGCCCTGCTGCAAGGTCATTCTCATCGACAACATAAGGGACAAGAGTGTAGGCTATCCCTGCCTTGTCAAGCAGCCTCGCGACATTGGTCTTCTCTATCTTTACCTGCCTCATAGCCTATTTTGTCATGAAGACAGCAAAACGTTTCTGTGAGTTCAGCTCAGCCTCCCTCGTAGAGGCAGCCACCACCCGGTAGCTCACCTGCTGTCCAGGCTTTGAAACGATTACAGCCATGCCACCGTCTTTTTCAGGACCCGCAAATACAGACTTGCTGTAGAAAAGTCCAGCTCCGACAGGGACCAGGGCATCCGGATGTCTGCCCCAGGTGTAGATGTATCCGTTTCCGCATTCCACTGCCATCCCCTCATGGTAGTTCAGCCCGGTCACAAAAGAGACTTTCTTTCCGTTAAGGCATCTCGCTGTAACCCAGGCCGTCCGGATTTTTGCAGAGACATCCACCCTGACCAGAATGTCAACCTTCCCGCCGCCATATTCCACACCGTATGAAACAACCTCGGCAAAGCTCCCCTTTGCAGTATTCCCTGCACGGGCCTTCTGCCCAGACGTTGGCATGAGACGTACAATCCTCCCGTCATCCCACAATGCGACACCGCCAAGCCCAATGGTGCCGTCTACCACATAGTCATCGTGTCCTGCTCCATAGTCTGCAATGGCAAGCGAATCCGTGTACCATCCATATTTAGAAAGTTCCAGCCCGCGTCCGGACTTGGAATAGACATCGATTGCCCCGCTGCCGTCGCACAGAAGCCGCAACGCCATATACTGGTTTTCAACAGCCGGCCCGCCATGTCCAAGTTCACCGGAAAGGATGGAGTCTGCAGAGGAGACCTCTCCTGTCTGTTCCCCTCCTTTGCAGGAAAGGCTGCATGCAGTCTGCGCAAAAGAAGCCGTAATTCCCGAAAACAGGGATGCAGCCAGCATACATATATATAATAGAGAACCGGATCTTTTCATAGCTGTCTCTTCTCAAAAAACGAAAAATGCACATTGCCATATTTCCGTTCCTTGACAAAAAACGGATGGCTTTCAAAATTATATTCAGCAGGATGCTCAAGGATAAAGTAACATCCGTCATTCAGTATATCATGCGAAAATATCCTGTCCGGAATCGTATCAAGCCCCTCTATGGCATAGGGAGGATCTGCAAATATTAGATCATACTTCACCCTGCATATATCAAGGAACTCAAAGACATTGTGCCTGACAACATTCAGGTTGTCCATCCCGAATTTCCTGGCCTGCGATTTTATGAAACTTGCATGAAGCGGAAGCATCTCAACGCAATGGACCTGTCCTGCACCGCGTGAAATGAATTCATACGAAATGGCACCTGTACCTCCGAAGAGATCCAGAACCTTCAGGCCATCGAACTCGTATTCGTTGTCAAGTATATTGAACAGCCCTTCCTTCGCGAAGTCAGTAGTAGGCCTGGCCTTGTACCCGGCCGGAGGAAGGATAACCTTTCCTTTCAGTCTGCCGCCTATAATCCTCATATCGTCATCAAATCCTCTCCACGGAATGGAAATACCTATATAGGGTAAGTTCCTGCTCGGATGTAAGCGGAGTCCTGCAATACAGGGTCGAGACCTCCGGATTAAGCTGGAACTTCTTCATCGCAAGAAACAGGAAATACTCTGCTGTCGTGAAGTCCACTGCATCAAAGGAATTGCACAGCATAAGGTTCCTGCCGTTGGCAACCACAAGGAACAGACGCCCTTCAACATAGGAAATGACAATCTTGTTGTACTCCCCGATCCTCTCCGTGCAGCGGAGCATGTTGTAAAGTTCAGGCACAGCCTCCTGGTTCTCATAGCTGCGGCACGCATAGAGCATTACCGCATCATAATATGGGACATCCACATAGCGTACCTGGTCCGACTCCTCGACATCAGCCACATCAACAAGCATTGCCCTCGCCATAGAACGGTCAAAGAACCGCAATGGGACGAGGGCACACTTAGATGTAAAGATTGTATTTCTACTCCCAGTTTCCGGCATTGTTGTTAGGTGCCGTAACACTGCCGACCTTCAGGCCAGGGTAACGTCCCGTATCCTTCCTCTCGGCATCAAGGTTAATCCTCAGTTGGTTGTCAAGTCCTTTAAGAAGCGACTTGTAAGGCATTGAAGCCTCAAAAAGAGGTACATTCACACCAGACACCTTCTTTATTGCAGCCTCCATGATGAGCGAGTCACCGCAGAAAGGAATGAATGCCAGTGAATCCACGCAGAAGCCTGGACGGTTGTTGAAAAGTGTATCCTTCACAGGCACCTCGCTCTGCACAGAGAACACGAGATGTTCACCATCGAGATAAAGCTTGTAAAGCTCCTGGGAAGTAATCTTAGGATTACGTTTCTTGATCCTTGCAGTATTTGCAACAGCAAGCGAGTCGTCCTGTGAGCCAATCTGCATCACGACCTTGATTTTCCCGTTGTTGTAGAAATCCTTAAGGGAGTCAACTGTAGGTGAGAAACGTCCGGTCTCGCTCTTGAAGGCGACCTGGAGTGTCCTGATATCCTTAAGTCTCTCGATACCGACACTTTCGCGGTAATCTTTCTCCTTGTTGAACCTTACCGGTTCCATAACGCTCTCCACCGTCAGATAGAGAAGTCCCAAAATACAGATAGGGAGGATAAGATAGGTAAAAATTTTCTTGACCATTATAATGTGTTTTATCTTTATTCCAAATTCCGGACAAAGTTAAAAATTTGATTTATCAAATGCAATATAATTTGTAATTTTGCGTCCTGAAATAATTCTTTAAGATGAATATATTAGACACCAGCAACATAGACAGGCTCCAGGGTATCATATCATCAGCAGGCACAATCTCGGTTGCTGTACATATACATCCGGACGGGGACGCACTCGGCAGCGGGATTGCAATGATAACATACCTGCAGTCACTCGGGAAGGACGCAGTCCTGATACTCCCCCATGTATATCCCGACTCCCTGGAATTCCTTGTGACAGAAGACCTGTCAGACCATATCATGATATACGCGGATGAGCCAGAAAAGGCAGCTGCAAGAATCATGGAAAGCGACGCCATATTCTGCCAGGACTTCAATGACTTCTCCCGCACAGGGGACATGGCAGGCCTCCTGGAAAGTTCCAGCGCAGAAAAGGTATTGATCGACCACCACCTGAATCCATCTGCAGAAAAGTTCAGCCTCGTGTTTTCAGAGACAGAGATCTCCTCAACCTCGGAGCTGCTCTACTGGATTCTCATGAAGATGCCCCGGACAGGAGGTGATGCCAAAAGACTTCCTGCCGCCACAGCCACTGCCCTGATGACCGGCATGACAACGGACACCAACAATTTCGCCAATTCGACATACCCTGGCACATTGCAGATGGCATCGGAGCTGATAGAAGCAGGGGTTGACCGCGAGATGATAATCGGCAACGTATTCAACAGTTTCAGGGAAAACAGGATAAGGCTGATGGGCAAGATGTTGCAGGAGATGACAACAACAAATGATGGAGTTGCCTACATGATACTTGACCGCAAGACAATAATGGAATATGGAATACAGGACGGCGAGACGGAGGGATTTGTCACCATTCCGCTGTCAATCAGCAAGGTAAGGATGAGTATATTCATGAAGGAGGACAAGGACAGGTTCAGGGTGTCCATACGTTCAAAGAAAGGGGTCTCAGCCAACATCTGTGCAAAGAGATACTTCAACGGAGGCGGGCACGAACTTGCATCAGGCGGCAGGATGATGATTCCTTCAGAACTGGAAAACACAGAAGATGCTGCAAGATACATAGAAAAGGTAACACACGAATATTTTAACGGTATAGCAAATGATTAGTACAAAGTCAAGTATAATAACAGCATTTCTCATTGCAATCCTGTCCGCATGCACGGCACAGAGCCTTGAGACGACCTACACAAGCCAGGACTCCAGGATAGATTCCTATATAGAAAAGCTCACACTCCGTTTAGAGGACGCGGAAGGCAATCCCATACTCGATGAAAACGGAAAGCCCATTACGGTCAAGCCGGAAGTCGTAACCAACAAAGGATGCCACAGGGTAATAATAAAGGAGGGGGACGGTGACGGCCTGTCTGCAAGCGGGTCTGCGACAATATATTACGCAGGGTACATATTCACCACAGCTCTTTCTGGCATGTTTGCCACAAACCACAGGAAGACAGCACTGGAAGCCAATTGGAGCGAAGATATGGATTTTACCCCATTGACACTGAGCCTGGCAGACAAGAACACTGTGACAGGCCTGAGGAATGCCCTTGTTGGTGCCAAGGCAGGCGAGGAATGCGAAGTCTTCTTTTCAGGAAAATACGGAATGGGCAAGAAAGCTGTGGGCATCATACCTGCAAATTCTGCCTTATGCTACCATATATGGATAGAGAGCATTGAGAACTAAAAGATATTTGATTATATTTGCAGGTTCAACGAAGAATAGAAGACATAATGAAGAGAATATTATCGGCAGCAACAGCCGCAGCCATAGCACTTGGACTGACCGGCTGTGCCAAGGAAAAGAAAGAATCCACAAACGAGGCATCACAAAGATATTTCGAGGCCTGGATGCACGTACATCATCCAGGAGCAGAGAAGACGGGACTTGGCATCTACATCATTGAGGACAGCACTGCTGACAATGACGGAGAATACCCGAAGCATATTGAAGCGACCGGAATAGACGAGGGAATTGAAGGGGCTGAGGCAGGCCTGGACATCACTGATGCACCTTACATATATGTAACCTATACAATAAGGGACCTTAGCGGCAACATCACATCCACAAACGACATGAAAGTTGCCCAGCAACTCGGAAGCTATGAGAAGTCATACTATTATGGCCCTGAGATATGGAGCACCTCATACGCCTCCCTGCCAGCCGGAGTAAAGGAGATGCTGAAGGGCATGAAGACAAGGGAGAAGCGCACAGCTGTCATCCCGGCATGGCTCATGGACACAAAAGAATACGGGACAGAGCAGGAATATCTGGACAACGTCACTGACAAGAGCAATGCAATATATACGGTCGAGGTGGCAGATACCACAGACGACCTGTACCGCAAGCAGATTGAGAAAATCGAAAAATTCGAATACGAATACGTTGACAGCCTCGGACAGAAACAGGTATGGAAAGTGTCAGCAAAGGACACAGTCTATGCAGGCTTCTATTTCCTTAAGGTACAGACCGGGGAAGAAATCGAGGATGAAGACGGCAAGAAGGAGATGAAGGCACTTGAAGACAATGCATCAGTCCATATAAACTATACGGGAAGCCTGCTTAACGGACAGGCCTTCGACACTACAGACGAAAAGACGGCAAAGGACAACAGCATCTACAGTTCATCCAAGAGCTATTCAAAGGTTTCCGCCACATGGTCAAGCGACTCCACGGCAGTAAAGCTCAGCGGAAGTACTGTAATCAACGGTTTCTCGTCAACAATGTGCAGGATGAAGCACTATGGAGCCAAAGGCATAGGAGTGTTCTACTCCGGCCTCGGGTACGGTGCTTCCGGAAGCGGCTCCATAATACCGTCATACGCCCCTCTGGTATTTGAAGTGAAAATTGAAGTGGAGGAATAGGAACTATGTCAGAGAACGGAGCAATCCCTTTAGAACTCGGAACAGAAAACATTGGAAAACTATTAAGGAAATATGCAATACCTGCAATTATAGCGATGACAGCAGCATCGCTATATAATATGGTAGACAGCATATTCATAGGACAGGGCGTCGGCCCTCTTGCAATTTCAGGACTTGCGGTTACATTTCCGCTTATGAACCTGTCCACAGCCTTCGGAACTCTTGTGGGAGTAGGAGCAGCCACAATGCTCTCAATTCTGCTTGGGCAGAAGAACTACGTGGCAGCCAACAAGGTGCTTGGGAACATTGTTTCCCTCAACCTTATAATAGGCCTCTCCTTTACTGCCGTGTCCCTGATCTTCCTTGACCCTATACTCAATTTCTTCGGAGCGAGCGAGCACACCATATTATACGCACGCGAATATATGGAGATCATCCTGTACGGCAATGCCATATCCCACGTATATTTCGGCCTGAATTCAGCCATGAGGTCGTCCGGAAACCCGAAAATGGCAATGGGACTTACCCTGTTTACCGTCATATTCAATACAATCCTGGACCCCATAATGATTTTCTGGTTAGGTCTCGGGATACGTGGAGCTGCATGGGCAACAGTCATATCGCAGACAATCGCAATGGTCATCATACTGGTACATTTCTCCAACAGGAAAAGGTTCCTGCATTTCGAGAAAGGGATAATCAGGCTCGACATGAGGATTGCAAAGGACTCCATGGCCATAGGCTTCGGTCCTTTCCTGATGCACTCTGCCGCATGTATGGTAACCCTCTTCATCAACCAGCAGATGAAAAAATATTTCGGTGACCTCGGAATCGGTGCATATGGGATATGCAACAGGCTCACATTCATGTTTGTCATGATCTGCATGGGATTGAACCAGGGAATGCAGCCTATTGCCGGATACAATTTCGGTGCACGGAACTACTCCAGGGTGAAAAAGGTTTTCTGGACCACGGCAAAATTCGCGACTGTCGTCACAACCGCATGCTTTGTGATGTCCCTGTGCTTTCCTCAGCTTGCAACTGCAATTTTTACACATGACCCAGAGTTGAAGGAGATGGCATCCAAAGGACTTACATTCATGAACTTCGCCTTTCCGATTGTAGGGTTCCAGATGATTGCGACCAATCTGTTCCAATGCCTCGGGATGGTACACAGGTCAATTTTCCTGTCATTGGCAAGGCAGATTGTCTGCCTCATACCGCTGCTATATCTGATGCCTATATGGTTCGGGCCATACGGTGTGTGGTGCAGTTTCCCTATTGCAGATACAATTTCCTCAATACTCACAGTCATACTCCTGATTGACCTGCTGAAGAAATTCAACAGACTGAAAGACGGGGATGAACCTGCCGGTCTTGGCAGCAAAATATAGGGAGATAGCCAATGGAACACACGGTAATCAATGTCGGAAGACAGTTCGGCAGCGGCGGAAAGGCCGTGGCCCTTGAGATAGGAAAGAAACTCGGAGTCAATGTCTATGACAATGAACTCATAATCAAGGCTGCGGAAAAGAGCGGCTTCAGTCCGGAGCTGTTCACCAGGAATGACGAGAGAAGGAACTTTTTCGGATTTCCGCTTCCTTCGAACGGCTTTCACCTTTCTGACAACTTCATAGACGGAGGGGCACTTTTCAAGATACAGAGCAAGGTTATCGAGGACATTGCCGAAACTGAATCCGCTGTAATAATCGGAAGATGTTCCGACTATATCCTGAGGGACAGGGAGAAGACCCTTGATGTCTTTATCACTGCCCCGATGTCATACAGGATAAGACGTGTGAGCAAGAGGATGGACATCACTCCGGAAAAGGCAGCCGAGATTATAAACAGGCAGGACCGCAAGAGGGAGACATACTATAACTACTTCACTTTCGGCAACTGGGGAGTTGCATCAAACTATGACCTGTGCATAGATTCATCGATCCTTGGCATAGAAGGGACTGCCGACCATATCATCGGCTTCGCACGTAAGGCAGGAATCCTATAATGAAGCGCAGAATCTGGATACCGTTCATATTTGCTGCAGCAGTCATCGCCTTGACTTTGACTGCAAGCACACACAGGCACGATGCCATAGTGGAGGAAGAGCTGCAGCCACGTGACACCATTTTGCTGAACAAGGTGCTGGACAATTCCCTTTCCGGCTCCACCGGACTTGGAAGGATGGATGCGGATATCTGCAAATTCATGGAGCAATGGGAGATAAAGGGTGCGTCACTGTCAATAATGCGCAATGATTCGCTCGTCTATTCCAAAGGCTACGGATGGGCAGACCTGGAGGAAGGAATCAGGATGGAGCCAGGACATATCCTAAGGATGGCATCTGTGTCAAAGCTGATTACGGCAACAGGGATAATGGTTCTCCAGGAAAAGGGGCTCCTGTCATTGGGAGACAGGGTGTTCGGCCATGACGGAATCCTTTGCGACTCAATATACACCGCATCAGTAAAGGACAAGAGGATATTCGATATTACGGTGGAGGACCTGTTGCGCCACAAGGGAGGATTCACCTGCGGGCTTGGAGACCCGATGTTCTCGACACGTGACATAATAAGGCAATTCAGGCTTGAGTGCGCACCGGACAGCAGGACCCTTACACAATGCATCCTCACCAGACGGCTCGGGTTTGAGCCTGGGACAAGCCAGTCATACTCCAACTTTGGCTATCTGCTGCTGTCCCTGGTGATAGAGAAGCTTTCAGGATGCGGATATGAGGAGTTCATCCAGGAAAATGTCCTCAACCCGGCAGGATGCTTTGACATGCACATTGCAAACAACTATTACCATGAACGATATCCCAATGAGGTCAAATACTATATGCAGTCCGGAGCGGAGCCTTGCGAAGAATACTGCCTCAGCGGGAAAATGGTTGAGAGATGCTATGGAGGAAGCAATATCAACGCATTGTCAGGAGCAGGGGCATGGTGCGGTTCGACCGCCGAACTATGCAGATTCGTTGCCTCCATAGACGGCAGACCGGAAATTCCGGACATAATCACTCCCGAATCGGTTGCCGCCATGACAGAATATTTCGACCCGGACACTTTTTCACTCGGCTGGAATGACACAAAGCCTGACGGAGAATGGACAAGGACCGGTACACTCGCAGGCACTTCAGCCCTTGTGAAATGCTACCCTGACGGGGAATGCTGGATAATGATTACAAACACCGGGACCTACCGTGGTCCGCATTTCACAAAATACACATCATCGCTCTTCCGCCGCTGCCGCGAGTCATTCAGCGCATCACTCCCCCAACATGACCTTTTCCGTGGGGTCTAAGACCTTTTTATCACATAGAAACAGGATGTTGAAAAATAATTCCTGACATACGGTATAAGGCCAAATGGTGGAAACAGCTTCATCGGACGGAGATTGAACTTGGCCTTGTAATGAGGGCTGACAAGCCATAGGATACGTTCGATTATTGTGTAGCCATGTGCCTTGCATAATTTCCTGAAGCGTCCCGGAGTCATCTTTGAACGCTTGATTCCCATAAGTTCATCTATCTGGAGGGGATTTTCACCGGACCGGATGAGATAGCTGCGGTAGATCTTTTCAGGAAGAAGATGGATGAACGGTATTCTCGACATCCGGCTACGGCAGATCTGCTGATGTCCGCCAAACGGCATCTGCCACGCCGGGAATCCAAAGAATACAATACCGTCCGGATTCAGATATTCAGCCATCCTTATAAAGAATTCATCCTTGTGTTCCGGTTCTATATGTTCAATCACATCATGTATAAGGATGATGTCAAACTTTTCATCCAACGGCTTCTCCACCAGGAAATCCGCGCAATAGAATTCACCTGACATTTCCATGGCATGGAAAAAGAGCCTTGCATTCTCTATCTTGCCTGGCAATATGTCAATCCCTGCGACACGGCACCCTTTCTCTGCAAAAGGGAGCAGATTTCCTCCTTCTCCGCAACCGATTTCAAGAACCGAGGCTGTATTATCTATTTCCTTGAATCTGCTGATATAGTCAATATAATATTCCCTTGATGTCTGTGCCAATTCAAGGAAATATCTTTCCCTGTTGACATATCTGCTATTGCTCTGCATTGGGGTAGCTGTTCCTGTAGATATCCTGTTCATCTGATTTGAGCCATTATCCATCAAATGTAGACATTAATTATCTCATGCACAAGAGAACCGCATTCCATGCGCGCATTTTTATCAGGCAGACGGCATCACTGGCAGCAACATATCAGCAGACATGACAATACAAATACAGACCGCTCCAGATGTGCAAAAGTGTGCACTGACTGGAGCGGCCATGCATTTATCCGGGTCCTCCCCAAGATATTCAGCAGTGATACTGCAGCACTTCAAATTCACCTGAGAGGACTCCGTATCCGTTTTCTGCAAGTGACTGAAGCTCATCCTCGCCAGGATATATGACAACCGGTGCGATAAAGCTGACATGCTCAGTAATGTTATCGGTTATCCTCACGTTGCGTGCGATGCCTCCTGTAAGTATTATGGCATCAACCTTTCCGCAGACAACAGTAGAGAAATATCCGATATACTTTGCTATGCTCAGGCAGTAGGCATCAAGGAAAACCTTGACATCCTTGTCACCTGCATCTGCCCTGCGGGTCAGTTCAAGGAAATCATTGGTCCCGAAATATGAGACTGCACCTCCGTTCCCGACGAGCATCTTCTTTACTTCAGCCTTTGTGTACTTGCCGCTGAAGCACATCTCCACAAGAGGGAAAGCAGGTACTGTACCAGCCCTTTCTGGAGTTATAGGACCGTCTCCTCCATGTGAGTCTGTCGTATCTATCACTTTTCCGTTGCGGTGTATGGAGACAGAGCTTCCACCACCCATGTGGGCAACGATTACGGTCAATTCCCTGTTTGACTTGCCTGCACTCTTTGCATAGCGGCGTACCATCGCCCTCGAATTCAAGGCATGGAACAAAGTCCGCCTCGGAAACTCCGGACGGCCGCCAAGCTTTGCCTCCGGAATCATCTCATCTGCCATAGGAGAGTCTGCAATGAATGCACGGCACTGTCTGCCAATACCTTTCAATAATCTACGCCTATTTATATCCTCCGCTATGTCAGATGCGATGATTGCACTCAGGTTGCATGCATGTTCACCATTCCTTGCACTGACAAGCATATCGCACATAGCCTTGTTGACTTCATAGACACCTGTCACCACCGGGGTAATAAGACCGCCCCTTGCCATTACTACATCTATAGATTCCAGCTCGATACCTTCGGACAAGAGAAAATCTGTGATGGAATCACGGCGCATTGCTTCCTGATCCATCACAGATTTATATTTCGCAAGCGTTTCGGCACTATGGGCAATATTCTGCTCAAAGACCTTTACACCTGCATCAAAAAATCCGATTTTTGTGGAAGTCGAACCGGTATTTATTGCCAGGATTCTTCCTTCCATACCTCTACTTTGCAGACAGTGCTGCTATTGCTATCGAATTAAGTTTTGTATCAATGCTGTCTGCACGGCTTGAAAGTACACAAGGCACCTTTGCACCTACAACCATTCCAGCCTGCTTTACATCTGCAGCAAGCTTTGAGTTTGTCTTGTAGAATACATTTGCAGACTCAATGTTAGGGAAAAGCAGGCAGTCGGCATCTCCGGCAACCGGGCTTTCAAGCTTCTTGATTTCAACTGACTCCTGGTCAATTGCGACATCGAGCGCAAGAGGCCCGTCAGCAATGCATCCCTTTATCTGTCCACGGTCAACCATCTTTGCAAGGATAGCAGCCTCTACACATGCAGGCATGCCAGGAAGCATCTGCTCAGTGGCAGCGATGATTGCAACCTTTGGCTTTGCGATGCCCATGGCATGTGCCGTATTCACAAGATATCCGAGGATTGCCTGTTTCTGCTTAAGGTCCGGTGCCGGTATGACAGCCATGTCACCAAGGATAAGCAGCTTATGGTAATTAGGATTCTCAAGCACCGCACAGTGGCTGAGGACAGCCTTTGGAGGGAGAAGCCCTGTCTCCTTGTTGAGGATAGCCCTCATGAACTTGTCTGTGCTGCAGAGGCCCTTCATAAGGATGTCTCCCATACCCTGGTTGACCATTGTAACGGCCTGTGTGACTGCAGAAAGTTCTGCTGGATTATGTATAATCGTGAACTTTGCCACATCAATGCCTTCCTTTGCACACTCTTCCTTGATCATATTTTCGTCACCGACAAGTGTAGCGTCAACAATACCAAGGTCAACAGCCTTGCTTGCAGCGGCAATGGTATGCCCGTCGACAGCCCATGCTGCAATCATTCTCTTTTTGGCGCCGCGCCCGGCAAGTTCGCCAAAAATATCTTCAAACTTAGTAAACATAGTATTTCGTCTCTTATTAATGGTTTAAAATCAGTTGTTCTCTTCCTCGTTAAGGACAATGTGCATTGTATCCTGTGCTATCACAAGCTCTTCATTTGTGGTTATGACTGCAATCTTGACCTTTGAACCAGGAAGTGAAATCAATGTATCCGTACCGGTGGCTACATTTGCCTCATAGTCAAACTTGACACCGAGATAGCTCAGGTTCTCGCAGACCCTGCGGCGCATACGGCTGTTGTTCTCACCGATTCCGCCTGTGAATACAATCAGGTCAACACCGTTCATCACCGCGGCATATGCACCTATATATTTTGTGACATCATAGACAAGCTTCTTCAATGTAAGCTTTGCCTTAGGGTCGCCTGCATTTGCAGCCTCATTGAGGTCACGCGCATCAGAAGACACACATGAAAGTCCGGCAAATCCGCTCTTCTTGTTCAGGACCTTGCTCATCTCCGCAGCTGAAAGTCCCTCTCTCTCCTGAAGATATGTCACGACATCAGGGTCTATGCATCCGCATCGTGTACCCATTATGACCCCCTCAAGAGGTGTAAATCCCATGGATGTGTCTATTGACTTTCCGTTGGCCACTGCGGTTATCGAGCTTCCGTTTCCAAGGTGACATGTAATGATCTTTGAATTGTTCAGGTCAAGGCCTGTGAATTTCGCTCCCTTTGCAGACACAAACTTATGGCTTGTGCCGTGGAAGCCGTACCTGCGGATCCTGTACTTGTCATAATACTCATATGGAAGAGCATACATATATGCATATGACGGCATTGTCTGGTGGAATGCAGTATCAAACACCGCGACCTGGGGAACAGACGGAAGAGCCTCAGACACAGCTCTGATTCCCAAGAGGTTGGCAGGATTATGCAGAGGTGCGATATCGCTGCATTTCTCAATCTGCGCTATCACCTTGTCATCTATAAGCTTGCTGCAGAAGAACTCCTCTCCGCCATGGACCACACGGTGTCCTACAGCCTCTATATCCTCCAATGTAGCCAGGACACCTGTCTCCCTGTCCAGGAGAGCCTCAAGGACAGCCTTGATTCCTACAGTATGGTTTTCAATAGCCATTTCCTTGACCACCTTTTCCTTACCGGTAGCCTGATGCTTCAGGCAGCCGGCCTCCATACCTATCCTCTCGACAAGACCCTTGGCAAGAAGATCATAGACATCGTCTCCCTTCATGTCCAGAAGCTGGTACTTCAAGGAAGAACTGCCGCAGTTCAATACAAGAATTATCATTTTATCAATATTTTAATAAATCATATCACTGAAAGGCGCAAAGTTATAAAATTTATGACTACTTTCGCAAAAAATCGGAACGAAATGGAAGCGGAGAGAGAGTCTGTGGGACTGGCGGTTTCGCTAACTGCGGGAGCCGCAGCTGCAAATTATTCATTCACTAAATTTTGCGCATTGCAGGACAGCATGCTGCATGCAGCATGCGCCTTGATTTCGGCATTTGCCATTGTCTGGATGCTGTGCCATGCAATAAACTGCAGGGGCCTTCGCCAACCGGGAAGCCACAACGGATTCAGCGGCATAGGACTGCTGAGAGGCCGGCTGCTGCTTGGAAGCCTGTTTGCAATAGCAGGAGCCTGCATCTGTACCATTGACATGACCGTATCCGCATCATTCCAGCACGGTCCGGGACCAATAAAGGCATTCGCCATGTCATGTGCCGGAAATATAAAGGATGTCATTGACAGCATCAGCTTTGGGGATGCCAGGTGCAACGCAGTCATGAAAGCCTTCCTCACAGGAGACCGTTCAGGCCTTGACAGCCACACAAGGGAGATCTTCCGGCAGAGCGGGGCTTCCCACCTGCTTGCACTTTCCGGAATGCATATCGGAATCCTACATGTGATATTGTCAAAGGCTTTGTCAATGGCAGGCAACTCCCCCTTCGCCAGGAAATCAAGGGCCATACTGACAGTCACCGGTGCCGGATTCTTCACTATAATGACCGGAGCATCAGCCTCCCTTGTCAGGGCATTCCTTTTCATATTGCTTGGAGAGACTGCAAAGCTGTGCGGGCGCAAGGCAGACGGAGCTACATTGCTGTGCTCTGCACTTATGATACAGCTTGCACTGAAGCCAGGAATCATATCATCAATAAGCTTCCAGCTGTCATATCTTGCAATGGCAGGGATATTCATTGTGTATCCGAGGCTGAAGGGGCTATGGCCGGAAGAGAGCGGGGGCATGAAAGGAAGCCGGAAGGCAAGAATCATTGCCGGCCCGATGAAAAAGATATGGGAACTGTGTGCACTGTCCATTTCCTGCCAGCTGTTCACAGGCCCGCTCGCATGGTTCAAGTTCGGTACGTTTCCTCAATACTTCCTGCTGACAAACCTTATGTGCATACCTCTCATGACACTTACCATGGCCTTTTCAACAGCGACAGCAGCCATGGAAGCGGCCGGGATATGCCCGGGATTCATGGCTGCCATATGTGAGAGGCTTATAGCTTCAATGATATTTATACTCGAGACAATCAGTTCGATGCAGGCTCCAGTGAAGACCATGTAAGCATCCCGTTACCATTGTCATATATGAAATACCCGTCGATGGATGGAAGAGCATGGGCCTGGGGAAGCACAACGCTTTCCAGCCTTGACGACTCCACAAACCTTATAGCCTCATCCAGCCCCACAACCATGCAGAATGTCGCAAGTGCATCCGCCGTAGTGGCATCGGCTGCCATTATTGTCGCACTCAGCATTGAATGTGAGACAGGGTAGCCGGAACGCGGATCCACAGTATGTGCAAATTTACGTCCGTCCTTTATATAGAATTTGCGGTAGTTGCCAGATGTGACTATGCCGCATGCACGTCCCTGCGAATCCAGTACGCCCTCCAGTTCCGCGCCTGGAGTGTCATTCCCGTCCACAGGTTTGTCAACACCGATCTGCCATGGCTGTCCGGCAGGATTGACCCCGTCGCAATAGATTTCACCGCCGACATCAATAAGCATATCCTTCACACCGATGGAATACAGGTAACGCGCGACAAGGTCACACGAATATCCCTGGGCAATTGCATTGTAGTTCAAGACAATGGCAGGTCCTCCACTGTTTTTGCCCCTCAGGAGGGCATCCTGCGAAAGTGTACCGTCCTCCGCAATGACCTCCTCCATGGCCGGGAGGAGCCTTGACATGCCGCATCCGGCACGTACCTCCTCCACCTTTTCATCATCTGGGAATCCCTCACCCTTGAATCCGAATCCCCAGATGTCAAACAGGGGTCCGGCTGCAACGTCAAATGCTCCGTCAGTCAATTCATAGAATTTATATGACAGACGGTATATCTCAAGGAATATATCATCGGGAACAATGGTCTCCCCTGCATTGAAACGGCTCAGGAGCGAGCCCTTGTTATATCCGGAAACGGAATTGTCTATCCTCAGGAGTATGGAGTCTATCCCCTCCTTTATTGCCTCGGGCTTCATCCTGACAGTGCCGTCCGGTCCGTCAAGATTGAGTTTCACAATATATGTCCCTCCCTGCGCAAAACCGGATATGGAAACGTATCCGCCAGGGTCTGAACATGCCATACAGGCAGCCCCCACAATGGCTGCAAAGAATATTTTCAGGATTTTCATCGGGCAATTTGTCTTACTTGGTAAAGTATTTGCACAAAGGTAGCGGTTTTTCATGAAAAAATGCCCATATTTGCAAGAATGAACCGATCAAAACGGAAAAATAAAATGACATTTAGAAGATTCAGTGCAGTTTCAATTTTCATCATGGCAGCATCTCTTGCCATGGTTTCATGCAAAGACGAAGAAGAGACACCGGTATCCCCGTCACTTGACGGGACACTCAGGTTCTCTGTACCGCAATATGTAGATGTAGACGAAACGCTCAGCATGACCGCAACAGGAGTTACCCATCCCGAGGGCGATGACCATAAGCTTGGTGTCTACTGGAAAATATCCCCTGACATGGAGATCAATGACACATCTGATGTCGCTTTCGACCCTGAGAAAGGGGCATCCATGACATACAAGCTCAAAGGAAAGATCCAGTCATATACAATAACATGCGGGGTATTTGCAAGCGGTTATTCATCATCCATAGTGACAAGGTCCACGACAGCAGTCAAAGGCGGGATGGACGGGACAGGCTCCATTACAGAAGCAGGAATCTCCGCCTCTGACAGGACATTCGTCGATTCAAGGGACGGAAAGGTATACTATATCACTACAATAGGCGACAAGGTATGGTTCCGGCACAACCTCGCATACGGCGGCGAGATTACTGCAGCCGGGAAAAGCCTTGGACATGGCATACCATATCTTGACTGCGAGGCAATGACAGATGTATTCGGTCTCTACTATACACAGGAGCAGGCTGTCAACGCATGCCCTGACGGATGGAGGATACCATCCGAGAATGACTGGCTTGACATGGCAAATTCAGTTGCCTGGGCGGATAAGGACCTTTCCGGAAAGACATTCATGAAAGGCCAGGATTTCAGCGGGCTTGCAGGCGCGCTGATGGCAGATGCCTTGTTCAACGGAAATGAGCTGTGGGAATACTGGCCACAGGTGAAGATCACCAACAGCTCTGGCCTTTCTGCCCTTTCTGCAGGATATGCCATAATTGCAGACGGAGCAAATAAATTTGACGGTTCCACAGAATATGCAGCTTTCTGGACATCAGAAAAAGACAGCGAAAAAGGCAGCTACAGATATATCCGTGATGATTCAGCCGATGTCTACATCGGGACAGGGTACGGTTCCTTTGCTGCATCTGCAAGATGTGTGAGGGATTTATAATCTTTATAATTAAGGTAAAAGATGAAAAAAGGATGGATTATACTCATTGCCGTAGCTTTGGCAGTTGTGGCAATATTTGTCTGGACAAAGAATTCATATAATTCACTGGTTGCAGGAGATGAGCAGGTAAGCGCAGCGTGGTCACAGGTAGAGAATGTGTACCAGCGCAGGGCAGACCTGATACCGAACCTTGTAGCAACGGTCAAGGGATATGCAGAACATGAGCAGTCCACTCTGGAAGGCGTCATTGAGGCACGTTCAAAGGCGACACAGGTGACAGTCAATCCTGACAAGCTTACAGAAGATGAGATAGCACGTTTCCAGGCAGCACAGGGAGAGCTTGGCTCTGCACTCGGGAGGCTTATGATGATTACGGAAAACTATCCTGAGCTTAAGGCCAACCAGAATTTCCGCGACCTGCAGGCACAGCTTGAAGGAACAGAGAACAGGATTGCGACAGAAAGGATGAAATACAATGAGGTTGCAAGGGCATACAACACTTCAGTCCGCAGCTTTCCGAAAAACATAATAGCATCTATGTTCAATTTCGGTACAAAAGGATATTTCAAGGCTTCCGAGGGAGCAGAGACTACCCCTAAAGTCGAATTCTAGGATTTTCCTTAATCTATTTTCCAAAGACATATCATGCAATCAATACGAAGATACATTGCCGCTGCAATATTGTTGGCGGCAGGCTTGGCCTTATGCATGGCTATCCCCAAAGGGCCGGAACCGCAGAGACTTGTGAATGACTTTGCCAACCTGATGACAGAATCCCAGGCTGCAATGCTGGAAAGGATACTCGTTGAGTTCGATGACTCGACATCCAATCAGATAACAGTCGTGACTGTCAATGACCTGGAAGGATTGACAGCGACGGAATATGCTACCAGGATAGGGATTGACTGGAAACCAGGAAGCAAGGATTTCAACAATGGGCTGATAATCCTTGTCAAGCCAAAGACAGACAGTTCCAGCGGAGAAGTTGCCATAAGTACAGGATACGGACTGGAGGGAGCGATTCCTGATGCATATTGCAAAAGAATAATTGACAATGAGATGATTCCCCGTTTCAGGGAGGGGAACTACTTCGGTGGCATCTATGCTGCATGTGAAGTCCTGATGAAACTTGCGTCAGGCGAAATCTCTGAGCCGCGTCCATCCGGTGAGGATGACGGGATGCAGGCAGTCATTGCCCTGGTTGTCACATTATTCCTCGGGATTATGCTGTTTATATTCATTTCACGTGGAAACGGAGGCAGCAATAACGGAGGATCCGGCAGAAATGATGACAGCGACATAGCAAAGGCCATAATCCTCGGCAATCTCCTCGGAAGAGGCAGGCGTTCGTCATGGGGAGACGGATTCGGGGATTCCGGCGGAGGAGGATTCGGTGGTTTCGGCGGCTTCGGGGGAGGAAGCTTCGGAGGAGGAGGTGCATCCGGGAAATGGTAGCGAGCATCCCGGGACAGGAGAGCTTCAGGCCGTCCGGGCAAGAAGACATGTTTTTCAGGAAAAACGATTGCGGGTGACTAAGAGTTTTAGCTTTTAGTCACCCGCTACTGATTTACCGGCAAGTCTGGAAGCTATCAGCTAAGCATCCCTGTCTGCCATAATCCATGTTTCGTCCACAGGACTCAATATCCATATCTTCGATCCGCTGTCCGGAACATTAGGACCTTTCACATAGATGACGCCCTCGCTTGCAGTGAAGAAATCAAGGAATGTCTTGAATGTCCTGTAGCAGTCATCGAACCATGATGAGTCATTCTCCTGGAACACCCAGCTTGGACTGTATGTTGTGCTGTAGTTCACAAGATCCTGGAACTCTGAAGATACCTTCAATGTGTAGAAGAAGCCTGCATATCCGTCATGATCCCTTGGGCAGAATACAAATGGACGTCCGCCACGGTCGCTGATTTCCACCTGGCTGTATTTTACGGATGTTGCCTCAGTAAGGAACTGCCACATTGCATCATTGGCATCTCCCCTTGAACTGTCCGGACGGAGCAGGAATGTCTTGTAGTCACCTGTAGCGAACCAGTCACCGACACCGTTGCTTGAAGTTCCGGACAAAGCATCCTGGAAAGATGCAGTCCTGGCAGAAGTGTTCATTGTAATGTCAGTAACGCTTACTCCATTGATAACAACCGGCTCTATAAGTTTGAGGGCATTTCCTGGAAGCACTGTCAGCTGAACAGTCCTGTGCGTAAGGACACGGTCCTTCAATTCGTCAATTCTGATGCTTCCGTCACCGTCATCTGTCATCTCAAGTATCGCCCAGTGTGCGATGAAGCTGTTGCCGGAGAATATTGCACCGGCACAGAGTCCTGCATTCCTTATCCTTGAGACAGACTGCATTATCTCCGCATATGACTCAGCAAGAGTCTGATCTTTCTGGGCAATTGCAGTACGTTCAGATTCTGTCGCCGGTACAAACACGAACTCCTCGTCTATGTTCACACCAGTAGCCACAATCATCTCTGCAGAATAGTGTCCGTCCTCAACGACAAATGATGTCTCGCGTACCGATTCATCTATGTAGTTGAAATGCCCACGTCCAAGGTCAAGCTGCACGGAGTGGAAATCAGACCAGCCAAGTCCATATGTAGCAGTGATTCCCATCTTCTCGATATCAGATGAAGAGTAGAGGTCACCATCGTCCTTGAATGAGAAATAGAATGAATGTCCGGCATAGTCGAGTTTCCACATGTCCACCGAGCACAGCACATTCTGGACGTCCTGTGGCGTAAGCCTGTCCTCCGGAAGCGAGCCGAGTTTCTCAATTGGGTCTTTCTGTGAGCATCCGGCTGCCACAAGCGCCATGACACAAAGAAACAGTACTGCTATCTTTTTCATATATAAATCTTTTTAATGTTAAACTATTTTGCTGCGACAAACCAATTGCCATCTACTGGGCTGAGGAAATAGATAAGATTCTCTCCATCCCTGACAACTACAATTCCTTCGTCATTGTAATATGTACCGACTAATACAGGATAGTTCTCCAATGTCCAGCTAATCCACTTGGAGTCTCCTCCGAAAGGCATTTCCTGTCTTGAACCGCCTGCGAAATAGACCCTGTCTTTCTCATTTTCATCTACATAAGGTGCTATATTTGAGTATATGGCGACATATCCCCTGCCATCATCCCAGTTGGACGGGATTGTAAAGAACGGTCTGTAGGTCCTGTCGCTCAGTTCAATTGAAGAATACAAACTTTTCTGTGCATCAAATTCATTGGCAATTGCATCGCAGGCCTTGCAACGCGAATCGTCACTTTGCGATCTGAAGACATAGGTTCTATAGTCACTTCCTATATACCATGCACCCGAATTGCTGACAGCTGCAGTGAATGAATTGCCGGCAGACACAGACTTAGAATCAACGTCGAAGACGATTGAAGAGACTGCCTTTGAGTCCACAGTGACTGCAGATGAAAGGGAGAGTGTACCGTCAAGTGAAAGCGAAGCAGCAACAGTCTGGTGCGAGAGCACTCCGTCTTCAAGTATGTCGAAACGTACAGAATATGCCTTGTCTTTGGTAAAGTCAGCATACCAGTGTGCTGCAAATGTGCCTGCAGACCAGAGGGCACCGCTTGCGATTCCCGCATCTGTAATCTTTTCCGCAAGCTCAATTGTCTTATATGCCTCAGCCTTGTTTGCAACCATTGCATTATACTCTGCCCCTGTAGCTGAGAACAATTTCATCTCCGCACCGGTTTCACTGCCCTTGCATACGATTTCGGTATCATCGAAAGAGGTTACTATGAAAGTATCCTCCTTTCCTGATTCAAGATAGCCGACATGTCCACCGCCGACAACAGTAAGCTTCAGGGCGTATGGCTCATCCCAGTCAATATAGAATGTCGTGCTGACCTCGTCACGGAAAATTGTTGAATTCGACTCAACTGTCCCGTCATCTATAAACTGGAAATAGAATTCTTCACTCTCATAGGACATTTTCCACCAGTCTGAAAGGCACAGGACCTCCTTCAGTTCCGAAGGGAGCAGGCGGTCAGAAGGCATCTGTCCTTCATTTTCCCATGTCTTCCACGGGTCTGAAAGGCCACATCCGGCAAGGGCAAAGCCCATGGCTATCATCAAAATTGCACTAACTCTTTTCATAAGTCATTGAATTAAAGCGTTATTATTTATGTTAATATTCATTTCCTACCGGACCCAGTCCAAGGCGGGAGCGCATCCCAGCCGATATCCAAAAACTGCCCCGGCTAAAACTGGGAGGCGTGTAAGGGCCTGCCACTGAAGGGTACTCAGTCAATTTGCCTGGATATACGATACGGAAGTCTATCATAGGAGGCACAACCTGATCGTCATAGATGTTCATGACTCCATCCTCCTTTCCGTCAGGGCTTCCGGATGCGCCACCCCAAGGATTCCTCATTGCAAACAGCGCATTGTTCTTCTGCGGATACATGATTGTAAATGCATGGCCGCTCACTGTCTTGAACGGATCCTCTGCGACAACATCACTCCTGGTAAATCCTCCAATGCCTACATATCCGAGTTCGACAGCTGTCTTGGCTATCTTTGACAGCTGCTCAGGAGTTACAGAGCCAGGTGAGACAGAAAAGCTGTTGCCCTCTCCTGTGAACGGAGGTGCAGCGTGCTCTGTACCGATTCCTGCAATCGGATAGCTTGCCCTGTAGACCTGCTCCCATTTCATCAGTGCCTTCTCCAGGACTGAAGACCATGTCGCTGTATTGTTCTTTCCGGAAAGCTGTGCTATGTTCCCGTTGCCATCACAGATGAACTCATTGCTGACACCGACTGTTATAGGCTGTCCCTTAGGGTCGTACATCGCCACTGAGAAAGAAGAGCCGCTTGATTTGATTATATCCTTGATGAAGTCAGGATGCATATATGCAAACGAAGCAAGTACAGCGCAAAGGCTGCAGTCCCCGATTGCATGCTGGTTGACATCAGCAGGCACCGGATTTCCGAAAGGATAGAGGGTTACATTGCAGCTTCTCCAATCATATCCCTTGCTGACACTCAAGTCACCGGAAGCCTCCACAGCTGGATTCTCCGAAGCATTCGCAAGCCATTTGATGTCATCTGAAGAAGCCTCCCTCGACCTTGAGCCGATATGCTGGCCCATAGGTGTGTCAGGAGATTCTGTCCATCCTCCGAAATACTGTGCAAGGTCGCTCAGGCGTGTCCTTATATCCACAAACTCCACAACCTTGGAATCTGTTACAAGACCCCATTCCGCAATGCTGGTCTCGCTTCCGCCGTTGTTGGCCCTGACTTTCAGACGATAGTATTTGTATATCGCGCTTGAAGCGATTTCAAATGTCTTTTTCTCACCTCTCTCTGAGAAAGACACCCCAGACTGGCTGTCCAGTGTCTTCCAGGACTTGTTGTCGGCAGAGCCTGAAATTACCCATGAAGCAATGTCGGACTCCGGAGAACCGGATGCTGAGACGATATAATATGATGTGGCAGCGACAGAGCCGTCACCGTTCCATATTACATTGAAATTATCATGAGATGTAGTAAAACATGTGCTGTAGTCATTGTCCAGCAGCTTTTCTATTTCCGAGCCTTTCGGCGAATCGGAGTATTCCACTGAAACGGTACCTGCAGTAGGCATATTGCCTGCGCTCACGTAGGCATAAGGGACAGCCTTGTACTGCTCTACAGGATCCTTTTCGCATCCTGTGAAGAGCAGGCCTGCTGCTGCTGCCGCCAATATCCTTGTTCCGATAGATAAGTATTTCATATTATATAATTTAGTTGTCATTCACTGATATGTATTTCCTTGTGCTTCCCTTTCCGGAGACCGAAGGTGCCACCGCATCCTCCGACACTGCCCTCCTGTAGTTCGGCCTGCTGCTCATCACAAACCTCAGCTGCACACCGTCCTTGACATCATCGTATGTAAGGTAGGACTTGTCATATTTCTTTCCGTTGACAAACAGCTCCTTGACATAGACATTGTCCTTCGACCAGTTCTCGGCCGTCATCTCGATTTTACGTCCGTTGGACATGGTTACAGACAGGGCTTCCACACATGGGGAGCCGATGCTGTAGACATTGCTTGAAGGTGCCACCGGATAGAATCCCATACAGTTGAAAAGATACCATGCCGACATCTGTCCGCAGTCGTCATTGCCGCTGAGCGCATCCGGAGTGTTCCCGTAGAAACTGTCCACTATCCTGCGCACCCACATCTGGCATTTCCACGGCTGCCTGAACCAGTTGTACAGATAAGGTATATGGTGACATGGCTCATTTCCGTGCCAGTAGGCCCCGATACGTCCCTGGATGTCATGTGCTCCCGGAATATCCTCCGGAAGTTCCTGTGTAAACAGGTCGTCCAGCCTTTTCAGGAGGAACTTCTCGCCGGCCTCGTTGATATATCCCTGGAAATCGTGAGGGACATACCACGTGTACTGCAATGTGAACCCTTCCGTAATGTCCCCCCAGCCGTTGACCGAGCCTGGACCCTGGTATGCAACAGGCGTGAACGGAGTCCTCCAGTTCCCCTGGCTGTCGCGTCCCCTCATAAATTTTGTCTCAGGATCAATCAGGGTCTGATATGAGAGTGAACGGTTCAGGAAATATTCATGGTCTGCCATATATCCCTCTTTCATTGAACTGTCCACGGACATTTCAGCCAATGCCTTAGCTGCCTGTGCAATGCAATAGTCATCGTAGGCATATTCGAGGGTCTTGGAGACAGACTCAGCCTCCTTGTCAAACGGGACATATCCCAATGACATGTATTCAGGGAGACAGTCATAGTGCCTGTTGGTGGCCGTTGCCTTCATTGCCTCGAATGCCCTTGCATAGTCAAATCCGGGAACACCCTTTACAATCATGTCTGCAAGCACGGATACCGCATGGTAGCCTATCATGCACCATGTCTCATTGCCGTAGAACGACCATATCGGAAGCATTTTCTCGACACTCCTGTCGTAGTGGTCAAGCATTGAGTTGGCCACGTCTGCATTGATGTCCCGGTGCACAAGGTTGAACCATGGATGCAATGCCCTGTAGGTATCCCAAAGCGAGAATACTGTCAGGTTGGTGAATCCATCTGCCTTTGCAATGTTCTTGTCATATGCACGATAGCTTCCGTCGGCATCCTGGAACAGGAACGGATGGATGGCAGCATGGTAGGCGGAAGTATAGAAAGTCTCCTTTGTCTTCCTGTCACCCCTGACATCGTATTTCGAAAGTTCCTTCTCCCACATTTCCGTACCTCTTGCCCTGACATCATCGAAAGACATCCCGTCAATTTCAGCAAGGTTCATCATGGCACCTTCAGTGCTCACTGACGAGACAGCCACCTTGACAGTGACCTCCTCGCTTTCCTCAGTTGCGAACGATATGCAGGCCATAAGCTTCTTTCCCCATGCCTCAAGGCTGCTGCGGAAACGTGATGTATTGTATATCACAGGCTTGCCATCCTGCATAATCCGGAACGAATCAAGCTTGCGCGAGAATTCAGCTGCGAAATACACATGCCTTTCCGGCCCCCATCCCTTTACAAGCTTATATCCTGCAATGGTAGAATCATTGACCATCCTGACATCAGCCCACTCGCATGAAAACCAGAGAGTATGGTCAAGGTCTATCATGATGAATGAGTCATCGGACTTTGGATAGGTGAACCTGAACATCCCGCTGCGCAGACCGGATGTCATCTCTGCCTTGACGCCATAGTCGGACAGGACGACTCCATAATAGTTCGGCGAAGCCCATTCCTGTTCATGGGAATATGCAGAGCGATAGCCTTCAGAACAGTCAGCATGTGTCCCTGGCACATAATGCTTTGCACCGGTGCCCGGAATGAAGAGGAAGTCACCAAGATCCGGGATTCCGGTTCCGCTGAGATGGGTAAGGCTGAATCCCATTATCGTCGGATGCGCATATTTGTAGCCCGCAGCCGCGTCATAATAGTCGTCATCCGTATCAGGGCTTATCTGGATGCCTCCGAAAGGGACCTGCGCCCCGGGATATATATTACCGTATCCATCAGTTCCGACAAAAGGATTGACATAGTCCGTGAGCCTTGCATCCTGTGCCCACAAAGGCATGGATGCAAGTACAGACAGGCTGAATATCAATTTTCTGTAGAATGACATAGACTTATCGCGTTTTTATAGTTTGATATCTCCGACAGCCACCTGGTATTCCTGCCACAGCTCATCTATGTCGGCCTCAGGGCCGAGAATATGCTTGACAGCACCGTCAAATGACCATGGAACAACCTCCAGGGCACTCCTGTTGAACTTCACAAGGAACTCAGGATCCTTGTTGTCCCTCAGCCACACAAGGAAATATCCGGTTGTACGGTATCCGTCCATGTAGTTTCCTCCCTTAGGACGCGCATCCGGACCGAATCCTCCTCCGGCAACCCTCACAGCGTCAGCCATACCCTCTATGAAAGCCCAGAAGACCCTGTTGGTACCATAGGAGCCGACTCCCTGAGGTTCAAGCTGATAGGCATGAGTAAGTTCATGAAGGAGCACACCCCTTGTCTCGAAGAGAACTTTAGCTGTATCGCAGTCGGCAAATGATTTCTCTATATGCCTTGTACTGTAGAAGATGCTCACATATCCGTCCCCGCCGCCTTTTGCCGAGATTCCGTCGGTATCCTCAAGGGTATAATAGATCTCATTCACCGCTGTTATGCTGTCTTTCGGGGAATCGTACAATATTGAAAGGACAGTGCGTGCCTGCTCCTGGATATAGGTATCAGGATCACTGATTATTGAATGATAGATCCTTGAACCCTCTGTCTCGGAAGCCTTGTCGACAAAAATCACCTTGCCGACATTGTAGTCTTTCCAGACATCTTTCTTTTCATCATTTCCCTGTCCCGCACAGCCTACTGCTGCAAGAAGGACAGCTACTGAACATATTGATATATTTTTCATCATTTTAGTTAATTTTTCCGTCAGTCAATGAATATGGTTTCGCTGATACAGCCTGTCCACGTCTCTTGTCAGGGGTTGCACCCATCACGAATTCCCACACCCCGCCTTTCATTATATCATCATGCGTCACAAACATCTTGTCATATTTCTTCCCGTCAATTGTCAACGAACGGACATACCTGTTCCTGTCGCTGACTGCCGGAGCCTTTATTTCGAGGACATTACCGTTGGGGAGGTTCAGCTTCAGGTAAGGCAGGTAAGGCGCACCGAGGACATACTGGTCAGAACCTGGACACACCGGATAGAATCCCATCACAGAGAATATATACCAGGCAGACATCTGGCCGCAGTCGTCATTGCCGCCAAGGCCATGTATGTCGTTGCGGTACATCTTGTCCATGATTTCACGGAGCCAGTACTGTGTCTTCCACGGCTGGGATGTCCAGGCATAGAGATACGGCACATGATGGCTCGGCTCATTGCCATGAACATATCCTCCTACAAGACAATCTTCAGTGATGTCCTCATTGTCTGCATAATACTTCTCAGGAAGATGCATTGAGAACAGTTCGTCAAGCTTGCGCAGGAATTCACGGTCTCCACCCATGAGTGTCATCATGCCGTACACATCCTGAGGGACATGGAAAGAGAAATTCCAGGAATTGCCCTCGATGAAGCCCTCACCGGAAGTCTGCAGCACATCGAAATCCTTCTTGAATGATCCGTCGCTGTAGCGCGGGCGTGCAAACCCGAGGTCACGGTCATATATGTTCCTGTAGTTCAGTGCACGCTGACGGTAAGTCTCTGCAATGTCCTCCCTGCCGACAGCAAGGGCGGCACTGTAGATGGCCCAGTCATCGTATGAATACTCCAATGTCGTGGATGCTGCTGTGCCGTTCCTGTCGAGAGGCACATATCCAAGCTTCATATAGTCACCGATACCTGCATAGTATGGAACAGTGGATGTCGCAACCATTGCAGCAAGGGCCTCGTCCTTGTCCTCAAGTATTCCTTTCACGATTGCATCGGAAAGGACGGAAACGGCATGGTATCCGCTCATGCACCAGTTTTCGTTGCCCATATGGCTCCATACAGGCAGCATGCCGTGCACGCTCTGCTGCTGGTGATGTATCATTGACTTCACCATGTCCGCACTCCTTTCCGGCTGGATGATGTTCATCAGCGGATGCTCAGCCCTGTAGGTATCCCACAGCGAGAAGACTGTGTAGTTTGTAAATCCTTCTGCCTTGTGGATATTGTGGTCAAGTCCGCGGTAGCTTCCGTCCACATCCATGTACACAGACGGATTTATCATGGTATGGTAGAGCGAAGTATAGAACATTGTCTTCTGGTCCTGAGTTCCCTCGACCTCAAAGACAGAGAGTTCCCTGTCCCAGAGGGCTGCAGCCGAAGAGGCAATGGCATCGAAATCCTTTCCTTCCGTCTCAGCAAGGAGATTCTTGACTGCACCCTCGGTACTTACTGCAGAAAGTGCGACCTTGACCTCAAGCTGAGGATTGCTGCGTGTGTCAAACCTGAACCAGGCAGCCACATCGCGACCAGCAATCTCAGGGAAATTATGTTCAAGGTCAAAGCGTCTCCAGAAACCGTTGTAAGGCACATTTGCCCTGTCCTTGTAGCCATATTCCGTAATTGGCTGCGAGAATGACATTGCAAAATAGGTGTAGTTCGTCCTCGCCCAGCCGTTGGTAATCCTGTAGCCTGTCACAAGCGTATCGTTCTCTACCCTCATGACTGACCACAGGACCTTGCCCTCATAGCCATAGATTCCGTACCCGAGGTCGAGAAGCAGATGTCCGTCAGTATCCCCGGGGAAAGTATAGCTATGCACACCTGTACGCGGAGTTGCAGTCAGCCTTGCCTTTACGCCGCTGTCTTCAAGCATAACCTCATAATATCCTGGCGCAGCCTTTTCAGTCTCGTGGCTGAAACGTGAACGGTATCCTGAATCCGGATCCTCTGCAGTACCGGGTACAAGCATTATGTCGCCTGTTCCCGGCATAATGAGGAAATCACCGAGGTCAGAATGTCCGGTGCCGCTGAGATGTGTGTGGCTGAACCCAACAATTGTCTTGTCAGAATACCTGTATCCCGCACAATAGAGATAGGCATCTGCCTGATACTTTCCGCCTATGTTGTGCGGAATGATTTCAGTGTCAGGGCTAAGCTGTACTGCCCCGAAAGGGGTGCAGACGCCCGGGAAAGTATGCCCCATGCCGTCTGTACCTATCATCGGGTCAACATAGGCAGACGGCTGTGCCGCTGCCACAGACATGATTGCCATTGCTGCTGTAAATGATATGAATCTGTTGACTTTCATTTTCTATCTTGATTCACGTGAGAATGAATAAGGGAAATCCGATTCCTTTGTACCCCTTTCCATAGATGGCACAGAGTCCATACCGAACACAAGCTTTCCTCCCTTGATAAGGTCTGAATGGTTGAAATAATTCTTTGTATAGTTCTTGCCGTTGAAAGTAAGGGTACGTATATACCTGTTGGCATCGCTGTTCTTTGGCGCAGAGATTTCAAGGGTCTTCCCATTTTCAAGGCTTATGACCGCCTTCCTGAAATATGGTGCACCTATGACATACTCCCCGCTTCCCGGACATACAGGATAGAATCCCAGTGCAGTAAACACATACCACGCTGAAGTCTGCCCGTTGTCCTCGTCACCGCAGTATCCGTCAGGTGTAGGCCAGTAGAGCCTGTTCATGACTTCGCGGAGCCAGTACTGCGACTTCCATGGCTGCCCTGCATACCCATACAGATATATCATGTGCTGTATAGGCTGGTTACCATGCGCGTAGTTGCCCATGTTCATGATTTCCATCTCGCGGATTTCATGGATTACTCCTCCATAGTAGCTGTCATCGAAGACCGGAGGCAGTGCAAACACAGTATCAAGCTGATGTACAAACTCCTCCTTGCCTCCCATAAGGTCAATCAGGCCCTGAACATCATGGAAGACTGACCATGTATAGTGCCAGCTGTTGCCCTCAGTGAATGCATCTCCCCATTTGAAAGGATTGAAAGGCGACTGGAAAGTGCCGTCCTGGTTCTTTCCGCGCATAAGCCTTGTCTCAGGGTCGAAGAGGTTCCTGTAGTTCTGGCTGCGTGCAGCATAGAGGTCAAGTTCCTCCTGCGGGCGTCCAAGCTTCTGTCCCATCTTGTATATGCACCAGTCATCATAGGCATATTCAAGGGTACGTGCCGCGCTCTCGTTGATTCCGACATTGTATGGCACATATCCGAGGGTATTGTAATAGTCATATCCGAGACGTCCTGTAGAACCGATACGTGGATGCACGCTGTTGGCTCCTTTAAGAAGCCCCTCATACATCTTCTGTGCATCAGCCTTTGTCACTGACTTCAGGTAGGCATCTGCCACAACAGAGGCAGAATTGTTGCCGACCATGCATCCGCGGTGACCCGGGCTTGCCCACTCAGGGAAGAATCCGCTTTCGAGATATGTGTTGAGCAATCCTTCCTGCATCTTCTCGCCCATCGAAGGATAGACAAAATTCACAAACGGGAAAAGGCAGCGGAAAGTGTCCCAGAATCCTGTGTCTGTAAACATGTATCCCGGAAGTACCTTTCCATTGTATGGGCTGTAGTGCACTGTCTCCCCTGCCTTGTTGATTTCATAGAATCCACGAGGGAAAAGTACAGAACGGTACAGGCATGAATAGAATGTCTTGAGCCTGTCGGCATCATCGTCCTCGACCTTGATCCTGCCGAGTACATCATTCCATACCTTGCGGCCCTCTTCCTTTACCTGGTCAAATGTCTTTTCACCTATTTCCCCAAGGTTCAGTTCCGCCTGCTCCAGGCTTATGAATGAAGATGCAACCCTTGCATGTACCTGTTCTCCTCTCTCTGTCAAGAATGACACGACAGCACCAACATGATCGGATTTCAGTTCAAGATAGTCCTCGACCGGCTTGTAGCCAGCCCACACCTGTGATGATGCAAACGGCTTGTCGAACTCTATCACGAACCAGTTCCTGAAATTCCTCGGGACACCTCCACTGTTGCGTGTAGTGTAGCCGACGATCCTGTTCTGCTCAGGAATAACCTTTACATATGATCCCCTGTCAAAGGCATCGACAACCACATAGGCATTGTCAGTCTGAGGGAAAGTGAAACGGAAATATGCACATCTCTCAGTCGGTGCAATCTCTGTCGTCATGTCATACTCAGACAGATAGACACTGTAATAATATGGTTTTGCAGTCTCTGCCTTGTGGGAGAACCAGCTTGCACGGCTCTCCTCGTCAATGCGCAGCCTGCCTGTGACAGGCATAATGGAGAACTGGCCGTAGTCATTTATCCACGGGCTTGGCTGATGTGTCTGCTTGAATCCGCGGATCTTGTCTGAACCGTATGTATACGCCCAGCCGTCTCCCATCTTTCCGGTCTGCGGCATCCAGAAATTCATACCCCACGGCATTGCTATCGCAGGGTATGTATTTCCGTTTGAAAGGGAAATCTTGGAGTCCGTACCCATCAGCGGATTGACATAGTCCACCGGCTCCTTCTGCGCAAATGATGCTACGCAGGAGAAGAAAAGGGCAACTGACAGAAATATTCTCTTCATATCGTAATCCTGTTGTTAATTAGCCTCTGAGGCTGATGATGACCAACCGTAGTTCTGTACCATCTTAGGGTTCCTGCGAAGGTCCTCCTCCGGAATCGGGAACAGGTAGTGCCTGTCATCGAATGCACGGGTCTCGACAACGACCTTCTCGAAGAAGGCAGGAGGGTCCTGTCTGTAGTTCATTCCATGGATTTCTCCACCTTCACCGCCCCTGTGGTATGAAGGATAGTACCAGTCATCACCTACTGACATTCCGGCAACTTTCCAGCGGCGGACATCGAAGAAACGGTTCCATTCGAATGAAAGCTCAATAAGACGCTCCCTGTGGATACGCTTGTCAACGTCTGCACGTGATGCTGTGTACGCTATGCGTGCGAACCCATTGTCGTCAATGCCTGAGCCATATTCAGGGACACCGGCACGATGGCGGATCCTATTAACATAGTCCATTGCTCCCCTGTAGTCTCCACATGCACTGAGACACTCTGCATAACCAAGGTACATATCACCAAGACGGAGCAGCACTGCACAATGCTTTGAAGTGTTTCGTCCTGTAATAGGAGCCATCTTTCGTTCGCCATAGCCGGTATAAGGTGCATCCCAGTTAGCCTTGTCATTACCGGAATTACCGTTGAGTGAAAGTTCTGTAGTTACTTCACCGTCATTTGTGTCAGTCTTGAGCCATGTTGAACCGTTGAACGTTACGCAGACATAGAAACGTGGTTCCCTGTTCTGCCACTGTTTCAAAGTCTTGTTGGTGTTGGCCTTGAAAAGGTTCCTGTCAGGGTTGAACGGATCATTATAGTCTGTTGAAGAACCGTAGAACTGTGATGACGGGATTCCATCATACTCCTTGTAGTCCGGGTCATCCACAATACGCAGTCCCTTGTTGGTGAAATACATGTCCACAATCTCCTGCGTAGTGCCGAATCCGAGTCCTCCTTTCATATTGCCGTCCTGGCAGTCAATATGGTAAGGAGTAATCTGGTAAGAGAATAGGTCATGTTCAGAAAGGCGGACAAAAATCTGCTCAGTATTTGAAGCATAGTCAGTGATTGAGCAGGCCTGGCGGAAAGACTCATAATGGTCAATCTGTCCGCTGTTGCCATTGACATACACGGTCTGGAGAGAATACTGGCCATCATACAGGTCAAGGAATTCCTTGTAGGCATCCCTTGCACGCTCCCATTTGAGCTGCTCCTGGCTCTGGTCCTGAGGAAAGAGCTGTCTTCCGTCATTGTTACGGATTTCAGCATACATGGGATTGCAGTTGAATAGCGGTGAGGCAGCATAGAGAAGTGCCTTTGCCTTGTATGCCTTGCAGGTTGCAGCATCTATACGTCCGAGGTTGGACCCACTGTACTGTGCAGGAAGGTCCTCGGCTGCAGCATCGAACTCATCTACTATGAAATCTATGCACTCATCAACTGTGTTACGCTCCTTCAGCAGATCTGCAAGCGGAGTGTCAATCGGGAGCGCCTCCTCACCGAGGAGGATACAAGGTCCGTATGAACGGAAGATAAGGAAGTAGTAGAGTGCCCTCAAAGCCCTGGCCTGTGCCTTCCAGTATCTGCGGTCACTTGAGCTGGCCTCCTGGCAACGGTCGACATTGTTTATAAAGGTACTTGCCTTTGATATACCTTTGTAATATTCAATGAACCATTTGTTGATCTTGCTTGAAGACGGATAGACTGTACCGAGTGCCCAGTCCGTAGCAAAGTTTCCGCTCCATGTGATGTCAGCCTCCAGGGAACCTGCAGTCCAGATTCCGGCTTCGCTACGTTCATTCGTCTCGTCCGGGACATAGCTATAAACATTGTTGAGGAATGCCTCTGTCTTGAGCCTGTCAGTAAAAGTATTCTCCAGGTCATACTGCTCTCCCGGGATCGGATTGAAGAAGCTTTCGCATGAAGCTGTCCCCATGACGGTCAGGAGTGCAGCAGATAATATCAAAAATATTCTTTTCATAATCTTCACTTTTGAAAATATTACATGACTGCCTTATCAGAACTTGAAGTTGATTCCGAGGGCCACAGTCATGGCATTAGGATATGCAGAGCCGTTGTTTGTATTCAGTTCAGGATCCCAGAGCTTGAATTTCGAGAATGTCAGGAGGTTGGTACCCATGACATATACGCTTGCTTCCTTGAGGAAAGTCTTCTCAAGCATCTTTGCAGGGAAATTGTAGGATATGCTTACCTGTTTCAGCCTGAGGAAGCTCATGTCCTTCTGCCACCATGTGCTGACCTTGTTGTTGTTGGCATTGGCAGTTGAACCGTAGTGCAGACGTGGATAGAACACATTCTGGTTTGTAGGGTCATCGGCTGACCACCTGTCAGTAATATTTGCATAAAGGTTTGAGATACCGGCCTGGTCTGCAAACGGATTGATTGCATCTCCGCCTACGCACCTGTCAGCAAATGCATTTCCTGCAAAGAGGAATCCGAATGACACCTGGTGAATCTGGAAGTCAGCACCGAAACCATAGTAAAGTTTAGGCACGTCACCCTGTCCGATGAGGCATTTGTCATAGTCATCAATCACACCGTCGCCGTTAAGATCCTTGTACTTGATGTCACCGACCTGGGAGAGCTGTCCAGGATATGACTCACCGAACTGCTTTGCAGAATTCAGGATTTCATCCTCGCTTGTGAACAAACCCTCTGCGACCCATCCCCAACGGCCGTTGACATTCGTTCCACGGGTTTCCTGCCAAGGATAGATAGCCCTCGGCTGGTCATTCTCCACAATCTTGTCCTCGTTGTATGTAAGGTTACCGCGGACAGTCACGAAAGATTTCTTGCCGAGCCTTGCATTGTATTCGAGGTTGACATCAATACCCTTGTTGTCAACGACACCAAGGTTCGCGTATGGCATCTCCACAAATCCGGAATAGTCAGGAATGGTCTTACGCTCAAGGAAGATGCCTGTACGGTGCTCCTTGAAAAGCTCAACTGAGACAGAAAGCGCATCTTTCATGAATTTGAGGTCAAATCCAAGGTTCTGCTTCAGGGAAGTAGACCATGTAACATTGGCACCATATTTATTGAAGCCCCAGCCTGAGACTCCGTTGATGCCTGTTCCGAAATAGTATCCGTCAGCAGAGCCCATCTGGTCCTGGTACATGAAACGGCGGCCTGTAACAGAGTCCGTTCCGACAAGTCCTACTGTATAGCGGATCTTGAAGAACGAGAAGGCATCGCTGAATTTGCCGTTGCCCCAGAATCCTTCATTTGAGACGACCCAGCCGAGACCTCCTGCAGGGAAGAATCCGAAGCGGTTCTCAGGTGAGAAATTCTCGGAGCCATTGTATCCAGCATTGAATTCTGCAAGATAGCGGTCATCATACGAATATGTAGCCCTCACAGCTATACCCTGCTGCCTGTATGGCAGAGAGGCGATAAGGTCACCCGGGTCACTGTCGGTATATACTTTCTGGTTGTACAGGAACAGGCCAGTCACATTGTGCTTGCCCCATGTCCTGTCATAGTTGAGGGATGCCTCGAAATATATGCTGCGTGCAGTTCCCTGCGCCTTGTTAAATGAGAGGTCATTGGCACCTGTAAATGTACGGTTCAGGTTGAAACTTCCGTCAATACCATAGACATCTGGATTCCAAAGTCCTGTAACAGGATCCTTTGAACCGGCAAAATAATATGTGCTCTCACGTTTCTGGTAATACAGGTTACGAGAATTGGTCACGTCAAACGCGAGAAGCGCATTCACTGAAAGTCCCTTGCTCCAGTTCCAGAAGCCAAGGTCCTGCGACACTCGGATATTGGAATTGATCTGGTTCCTCATCTCATTTGTATAGCCCCTGCGTACAAGGTCTGCATAAGGGTTACGGAGATCACCGTTTGAAGAGATTCCTGAGACAGAGCCATCCGGCATCATCAGCGGAAGATATACCGGGTTGATTGACATTGAAGAAGCAAACAGGGCAGCAGTAGACTGCTGAGGATAGTTTGCAGAAGAGATGTATCCGCTGAATCCGAGGTCGATAGTAGTAGTCTCGGTCGGACGGAGATTCAGGTTGGCTGTGTAGTTGTACCTGTCGTAGCGCATATTCGCATTGTAGTTCTCCATGCGAGCGGTACGCGTAAGTCCCCTCTCATTATAATATGTAAGGGAGACATAATAGGTTGCATTAGGGACACCGCCTCGTACGCTGATGTTTGCCCTGCGGCTGTTTCCAAGCTTGTTGAAAATCTCATTGTTCCAGTCCACTGCCGGATAGAGATAAGGATTGTACTTCACATAGTCATCGTTCGGAAGCACACCGTTTGCCTTCTTGGTAGCCTCAATATACTGAGGAGTGTAGAGAAGCGTACCGTTTGTGTTCATGTGCGCCTCGTTTGCAGCATCCATATATGTATAGGCATCTGCAAGCTGGGGGCGTCTTGTCAATGTAACAAGGCTTTCATAGTAGTCAACACTGAACTGCGGCTTGCCTACCTTTCCGGGCTTGGTCTTGATGATGATTACACCATTCGCACCGCGCACACCATACACTGCTGTAGCGGAAGCATCCTTGAGGACAGTAAATGACTCGATATCCTCAGGGTCAATGTTGTTGAAGCTACGTTCCACACCATCAACGAGTACAAGCGGGCTTGAATTCTGTCCTGCAAGAGTTGAGATACCGCGGATCCATATATCGGACTCATCATGCCCTGGCTCTCCAGAACGCTGCACCGATACCACACCGGCTATACGTCCCTGGACCGCAGAAGAAAGGCTTGCAGTAGGCATCTTGATTTCGTCAACCTTCATGGATGACTGCGAGCCTACAACTGAGATTTTCCTCTGAGTACCATATCCAACGACAACGATTTCATCAAGTTCAGACACATCCTCGGCAAGGGCAACATCGACAACTTTCCTTTTGCCGACAGCAATTTCCTGAGTCTTGAATCCAATACATGATACCACGAGGACCGGATTGTCTGTAGCCAGGGCGAGGATGTACTGTCCGTTGGCATCTGTCATGACACCATTGGATGTTCCCTTTTCCTGTACAGTTACACCAATCAGAAGCTCGCCTTTCTCGTCTGAGACACGGCCTGTGACTGAAGCAGTCTGGGCATACAGTGAGAACACCGGGGCCAACAGACAGACAATCCAGCAAAGAGGCCTGACAGACAGTCTAAATGAAAATAATTTCATGGCTTTTGATAGTTAGCTTTAGTTAATAATATCGTTTTACCGGACAATTGTCCAAATGCAAATAACGATATTCCTTAACCGATTCCTTTCCTCCCAACAATCAAAAGTCAAATGTCAGAAAAGAGCACATGCCGTCAAATTAGTGCACACCATAAATTATTTATATAAAATCACTTAGAATTTACTTTGTCGAATTAGGACAAAACTTTTCCCTGTATTCTTTCGGAGTCATTCCGAACCTGTTTGCGAACTCCTTGTAGAAATAGGAGCGGCTTTGGATGCCTACATCGGCTATGACATCAGCTATGGAATTGCCCTCCTCCTGCAGCAGACGGGCTGCCTTTTCCATCCTGTAATTCTTTATCAGAGTCTCCGGTGATATGCCGAATATCTTTTTTGCCTTCCTGTAGAAACGGCTGGAACTCATGGCCACCCGCTCCGCAAGGAAAATGGTGCCAAGTTCATCATTGTCAAGACTGCTGTCGATTATGCCTATCACCTTCCTTACAAATCCGGCATCTTCATCGTTTGTGCAGAACAGCTTTCCTCCAAGCACACTTATGTCCTCAACCTGCAGATGCACAATGTCACCTTTCCCGAATATTGCCTTGTGCACCACATTCTTGAGCAGCAGTATATCATATGGAAGCATCATATAGGCATCGGATATGAGGATAAGCTCACGGCAGACAGAATGCTCCGTATTCCATGTAAACATAGGCAGGAAAGAGACTTTGGAAACAGCGGAACGGTTCCTGTAGAGTTGCTCCAGGAACTCCCTTTCCATGCCCTCAAACAGTCTCATGTCAACCATGAACAGGGATACAGAAGAATGTGAAACCAGCCGGAAAGCTTCTTCCGGCGAGTCTGTGCTCTGGACCGAATATGAGGAAGAGAGTATATCTGCAATAAGCCATGAAAGGTCAGATGATGCACCGAGCAGCACAATGGAGCTACGGGAAACATTTTCACGTCCTTTGTCCTCTGGCTGAGGGAACTCAAGGTAAAGTCCGGCCGAGCCGTGCCTCAAGGAGATTCCGAGCTGTCCTGCCATACTGCCATATGATTTCTCCACCATGTCAGCGACATCACCGGCCACATCGTCTCCGGAAGACAGGAAAGAGACACAGAGCGTCCCTGCGCCATTGTCCTGCGCTACTGACAGGACGAACTTCTCACCTGATGCGGAAAACCATCTGATACAAGAATAGAGTATTCTCCTGAATGCGTTTACATATATAGGGAAGACCAGTTTCTCGGGAATATCTGTCACAAGCATTGAAAGCATGACGCCTTCTCTCTCCAGGACAGACTTGACTTCTTCCACGACAGATGCAATCCGGGAATCCCCAGACACGACATATTCAGACGGGAGAATTGAGAAGACAGAACCTGTCCCGACCCCGTCAGAAAGGATACCGCTCATTGTGTCCTCGATAATCTCCACAGCCCTTGTCCTTTCCGCATATGGAAGTTCCTCCGCACGAATCCGCTCACAGCAATGGTAGATTACGGCTAGACGGTCAGTCAATCCCTGCCCCTTGACGATTTCCCGGCTCTGTGCTTCTTTCACAAATATACTGAACAGGCCAGTCCGGTAAAGGTAAATCGCAGTAAATCCCAGAAGCAGGACAGCAAGCAGTACGTAGACTGCAATAGCCAACGGGGCTCCATACCATGGAGGAATGACACGCACCGGTATGGAAAACATCCTGTAGTCAGTGTCAAACACATCTTTCTTATACCTTATCCTGAACACATATTTTCCAGGAGGGACAGAAGAGAATGAAGCCTCATTGCTTACACTGAACACAGACCAGTCCCTGTCATGGCCTTCAAGTATGCATGAATACTCGATATCCTTGCTTGTCAGGAAATCAGGAACCCCATATAGAATTGAAAAGGAAATAGGGCCTACCCCCCCCCAGGCAGATAGCCTTCTCACTCCGGTAACTGCAATAGTGGTCTGCAAGGCTGACGGTCTTCTTGTCTATCTTCATGCTCCTGAGGACTACGTCACGGCTTAGTACTGGAATGAATCCAGAGTTCATGTTGTCAAGCCATAGCAGTCCATCGACACCTCCGAAGAACAGTTCGCCGCCATAAGGGCTACTATAATAGGCATCGTCACTGAACTCACCTATCGACACACCTGCACTGTAGTAATAGGCATGCGACTTGCCTGTCTCCATATTGTATTTTATCAGTCCCCGGTTGGTTCCAAGCCAGAGAAATCCGGAAGAGTCTTCCAGGATGCCATGAATCATGTCATTGGAAAGACCATGTTCGCGTCCGATATATGAGGCATGGAGATGGCCATCATCATACGAGACAGCTACAAGCCCGGATGCAGTCCCCACATACAGTATGCCATCGGAGGCCAGGCAAAGGCTGAGAATATCGTCCACTGACTTGTCGAGCATCGCCTTCAGTGAAATCACCTGGTACTCGGAGGTAAGCATATTGAACCTCACCAGCCCATTGCCACGGCTTCCGAGCCAGAGGGTAGAGTCACCGTCAGCTATCATCGGAAAGAACATCTCTACCTCATGTCCCTTGTCAAAGAAAGAGAAACGCCTGATATTCTTCATCGAGATGTCACCATTCCTTCCCTCAAGATTGACACGGTAGAAACCGTCTCCAGAAGTCGCAATATAAAGAAGACTGTCACCGGCCTCCACGACAGAGTGTATCTCGTTGATCCTGTATGCAGAATCAGTTGCCACAGGATACAGACAGCCATGCTCCAGAGAATAGTACATAAGTCCGGACTCACCGGTTCCGACCCAGAACCCGTCCCTGAACTTGCTATGTTCAAGCGTATAGACCTGGAATTCCTGGTTGCTCCTTACATATTCCTGAGCAGGGAAACGCCTGTCCGTTGAAAACACCTCCGCCTTGACCGGATAACCATCCTCTGCAGCTGTCCTGTAAGACGGTACGCGCACAAGTCCGTCTCCTTTTGTTCCGAACCAAAGGTCACCGTTGCGGTCTGTCAAGATCGAACGGACCTGCCTCGAAAGAGAAGATGAAATCTGGTTGAGCATCAAGCTAGTAGCTATGGAATTCTTGTGTGCATACATCACAGCCCCTTTTCCGTCGGTTGCCACCCACAATATGCCCTGGCTGCTGTCTTTGTACAGGCCATATATCCGCATATCCTTGTCCACCTCTTCCGCAGAATATTTGTCTGATGCCAGAAGCTTCACCAGCCCGTTTATCCTGAAACCGATAAATATGTCCTCATAGAATGGGACAATGCCGTTGATGTCCCCATACTCTTCCTTCAGTTCCGACATATTCCTGACATACATCTTGGAGCGGCGGTCAATGTCATAGGCCCACAGGTCATTGTCCACGTCAATGAAACACACTGTCCCCCCTTGATAGAAAAGTTCCGACACAGCCTTCGAGTGGAAATCATAGGAAGACTGGAGAAGACGGACTGACGTTGAATCTGCATTGAATGAAGAGACAGAGTAGATCCTTATCTTGCCAGAATCCTCCGGGAAATACCAAAGTTCACCGGACTCTGTCACAAAGACCCTCTTGCTGGTATCAGAAAATCCCTTGCCGAAACTTGCATCAAGCCCGATGAATTCACCATGCAGTACGTTATAATAATACAGGCTGTCCTGGCGTATAAGGAAAGTGTTTCCACTTGAATTGGAATGTATTGAATAATCTTTGCCGAAATCATATATTTCCTGCACCTGGTCATTGCAGAAACGGTTCAGGTTAAGAAATGTATTGACCCAAAGGCAGTTATTGTCGGCCTGCGCGACAGAATGAATCACATTGTTGGACAAGGTGGTCTCCTTGGAGAAGTCCGAACGGTACACAATCATCTCCCTGCCGTCATAGCTGTTCAGCCCGTCATATGTGCTGAACCACATGAGTCCTGAATTATCCTGGAATATGGAAAGAACAGCACTGTGGGACAGGTTCGTCTGACAATCTATCCGGGAAAGTGTATAGTTCCTGTCATTCCCTGCACTGCTGATGCCGGTGCAAAGGAATAACATTGACAAGACGGACAGAGTCATTTTCATGCAATGCATATGATACCGGAATTTTTTCATAGCCGAACAATTTTTCAGGTAAATAGGGTAATTTCGCAAAAATTAAAGAAAAATACAACAAAACAGACCTAAAAAACTGAAAAAACAGCAAGATGACAGTCATTTGCCGCTACCTCAAATCAGTGACAATCCATCCACCGGAAAATTCTCCAGGGGTAAACACAGCAAGAGGGCCCGGTTCCGAGAATACAAAGGATGAAAGCGTGAATGTCATGACCGAGCCGTCTGGAAGCCTTATCTCCGCACCGGTTATCGACTTGCCGTCCCTGTCGAAATAGACAGAAGCCTCCCTTATGCCAGCATTGCTGTTTGCCTTCAGATAAAATACCTTGGCTGGACTGCCGTTGAATGTACCCGGGACACCGTTGCCGGACCATGAAAATTCCCTGTCAAGATTGCTGACAAGAAGAGCAGGATTTGCAGCCAATTCCATGCCTTCCCCGACAGACTCAATCACGGCTTCCCTGGCAGCACTGTCTGATGTCCACCTTGACTTGCCGTCACACCATATCTCCAGGCCATTCCCTGTCATGTAGTAGGAACTGCCCTGCACTGCAACAGTCCCCTCACCCGTCATCTTCACACGCCCGTCATCAAGGGTAAAGGAATAGTGGAACTCTGCCTTTGAAGAAGCCATCTTTGCAGCAAATTCTGTCAACGCGTCTTTTTGCTGGGCAGATGTTCCAGCTGCAGCAAACAAAAGGAAACACAGGATAGAGTATAGATATTTCATTATTAAAAGCCTATAATTCATTATCAGTCAGGTATAGCAGGAGGGGCTACAGGAATGCGTCAAGGATTCCTTTAAGTTCCTCAAGGTCACGCACAAGTACCTCACGTGGCTTGGAACCTTCCTGGGGTCCTACAATACCGGCAGCCTCCAGCTGGTCCATGACCTTTCCGGCACGGGCATATCCCATGCCCAGTTTTCTCTGCAGATACGATGTAGAGCCCTGCTGGTTGATCACCACCATCTCTGCAGCTTCCTGGAAGAGGGAATCAAGGTTCTTCATGTCAACCATCTCACCGGCCCCTCCATCTCCAGAGTCATCGCCCTTAGGCTCCGGAAGATAGTACGGTGTATTATAGCATTGCCTGTATCCGGTCTCTGCACCGATAAAGTCTGTAATCTTGCAGATTTCGTCCATGCCTACAAGAGCACACTGTACCCTTTCCATATCCACTCCGGAATAATAGAGCATATCTCCACGGCCAATCAGCTTCTCCGCTCCGGAAGAGTCCAGGATTGTATTGGAGTCTATTCTCGACAGAGTCCTGAAAGCTATCCTCATAGGGAAATTTGCCTTGATGATACCTGTAATCACATCGACAGAAGGCCTCTGCGTTGCAATGATTACATGGATACCGGCAGCCCTTCCTTTCTGTGCCAGACGGATTATGGAAGCAGATATGCTCCTCGCCATATTCTTGGAGTCACCACCCATTCCGCTCGACATCACAAGGTCCGCATACTCATCTATCACAACCACGATGTACGGCAGGAAACGGTGCCCTTCCGTAGGAAGCAGATGCCTGTCCTTGTATTTATTGTTGTACAGGACAATGTTGTTTGTCCCGGACTTGCTTATAAGCTCATACCTTTCATCCATTTCGAGACAGAGCGAACGCAGTATCTCCTCTGCCTGCTTCGGCTGCTTTATAATGGCCCTGTCCTTCTCATCCTGCTCGCTTGCTGCATTCGGAAGCACTGCAAGATAATGCTTCAGCAATTTGGAATATGCATTGAATTCCACCATCTTCGGGTCTATAAAGACCATTTTCAGTTCAGAAGGATGCTTTGCATAGATCAATGAGGAGATGATGACATTCAGTCCGACTGACTTTCCCTGCTTTGTGGCTCCTGCCACAAGCAGATGCGGAGCATCGGTAAGGTCAAACGTCTTGACTTTCTGTGTAATGGTATATCCGATTGCCACAGGAAGCTCATATTTGCTGTTCCGGAACGAATCATCATTCAGCATGGATTTCAGAGGGACAATCGACGGCCTGTCATTGGCTACCTCTATTCCGACTGCATCAGGAAGATTTACTACACGGACCCCCTTGGCCCCGAGTGCCATTGCTATATCCTCCTCCCTGCTTCTTATTGCAGAAATCTTCACTCCAGGGGCAGGAGTAATCTTATAGAGGGTCACAGTAGGTCCTGTACATGCTGTAACTTTCTCTATCTCAATTTTATAATTACGCAGGGTAGCGCGAATCTTGTTGTTGTTGCGCTCAAGTTCCTCCTGCGAAACCTCATGTCTTCCTGATGCATAGTCCTCCAGCAGATCCAATGGAGGGAACTTGAAGTTGCACAGTTCCTCCCTCGTATCTATTCTCGGAAGATCCTTGGTCACATCAGTAGAGAAGCCCTCCCCATGGATTACCTCCATTTCCTCTTTATCATTTCCGATGATGTCTTCATCTGGATCCTTGACACCTCCAGCAGCCGGTGCCGGTGTATATTCCAGATCCGTCCCATCCTCCGGCGCAGACCTCTGCGTTGTTGCCGGGATTTCATTGACTGAATCTTCTGCATCTGCCACATCTTCTCCTGGATGCGTCATTATGGAAGCATCTGTACAGTCAACCGGAGTTACAGTATCCGTGCCGGTAACATTGCCTACATAAGACTTTCCATTCCCTGCAGTTTCCTCATCTCCCCTGGGCCTGTCACCGGCCGTAAGGAACCATCTGGAGAAACGTCCGCTTGCATACAGAAGCCATACAATGGAACATATCAGCAGTATGAGAGCCGTGACAACAGGTCCGACAAGGTTATTGAGCCATGCTGAAGTGACTGCACCGCAGTCTCCCCCAAGCCCCCCTCCAAACACAATGTCGGACGACACCATTCCGGATACATACGAAAGGATTACAGATGAGACTATCGCTGCACTCACAGTCAGCACAGAGGTACGTAGCATCTCGATTGACTGGCTACGGAAGAACAGGCGTGCAGATGCAGCGAAAAGGAGCACTATCATGGCAAAACTTCCCAATCCGAAACATTTGCAGACAAGGAAATACCCCCACCGGTATCCTAACTTTCCCCCCATATTGCTGACAGAGATGTCAGGATTCATCATTGCCGGATCTGACAGCAGGCTCTGGTCAGCCTTCCATGTAAACAGATACGAGACAACGGAGACAAGGGTGAACACAGCAAATGCAGCGACTATAAGCCCTGAAAGCTTGACTAACCTTATCTTCCTCTCCTCATCTATATGGAAACGCTCCGTAAAGGGTATACCTTTCGGCTTTGCCTTTGCTGTCTTCTCCTTTTTCCTTGGCATGGCTATTTATTGCGCTGGTTGTTATTGTTTCTCCTCATATTGTTGTTACGCTGGTAATGGTTGTTCTTCATCCTGTTGACATTAGGGTTCAGGCTTGGCCTTGAGAATGTCGCATCGGATGATATCCTTGTCAGCTGGATGCCCTCCGGAACCTTGATTCTATAATCGGAAAGTTTCTCGATATCCTGGAATATGGTTTCGTCTGCAACAGAATCCTTGTTCCAGATAAGATACTGCTGCCTCATGTATATCGCAAGGGAACGTATCATTGCGGTCTTGCTCTCCCCGTCCTCCGTCTCGGCTATGAGGTCTATGATGCTCTCGATGTTGCGTCCATAGTGAGTAGCCTTGATAGGCTTCTTCTTGATAGGGACTACAGCAGGAGGAGTAAGCATTTCTGCCTCTACAGGCACCGGATATGGAGAATCTATATCCAGGTCAAAGCCTGAAATTATATGGAGATGGTCCCAAAGCTTATGCTCATAGTCTTCCTGGAGATGCACCTGAGGATTAAGGGTCTCCATGACCTTTACGACAGCACGCGCCTGCTCATTTCGCTTGTCCCTGTCCGGAATGGAGCGCACATATTCAATCATCTTCTGCACATTACGTCCATATTCTGGAAGTTTCAGGCTCTTACGTTCAGTATTATACAGCAGCTTGCAGCCGGTCTGGTCATTTTCAATGCTCATGATATGGTATATAAATTAAAATTCATCAGAATAAAACAAACTACAAATATAGAAAGAATCTGCCTTAAATCACCGGAAAAGTCAAAACAGATTCCATATTTTGTGGATATACGCTATCTTACTTCATCAGAATCCACATACCACAATGCAGTTGTAACATTAAAGTACCCCATTCTCCTGCATATATCCGCATACCTTGCCACCTGGCTTTCGTATGATTTGCGGTGCGTACCGAACTTATAGTCTATGATGATGACACCACCGTCAGGTACAAAGACCATCCTGTCAGGCCTATACACGCTTCCGTCCGTGTCAATCAACGAGACCTCATTGCGTACCATGGACGGTTCTTCCGGAAACCAGCCGCGGGCAGATGCCTTGCCGATTCTTCCGGACAGGAGCGCAAATGCTTCTGACGCCTCACTGTCAGTAAGCTTTCCTGCCTGACGCGCATTCTCGACAGCTCCGTCAAGGTCAGAAGGGATGATGACACACGACAGGATGTCGTGCAGGACAATTCCCCTGAGCCTGTGGGAAGCAGAGACACCGGCAAGTCCGTCCTCCGAAAAAAAATCCGCGCCCTCAGTCTTGAAAAGCAGCCTGCCGTCAAGCGGCCAGGACGGATAGCCGGCTTGGATTTCACATGTCTGCACTCCAGAGGCCTCCGAGGCAGCCTTGCGGGCATGGAAAGCAGCAAAGTCGAAGAATTCCCCTGCCATATATGAGACAGCACCGTCTTCACAATGCAATCTCCTGAAACGGAGTTCACCCTCACGGTCCGGCAAAAGTTCAGAGCAATTACGGTCCACAAACCAGTAAAGTATCTGCGACATGTCAGCAAATTCAGGAATCTGCCCTGCCTCTATCGCATCAAGGAATTTCTGTGATGGAGCGGAAGCTATGATATGCATACCCTTTGAAGCCCTTGTGAAGGCGACATACAGTATATTGATATTGTCAACATACTGCATCTTTTTCTCTTTCCTGTAATCCTCCGCAAAAAGTGTCTTCTCGCTGTCTGCAGAAAGGGTAACATCGAAAATACCGTCCGGAAGGCCTTCCAGTGAGGTCCCGGCAGTTTCAGGACGGCACCAGCAGCTGCTTGCCTTGTAGAGATTCACCTTCTCCGCATAAGGGAAAACCACATATGGAAAATCCAGCCCCTTCGACTTGTGTATAGTCATGATCCTCACTGAATCTCCCAATGCAGGCGAACTTATCGAAGGATTCTTCTCCTCCCAATGCTTGAGGAACCCACGGAGTGTATTGCCGTTGACAGAGACAAAGTCATGGAGAAAATCCATGAATGACTGGACATAGAGTGTCTCCCCGTCAAAAACTGCCTCATCAGCCTTGCGCAACTGCCTGAGCAGATTCTCCGCAAGGTCTATAATGGAATGGAACTCTGCAGGAAGCGTAACATCAAGGCTCGAAGCAAGGAACCCTCCGACTGTATCATGAGGGTTTTCCGCAAAAGAAAGGAGCGATACAAGACGACGCACCACAAGTGAGCTGCGGACTTTGAGGGATTCATCGGTAATTACCGGTACATTATTGTCTATCAGAAAAGAAGCTATATTTTCCCCTTCAGCATTTCCCCTCACAAGGATGGCGATGTCACCATAGCGTGCCCCTTTCCCACGTATGGTGGCAATGGACTCCAGAACCTTCCTGTTTTCATCATCCTTGCCGCACCATGTCAGGCATACGCTTCCTGTCTCATCTCCCTTTACGGCGACAGCCTGCTCCACATCTGAATATATCCCGGAAAGACTCCTTCCTCCAGTCTTGTCATCATAGGTATCATCAAGAACCCTGGCCGCAACCGGGAAAAACATATTGTTGAAACGCACAATGCAGGAAAGGCTCCTGTAGTTTGACTGCAGGCTGTCTACCTTTACCCTGTCAAACTCCTTTTCCAGTTCAGAGTCGAGAAGATTCCAGTCAGAGTCACGCCATCTGTAGATACTCTGCTTGACATCGCCAACGATAAGGCTGTCGAATCCCTGCGCCTCGCTGTTCTGCAGCAAGGGACGGAAATTGTCCCACTGTATCCTGGAAGTATCCTGGAATTCATCCAGGAGGAAATGCTCATACCTCACACCAAGCTTTTCATACACAAAAGGCGCATCTGAGCCATCAATTATGCCTTTCAGGATTGTGTTGGAATCATCAAGGCACAGCACATTCTTCTCTTTCATCAGATCACGGAACGTTCCGTTCAGTTCTCCTGCAACCCCAAGACCGTAAAGCTGCCCGTCAATTATCTTCGCTGTAGAGAACACCCTATAGTCAGCATCAAACAATGCACAGAAATCATTTAGCGGTTCTTCTATAAGCGGATACACTTTCGGAAGCAATGTCCTGGCCTTAGCCTTGGAGAACCACAGTTCATGGTCAGAGGCATTTTTCAGGAAAGAGTCTGTAGGGAACGGAATATCATCAGAATTCTTAAGACCGGCATAGACATGGAGCTTCGACAGGAATTTACGGTTGCTCCCGGCAGGGTCGACCCCATTCTGCAGCATCAGTCCAAGTACCCTTGAAGCTGTGCTCCTGACCTTGTCATAATATCCGGAAATAACAGAACGGCACTCCTTCCTTATCCTGTCAAGCGTCTCCTTTGAATAAAGGCCATTTTCATCTATCCCATACCTTTCTATCTGATCCCTGTGGCCATTGGACCGAAGACGCTTTGCCATATCCTTCAATGACTTGTCCAGGCTATATCTTCCTCCTGTCTCAATCTGCTCCAGCACATTGTCGGTCAGCCATTTCAGGAGAGCGGAATCATTCTCTGTCAATGAATCAAGTATCCTGTCCACACTTTCCTCCACAAGCGAATCCTTGTCAAGTTCCACCTGGTAGGAGGCGAACTGGCCTATCTCACGCGAAAAGGCCTTCAAAGTCTGCTGGAAGAAACGGTCTATCGTACTCACTGAAAATGCTCCGTAGTCATGCAGGATGTTGCACAGCAGGTCCTCCGCAAGTTTCTTCAGGTCAGATGGTGACTTTGCAAGCGAAGGCACAAAGTCCCGGAAGTATCCGGAGGCCTCCGGCTCCACAGAAAGGACAAAGAGTTCCTTGAGAATCCTGCCCTTCATCTCATCAGTCGCCTTGTTGGTAAATGTAACGGCCAGGATATGCCTGTAGGAATGGCTGTCCTTTGCTTCGAAAAGAAGCCTTATATATGTCTTGGCAAGGTTGAAAGTCTTTCCGGAACCTGCCGACGCCTTCATTATCTGTATCATCTTCCGCAAATCATCTTAAAGTCACAATATTCACACATCCTGGCATCTGCTGTCCTCGTGAAAGGTATTTCCGGGTCGGATATTTCCCGGAGCAGCAGCTCCAGCTTCTCTGACACAATCCTGTGGAAAAGTCCATTCCTCACTGTAGTCTCCGGCATGGAGGAGAACATGCCGGAAGCTGAATAGACACAGTTGTGGAGAGATTTTCCCTTTGTCTGCCCGCTGATGTCCAGCAGCATGTCATATATATAGAACTGCAGTGCAATCTTCGGCCTGTCCTTGACATCCTTGCCGAATATGGCATCAGCGACTGCCTCAGCATTTTCATCATTGATATTCATCTTCTCCTTGTCGGAAACTTTTCCTGTCTTGTAGTCCACAACCCTCATTGTCCCGTCTGCAAAGCTGTCAAGCCTGTCCACATATCCGATGAACCTATGGCCGGCAAACTCCCCGTACAGCTTGAGTTCAAGGCCGAGGAGTTCGAATCCGTCACGTCCCGACTGCATGATCTGCTCCAGGTCACACCTGAGTGTCTTTACGACATATTCGACAATCACATCCGTGACAACAATGTCCCTGCCGGAAACCTCAACAGAATTCAGCTGACTGCATATCAGCGACTTCACTTTTGCCCTGATCTCATTTTTTCTCTTCAGCCATCCCAGGATATATTCTTTGCTGACCCATTTCATCGGGCTGAACTTCTCCATTGTCATCTTGTCCATTGCACCGGTATATGCCATCGCCTCCTCACCGCAATAGATTGACCACATGGTGTCATGGTAGACAGTGCCGAACATTCCTGCATCAACAGATTCAGAAACTTCATTCTCTGCCATCAGCTGCCTTACTGTATGGTAATAGAACTTCACGGGACACGCAAGATAGTTCTGCAGTGCCGAGGCCGACAATACGGCTGATGATATTCTCTCCAGATCCTCTCCAGTCTTGAAAATCACATCCTCATCTGCAGATTTTGCAAGATCAGCCTTTGCGACATATCTTGTCATCGGGACACGGAAATGATATTGAAGCTGCTTTATATATCTGCTTTCCTCACCGGACTTGATTCCCTCCGTCCTCGAGTCATAGAGCAGCCATACATTTTCCGCACGGGTTATCATCCTGTAGAAATAATACGCCCAGACCGCATCCTGGTATTCGTATGTAGGCATCCCGAAACCACGGCGAAGCTCAGGCGGGACAAAAGACGAGCTGACATTCCTCTTCGGAAAGGTACCCTCATTTGCAGACATGATTACAAGGTTGCGGAAATCCAGGGCCCGTGTCTCAAGCGGCCCCATGACCTGGAATCCCTTCAGCGGCTCACCCTGGAAAGGTACGGAGACATTTCCTGTAAGCTGGGACAGGAGCCGTATGTATGTCACAGGCATGATATCAAGCCTTATTCCGGACAGGATGCTTACGCTCCTGTAATATTCACGGGCAAACTCAAGTTCAAGGAGCATGTCACGTTCATCCCTTAGCATGGCGGCAATGCCAGAAAGCACATTCATCTGGTACTGTCCCAACGCCCTGACCTGGTTGCTGTCAGCGGATTTGATGTCTGTCACTACTGGCTGGAAAAGCAAGTCAAGGAGTGCTGTCCCGGAAAGATCCTTCTGGGGGATATAGTATTTCGCATTCTCCTTTACCATGGCAACCTTCTCCATTGTCGCCCCGTCAGCCACCTTGCGGAAAATGCTGCTGGAGAATATAGACCATACCTGTCTATGGTAAAAGGCCCATCCGTCCACCCTCTTTACCGTATGCACCTGCATTGCAGAAAGGTCTGACATAAGGGAATGGAACCCGCTTCCTGACATAGGATACCCCATTGTCACATTTATATCCATGATATGCCCGGGCATACTGTTCAGCAGCGGCATAAGGAGAGTCTCGTCAGGCAGCACTACGGCACATCCTTCATCCGCCTCCTTGAATATATATGGAATCATCTTTACCTGCCCGACAGCAGACGGGACGCTCACGACATTGATTTTTGGGACCCCGACACCTTCCGGATCCCATATGCCGCTCTGTGGAAACTCCCTGACATTCTCCTCCATAAAAAACGATGAGCGGTTTCTCCTGTCACGTATCATGTCACCGGAATAGTCCCAGCAAAATTCGGCAATCCCGGCGTCACGCATCTTCCTCATAAGAGTTTTTTCACATTCATTCAATGCATTAAGTCCGACAAATACAAAACTGTCACTATGCGGATACATGCTCTTCAGCACATCTGAAACCGGTTCCCTGCCGATACGCTCAGCCAAAGCCCTGTACACCATGCCTTCGTATGCAAGCCCTTCCTTCGACAAAGCCCTGTTGTAGGCACAGTACAGTGGATACAGAAGGTTCCATATCTGCAGGAAACGGGCTTTCACACCAGGGTTGTCAACCCCAAGGTCAACAGTCAGCCTGCCGCTCCTGTCATTGAAATGGCTGACAAAACCCATAATTGCATTCCTCTGGTTTTCCGTAAGATACGAATATGTATCCTGTATTTCCCTGAAATCGGAGACATTGGTGAAAAGCTGCTGTGGATTGACAAGGTATTTGTCAACATCATTGAAGTCGGCAAGAATCACATCTCCCCAGAAAATGAATTCGTCAAGAGGCTCCGCCTTAGGGTTAAGCTCCCTGTAGCAATCATACAGGCGCAGAAGCAGTGTCACCCTGTCTGCAATCCCGGTCCCGTAGGCCCTATAGAAAAAATCATTGATTGTCAACATCTCCGGTGCAATTACAGGCACATTGCGGCCGGAGCCGGAGGCTGCAAGCTCAGCTACCGATTCTGAGATGTATTTTCGGAAAAAGGCCATGGAGCGTCTGTTGGGCAGGACAAAGCATATACGGCTTATGTCCTCTGCCCCTGTCACATATTTTCTGGCAACCTGCCTAAGGAACGGTATCATATTATTCTTCAGTTTAATCATGCACAGCTTCCATGTCTATGGAATGCTGTATGCTGCAAAGATAGCATTGCAATGTGCCAAACCACTGCACATCATTCAAAAATCACGGAAAAGTTTCCGCAGAAGCGTAAAGTTACTTAAAAGATAATGAATAAAGCTAAAATATACCTCATTTTCCATGAATTAATTTGCAGAATCGGGAAAACGATGTATATTTGCAATCGGAATTAATTTTGAATAATTCAAATTTAGAAACACAACATTTAAAAGGAAAAGATATGAAAAAGAAATTCAGATGCATGGTATGTGGATACATCCACGAAGGCGATGCAGCTCCGGCAGAGTGCCCTGTCTGCCATGTAGGACCGGAAAAATTCGAGGAGATAGTTGACAACGGCGAGGCCCTTGCATGGGCTGACGAGCACAGGATCGGTGTTGCCAAGGGTGTTGACCCTGAAATCCTCCAGGGACTCCGCGACCACTTCAACGGGGAGTGCGGTGAAGTAGGAATGTACATAGCAATGAGCCGTCAGGCTGACCGTGAGGGATATCCTGAAATCGCAGAGGCATTCAAGAGATATGCCTACGAGGAGGCCGACCATGCTGCAAGGTTCGCAGAGCTTCTCGGCGAGTGCGTATGGGATACCAGGACAAACGTAGAGAAAAGGATGCTCGCAGAGCAGGGAGCATGTGAGGACAAGCTCCGCATTGCAAAGCTCGCAAAGGCTGCAAACCTTGACGCCATCCATGACACAGTACACGAGATGTGCAAGGATGAGGCACGCCACGGAGCCGGATTCCAGGGGCTCTACAACCGCTATTTCAAGAAATAGGCTTTTATCATAATAAAGCTGAAGCTGGCTGAAAGCCTCTAAGGGACGTGTGTCCGGGATACCGGGGTCAATAAGGCCAGTTTTTCAAAGTAAAACGAGGGGGTTGACTAAAAGTTCACTTTTGGTCAACCCCCTTTCCTGTATTTCAATCAGTAGCAAAGAGAAACTACGCTATCTGCTTAGGGTTTTCACCCCACTGGTTTGAACCGTACTGGCTGTCCTGGCAGAAGAGGACAAGAAGCCATATTCCTCCGACAAGCGGAATCAGGCAGATGAACATCCACCAGCCGCTCTTGCCGATGTCATGGAGACGGCGCACACATACAGCAAGTGAAGGGATCAGCACTGCGACAGAATAAAGTCCGCTGAGGATAGAGCCCCATCCGATAACAGCGTCAATGATGCCAAGCACCAGTGAAATGATAAAGTTTGCAAGGACAAACATCCAGTACTCACGTCTGCGGGCCCTTCCGCTGAAGTCAGTGTACTGCTTCATCACTTTAAGATACCACTCTTTCAGTTCCATAAGGTTAATGATTTAAATTGTTAATATTTGGTTAAACAAACTTGCATAAAACAGGTATTCCCTGTAAAAAGCAGGCAAATTTATCAATATCAGAAATAAACTCCAAATTTTTCCGGAGCAACCTAAGGCTGGCCCCAAGCCCATACGGGGAAGGACAGCACTTGCCGTAGAGCAAGACAGCGGACCCAGGTACCGGAACGTCAGGGCTTTACCGGGGCTAAATATAGTCAATGCGGAATCTGTCCGGCAATGAAAGGATCCTTTTCTGCAATATTGCCTCATCACCGAGCAGGCAGAGCAAAGATGCATAATAGGCCTCCTCAAGCACATGCGGAGGCTGCACCCCTGTCAAGACAGCATGGCAGAAAGCCTGGAGCATTTCAAGCGATCCGTCCCCGCCCGTCTTTTCCGGCATTATTGCAATGCCTGGGTCAGAAGAAGCCGATTCAGCAGACCAGCTGGTGCCGGCAAATACGGAATTGCTGAATATTCCCTGCTCGATTTCCCCTATCATCTGGCGTATACCGCTGCGCGGCTTCGGGTTCTCCATATACAGCCTCCCGTTTGCAAGGTCAACAGTAGCCTCCTTGCAGAGAATCTGCTCCCCCATCCCGAAATGCTTGTTTGAAATTACGGACTCAAAGGTCATGTTCACTCCATTGGGAAATGTATAGATTGCACATACACAGTCAAACACCTCACGCCCGTCTTTCCAGTAGACAATGCTGCCGGTTCCCATCACCTGCTCCGGAAGCATCCCCATTGCCCATGTCCCGTTCTGGAGCTGGTGACATGCAAGCTCAGTCATCAGGCCACGCGAATACTCCCTGTAGAGTCTCCAGTTGAGATGACGCTCAAGTTCAGGCGGGACATTGCGTCTCCAGTCATTGTTCCTGTACCAACAGTTCCTCACATTCACCACAGGGCCGAATTCGCCTTTGCGCACAAGGTCCATGACCTTTATATATTTGGCATCGAACAGCCTCTGCTGCCCCACAAAGAATACTTTTCCTCCGGCGCGTCCTTTCATGTACATGTCATGGCACTCTTCCATTGTATAGGCCATGGCCTTTTCGCACAGCACATGCTTCCCGGCAGAAAACGCATCCAACGCCATCTTGTAGTGAAGATAAAGCGGAGTGGCTATTATGACGGCATCCACATCCTTGTCATCAAGCAGGCTGCGGTAATCCTCATAGCGTCTTGCCTCAGGAAACATTGCAGATGCCTTGTCCAGGTTCGGCGCATATACATCGCACAGGGCTACGACCTCTGCCTGAGGTACATTCCTGAGGTTCCCCAGGTGATAGCATCCACGTGAACCTGTACCTACCAAGCCGATACGTACCTTTTCCCCTTTTATGGCCTCCTGCCCGGCTTCAGTACAGCCTTCAAGCCAGGGGAACGCCGAAAGGGATATTCCGGCCATACCCATGACACCGAAGCGTCTCATAAATTCTCTTCTATCCATTTCTAAAGTATATTCTTTAATAACAATCCTGACATCAAAGGCCCTGGAAGCAGACGTCCAGACGGCTATACCTGTACCCGTCAAAGGCAGAGGCTATTCCGGGCCTCATCTCCTGCGGAGCAGCATATAGCGCAGTGGACAGCACTTCACATACAAATGCAGAACGTCCTTCAACGGCAATCATATAGTCTTCTGAGACAAGTTCACCTCTTCCTGGATCCACTATATGGGCACTGCCGTCCGGCCTGCATCCGGAGATCGAAAGTGAACTGTCATTCAGCATGAACACACCTCCTGTATTCTCAGCAGAGACCTGCCAGCTGTCCCCGAACGGATGATGCCCCACACATGAGACCGAGCTGTCCCCAAAATTCAGCAGGCACGATCTGACACCCTCCGAGACAAGAAATTCCCGGACACGGTCAAGGGCATATCCTTTTCCGAATCCTCCTGCATCAAGCATCACATGTGCACCGGAGAGCTTTATCCCCATGGAATCAGCATCAAGGCTATATGCAGGGGCAACAAGGTATTCAGACAATGCAGAAATGTCAAAATAGCCCGATGTACTTTTCCTGAACACCTCACAGAACTGCAGTATCGAGAATGTATCCTCATCAACAGGCACCATGGCTTTTCCTCCCGAGGCATTTATCAGATGGAACACACTTTCCGGATCATGCCTGTCAAGCCTCCGCTGATGTGAGAGTACAATGCCCTCAACTTCCTCCGCCAGCCTGCGCGCCTTTTCCTCCGGGACGTCTACAGCCAGCATCTCAAAGACTGTATGCATGGCCCGGAATGACGCAAAAGCCGTCCTTGCCTCCGGATTCCTGCTGCTGTATATGAACTCCATTTACTGTCAGCGTTTTTCAATAAGCCGGAGCAGCACCCTTGCTGCCAGACGTATAATCCAGCACAGGGCATAAAGGGAAACCGCAATGACCAGGACATATCCTATCTGGGAGAACAGTTCTGTCCACGAAGTCCTGTATTCAACAATAGCATAGACATTTGCAAGGAATGCAGCCAGGAAACATCCGGAAAATACCAGAAGTTCCCTGCGCTTTGCCCTTGCTGTTATCACAGTATCTTTCATGGCCCGGCCTACAGTTCATACATCTTTTCCCAGCCGCTGCGTGGGATTGCGCCCCAAAGCAGCTGATTGGCAAGAGGATTATTGGTAATCTGCCTTGTCTCCCTGTCAAACAGTATGCGTTCACCTGTCCACTGGCTTATGACACCGAGGCAGAAGACCTGGCTAAGAGGGCCTGAGACAGAGAACGGCGAACGCGGCTTCTCCTTTCCCTGCACAGAAAGCAGGAAGTTTGCATAATGGTTTGAAGGGCTTTCCGGAACCTCAGGCAGCCTGCCATGCATTTCCAGGGCCTTTTCCTCTGGTATTATGGAAAGAGTGCTTCCATGGGAGCCTCCCTTGAAGGTCAGTTCCCTGGAATATATTTCCTTGCCAGGGTTAAGCTTCTGGGCCTGTATCTTTCCGCCTGCAACCGGAGGGATGTTCGGATCCAGCTCCGAAACGCCGTATCCCTCAGGGACAGCAGGGATATTGTCCAGTCCGTCATACCATGTTATGTCCACAGCAGGCATCCCCTTGCGTTCAGGGAATTTGAAGAGCAATGTCGATGACATCGGATAGAAGAACCTGTTATGCCCTTTCAGATAAAGAGGATTCACCTCTGTCGGAAGCCCGAGTTCAAGGAATTCATGCACAGTATCCAGGATATGCGCACCCCAGTCCCCGAGCACTCCCATTCCGAGGTCGTACCAGCAACGCCACTGTCCATTATGGTAGTCATGGTTATATGCGTGTTCATGGACCGCACAGAGCCATGTGTCCCAATCCAATGTAGGCGGGACCGGTTCAGCCTTGGGATATCCCTGCATGGCAGGGTCCCATCCATGCCAGCGCCGGGGATTGTTCATGTGTGCAGTGACAGCCGTCACATCCTTTATTATCCCGGCATCCTTCCATGCCTTGAACTGGAAATAATTGGCTTCCGAATGCCCCTGGTTGCCCATCTGGGTGACCACACCATATTTCTTCTCCGCCTGCATAAGCAGTTCGCATTCATAGAAAGTCCTGGCAAGAGGTTTCTCCACATAGACATGTATACCGGCCTTCATGGCAGTCATGCATATAGGAAAATGGCTATGGTCAGGCGTTGCGACCATGACAGCATCTATCTTGCCGGCCATTTCATCAAAAAGCTTGCGGAAGTCACGGTATTTCGGCACTCCGGGGAACATCGACTCTATTTCACGGGTATGTCTCGCCCCCATGTCGGCATCGCACAGCGCAACCACATTGCAAAGCCCTGTCCTGTAGAATTCCTTGGATACATCGGCTCCCCTGTTGCCTATTCCGATCAAGGCTACATTCACCTTGTCATTTGCCCCGACCTTTCTTGCACGGCTTCCTTTCCTGTCAGACGGAGCGGCTGCCATTGCTATGGACGGCATCATTGCAGCACCTCCAATCATTGCCGCATCATGCAGGAAACTCCTGCGGGATATCTTCTTGTCCAGCATATTACAGTTCCTTTATCTTTATATTCTTGTAATACACCTCATCCCCGTGGTCCTGGATAAGGATATGTCCGCTTTCGAAATTACCGAAATTCACCCAGTCCTTGTATTTGCTGTATGCAACAAGGGCATTCCATTCTGCAGTGTTCCTCTCATATTCAAGGAGCTTGACATCGTTCAGCCAATGTTCCACATGGTTTCCGCACACGACTACCGTTGCCTTGTTGAAAAACCCTTTGCGGAACGGCTTGTCTGCAGGAGCCGGGATAAGGTCATAGAGCGACCCGAGGGTACGGTTTCCTTTCACGCCAAGCTTCGCATCAGGATGAAGTTCATCATCAAGCACCTGGAATTCACATCCTATCGAAGACCCCACAAGTGCATTGTTGACATCCGGATTGACAAAATATTTGATACCGCTGTTTGCACCGTCCGTAATCATGAATTCAACAGAAAGGATGAAATTGCTGTATTTTTCAACTGTTATGATGTCTCCTCCATTGCCGGACTCAGCTCCGTCTGCCATCTCCACCATAAGGACACCGCCATCTATGCGCCAGCCCCTTGCAGGGAACTTGTCAGACTTATGGCTGCGCCATCCATCGGTGGTCTTGCCATCCCAGAGGAGCTTCCATCCCTCGGCAGCCTCACGTTCAGATATTGTGTTCGGAATACAGTTCGCCTGCGCAATTCCTGTCTCCGGAAGAATCTCAGGCTCCAGTCCGTCTGTCATTATACGGATGTCCCTCCAGCGTACAGTCTTGCCAGCCATAGAGTCCTCATATATTGCATGTACCTGCAGTGCGATGAATCCTGACGGGTCCTGTGCATCAAGCACATCTGCAGCAGGGACTCCGTTAATCCATGTACGGATCCTGTTGCCTACAGCCTCTATACGGATCTTGTTCCATTCGCCATGCCGGAATGCCATCTGTGCATTAGGGTTGACTGTCAAAGGATAGAGCCAGCCAAGGCGTGCCTCGTCATATATGCCTCCGGTCCATGCCCTCTGTGAAGGATCTATCTCATATTGGTAGCCATATACACGCCCTTCATCCGAGACATGGCTGCGCAGCTGTACCCCTGAATTGAATCCTTCATCAACCTTGAACAGCATTTCAAGGATAAAGTCCCCATACTGTTTCTCAGTGCAGAGAAAGGTATTCTGTGTTCCTGACTTTGCCGTACCTACAATGGCCCCGTCTACGACACGGAACTCTGCATTTCCTCCGGCAGTCTTCCAGCCTTTAAGGTTCTTGCCGTTAAAAAGAGGCTGCCACTGTGCCTGTGCACATACCGCATAGGAGACAGTCAGCAGAATCAGCAATATTTTCTTCATATCATCTGTTATTATTGGTTTCAGTAAATCCATAAAGGATGTTCAAGTTCATCATTATGCAGCAAATCAGCCTGCGAATTTAACATATTTTTGTCTGCTTTCCTTCTATTTTCCCATAAAATATGTACGTACACGCCATGGGCTGAGCATCTGCCACAACGAAGCGACAGTCCACCCCGGAGCAAAGATGTCATTGTAGAAGCCTTTCCCGTTGCGTCCATAGTCCCATGCCGTATGCTGCACAACCTCAGGGTAGAATCCTGTCCTGGCGATATTGAAACGGTGCCCCTCAACAGGCATAAGCTGAAGCATCGACGTCCTTATGACCTCAGAGAACCGGGCAAATCTCCCGTCTCCATATTCCTCTGAAAGCCAGTCAAGTATTGTAGCGAATTCGAATATGAATACATCGATATGGTTGTTTTCGACAGAGACATTTCCCCAGCCACGTGACTTGAAGCCGACATCACCGAGCATCTGCCCCTGCGCAAAAGGCACATCCCACAGATAGTACCATGACAATGCAAAATATGCACTTTTCAGGCACAGGTCAGCATAATGGCGCCTTTCATCCCCTTTCGTGACAAATGTCATGTAATACATTGCTGTAGAAGCGTAGAGGGAAGCCTCCTTGTCCTCGCAGTCAGCATCAAGGGTTGAAGAGAAATAGTCTGCCTTTGATATAAGCCCGTCCTCAAGATAGGCTGCGGTCTTCCTTGCAGATGCAAGATAGTCCTTGTCCCGGAAATAGCGATATGCCATTGCCAGCGGAAGGGTTGCAGACGGAGTGCTTCCTCCAGTAGGGTCGACAACGGTAAAGTCATCCCTGAACTTGCGCGGGAAGCTTCCGTCCGGATTCTGCAGCTTCACAAAATTGTCAAGCAGGCTGCGTATCCTCTTTTCCCAGTCCGGATGCCTGCGTCCATGGCTCTTCTCGTATGAAAGGTAGTTAAGGACAGCATAGGCCCCTTCAGACTGGCGGCGTATGCTGTAGACTGATGTCTCCTCCCCTTTCCTGAAATTCACGGACTCACGGAAAAATCCACCCTCAGTGAAACCATGCTCAAGATAGCTTCCGAAGACAGAGCGGGCCTTGTCCGCCATATCTGCATCACCTGTCAATTCCCCATATTCCAGGGCATTATAGGCATTAAGGAGCACCCTCCCGATAAATCCGACCTCAATATAGCCTGTATTGTCGCAGTCTGCCGTGCGCATGTGTACACCTGAATAATATTTAAGGTCATAGCTTCCGACATAGCTTTCACGGAAGAAATTTGCAAGGACAGCCTTTGCACCTGCCTCATCGTATCCTGTGTCAACAGCCTCCGGTGCGAAATGGTCGTATGAACTGCGCCATACATCGGCAACAAATCCGGAATAGTCTTCCGCATGTCCATGCCTTATATCCCAGTGCAGGCAGACAGTCTCCCCGGCATCCAGTCTGCTGAAAGCCTGTACAGGAGGGGCAAGTGTCAATTTACGGATATAGCTCTTCGGGGTCTCACTGTACGGGAAGCCATATACGAGACATGCTTTCCCGTCAGAATTACGGAATCCGGAATATCCGACAGAGGTCGGCCCGCCAAGTATGACTTCGCCATGATTGTGTGCTGCCAGCGCATCAATGTCATGCCTGTCTGTCCTGAGGACTGTACAATAGTCACCGGTCGTTTCATCGAATATGCCTGTCAGGGGTGTACTGAGACGGTCTTCCCTCACCTGCCAGCTGTCGCTTGTACGGAAAGACGGGGCGTTATCCGGGGAGCGGAGGTTCTTCCTGTACCAGAATCCTGGCATATAGAAAAGACAGCCGTCATGCCTGTAGCCAAGTTCAAGCATTTCCCCGTAGCTGAAATAAATCACCTCCGAAGCAGTCAGGGTCACCTCTACAGATGAGACATCGCCGCGGTTTTCCACTGTCCTCCTGACAGTGACAGGAAGCGTGACGTCAGATTTCAGGATTCCGGTCCCGTCATCATCAAGCATGTATGTCACTGAAGGATTGCCCGGCGATTTCAGGCAGATTGAATAGAGTGTCTCCTGCGCCATGGACGTTACGGTGCATGCAAGGAGCATTGAAAGCAATATAAGTCTGTTCTTCATTATGTAGTGTTTTTAATTCTTTAACCAAGGCACAGCAAATCCTTCATTGAAGGGGAATGCAGCCACCGGCATGAAAACATGACGGCAGGTTTACAAAATTAGCTGATTAAATGGCCGGTCACTGACAAAAACATCTCTGATTCTGACAATTCTGTCCCAATATATAGGTTTCCTGGCAGTTCAATGGTACATTATTGCGACAATCATGTCCGTTTCCTCTTTTTTTCCGGCGGAATCATCCACAATATGGAAATTTCAAATTTGTCAAGATTGTCAGCGCAGAGGCACAGGCAGTAATGCCTGCAATGAATCTGCCGGAGTGATTACACCGCTGCCGATTGTGAGGCTGTCCTTGATTGCGCCGCCCTGTGTCAAGATATCTTTTACTGGTGCCGTCTGCAGACTGTCGTCATCAGCCGTTCCTTGCTCCGGCAATGAAGATACGCCCGGAAAACCTGGTTAGAACGGTGAACTTTGCCTGTTGGTCGGGAAGCTGACACCGCATGTCCGGTTCCATAATTCTGATAATTTGGACTTGGTTCTATTTCTTAATCCATCCATATCCAAGCGGGCTATTTCCTCTTCTTTTAAATTATCACACAATTCATTAATTAATTTGTCAAGCAGAGATAATTGTTGTCCACACATAGCAACTTGCCATTTCTGCAATCGCGCCATCAGCATATAGTGTCAAGATAGAAGTGCAACACTGATGGGGCTGCAGCCCCATCAGTGTT
>JAMPAT010000040.1 GCA_023667095.1 Bacteroidales bacterium
TTCATAATTTGGAACCTCTTGATAATTAATGCTTTGTGAAGATGTCCGGTTCCCAATGTGCATTGTTTTGTTACATTTGGAACCTTCATAATTTGGAACCTCTTGATAATTAATGCTTTGTGAAAATGTCCGGTTCCCAATGTCATTCTTTTTGTTACATTTGGAACCTTCACAATTTGAAACCATCTGATATCTAATGTTTTGCGAAAGTGTCTGGTTCCCAATGTGCATTGTTTTGTTACATTTGGAACCTTCACAATTTGGAATCATCTGATATCTAATGTTTTGCGAAAGTGTCTGGTTCCCAATGTGCATTGTTTTGTTACATTTGGAACCTTCACAATTTGAAACCTCTTGATAGCTAATGCTTTGTGAAAATGTCCGGTTCCCAATGTCATTCTTTTTGTTACATTTGGAACCTTCATAGTTTGAAACTTCTTGATAGCCAATGTTTTGTGAAGATGTCCGGTTCCCAATGTCCGTTTTTTTGTTACATTGGGAACTTTCATAATTTGGAACCGTCTGATATCTAATCTTTTGCGAAAGTGTCTGGTTCCCAATATCATTCTTTTTGTTACATTGGGAACCGGTCCATGGTCATCTGGAATCTTGGCTGCGGGTATGCTAAAAAACAGTGGTAAGAACAATCGAAATGTTGTGAACCGACTTGTCCGTTCCACCTATGTTTATCATAGGTGTGATTGACGGACTGTACCTTATACCTATTTTCGCACTATACGCTCCTATACCTGCCTCAATGACAGGCCTGACCTGGAAACCAAGCCTGCTTGCTTCGGAAACTGTCTGTTTCTCTCTTTCTCCATTGGCCTTCAACACGATGATTCCTTCTGCCTTGAAGGAGAATCCTGCTGCAATGCCGGCTTTCCAGTAGAAGTTCCCGTATCCATATCTTTTCTGCGGAAAGAAATGTTGTCCGGCATGTACTGAAAACAGGCAATCCTTGTTGAACATCTTTGTTATGACAGTGACATTTGAAACACTGGCCTTCATTCTTGGTTCCTCAAGGACCGTTTCTATTGCACCTCCGATGTACCATGATGAATTCTCCTTCAGATAATAGTCGAAGGTGACACCGAAGTCCAGCGCGAATCCGGCTGAATTGCGGTAATATTCTCCGGCACCTTCCGTTGTGCCGACAAGGTCCGAACAGGAAAGTCCTCCTCCAACGACAATTCCTCCGTAGAACTTTTTCTTTCTCCTGGACATTTCAAGCATTTCTTCTTCTGTCTTGACATACCTGGTTGAGGCTTTGCCGGCTAAACTGCCTATATTGCCGTTTGTCCGGTAGTTGTCCATATCCCTTTCAGGGCTTGCGCCACCAGGCTGGATACCTCCGTCAACCTTATTGAAAACTTCCTTATGCCCGTTGGAGAATACGATATGCGCTATCCTGTCCTTCTGTATGGTGAATTTGGGTTCATTGATATTGTCCGCCCTGTAATATTCTACATTATCTGTATTGACAGCAGTGACTTTGGCTTCGACAGCAGTCCCGTCCCTGAACACTATTGTGTCATATGCCTGTGCCAATGCCGGAAATGATGCCAATGCCAGGACGATTGAGAGTATGATGTTTTTCATGGTTCCGATAGATTTGTTCAAGTATGCAGCAGCCGCATGTAGCTGGAGAATGCTGCATCTGATATGTTAAAGTGAGTCTAGAAATTGATTGCAAGGCCGATGCCATGCCTCTGTCCGCCGAAGCTGAGTGTCACATTGCCCTGCCTGTTGTACTCTTCGCCTATTTTCTTGACGTTGCGTGTGCCGATTACATCCAGGGGGATACCAATTGCCATAGGAATCAGTGTGCCGGGCAGGATGTATGCGGCCATCTGTCCGCCGGTCAGTGAGCCTTCCGGTGCCAGGGCGACTCCAAGTACGGAACCTACGAGCCAGCCGAGTCCGAAATACCAGCACCATTCACCGGCCGTTGCCATTATTGAGTTTGACGAATATTTTGAATACATCTGTAAGTCAGCCATGTCCCCTGCCTCAATTTCCCGTAGAGGGCGGCCTTGCTGATCGACAAAGAACAGCTTCTTGTTCGCATAATTCACTGTGGCAGAATAGGTACCCTGGTCCTGTGGCAGGTATGGTGAATTACAGGACTGTGTGCTGCCTGAATTGGTGGCAGGCTTTATGGCTTCTTCATGTGTGCTGACTATCTTGCCCTGTGCATTGAAGTACTGGAGTGTGCCGTTGGCGAACTTGATGCTGACAATGTCGCATGTGCTGGCCTTGAACACAGGCCCGTCAGGAAGGTCCTTCCGCATGTATGTGACTGTATCATCAGTGATTTCACTTACCTGTGCCTCAACTATGGAGTAGTCTCTCATAGTGATGATGTCCTGTGCTTTAAGTGCATAAGAGCAGATGATGAATGTGAGTGCTGCCAATGACAGCTTCTGGTAGATGGTTTTCATGAGTATGTAAAATTAGGGTTGTTCAGCACATAAAAAAGCGTGGAACTCTAACCTTCTGCCCGTCCTGTGCTTAGAGGCCTTCGCATGCCCGGTATAACAGAACGGGCAACGTCGAAGTCCACGCAGATATGCTGAATATGGCATCTGGAAATGCAGATGCCGCAGCCAATGCATACCCATGAACATCTACCGTTGCCTTGCCCTGACTATACCTGAAAGTTGCGAAGTTTCTAAGCATCAAGACAAAGCGTAAAGTAAACGCTTGAGTTTATGTATGTCGCACACCGTAGAATTACATTTGTTGTAAACCAATGGCGTGAAACGCTGCAAATATAGTAAAATTTTCATATCGCCACAGGACTTGCCACGAAAAAGTTTCAGCATCAGGCGTGTGGATTAAATGACAGTGGACGATTTCATGTCCGGTGCAGATTTTCCTTTATATGGGCTGGGAGTATGTAGCCACGTCATCGGCCTGTTCCGGAAGTGTGGGCCAGGCTCAGCTGTGGCTTTTCCATTGGCCGGCATGGCGGTTCAGCCGAAGGCCAGCCATGGATTTCGCTGTGTCTATGTCTTTGTTTGTGTCAATGCGTGCGGATTGTGGAATGTGAGTTTTTTGCTACATTTGCGCAATATGTTTCAAATCAGTATCCATGAAAAGGTTTATATTGTCTTTGGCTGGCCTGTTGGCCGCAATTGTTTCCGGTGCCCAGATTGCGCCTCCTGTCCAGACCGATACCCTTATAGTTACATCGGTAAAATATAATTTTGCAGATATCTATCGGGAGAACTGGCCTGCTGATGTCATATATAAATCCACTACGGAATTTATAATCGGAAAAGACAGGTTCAAAATTAAAAAAGTTGTTGACAGTAGCCTTGAACTTCATTTCTATGTGACTGATGTGCTTGATGGCAGAGACAAAATGTATATGCTCTCATTTCGTGAGTACAGCAAGGACAACGTCACGGTTGAATTTTCCGGATATGAGTTCAAATGCCGGTACAAGCCAGTAGCGAAAGCAGCAACAGGTTCAGGTGATGGCGTATCGTTAGACTTGCCGGAGGACGGGGCATTCCCGTTCCAGGAAGTTGATGAAAAGCCCTCATTTATGGGCGGAGATGCAAATGCCTTCTCCAGATGGGTGAACGAGAGGCTTATCTATCCTGAAATTGCAAAGAACAACGGTGCACAGGGGTGTGTTACCCTTCAATTTACGGTAAATGCTGACGGAACTGTTTCTGACGTGAAAGTAATCAGGGGAGTAGAGCCATCACTTGACAAGGAGGCTGTAAGGGTCGTCTCGAAGTCCCCGAAATGGATTCCAGGGAAAAAGGACGGACGTTACGTGAGAGTGACATATACATTTCCGGTAATTTTCCAGTTGAGGTAAATTGTGTCCTCCTCCCGCCTGTTCAAGAACCTGGTTCCCAATGTCACATTTTTTGCACGTTGGGAACTTCTCTGTTTTGGGAGTGATTGACAGTTAATGCTTTGCAAAGATGTCTGGTTCCCAATGTCACATTTTTCTGCACATTGGGAACTTCTCTGTTTTGGAAGTTGTTGACAGTTAATGCTTTGCAAATATGTCCGGTTCCCAATGTCACATTTTTCTGCACGTTGGGAACTTCTCTGTTTTAAAAGTGATTGACAGTTAATGCTTTGTAAAGATGTCCGGTTCCCAATGTCCGTTTTTTTGTTACATTGGGAACCTTCACAATTTGGAGTCACTTGATATCTAATCTTTTGCGAAAGTGTCTGGTTCCCAATGTCACATTTTCCTGCACATTGGGAACTTTCTTGATTTTGGTATCATAGTCAGGAATGCAGGTTGTGTGAATATCTGCCCAATACGTGCCAAATACGTAATGCATTAAAGGAAGATTATTGGAAAATAGTCACTATCTTTGCTTTTCTGTGACAGGGTGATGTCCAGCAGTATGTAAATTCTTAAAATCAAGAAAATATGAAACGGATACTTATTTTGGCAGCCGTAGTGGCTGTCTCGTCTATCCCGGCTTTCTCCCAGCAGAGGGCAGGGAGTGCGGAAGGAGGCATTTCCCTGGAAATGCTTGAGCAGATAAGCAAAGGCTACACTGCCACTCCGGCTGACCGTGCAATCAGGAACGCCCTTGCGGGAACAGCAATCAACGTTCTGGCTGTCAATTCCGAAAATGCGGCAATGATTGACACCCATTTCTCGGACCGTGTAAGGACAAAGGGCATCACAGACCAGAAATCCTCCGGTCGTTGCTGGCTCTTTACAGGACTCAATGTCTTGCGTGCCAAGATGATAGATAAATATAACCTTGGTGGGATGGAGTTCTCGCAGAACTATTTGTTCTTCTATGACCAGCTTGAGAAATGTAACCTTTTTCTACAGGGTATAGTTGACACAAAGGAACTTCCGGAGGATGACAGGACAGTCGACTGGCTTTTCTCCAATCCTCTCAGTGACGGAGGACAGTTCACTGGAGTCTCCAACCTTGTCACGAAATATGGACTTGTACCTTCCGGGGTGATGCCGGAGACATTCTGCAGCAACAATACTTCACAGATGGCGATGCTTCTGAAATTGAAGCTCCGTGAGGACGGCCTGAGATTGCGCAAAGCATGGGACAAGGCTGCTGCTTCTTCTGCAAAACTTTCCAAAAAGGCACGTGAGGCGGCACTTGCAAAGGCCAGTTCCGAACTGCAGGGCATGAAAGTGGAAATGTTGTCTGAAATATATCATTTCCTTGTGCTCTGCCTTGGAGAGCCTCCTGTGAAATTCACATGGGACATGTATGACAAGGATGACAATCTGGTGTCCAGCAAGGAATATACACCAAAGTCATTCTATGCGGAATATCTTGGGGAAGACCTTGAAGACAACTACATCATGGTCATGAACGACCCTTGCCGTGAGTATGGAAAAGTGTATGAAATTGAATATGACAGGCATGTGTATGACGGGCACAACTGGCTGTATATCAATCTTCCTATAGAACGTATCAAAGAGATGGCCATAGCTTCCATAAAGGACAACACTGCAATGTATTTCTCTTGTGATGTAGGCAAGTTCTTCGACCGCACAAAGGGGACGCTTGACCTTGCAAACTATGACTACAGCTCGCTTTCCGGATTTACCTTCGGAATGGACAAGAAAGAGAGGGTGCAGACCCATGCAAGCGGATCGTCACATGCCATGACGCTTATTGCAGTGGATGTCGACAAAGAGACGGGCCTTGCAAAGAAATGGATGGTGGAGAACAGCTGGGGACCTTCTGCCGGCTACAAGGGATGCCTTATCATGACTGATGAATGGTTCAATGAATATATGTTCCGTCTTGTGCTCGAAAAGAAATATGTGCCACAGGATATTCTTGACATGCTGAACCAGGAGCCGGTTGCCCTTCCTGCATGGGACCCTATGTTCATGCCTGAGGAGTAGGGGAGTACGTCATTGACTTATTGTCACTGATTTTTGTGAAACTTGAGTTAAAGAATTGTGTTATGGTGAAAAGAATATTTGTCGCTGCCATATCCATGATGTTATCGTGTATGGCCTTTGCACAGTATCAGCAGGACCTTTCCTTGAATCCACAGGGAGAAAAGGCTTCTGCATATATGTATCAGTCAGCAGGTAAGCTCTATCTTGGCACACGCCAGCTTACCGATGCGGAAGTGATGGACCAGATTGGCTTCGGTCTTTACAGTGAGACATATACAGGTGCCAGGAAACAGTACCGTGCAGGAAAGGTCATGACAATTGTAGGTGGCTGTCTTACCGGGCTTGGATTCTGTCTTGCAATCGGAGGAGCCTCGAATGATGATGTGGAGGCTCTTGTGGCGGGAACGGTGATAGGTGTTGTGGCCCAGCCTGTCCTTGGAGGAGGAATCGCATTCCTCTGTGTCGGGAAAGGACGTCTCAACTGGCTCGCGGAAGATCACAATTCACGCAGGTCACGTCCGAATGTCTCTTTTGGGGCAACACGCAGCGGAATAGGGCTTGCCATGAATTTCTGATCAGGCATTGCTGAAAATTGAAAATTACCGCTGTCAGAATGAAGTGACCCCAAAAAGTTGGACGGGTTAGACATTATCCAGTTATTATTGTAAGAGTTCGGTATTGCACCGGACTCTTTACTTTTAACCGGGCTTTGATTCTTTTATTGTTATAGTAGTCAATATATTCATCCAAAGCCTTTATAAAGGCTTGCGGCGTTTCAAACTTTTCGGCATACAGCAGTTCAGAATTCACTCCGGCAGGGGTAAGACGTTAAAGGCAGACTTGTACTGTGCCTGCCAATAGGTACTGTGGACTATAAAACCTGTTTGATGGTACCGCCCTGCCTCATCGTACCTGCTTTACTGTAGGTCAAGATGGGCAGGCACGTAAATCCTCATTCTACGCTCTACAGTGCACTTTTGCGTGCCTGTTGGTACTGAAATTGGCATACTTTGGCGCACTTTCTAAAATAAAGTAATTGCTTGTCAAGCAGTTGTGCATTTGGTGCGTGCTCGCTCAATGGCAAGTCTTTTACTTTGCCAGAAGTTCAATCTTGATGTCTGTCTCTCATTACAGGGATTTTCATCAGGTGGACATGATTTAATCTTGATTCTGTTTTGATATAATATCCCGTTTCAGCTGCAATAATTGCATGATGATTTTATATGTCACTGAAGAAATCAGACAGTGTCAGACCGTGGATATCCAGGATTTTCAAAAGAGTCTTCATTGTAATGTTTGCTCCGGCCTCTATTCTCCAGTATTGTACGCGGCTAAGTTCATGATCCCATGCGAAGTTTTCATGGCTTGTATATCCTGCATCAATCCTCAATTGTCTTATCTTGTTTGCTATAGCTTGTAGCCGTTGGTCTTCCTGCTGCATCATAAAATGAATTTGCAGCGAAATTATTTTATGTAATCTTAAAATATTACTGCATAAATTATAACATCATATATGTAAATTTTATATCTTTGTAAGCCGATTGGATATTTTGGGTGACAAGAACTGCGTATTAAATAGGTTCCCATTAGGGAAAAAGGATGCTTAGAGCAGCCTTGGACAGGTGGATATTGTACTCTTTACGGCTTACAGATGAATATTATACATATTATCTGTAACGTCGGGCCGATGCGGTGGCTGGTGCAGGCATATGCACAGAAATGATGTTGAATGATTAAGTCTGGCTGTCAGTAGATTAAAAATTATAAATTCAAGTTTTATGAAAAAAATTATTGTGCTTTTCTTTGTTGGCCTTTCTGCCTTGCTTATGTCCGGATGTTCAAAGGAACTCAAGACTCTGGATGGAACTGTGTGGGAGAAGACTGATTCAGATGTTGTAACAACTTTGACATTCACTGATGTCAAATGTGAACTGAAGATTGCTTCTACAATAAATCCTTCATATTATTCCTATGCTTACTATTCTTATGAATATTCTTCTTCATCAGTAATGATGTATCCTGAATCTGATGAAAATGCTACACTGAAAGGTATAATCAGCGGAAACACAATGAGTGTGGTGAATATGTCCAACGAGAAGACAATCGGCATATTCACAAAGCGGTAGATCTTGAGGCCAATGTTCTATGGAAATCCGGACAATGCAGCCAATGGTGACGACCTTTAGTCAAGTATAGATTGTGGGGCTGGTCCTGCCTTTTGAGGCGCCTTTATGTCACTGAGATTCTGGATGTCATTTCTGCAAAAGGGCAATGGCGGCTTCAACAGAGATTGCATTCCCGACAGCAAATTCACCGCTGCGGCTTCTCTGCAGGCTGTCGAGATGGGCCCCTGAATCCAAAACTTCCCCAAGATCGCGTGCGAAAGCCCTGACGTATGTTCCTTTGCTGCATGCCATGCGGATGACAGCCCGTGGCAGCCCGAGTGCGGAATTGTCTGTCACATTGATTCGGGACGAGGCCTTGTTCTCGTCCTGGAGAGCCGCTGACTGTGCCCCATTGCCGGACATCTGGAGCATGTCGCAGTCTGCCGCCTTGCCCGTAGCAGTGGAGAAGTCAATCAGCTCCAGTTCAGTGATGCTTATGCGCGAAGAACGTATAAGTTCCTTTGCAGCCTCGTCGAAAGTACCGTTGTTGACAGCATTCTCGAGAGCATCCTTCCCGGATTCGCGGAACAGTTTCCTTGCAAGCTCGTATGCGCGTACCCCGTCTACAGATTTTGCTGAGAACAGCGGAGCAATCTGGTCCTGTACTCCGATGAATCCTGTGAGGGCCGACCTTATCCCGTCTTCAGTGATGTGGCCGTATGGAAAGAACCTGTCGATTTCCTTCTCCAGGTCATACGATGGGGTTGTCGCCCCGAAAGTGATTCCTGCAATGTATTCCTTGTCGTGCGACTGGAATGTCTCGGCCATCTTGGTGGCATTGCCGATGCAGACGAGCAGGACTCCGGTTGCAAGTGGGTCAAGTGTCCCTGCATGGCCGACTTTCAGGTTCTTTTTCCCGAAATGCCTTATTGCAGCAAACTTGACTTTCCTGATGACATCGGCAGATGTCCATCTGTAAGGTTTGTCAATAGGTATGACTATTCCTTCAGGATAGTCTGCGATGTCCCTTGACAGCTCAGATGTATACCTGTCTACTATATATGGTTTCATGTATGGCTGGTTATTTTACAGGAATCTTGTCGATACGCTTCTGATGACGTCCTCCTTCGAATTCAGTGTCAAGCCATGCGTCAGTTATCTTTACTGCTTCCTCAAAAGGGATGAAACGTGCCGGCATGACAAGTATGTTCGCATTGTTGTGCTGCTTTACAAGAACCCCGATTTCTTCGCTCCAGGCCAGTCCTGCGCGGATTCCTTTGTGCTTGTTGAGCGTCATCGCCATTCCGTTCCCAGTTCCGCAGAACGCAATCCCGAGTTCCACTTCACCGTTCTCCACTGCAGAAGCGAGCGGATGTGCCACATCAGTGTAGTCCATGCTCTCAGTGGTGTCAGTACCGAAGTTCACTATTTCATGTCCCTTGCCGGACAGATATTCCGCAAGTGAATTCTTGTACTCCACTCCTGCGTGGTCGTTGCATATTCCTATTTTCATAGCCAATTGTTTTTAGCCCGCAAATTTATATCAAAAAAGTGAAAACCGCCATCAAAATCGAATATCGGATTGACTAAAAGTCTTGTTCTCTGAACGCCCGGAGAAACAGTCCTGTGGACTTTTCTCAACGGGCAGCCGACGGCAGCTGGACGGGATTACGTACAGGAGAGCAGGGTTTCAGCCAGCCGGAACCAAAAGTGCCGGTTTTTCGAAGAAAAACGATGGAAAGAGAGCAAAAGTTCACTTTTGTGTCCCTCCCTGTAATAATTTTTCTACCTTTGTCCACGAATCATATGCAAGAGTGTCTGCCTTTCTTGAATGTCCGGTGGCTGTTCTTGCCGGAATCCGCAATAATATGAACAGATTTTTTGCAATCATTGCTGCTGTGGTTTTTGCGCTGACGCTTTCCTCATGCAGCATCAATATCAATTTTGGTGATGACTTAGATGCAGATGCTTATCTTACTGCATATTATGCAGGCGGTCTGCCGAATGCAAGTGCCAATGGCAGCTACGTCTTTTCATCTTCCCTACTGTCAGACAGGGATGTAGATGATATTTTCCATGACCTTTGCCGTGTACTGAGGCCCGGTTTCACTGATGCAGTCCTTGAAGTCGAGTTCTACGACAGGGATGGACGCTTCAGGGCCAGGCGCATATACGATTTCTGGTGGGAATATGACGGCAGTGTACCTGGAAACGGCTATTATGCATGGGAGGAACGGTAGCAGCACTGTCAGATCAACCGTAAAGCCTTCCCTATGCGGCAGGCGTGTGAAGAGTTTGTGGCATGGAGCTTTGAAAGGATGTTCTGCCTGTGCCTGCTTACGGTATTCAGGCTGATGGAGAGCCGTGCCGATATTTCCTTGCTTGACATTCCACTGTCTATCATTGAAAGTATCTGTTTCTCCCTGGAGGAGAGAATCCCGGAACTGCTGCCTGTGGCTATAGGGACGAGCTTCCCGCTTGGTGAATGCACTATGGCGGAGACTGTTCCGGATTGGGCCGGTGTGTAGAGGCATAGTGCAAAGCGGATTGCATTCCCGGTCCGGAAATAGAATATACGGTGCAATATGTCCTTTGCAGCTCCCTCAGAATCTTTCATGGCCAGGGTATTCTGCATGTAATATTCCTCAGCAGATGCACCGTTGTGTATAAACTCAAAGAAATGCAGTTCCTCGAGCTGCTTTCTCTCCATGTCTTCCTCCGGAATCCTGCACAGTATTTCTTCCTCCCATATTGTATGCAGCCTGCGGTATGTCCCCCTGGATGCAATCCCGAGCGTATCGCCAAGCCCTCCATAGAAAATATGACTGACTTTTTCCTTGAGGTCACTCAATACGGCAATCGCATTCTCCGTTTCTGAATATGCGAGCGCAATGCTGAGCCGGAGCTGCAGTTCCGGTGAGGTGTCCATATCCATGAATTCCTGGACCAGGAGCTTTCTGTTGAGGATTCTGTTCATAATGGTTATTTTTGACTATTGCCGGGGAATGCAGTGCCACATAACTTTGCAAAGTTAACGATTATAAAGTTACAAGTATGCATATGCAGGATAATATGTCTGCATTTTGCAGCGTTGGGCAATAGATTGCTTTAAAAATATTCAATATCATGAAAAAGTTAGTATTCTTTACATTGGCTGCTATGGCAGCACTGAGTGTGGATGCCCAGACCCTGGAGAAGATGCAGTGGTTCAATGAGCCTGAGTCCTGGGAAATACAGAAAGGGGACAGGCTGGTCATGGACGTAACTCCCCAGAGTGACTACTGGAGAGTCTCACATTATGGCTTCACAGTAGACGATGCACCGTTCCTCTACACTGTAAGGGGCGGGGAGTTTGAGGTAAAGGTCAAGGTGTCAGGTGAATACAAAGTACGCTTTGACCAGGCCGGGCTGATGATACGTGCTGACAAGGAGAACTACATCAAGACCGGAATCGAGTTTGTGGACGGGAAATACAATCTCAGTACAGTTGTTACACATGGCACAAGCGACTGGAGTGTAATCACGTTGGACAGGCCTGTACCATATATCTGGATAAAGGCTGTGAGGAGGCTGGATGCAGTGGAGATATTCTATTCGTTTGACGACAAGGAATATACAATGATGCGCAATTGCTGGATGCAGGACAATGCCCCTGTGGCGGTAGGCATGATGGCAGCATGCCCTGACGGCAACGGCTTCAAGGCGAGATTCGAGAATTTCAGCATAAGGCATCTTCCTGATGCACGCCGTGTGGAGTGGCTGCAGAATAACCAGTAGCCTGAAACTGGAAATTATTGAATCAGAAATTCAGGGACAGCCCGACTCCGCTACGGGTTGTCCCTATATTAAGGCTGTATCCTTTACTGTCTGGACCATAGTTCCTGTTGTAGTCGTCTGCAATCTTGCGTAGTCCATGCTGTCCTTTCACAAGCAGCGGTATGCCGGCTCCAAGTCCTCCTGCCCCTATTATATAGCATGCTGCGACCCCTATGTATTCATTGTTTCCGTTCATGGATCCTGAACTGTGGAAACCGTATTGACCTGAAAAGTTATCTTTTTCAAATCTTTCCATGGATATGACATTTGCATGCAGTGCAGCTCCCATTATTACTGAGCCTGCACCAATGCATGTCAGGACAATTCCCCATGAGTATTTCCTTTTGGCAGACAGATATCCGGTTCCGTACAGTGAATAGCCTATATAGTCTGCAATCTGTTCATTCCTGAGCCTTTCATTCTCGTAATAGTAGTGCCCGTTATGATATCGTAGTGCATGTCCATGGCAGCTTGGAGCGGCATAGTACGGTGCAGTATCAAATGGATTTACTGCATATGGACCAGTATGTGCAAATATCTTCTCAGTCCCGTTCTCAAATACAATTCTAAGTATTCTCCATGTTGAAATCCTGTAGTCAGGACCATCAGGGTTGTCGTATGACCGGTAGATTACATATTCTTCCCCGATTTCTGTGACTTTGGCTGCAATGGGTTTTGTGTCAACAGTATGTATGTAGTCCTGCGCGGACAGGCATACTGGTAAGGCAAGTCCAAGTGCCAGGAGTAAAATGTTCAATTTAAGGTTTACGTATATTGCTGCAGATGCTTTCATGATGCTTGATTCTTTGGTGTTATAAATGCAAACTTAGTGAAATTTCCCTGTCGATGTTATTTCTGTATGAACTTTTGACCTGTTCTTTCTTGACCGCACTTATGCTTAAAAAAGAAATCAGAAATTTTACATATAAAGAAAAGAGACACAAAAAAAGAAAAAGCATTAAAAAAGAGAAAAAATAATTATAAGAAAAAGAAAAATCTTCATCTGGCGGCCTTGTGTTGTGGTGCCTGTGTTGAAGTAATTGCTACTTTTGGCAGTGGACAGAAGATGGCGGCAGGGCATCATGGTCTTTGGAATCTGTCCCTCCGGACTCCCCGTTGATATCGTATTCATATAATAATAACTACTAAAGCCAAAATGCAATGGAAATCTACAGTAAGAAGTACGTCCCTCTGATCTCGGACGCCGGATTCAAGGCAGTCTTCGCCTGTCATTCAAACAGGGATCTTCTCAAGGAACTTCTGAACCACCTCCTGCCAGAGGAGGTGACCATAGATGAGATAGTCGAATACTGCGACCGTGAGCGTCCCCGTGACACGGTGAACTCGAAGAAGAGCCTTCTTGACCTCATCTGCCGTGGCGCGGACGGCTCGCATTTCATCGTCGAGGTGCAGGATGAGCACTATACTGACTTCTTCCAGCGTGTGGTCTACTACGCCTCAGGGGTCTACCATCTTCCGCTCA
>JAMPAT010000041.1 GCA_023667095.1 Bacteroidales bacterium
AACACTGATGGGGCTGCAGCCCCATCAGTGTTGCACTTCTATCTTGACACTATATAATTTTATTAACAGCCTGTATATTTTTTGACGACCATTGTCGACAAGTAATGCAAATGAGGTTCTGTTAATGCCTAATAGACAGGTATATGATATATAAAGCAAGAAAGCACCTCAAAATTTCCCATTTGAATATCTGAAATCATTAAATTTAGCTGTCCTCCACCGCTTCTGTACCTGCCAAAAGTTCCCATAGAGAAATAAGGTGATCCGTTCAACACAATAAAGCATTTTGAGCACCTGCTGAATGCCACCTATATATAATTAATGGAAATTCACATAACCCAAAACTATGGCGTACACTGAAACGGCGATATCCACCAAGATGTTCTTCGTCTATTTCTATGCAACTTTTGGTGCTATATGTTGTCTTTGAGAAATGCGCATTCAAGGCATGTAAGGTGGCTCTGCCTTCAGACCAATCTGGCACAGCCACCAGCCCTTCACCACGTATAATGCAGACCAGAAGTACAAAACGACAAAGTTCCCAATGTCAAAATCAACAGTACATTGGGAACCACACAGCATCACAAACACTTGTCAATCAGTACATTGAAAAACAACAAAGTTCCCAATGTAGCAAAAAACAATACATTGGGAACCAACCAGCATCACAAACACCTATCAATCAACACATTGAAAAACAACAAAGTTCCCAACGTCAAAATCAACAGTACATTGGGAACCACACAGCATCACAAACACCTGTCAATCAACACATTGAAAAACAACAAAGTTCCCAACGTCAAAATCAACAGTACATTGGGAACCACACAGCATCACAAACATTTGTCAATCAGCACTTTGAAAAACAACAAAGTTCCCAACGTCAAAATCAACAGTACATTGAGAACCACACAGCATCACAAACATTTGTCAATCAGCACATTGAAAAACAGCAAAGTTCCCAATGTAGCAAAAAACAATACATTGGGAACCAACCACATGTCTCCACAAACAACTAAGAATCAAAATCACAAAACAGATAGCGGACAACACTCTGTACATCAGCTCCGGTCAAGATTATAGCGCGTCAAGACATCAATATGCATGTAGTTGTCGCGCCTATGCGGCTTTACCCCCTTAAGAAGATAGTCAGCAAGGGCTGTCACCACATTGAAAGACTGCATTGAGATACGCCTCGTGACAAGAAAATCAACTGCACCGTCAACAAGGGCAGCCACATTGTCCGACAAATCATCGAAGCCGACCACCACCCTGCCAGGAGATGGATGCGCATTCATGTAGTCAGCAATCAGATGCACACGGGAATTCAGCATTATCACATGCTTCACCTGCGGATTTGCGGAAAAAAAATCGGAAAGGGTACTGTTGATTTCCTCTGTGCTGTTAGGATTGACAAAGATTGTATGGACTGTACATTCCGGATTCTTCTGCCCTATATATTCGAGGAAACCGTTTCTTCGGTTGTATGTCGGGTCCGACTTGTACTGCCTGTCCCTCCGTATCCTGACAATCAGCACATCATCAGGTTTCTCCCTGTCAGTCAGCAGGAATGCTCCGAACAGTCCGCTCTGGTAAAGGTCCACTCCGCAATAGACAATATAATGAGGGTCGTCAATCCTTCCATCTACAAAGCCATATGGAATATGCTGTTCATACAGTTTTGCCGAGAATTTCGATGACGCCGACGGAAAAAACGGATGGAATATGACACCGCTCGGATTCTGGCCAAGCACACGGTCACAGGCTGCAATGAAAGAAAGTTCATCGTACTGGTCATACAGTTCCACTACAGGAACAATATTAAATGACTTCACAGATTCCGCCCCCTGCATGAAACCGTTGTAGATTTCCTCCCAATACTGGCCTTCAGTAAATTTTGGCAAAAGGCAGGCAATCACATATTTCTTTCCGGAAGCCAGCACAGAAGCGAACAGGTTTGGGTTATATCCCAACTTCTCAATTGCATCACGCACTGTTGCCGCAGTCTTCTCAGAGACGCGGCCACGGTTATAGACCACCCTGTCGACAGTACCTTTCGAGACACCTGCCAAAGCCGCCACATCATAGATAGTTACTTTCTTATCTTTCATATCTATCTGCCATCACTGGCTGCAAATATAATCAGAATCTGTCTGAAAAATTTATTTCTGGTGATGATAAAAAATAAGTTGGCAAAATTTTGTGAAGGATTTTCGGAATCATCTGGACTTCGGAGAAAGAAGTGTAGCGGGCTACATGACTGACAAGGAAGTTCAAAGAAAATGAAAAGACAAACAAAATACCAAGTTATTTTCAAAGAGTTACTTAAGCACATTATAGCCGTTTCTCAACATTTTATGCCAAGTTTCCCAAGAGCTGATATTGTGCGGCGGTCTGCACCGGCCCAGTTGTAGCCGATACGTTTTCTGTCAGTCAGACTTTTGGACAATTCTCCACGATGCATTCCTGGAATAACCTCACAGCCAACAATTTCATCGCACTGCACATCAAAAGGTGCCTCTCCAGGACTTGTAATTGAACCCTCGTCAATGTCGCGAACATCCTGTAGACGGAAATATCCGATGCCCTTATACCGGCAGTCAAGGAAAAGTATGTCATCGTCAGAAGCAGGACATGCAAAGACTACGGAAGCATCCGCATAACGGTTGAATTCCTTACCACGTTCTTTTTTCAGAAGTTCATCGAGCGGTATCTTTACAACAGTGAAATCGTCATAGACAAGCATCAGATACCCCTTGGCATCTTCCTGATGAATTGCCAGTGTCAGCATATAGTCCTCCTCGTCATAGAGGTCATCCGTATTTATCCTGTATTTTCCGTTTTTGGAGAACTGGATATATGCTTCCGGTATCGTATATCCGTCCTCATAGTTGTGCAGCACATTATTCCTTATCCTCCCTGTAGCTATCGTGTCAACCGATTTGGCTACTACAGGAGTTCCAGCATCCGAACTCCTTGTTGCGCCATAGTCTTCAGGGGCAAGGACATCACCGTCCTGGACTCCATTGGACTGAAGCCAGCGGTTACGCTCGACAGCCCGGTTTTCAAGAAACTCCTTCACATAGCTGTCAGGCACCCTCCTCGAGGAACTGCCCTGCCGTTCATAATAATACCCGTCAAGCTTGACCGGCTCGTAACAAGGCTCTATTTCAAGCACATATATGTCGCGTCCCCTCGCATCATCCTCGAAATGAGCCTTTACACAATGGCTCGCATGAAGCCCGAGTGAAGCAACTATATTGTTCCTTACATACAGGTCATATTTGTCACGGCTGTCCTTGAACTGAGGGTGTTTCATATCCTCAGCCAGTCCCTCTCCGCCACCATTGTCATTTACTCCGAGATAGAGGGTGCCTCCATTACGGTTAAGGAATGCACATATTTCCTTCAGTATGACCTTGGTCTGCTTTTCAAGGTTAGGAACTTTCGACTCTGCAGGATAGACAATGCTGATTTTCCACTCAACATCCTCTCCCTCTGCCTTTTCATACATCTTGATGTATGCATCACGGCCTTTCAGGTTCAGTTCCTTCTTTATCTTGGACTTGATTTCATCCGTATCAAGCCCAGCCCCGGACAGGACATTGTAGGAGAACACAAGTGACGCAAGCCGTTTAAGGAAGTCATTGTCAGTATATTCAATCATACCGCTGAGCCAGCTGTCATTCTCCCTGTTCATGCATTTCAGGATACGCAGCTGCAGCAGGCGGTCTTTCAGGAACGCATTCGAGTTCACCAGGTCGGCATTGAATTCCTGCAGACGGATAAGTTCCTGTTCATCAATATCATTAGTGACAGCATAACGATGAAGCATCTGCGCTATCTTCATCTGGCTTCCATAGAGGCGTATCTTGTCGTCAGCCCCGATAAGCCTTGCAAGCATCTTCGCAAACCCGAGGTAGGAATACACTATATGCGAATCTGTTTCAATCGAAGCAATACGTTCTATTATATTCAGGAGTTCAATGACATGGGTCCTCTCCAGCATGACCTCAGAATACACATCATCCTCTTCCGGTATGAATTCATCCACATAAATGTCATCCACAAGGTTCCGGAACGCATCAGCGACACTGAACTGCCGATCTGATTTCCTGTTATAGACCGCCTGGATAAACCCGTTTGCCGAAAAGTAGTTCTTGTCATTCCTCAACACCTCCACAATCTCACCGGAATGCAGTTCTGCCTCTTCAGGATTGTACTTGAAATACACCGGAAGCCCGGCATCCGTGACAGCAAGTGCATACCCTCCTTCACGATATGCAGCACCTATTATGCATGTCATCGAATAGTCTGGCTTCTCCTCACGGATTCTGTTGTCTATAAGTTCCTTCATGTCAAGGACAAAAATCCCGTTCTCCTGCTGTTCAACGACTTTCATCTCAAACAGATACGGATTTCCTTCCGGTGACATGAAATATCCTGTCTCCGGATTGACCTTATATGCAACCATGCCTGAGCGGCTTTCATCAGAATGAATCGATATGACACCTTCTCCTATATATCCCTTGTCATCATCATGGATACGGCAATGGAAAATGTCCGGATTTTCCTCATCCTGACCATAGATATATGCAAGTACCTCCTCTCCTACTGGCGGAAATACCTTCAGTTTTGTCTGCGGATTGACAACAGTCCTTTCCTCTTCAAACAGGCTGTTCTCTATTATAGTCCAGGCCTTCCCGAGCCAGTTCATCATATCCTTTCCCTTCTTTTCCTTTACAGGAAGATTGGATGTGAATTGCCTTTCAAGCAATATGTCAAGCCCCTGCCACAAAGGCTCGTCCGACTCCATCACCGACTTGAGGTTATCATCCATCCCGTTGGGCCTGATGCATATCTTCCCGTCTGAAATAACGAGTGAAAGATCTTTTCCCGAATATGTAGCCCTGATTGTGCTGTCCACCTGCTGACAGTTGAACCAGTTGTCTATCTGGCATGAAACCAGATCCTTGTCAATCTCACCGAGAGCACATGTGAATTTGCTCTTCAGCATATCCAGGAGCGAATAGAATGCCCCGTTGCACATCCTCCTGACATTGGCGAATTTCAGCCACGAAGCATAGCGGTAGAACATAGCCCTGTTGAGCTGTACATCTATGAATTCCTCCTCGTCATCCACAAGGAGAAGCTGGATGGCAAGAGAGCGGAAAATATTCTTTTTCAGTTCAGACTGGTTGTGTGTCTTCTTGACTTCCTGTTCTGCAAACTTGATATAGTTCTCAAGCTGCTTCACCAGTTCAGTGCGGAAAGGTTCGCGCATCCAGTATGATGTTCCCCTGGAATTGATGATTTCAAACAGGTCACCGATCTTGGCACTCATCAGGTCAGGCTCCAGCCTAAGCAGATATGTCGCGATACAGAACTGTACAGTAGGATGAAAGATGAATCCGGATTTGCGCAGCTTACTGTAGAAATCGTTGATATATTCCTCAACACTCCTGTCATTCACGTGTTTCATTGCCTCACGCGCATAGCCTGTATGTTCGATAAGGAGTGTCAGACGGCTTTCAAATATAGGTGCTTCGTCAGGGGCACATTCAATAAGCAGGGTGGTAGCTTCAAGCACATGCAGGCAACGGTCACGGACACAGTCAAGGAAAGTTTCAAGTTCACTGTTTCCAAGCTTCATGGTCTGCGAGACAAGCCATTCATAGCATTTCACCTCAAACGAATCCTCCATCCCGTCATCCAGTATCAGGTCTATTATTCCTTCTCCGGCAAGCATTGTGCCCTCGAAAAGGTCCTCAACAAACTGCCTTGTAACGGAAAAAGGAGTTCCTGTAATTGCAGGGACATTCCTCAGGACAACGTATGGTATTGTCCCGCTTGTCGACTGGACGTTGCACAGGAGTTCCTTCCCCTTGAAAAACAGATGCTCATTGGCACCGTACAGATAGGCAATGAAACCGGTTTCATCAACCAGTTCATATACTCCAGCCGATTCAAGCAGATTGTTCTTGACCTTGAAACGCCTGACAGCACCGGCCCTGTAATATGAATCTATCTCCTGCGTAATTGTAGTCTCGTCACCCGAGATGCTTATCCGGCATTGTAAATGGTCGAGCTTTTCCATGCCAGTCTGCCGGACGGTATATGCCTTGTCATTATAAAGTACAGAATAGGTCTTTTGCCGCGGGTCATATCCGACGACAGGGAGCTTGATGTTTTTGATGATATTCATATTATTGATATTTAGTTATTTTCACGATTCCAACAAAATGCAGTTCCAGTCAACGATGCAGTTGGAACAACAGTCAATCCAGCCTTCGTGCATAATTTCAGGCAACCTTTTGCGCCTTTCCACAAAGATAGGGATTAAACGCAGCATTTTTCTATCTTTGCAGCCATTAATTAACAGTTTATGATAAAGAATGTAATATTTGACTTCGGAGGAGTTCTCCTGGACTGGAACCCGCATTATGTATTTGACCCTTATTTCGGCAACACGGAAAAGGCGCAATGGTTTATTGACAACATCTGCACACCGCAGTGGAACGCAGCACTTGATGCAGGCAAGCCATTTTCGGAGGGAGTCAAGGAGCTGATTGCTGTTCACCCTGAATGGGAAAAGGAAATAAGGATGTACCACACGGAATGGCTGAAAATGATGGGAGGCCAGATTGAAGGGATGTATGAGATTGTCAAAGGACTTAAAGACAATGGATACAGGTTATTCGGACTGACAAACTGGGCAGCGGAGACATTTGCGCTGGTGAGGGACACCTACCCCGTACTTTCGCTGCTTGAGGGAATAGTTGTCTCCGGAGAGGAGAAAATGATTAAGCCGGATCCTGAAATATACAGGATTCTCCTTGACAGATATGGACTGAAGGCCGAAGAATGTGTGTTCATTGATGACACATTGAGAAACACCAAGGCCGCAGAAGCACTGGGCATCAAGGGAATACACCTAACATCAAAGGACCAGCTGACCAAAGCCCTTAAAGAAATACTTTAACATAATGAGAATCGTCATACAGAGAGTCAAGTCAGCATCAGTGAGCATTGACTGCCAGACTGTCGCCTCAATAGGAAACGGACTTCTTGTTCTTGTAGGTGTCGAAGACGGGGACAAGGAGGAAGACGTGGCATGGCTGGCATCGAAAACTGCAGGCCTGCGCATATTCAATGATGAAAACGGAGTTATGAACAGGTCTGTAAAAGACATCGCAGGGGATATAATCGCAGTGTCCCAGTTCACCCTTACGGCCTCGACAAAAAAAGGGAACCGTCCGTCATATATCCGTGCAGCAGGACATGGGACGGCAGTTCCCCTTTATCAGGGATATTGTGACCTGCTGTCAGAGTCACTCGGCAGAAAAGTCCAGCAGGGTGTCTTCGGAGCAGATATGCAGGTCTCGCTGATAAACGATGGCCCTGTCACAATCATAATCGACTCCAGGCTCAAGGAATAATAGACTGCCTCCCAAATCTGCATCAGAACAGCGCCACGGCAGTCAAGGCAGCAAAGGCCGAACCTGCGACAGGGCCTGCAACAGGTACCCAGCTATAGCTCCATCCGCTGTCCCTCTTGCCCTTTATCGGCAACAGGGCATGTGCAATCCTCGGGGCAAGATCCCTGGCTGGATTTATTGCATATCCTGTAGTTCCTCCAAGTGACATTCCTATTGCCATTATAAGCATGGTCACAGGGAAGCTGCCGATGCTTCCCATCCCGACCTCCGGGGTGTTTCCTGCAGTGTCAAATGAAAGTATGACAAAGACAAGGAGCCATGTACCAAGAAATTCACAGAAAAAATTTCTCCACACATTCGGTATTGCCGGCATGGTGCAGAAGACCGCAAGCTTGCTCTCCGGATCTTCCGTATCGTCAAAATGGTCTTTATAGAATACATAGACAAGAAGTGCACCGGCAAATCCTCCGAGCATCTGGGCCAATATATATCCAGGTACATTTGCCCATGCGAAATGTCCTGCAGCTGCAAGGCCGATAGAGACAGCAGGATTCAGATGCGCTCCGGAATAAGGACCGGAGATGAATACTCCGCACATGACAGCGAATCCCCATGCCATTGTTATCACAACCCAACCCCCATTCTGTCCCTTGGACCGGTTCAGGGCGTTTGAGGCGACAACACCGTCGCCAAGAAGTATCAGTACCATTGTGCCGATGAATTCAAAGACACATTTTATCATCAATGTTGTTTCCATATCAAGTCGTCTATTATAACTTTGCCTACGCTCACAAGGATCGGGCACTTGCCTTATCTCACTTGAGCTTAACCAATAATAAATATCAGTCTTTTTCTGTAAGGGTACGCCTGACAGCTTCTGCCCATCCGGTCTTCACCCTGTCCATTTCATCCTGTCCGGCTGTTGGGGAGAACCTCATATCGGCCTCCCATTGCTCCCGTATCTGGTCGATGTCCTTCCAGTAGCCTACTGCAAGGCCGGCAAGATATGCAGCACCGAGCGCAGTGGTCTCAGTCACCTTCGGACGTATTACCTCAGTACCGAGGATATCTGCCTGGAACTGCATCAGAAGATTGTTGCGTGATGCCCCTCCGTCCACTTTCAGCTCACATAATGCAACTCCGGCATCTTTCTGCATCGCATTTACGATATCCATTGTCTGGAAAGCGATTCCTTCAAGTGCAGCACGTGCGATATGGGCTGCGGTAGTTCCCCGGCTAAGACCATATATTCCTCCACGCGCATACTGGTCCCAGTAAGGCGCACCAAGCCCGGTCAATGCCGGTACAAAATACACTCCGCCATTATCAGGAACGCTTGCTGCAAGTTCCTCTACTTCTGAAGAAGAGCGTATCACACCAAGTCCGTCACGCAGCCATTGCACAACAGAACCAGCCACAAATATGCTTCCCTCAAGTGCATATGTCACCTTGTCAGCAATTTTCCAGGCTACAGTTGTAATAAGGTTGTTCGATGACATTATAGGCTTGTCTCCGCTGTTCATAAGCAGGAAACATCCTGTACCGTATGTGTTCTTCACAGCTCCAGGCTCCACGCAAAGCTGTCCGAAAAGGGCAGCCTGCTGATCTCCTGCAACTCCTGCAATCGGGACTTCATGGGCAAATATAGTCGTCTTCGTGTAGCCATAGACTTCGCTCGAAGACTTCACCTGAGGCATCATTGATTCCGGAATCCCGAACAGTTCGAGAAGTTCCATGTCCCATTTGAGGTCATGTATGTTGAAAAGCATTGTCCTTGATGCATTGCTGACATCTGTCACATGTACCTCTCCCCTTGTGAGCATCCAAATAAGCCAGGTATCGACAGTACCAAAACGGAGTTCACCGCGCTCTGCCCTGTCACGCGCACCAGGGACATTTTCCAGTATCCATCTCACCTTGGTCGCACTGAAATACGCATCTATCATAAGGCCTGTCTTCTGGCGTATCATGCCAGTCTTGCCGTCTTTCTTTAGTCTGTCGCAATATGCAGAAGTCCTGCGGTCTTGCCACACAATGGCATTATAGACAGGTTTTCCGGTCGCTGCCTCCCAGACAATTGTGGTCTCCCTCTGGTTTGTGATACCTATGCCTGCTATGTTACGGCCGTTTATCCCGACTGATGCAATAGCCTCCGCTATAACAGATGCCTGCGAGGACCATATTTCCTGAGGATTGTGTTCAACCCATCCTGACTCTGGAAAAATCTGTGTAAACTCTTTCTGTGCAGATGCGACTACGGTACCAGTCTCGTCAAAGAGGATTGCACGCGAACTGCTTGTGCCCTGATCAAGGGCAAGGATAAACTTGTTGGTTTTCATTATAGTGTCATTAAATGGTCATATTCCCTCATCCAGCCATGGCGGACCTGTGGAGAATCCCGATGGTGTTTCCTCAGCATAAGGCAGCTGCATATCATTACCGGCAGGTTCCTGGCTCCAGAGCGAGGATACAAATGTAGAATTTTCCGTCAGATAAAGCAACTCTCAAACTTTTTTATCTGCCAATGCAGTGTTGCGATTCTATCTTGACACTACATTTTTATCTGCCGGGCAATAGTACTTTGGCTTCTGCATTCTTGTATTCCCAGATATATTGCGTATCTTTGCTCACGGGTCAGTTGGTTATACATTGCAACACAAAATTAATTGATCCGTGGGGAACTTCGGTTCCCCTTTTCTTTTTTTTGCATTGCCTGTGACACGGCAAGCTGATTATACCTATAATGCTACTATGCCCTTATTTTGGATTTTCCGGCCA
>JAMPAT010000042.1 GCA_023667095.1 Bacteroidales bacterium
AGTACGCCATTTCTGAGAACTACAGGAAAGGCAGACAGGAAGGACTGGCGGAGGGGAGGCTTGAAGGGTTGGCTGAGGGTGAGGCAAAAGGTCGGAAGGAAGGCCGTAAGGAAAGCATCCTTGAGATGGCAAAGACGATGAAGGCCGAGGGGCTGACTGTGGGGCAGATTGCCAAAATCACTGGTCTGCAGGCAGGGGAAATTGCCATGCTGTAATCCGTCAGATACATCGCATAAAGGCACAGGCATCAAAGCCGAGGAAGTCACAGGTTGAGAACATGGCGAAACAAGCCTGGGCCATAGCGTAGCTTTTCGACAGGTAATATCCAACATTTCATCATAGACATGATCAACGAACTGGACAGACAATACGCCATTTCCTAGAACAGAGGAGAAGTCATATAAGATTACGAAGGCTAAACTCTGACAGACAATGATATCATACTGATATGTCAACCATAATGGCCCGTTGAATGCCAGCGTTACTGTTCATAGCATAGAAAAAAATTGCAAAAGTATACCAGAAGAGGTGATGGACTCTCTGAATTGCACTGCTGCATAAGGAAGCTCATGCATCATTCAAACGGACGGAGTTCTCAAAAAACTTTCGTTGCGAAGAAAGTTGTTACTGCATCATGCGGTGAGATAATGGTTTCTCAGGATTTCGTCGCGGCAAAAGCCGCTCCGACATCACGCAACGGGAACTACGTTCTCTCCAGGATTTCGTCGCGGCAAAGCCGCTCCGACATCCCGTCCCGCCTGCGGCGGGGCGATGCAACAGTAAAAAAGAAATGCGCTGAAAGTAAACTTTCGCGCATTTCTTTTTTACTGTTGCGGAGAGAACGGGATTCGAACCCGTGAGCCGCTTTAGGCGACTACACGCTTTCCAGGCGTGCCTCTTCAACCACTCGAGCATCTCTCCTTTTGAATTGGCCTGCAAATATAGCAAAGTTTTGGAATCATTTCCCTGTTTTTATCAACATTAATCATATCTGTACCCCAATTTAGCACAAAAGTGAGCTATATTTGCATCCGGAAATCCACTTGTGATGCAGATTTGGAGTAAAAAATTTTCAACATCCCGATGCCGGCACGTGGAAACAGACATTGTACAAAAGGATGAAAGATTTCATAGCAATAGATTTTGAGACAGCAAACGAATGCCCATCCAGTGTCTGCAGCATAGGCGCAGTACTGGTAAGGGACGGAAAGATTGTAAAGAGTTTCTACAGCCTCATACGTCCGGAACCGGAGTACTACAAATGGTTCTGCCAGAGAGTGCACGGAATAACGGAAGAAGAAACACGCGATGCACAATGCTTCCCTTCTGTATGGACAGAAATGGAAAGAACACTGGCTGGAGAAGAAGGTATGGAAAGCCTGGACCTGCCATTCGTCGCGCACAACAGCCGTTTCGATGAAAATTGCCTGAAATCAGTATTTAGGGTCTATCGCATGAACTATCCCGGTTACATATTCCATGACACGCTCTGCGCTTCACGCAGACATTTCGGCTGCAGCCTGCCAAATCACCAGCTGCAGACAGTAGCTGAAGCATGTGGATATGCCCTTACAAACCATCATCATGCCCTCGCAGATGCCGAGGCATGTGCTGCCATAGCCTGCAAAATATTGTAGATGCGAAGCCTGGAATACATCCGCTCATTGCAGACAGGAAGACACATGGCAACAGGAGCACACAAGCAGGAAAACTACACCACGAAATACCGCGAATGCGGACTGGCCAGATAAAGTCCACATACTGACGACTGTGGATACATTGCGCCATTTTCTGTAAGGGAGATACCTACCGAACTGAAGTCAAGCAACTCAGCCAGCTTGAATATTGTCTTCTGTCCAGGCAAAGACGGATAACCCACTGCCGGACGGATGCCGGAATATTTGGCTGAACACATCTCCTTGACAGTCAAGTTCTCATCCGGAGCATATCCCCACAGTTCCCTACGAATCTTCATATGCAGATACTCACTTGCCGCCTCTGCCAGACGGTCTCCAAGCCCTTGCATCATAATGGAAGCATAGCTGTCATCTGAAGACTTCAAAGCCTCCAGGTCACAGACAAAAGCCTCAGGTACAGTCACTGCAAAAACACCCACGTGGTCACGATATTCCTCAGGTGCAACAAAATCTGCAAGTGACAACATGATCCCATCATCATTCGGAGCACTCTGGCGCGGAGTTGCGATTACAGTACATCCGGGATTTCCGGCATAATCACCTGCATGACTGCAGCAAGGGCATCCGGCCGGATGCTGGAGCACAATGCTGTCCCCACGTGAAAAAGCACGGAAAAATCCCAGTTCTGCCCTCATTCCATATTTGCCTGAAAAACTGTCAAGCATGGATTCAGCTTCATTTCGGACTTCCTCCGCCTCTGCAGAACCTGGCTTCACGCCCCAGAGGTGATAAAAATATATCCAGTTAATATATTCCCGGACCTCCGACACAGGAATTTCATCAAGGACACGGAGCCCTATGAATGATGGTGTACAGAGACGTTCATTCTTCCATTCGATTTCCAGCCTTCCTGTACAGGAGAAGGTAGCATGCTCCATATCCCTGCTGTAACTTCTCCGGAGCCGCTCCTGGCTGTCGTAAAGTTCATTTACCAGGCTCTCACTCTCCGGTCCGAGCAGACGTGTCGCAATAACCGGATTCTGGGCCGCATCCTTGACATAGAACACAGGGCCGCCATACAAAGGAGCAATCTTCACAGCGGTATGGAGCTCTGATGTCGTGGCCCCACCGATGAAGAGAGGCTTGCAGACACCAGCTTCACGAAGTTTTCTTGCCACATTGCACATTTCATCCAGAGAAGGAGTAATCAATCCGCTGAGACCGATGAAATCAACATTATTCTCAATGGCTTCACGGACAATGGTCTCAGCCGGCACCATCACACCAAGGTCTATGACCTCGAAATTATTGCATGCCAGGACAACTCCGGCGATATTCTTGCCAATGTCATGGACATCACCCTTGACCGTAGCCATAAGGTAAACGCCCCTTGACACAGAACCGTCATCTGACTTCGAACTTTCTATATATGGGCGCAATATCTCCACGGCACGTTTCATTGTCCTCGCAGTCTTTACAACCTGTGGAAGAAACATCTTGCCGGCCCCGAACAGTTCACCGACAGCAGTCATTCCTTGCATAAGAGGTCCTTCAATGATGGCCGAGGGAGCAGGATAACTGGAAAGGGCCTCCTCCAGGTCTTCCTGGAGGAACTTGTCGTCACCACGCTGCAAAGCCATACACAACCTCTCCCCGACAGGGACAACAGAACGGTCAGCTTCATCCACTTGTCTTGCATCGGAGGCATCCCTGAATTTCCCTGCCATATCCATAAGACGCTCCACAGCATCCTCCTTCCTGCACAGGATAACATCTTCCAAAGCCTCGCGAAGCTCTATATCGATATCCTCATATGTCACAGCCGAAGACGGATTTATGATAGCCATATCCATCTGTGCTGATATTGCATGATACAGGAAAACAGCATGCATTGCCTCACGGAGGTAATTGTTTCCCCTGAAAGAAAACGACAGGTTGCTGACACCGCCGCTGACCTTTGCATAAGGTAGATTCTTATGAATCCATGCGCATGCATCAATAAAATCAAGTGCATACCTGTCATGTTCCTTCATTCCGGTTGCTACCGTAAGTATATTCGGGTCAAATATTATATCTCGCGGATTAAAGCCAAGGCGTTCCGTCAACAGCCTGTAGGCACGTCCGCACACCTGTATCTTCCTCTCATACGAAGTGGCCTGCCCCTGCTCGTCAAAAGCCATGACAACAAGTGCAGCACCAAGTTCCTTCACCCTTGCTGCCCTCTCAAGGAACATATCCTCCCCCTCTTTCAAGGACAGCGAATTCACAATAGCCTTGCCCTGGATGCATTTCAAGGCCGCCTCTATAACCTCAAAACGGGACGAATCAACCATTATAGGCACACGTGATATATCCGGGTCCGAAGCAATAAGATTCAGGAAATGCGTCATCTCAGCAGAGGCATCCAGCATCGCATCATCCATATTGATATCAATGACCATAGCTCCGTCACGCACCTGTGCCGCAGCTATGTCAATAGCCTCTTCATATGATTTTTCCTTTATGAGACGCAAGAATTTGCGGCTGCCGGCAACATTGCAGCGTTCCCCGACATTGATGAACACACCTCTGTCATAGAAGGCATCTATTCCGGACAGCCATGCTACATTCCCATTCCCAGGTACACGCACACACATGTCAGACAGCAAATGGCCAGCCTGCGGGACACCTGTTCCATACATGCTGTCTACCAAGGCAGAGATAGCAGCAATATGTTCCGGAGTAGTCCCGCAGCAGCCACCGGCTATATTCACAAGCCTGCGCTCCAGATATGGTCTCATGTTTTCCGCCATGATTTCCGGAGTCTGGCTATATCCACCAAGTTCATCCGGCATTCCGGCATTCGGATGTACACTCACATAAAAAGGAGCATTCACTGACAATTCCTCAATGAAAGGCAACATTTCACCTGCACCGAAAGAGCAGTTAAGCCCGACAGAGAATATCCCCATCCCGGCAACAGATGCAAGAAACGCCTCGACTGTCTGTCCGGAAAGGATTCTTCCGGCCTTGTCTGCAACCGTAACTGACACCATGACAGGAACATCAAGGTCCGCACCTCCTATCACATCATGTGCGGCAACAACGGCTGCCTTTGCATTAAGGGTGTCAAATACCGTCTCCACAAGAATCATGTCAACTCCGCCTTCCACAAGTGCTTCAATCTGCTCCCTGTATGCATCATACAGTTCATCAAAGCCGACAACCCTATATGCAGGATCCTCCACATCCGGAGAAAGCGACGCAGTCTTCCCTGTCGGACCGACTGAGCCTGCGACAAAACGAGGTTTCCATGGTGTCAACCGTGTCATACGGTCGGCCTCCCTCCTTGCAATTGATGCTGCAGCAAGGTTCATCTCCCTTACTCTGTCCGCAGTGTTGTAGTCCGCCTGTGAAATCCTCTGTGCATTGAAAGTGTCGGTCTCAATTATATCGGCACCTGCCTCAAGATAGCCTCTGTGGATTGCGGCTATCACTTCGGGCTGGGTAATTGCCAGCATGTCATTGTTGCCTCCACCGGCACCGGCCCGCTGTATCATAGTCCCCATCGCTCCATCAAGCACGAGGACACGTTCCCTAATCAATTCCTTTAATCCTGTCATATCCTATCATGAAGGCATCAATAGACTTTTCTGGCAATGGCTTCAACACTCGCCACTGCGTTCATTGAGTAAAAATGTATGCTTGGGACACCGGCAGCCTTCAGTTCCATGGCCTGATGCACTCCCCATTCCACTCCCAAAGCCTTGACATCATCATTGCTCCGGCACTTCATCAGTTCCTTCGCGAGAGGCATCGGCAAATCTATATGGAAGGTCTTGGGAAGAAGTACCTGCTGTGTCAACGAAGTCAACGGCTTGATTCCAGGTACAACCGGGACGTCTATACCTGCTTCCCTGCACCTTTTCACAAAGCTGAAATATTTTTCATTGTCAAAGAACATCTGTGTCACAACATATTCGGCCCCTGCCTCCACCTTCTGTTTCAGGTATTCTATATCCACGTCCGAATTCATGGACTCCTCATGTTTCTCCGGATAGCCCGCCACACCGAAAGAAAACGGACGGTCAAGCGGTCCGTACTCCTTTCCGTCACACATTTTTCCACTGTTGAAATCAGTGATCTGACGGCACAGTTCCACTGCATGCGCATGCCCGCCCGGTGTCGGCACATATCTGTTTTCACCTTTCGCACGGTCACCCCTCAGGACAAGCAGGTCATTGATGTCAAGATATGTCAAATCTATAAGTTCATTCTCCAGTTCATCAGCTGTAAATCCGCTGCATATCACATGCGGAACAGTAACCACACCGAATTTCCCCCTCAATGCGGCTGCTATGGCTACGGACCCTGGACGCACTTTCTCAGAAGACCTCTGGAAAGTCCCGTCCGGAAGTTCCCTGTAGACAACCTCATTCCTGTGTGTAGTGATATTTATATACGCCGGACTGTATGGCATCAGCCGTTCTACGCTCCTGTACAATTCATCAATCCCCCTGCCTCTTACAGGCGGAAGCACCTCGAACGAGAATGCTGTTCCAGCAGATTCCTTTAAAAATGAAGCAACGCTCATATCAATAATATCTTTTGCACAAAAATAGGGTTTTTATTCCTATATTTTTTCAAATGCCTGCTCCAGATCGGCAATAATGTCATCTATATGCTCTATACCTATTGACAGGCGTACTGTTGAAGGCGTAATATGCTGCTGCTCCAGTTCTTCATGCGTCATCTGCGAATGCGTTGTTGTATACGGATGAATTACCAAGCTCTTCACATCAGCCACATTTGCAAGGAGAGAGAAGATTTTGAGCGAATCTATAAATTTCCAGGCTTCCTCCTGGCCACCCTTTATTTCAAAGGTAAATATGCTACCGGCACCTTCAGGATAATATTTTTTGTAAAGTCCGTTGTCGCGGTGTGACTCAAGGGACGGATGGTTGACCTTTGCCACCTTTGGATGGCCCGAAAGATATTCCACAACTTTCAACGCATTTTCAACATGTCTCTCAATACGCAAGGACAATGTTTCAAGCCCCTGGAGAAGCAGGAAGGCATTGAATGGAGAAATAGCAGCCCCTGTATCCCGCAAAATCACATCCCTGACCCTGGTAACGAATGCAGCTGACCCGGCGACATCTGCAAAGACGGCCCCATGATAGCTTGGATCCGGTTCTGCAATTGTAGGGAACTTTCCCGGTACTGCCTTCCAGTCGAACTTTCCGCCATCAACAATAACTCCTCCAAGGCTTGTCCCATGCCCTCCGATGAATTTAGTGGCAGAATGGATTATAATATCAGCTCCATGCTCTATCGGCCTCACCAGATATGGAGTAGCAAATGTACTGTCTATAATGAATGGTATATTGTGCCTATGCGCAACTTCAGATATGCCGTCCATATCCGTGACATCTGAATTAGGATTACCGAATGTCTCGGCATAGATGACCTTTGTCTCCGGACGGATTGCCTTTTCCAGGGCATCAAGGTCATTGACATCAAGAATGGTATTGCATATTCCCTGTTGGGCAAGAGTATGCGTTATCAGATTGAATGAACCGCCATACATGTTGTCTGCTGCAATGATGTGGTCACCGGGACGAAGAATATTCTCCAATGCATAGGTTACAGCTGCCGCACCCGATGCTACAGCCAAGGCAGCTATCCCTCCCTCCAGGGCAGCTATCCTCTGCTCAAGCACATCCTGGGTAGGGTTAGTAAGCCTTGCGTATATATTTCCAGGATCCTCCAAAGCAAATCTGGCAGCAGCCTGCATTGAATTTTCAAACACATACGAGGTAGTCTGATAAATAGGTACAGCACGTGCACCTGTCGCAATATCTGCCTCTTCCTGCCCAGCATGAAGCTGTAATGTCTCAAAATGATATTCTGCTGCCGCCATTGTTATAATCTTACTTTTAATAGTTAATAGAAACATCCGCATGACAAAAATAGGATATCTGGCATTTTAATCCAATAGCACATTGTTTTTTAGAAAATTTAGCTATAATTGCAGGTATGTTTGGAAAATCTGACATATTAATAATGCCAGGCACACAATAAAAAAGAATTTTATTCTGACCATATGGATACTTTGGACCGCACAGACATACAGATTCTAAGAATCATACAGGAAAATGGACGGCTTACGACAAAGGAACTTGCCTCAAGGGTAAATCTGTCAAACACGCCAGTATTTGAAAGGCTGAAAAGGCTGGAAAAGGAAGGATACATCAAGAAATACATAGCCGTTCTGGATGCAGGCAAGCTTAACAGGGGCTTTACTGTCTACTGCTCAGTAAAACTTATAAGACTAAACAAGGAGATTGCAGAAAATTTCTGCTCAATGATCAGGAAAGTTCCTGAAGTAACAGAGTGCTATAATGTCTCCGGTAAGTACGACTACCTCCTGAAGATAAATGCTCCAGACATGAAATACTATCAGGAATTCATCCTGAATGTCCTCGGAGGAATCGATTCACTCGGTTCAATCACCAGTATGTTTGTAATGGCTGAAATAAAGCACAACTATGGCCTGCCTCTGTAAGAGGAAAGCACCAGGACGCTGATGAACCGATGATTCGGGAAAAAGCCAATGCACTTCTTCGGCTTCACAGGAATGCTTACATTCCTTGCAGGAGGAATCATTGCCGTATGGCTTATCATAGACAAGGTCATCCAGCAGGCAAACGGTCTCCGCTTCAGGGCCGTCACAGACCAGCCGCTCTTCTACCTCGCCCTCCTTGCCGCCATTATCGGAGTGCAGATGTTCCTTGCCGGATTCATCTGCGAAATGATATCACGCAGCAGCGGCGAGAGGAACCA
>JAMPAT010000043.1 GCA_023667095.1 Bacteroidales bacterium
TATATTCTGCAAAAGTAATCTGCCATACAGAAAATTTCAGTAATTTTGTCATCGGCGATCATCATAGCGATTGTTTTTGTGGTTTTGATGTGTCTGCTTATTCAAATACACAAAAAAACTTTCGCTATTTTACTAATATACATTAATTATATTTAATAAATTTCGTCGAACTGACGTTATATTATATGGCCAGAATTATAGGGAAGCTTCATGCTGCAGGAATAAGACAGGTTGTTCCTGAAAAAGATAGATGGTGTCAGAAGTTCGCTTCTGACACCATCTGAATTATAGAATTTTGGTATTATGGATTATGCTTCTATCTTTCTGTATTTCGGTACAAGCATCTTCATTATGCTCCATGCAATGAGATAGGCAAGTCCGCAGCAGCAGAATACGATGAAATAACCTCCCTGCTTTCCTGAGAAGCCGAGGAAATTGAATGCTTCACCGAGCCTGTCTGTGTAGGTGAAAAGCATTCCTGCGCCTTTCTGGATGAAGAATGAACCGATTCCTCCAGCCATTCCGCCGATTCCTGTCACTGTAGCAATCGCACTCTTCGGGAACATGTCACCGATTGTGGAGAAAAGGTTTGCAGACCATGCCTGGTGTCCGGCTCCTGCAAGTCCGATGAGTATTGCAGGCCACCATGCAGAATGTACTCCAAGAGGCTGTGCAAACAGTGCGAAAAGAGGGAAGAACGCGAAAATAAGCATTGCCAGCATACGTCCTGCGTATGGATTCATGCCTTTCCTGTCCACAAATATCTTAGGCAGGTAGCCTCCGAAGATCGAAATGACAGTGACAATCGCATACAGTGTTATGATAAGTGCCATTCCCATTCCTGAGGATGACTTGTAGCCGAACTGGTCAGAGAAATAGGCAGGCGCCCAGAACAGGAAGAACCACCATACTCCGTCAGTGAACATCTTCCCGATGATGAAGGACCATGTCTGGCGGTATGTAAAGCACTTCCAGAGCGAGATCTGTTTCTCTTCTGAAACATTTGCCTCCGTGGTATCCTCCGTCTCGTCATCCTGGTGTATATATTTCAGCTCTTCTGCATTTACATGGCTTGACTTGCCAGGCTTTTCATACATGAATACCCAGAATGCCATCCACACATATCCAAGGGCACCGATGATGATGAATGCCATCTCCCAGCCTCCACCGACTCCCTTGTCCTTGAAGAACTGTGCGAGCAGCGGAATTGTAGCAGGGGCCACGAGGGCACCGATTGATGCACCTGAATTGAAGATTGAGGTGGCGAATGCCCTGTCTTTCTTAGGGAAATATTCAGCTGTCACCTTTATTGCTGCCGGGAAGTTGCCCGCTTCTCCGAGTGCCAGTATGCAGCGTGCCGCAATAAAGAGCCATACGCTTGTCGATGCTATTGCAAGGGCCGCCGCTGAACCTGCCTCTACAGCCGAAAGGGCTGATGCCGAGGTGAATCCCTCAAGGTGCATTGTCGCCCATCCGCAGGCAGCATGCAGGCATGCGCCTGTAGACCAGATCCCGATAGACCAGAGATATCCTTTCTTTGTCCCCATCCAGTCAACGAACTTGCCGGCAAAAAGCATGCAGATTGCGTAGACAATGGAGAACAGGGCAGTTATTGTTCCGTAGTCATTGTCTGTCCAATGGAATTCAGGCGCGATGAAGTCCTTCCATGTAAGTGAAAGGACCTGGCGGTCCATATAGTTGACGGTTGTTGCAACGAAAAGCAGCACAACCATCCACCATCGCCAGTTGGTCATCAGTTTGTCCGAAGTGTTTTTCATCATTGATTTATTTAAGTTGTTATTCTATCTGACTTCCCTGATTATGTCAAGGGCATTTTGGCACAGTTCTGTGATCTTGTTCCATTCTCCTGATGCAATCACATCTTTAGGGAACAGGTTGCTGCCCATCCCGACACATGTCACTCCTGCCTTGAACCAGCCTTCAAGGTTTTCCCTTGTCGGCTTCACACCGCCTGTCACCATTATCTGGCTCCACGGCATAGGCGCACGCAGGCCTTTTACGAATGCAGTCCCGAGGACATCTCCCGGGAATACCTTGCAGAGGTCGCATCCGAGTTCCTGTGCCTTGCCCACTTCCGATACGCTTCCGCATCCCGGGCAGTAGGGGATAAGCCTCCTGTTGCACACAGGGGCAATCTCTGGATTGAAAAGAGGTCCTACGACAAAATTTGCACCGAGCTGTATGTAGAGTGCTGCTGTGGCAGGGTCAACGACAGAGCCGACACCTACAATCATCCCGGGCAGCTCCCTGTTGGCAAATTTGACAAGTTCACCAAAGACCTCATGGGCGAAATCACCGCGGTTTGTAAATTCGAATGCCCTTACGCCGCCTTCATAGCAGGCTTTCACGACATTCTTTGCTATTTCTATGTCTGCATTGTAGAAGACAGGGACCATCCCTGTCTCCTTCATTGCTGCAAGTACTTCCTGTTTATTGTATTTTGCCATGTCTACTATTATATATATGTGTACCGGTCTTTCATTTGCGCTCAAGGCTATCTTGATACCCTTCCTGAGCTGTCTCCCTTCATCAGGTTCTCCACCTCAGCCACTGTCACCTGGTTGTAGTCACCGAAGATGGTGTGCTTCAGGCATGAAGCGGCCACAGCAAAATTGAGTGCCTTCTGGTCATCACCCGTGTATGTCAGCAGACCATAGATGAGTCCACCCATGAATGAATCTCCTCCGCCTACACGGTCTACTATGTGTGTGATGTTGTAGCGTGGCGACTGATAGAGTGTTTTCCCGTCAAAGAGGACTCCACTCCAGGTGTTGTGGTTGGCATTGATAGAGCCGCGCAGTGTGATTATGGCTTTCTTTGCACGCGGGAACCTTTCCATCAGCTGTCTGCATACACTCTCGAATTCAGCTGCATTTACCTCGCCCTTTGTCGCTGTGACATCAAATCCCTCCGGCTTGATCCAGAACACCTTTTCGGCGTCCTCCTCGTTGCCGAGGATTATGTCGCATCCCTCTACAAGTCCAGGCATGACCTCTGATGCCTTCTTGCCATATTTCCAGAGGTTCTTGCGGTAGTTCAGGTCGCAGGACACTGTCACTCCGAGCCTGTTTGCCGCCTTTATTGCCTCGAGGCATACATCGGCAGCTCCCTGGCTGATTGCCGGTGTGATGCCTGTCCAATGGAACCAGTCGGCTCCATCAAATACCTTCTCCCAGTCAATCATTCCTTTCTCAATCTGTGAAATGGCGGAGCCTGCCCTGTCGTACACTACCTTGCTCGGACGTGCAACTGCACCTGTCTCAAGGAAATAGATTCCGAGCCTGTCACCACCCTCGATGCAGAACCGTGTGCCTACTCCATAGCTGTGCAGATCCTTGATGCAGCTTGCTGCAATGTCATTTTTAGGGAACCTGGTCACAAACTCAGTCTCTATGCCGTAGTTCGCAAGCGATACGGCAACATTTGCTTCTCCACCGCCGAATGTTGCCTCGAACTGCCTGGCCTGTGAAAACCTCAGGTATCCAGGGGTCGAGAGCCTCAGCATAATTTCTCCGAATGTAATTACTTTAGGCATTGTCTTTATCTTTTTAGTTTCAAAATCATGTTAGCGGCGGCAAAAATAGCAATTAATTTTCATTTCCGTGCACGGTAACGGAAATTTTGTTTCTTCTTTAGAAAGAAATTGTGCAAATTTGCACCCTCAATCGTGGGGTGCCGGATTATGTCCAGTGCCCGTGAAGTAAAAAGGCCATGGATGACAACAATAATATTACTATAAATGATGTAGCGAAGGCAGCAGGTGTTTCAAAAGGCACTGTGGACAGGGTCCTGCATGACAGGGGGGAAGTTTCAGCAAAAAGTAAGGAGAAGATACTCAAGGTGATACGTGAACTTGGATACAAGCCTAATGTATATGCCTCACTTCTTGCCTCGCGTAAAGTACGGAAAATTGTATGCCTTGTTCCCGAGCATGAACATGGAGAATTCTGGGAACTGACGGAGAAGGGGATAGAGACGGGGAGCATGGAGGCCGCCAAGTATGGTGTCTCTGTCGTGACAATACGCTATGACCAGTATGATTTGGATTCATACCAGAGGGCATGCACCCTGGTGCTGGAGGAAAAGCCGCTCGGAGTAGTCCTTGCACCGATGTTCCGCAGCTATACGCTTAGCTTTGTGCGAGAACTTTCTGAAAGGGGAATATGCTATGTATATATAGATTCCAAGCTGGAGGATGACGGATATCTCGCATATTTCGGCATGCCGATGTACCAGAGCGGGTATCTGTGTGCAGATATACTTACTTCCGGTACCGTTCCGGAAAGCATAAATATGATACGTATCGAAAGGGACAAGAAAGGACTTTCCGACCCTACCGTGACCAGGCGTACAGGATTCTGTGACTATATAAATGAACGGTTTCCTGAGTGCGTGCTCAACAGCATCTTTATTGATCCGAAGGATCGGCATATGATCTGTTCAACCCTTGACAATATGTTTGAGACAACACCTTCAAGCCATATTGTCATGTTCAATTCACGTATCCACCTCGTGACGGACTACCTGAGGGACAGGGGAATACATGACTGCAGGGTTGTAGGGTTCGATGTCCTGGAGAAAAATCTTGCTGCAGTCAGGGACGGGTATGTACAGATGCTTATAGCACAGCATACAGACCAGCAGGCATCTGCAGCCATCAATTCCATAATAGAGTCTGCTGTATTGCACCGTCCGCTTGCAAAGCGTGACAATTTTACTCAGATGGACATTCTGAACAGGTATAACTGCGACTATTATCTGTAGAACGGCCTGTTGATGGCCTTTGTGTAACAGGGTTTTCCCTGCCGGTATGCATAAGCATATCTGCGGACGGGGGCCTGTCTGTGAAATGCTGTCAGATGAAGAGCATTGCCGTGAATCCGGCAGCAAGGGCTACAGCACAGTTTATTGCCTTTGCCTTTATGAAGCTTGACTTGCTCTCGGCCAGAAGAGGAAGGGAGGCATGTCCGTCCTGTGATATGCAGCTTGCAAGAAGGACCGGAAGAGGGATGACCCCGCTTGCATACAGCGTCACGAATATGAGGTGAGGCCCCGATTCCGGTATTATGCCTACGGCCACGGCAAGCAATATCATGAGTGCCGTGTTGTCATTTATCCAGTGGCCGATGTCGATGTAGTGCATCCCTATGCCGATGAGGGCGAGTACTCCGAAGGTCCATGCAAATATGGATGGCAGATGCTTTACGACCACATGCTTCCATAGGTGCTGCTCCACGAAATGGTCGCTCCCGAAAACGAGCACAGCAAGTACAATGACGCTGAGTGCCGCAAACATTATGTTCATCCAGTCTTCGCTGAGAAGGTCGATTGTGAATTCATTCCCTCCTTCTTTATCGCTTTCACGCAGGTCATTGCAATGCGCCCCGTGTGAATGTCCGTCATGGCAGCTGCAGATTTCTTCATGTTCACCTCCGTGTGCATGGCTGTGTTCAAGCATTCCTCCTCCAAGTGCAGCTATGAATATGGCGACACCGAGGAACATTACGATGCGTTTCCATCCTAAATGCCTGCCTGCCTTTCCTTCCATGAACCTGTGTCCTGTATTTCCGTGTCCTATGCAGCTCTCGTCTTCGGAATGGATTGTATAGCCATCTTTGCATTCCGCTTCTTCTTTGGCGCACAGGACATGGCTGTCCTTGTGGCAATGCCTCCTGTGCCGTCTTTCCCTGATTATGTCGGTGAGCAGGCCGGCTGCTATTGCAACGGCAAACAGGACTGTGAATATCAGCATTGCCTTGTCCGGGATCATTGCGAGCATGATGAATGCCTCGTCCCCGGATGATGCTATCATCATTGCTGTCAATGCACCGAAGCTCATCATCCCGTGCGTGTACAGCGATACTGTTGCAAATCCTCCCATGCAGCCCGGTATTGAGCCGAGCAGCGCACCGACTGTGACCTGCCCGAGCCTGCTGCTGCGCAGGCCGGAGAAGAATTTGCCATGGGATTCGATATTGAAAGACTCAATCATCATCATCATTATGACGACAAGCCCGGTAATAAGGATTGAATTGCGCAATATGTCTATAAGCAGGTGTGACAACATTGATAAATGCGTTTATTTCTATGAATTACTCTATCCAGCCTGTAATGAAGAGATTGATTATTGGCCTTGCAGGTGAATTTGTTGTCAGTGTGACTATGACAAGGGTTTCACCTTTCGGCATTCCTGCTGTGTCAAGCTCTACACTGAAGCTTCCCTTTCCTCCTCCCTTTAGCTCAGGGACCGGTGAAGCGGACCATTTACCTGCATCCACATCGACCTTATATGCCTTGAATGTGCCTTTGCCGACATTGCTGAAGTCCCATTTGGCGGTCAATTTCTCCCCTTCCTTTATCTTTCCGAATGAATATGTGCTTGCCGAGAACATCGGTCTGGAGGCATTGTCTTTCTGCTCCTTTGTCCAATTGCTGAAATTCTCTTTCGTGAATGCAAAGATCTTCAGCTGCCTTCCTGTGCTGACCCCGTCAGCTACAGGTGTTGCATAGTACCAGTTCTTGCCCCAGATACCGTCTACTGCGGTGACTGTAAATGTCACCTTCGCTGTCTTGCCGGCGGGGACAGGATTGGGAGTCACTGTCAGCGAAAGTCCTTCGGAAACATCCGTAAAGGAAACTTTTACAGGTTTTGATGAAAGGTTTGCAACTTCAGTCCCGTCGCTTTTGCGTCCTCCTGCCTCAAGGTTTCCGCATTTCAGTTCCGTATCCTTGAAACCAAGCTTGCCCATACGTATGGAAAACATTTCTTCCATGCTCATCTTTTTCTCGTGTGCGCTCCCGCGGAGCCTGAGAAGGATTGGCTTGGATATTCCTGAGACGTTGACTGTCAATGTCTTTTCAAAAGGGTAGGGGCCTTCGTCGTTTGTGTATTTTGCGGAAATCCTTGCTGTCTTGCCCGGGAGTACAGGCTCTTTGCTCCATTGTACATCCGTGCATCCGCAAGATGTAATGACACTGTAGATTACAACAGGCTTGCCGCTGATATTCTTCATGGTGAATGTACATGACAGTGGACCGTCGCTCAGCATCACATCACCGAAATTGTGGATCATGCTGTCAAACTCGACAGTTCCGTCAACCTGCTCCTGTGCGTTTGCTGCTACGGAGAGTCCTGACAGGGCAACAATGCACCAGATACATATATGATTCCTTATGCTTTTCATCCCTATTACATTTTAGGCACGGCAAATATAGTCATTTTTGCCGTAACGTGTGATGACTGAAGATTTGTTGATGATGATTGCCACTGGAAGGCAGGTTCCATAATGTTCCGTTCCAATGTTCTGTTGTGTATAGTGTCAAGATAGAAGTGCAACACTGATGGGGCTGCAGCCCCATCAGTGTTG
>JAMPAT010000044.1 GCA_023667095.1 Bacteroidales bacterium
TAACCGCAGCTACCTCATCATACTGTTTCTTCCCGAAGAAACCTATGATTGCATCGGTCAGGGAAGAAGACTCTAAGCAATTGACATTGTTTTAGTTGTTTTCATCGAATTTACGTTATTTTAGAAATATCTGTATGCTTTTTCTTCCCAGCGGTGGCTTTGCTTTCCATTTCATAAAATAAGGTTAACCAGTCTTACAAATTGTGCATGCAACTTGTCGATTATCAATCTATTATTAGAAACTGTTTTGAAATCATCCAAAAATTCTTTTATGTTTCCTGTCGGCTTGTCGTTCCTGTCTTTTTTCATTCAGATAACCCCTGCTATCCTTTTCAAAAAGGAGAGTTCGACAATCACGATATATTCCATAAAGTTTATAATGAATAAAATCAAAACAGCTTCTTAAAGGGCGGTGGAGTAATCTTACATTTGACCTTTTGACTATAAAAATCTCTTCCTGTTGTTTTCTTGCTATTGAATGCTAAAGTGATTTATCTATCGAAGCTTACTTTATATGTCTTGAAATAAGAAAAGTGTTCCACGTGGAACACTTTTAAGCATATCTTATAGTCAAGAGAGTCTCCTTGCCAGGGGAATATTGACAGCCTTATAGTTTTTTCAAGCTCATCTTTATTATTTCTTCCAGGCTGGCCTGCGGCTTTTCCTTGATTACGGCTGCTACAGCCTTGTTGACATTTGCTTTGGTGAAGCCGAGGAGTATAAGGGCTGTCGTAGCTTCGTCTATTGCTCCATTGTCCTGTTTGCTGAATATTGCGGACGTTTCTGTGCCTTCGCCTTTGACAACTTTGTCCTTTAGCTCCAATATGAGTCTCTGGGCACTTTTAAGTCCTATTCCCTTTATGCTTTTTATCCTGTTTATGTCTTCTGCCAGTATGGCATTCCTGATTTCATCGGAAGTTAGGGATGAGAGCATCATCCTTGCAGTGGATGCACCTATTCCTGAAACTCCTATCAGAAGCCTGAAAAGTTCGCGTTCATCTTTTGTCCCGAAGCCATAGTAGAGTTCCTCATCTTCGCGCAGGTAGTGGTGGATATATATTTTTGTCTCTGCCTTTCCTTCCAGAAGCGAGAAAGTCTGGAGCGAAATCAGGATCTTGTATCCGATGCCGTGGCATTCCACGACTGTGTCGGTAGGGGTCAGTTCTACGATTGAGCCTTTAATGTAGTCTATCATATCTTGTCAGTTATAGTTTGTATTAACGGTCTATTTGACTGCAAAAATATGATAATTTATATTAAGAAGCTTCCGAAATTATTAAAACTATTCAAAAGCGGATTACTTGACAGTATAAGGTCAAGCTTTTGCTGACAGTAAAGGAGCGACGGGGAAATAGATGGTTTAAGTCCATGTAAATTTTATGACAAATAAATTTGAACAGTTTCTAAAAGAGAATTAGAATTGTTAAATTTGCAGGCTATTTGTGTATTGCCAACGGCAAAGTTTATCGAAGCCTTGTGGTTGTGGACAAAACTTGTGCGGTGCTAAAAAGTTTTGCCAACCGCATAAATGTACGATGAACAAAGAAATTTGGTACTTGCGAAACTTGAATTTAGGATTGTTATGCTTGTAGATGACATAAGGAAACAGTTTCCTGCCCTGGACAGAAAAGTCTATGGCAAGAATCTCGTGTATTTTGACAATGCAGCTACAATACAGAGGCCGCAGTCCGTCATTGACAAATGGAATGAAATCACAGCCCTGTCAAATGCAAATATCCATCGTGCCGTACACCGTATGGCAGATGAGGCTACCCAGGCATATGAAGCATCAAGGGAGGCTGTGAAGGAATTCATAGGTGCGGAGACAAGGGAGGAGATTGTCTTTACTTCCGGGGCGACTGCCGCGATTAACCTTGTTGCATTTTCGTTCGGTGAGGCTTTTGTGAAAGAGGGGGACGAGGTTGTTGTTACGGAAGCTGAACATCATTCAAATATTGTCCCGTGGCAGATGATGTGCCAAAGGAAAGGGGCTGTACTGAAAGTTCTGCATGTGGATGACAACGGCTGTCTGAGGCTTGATGAACTTGACGGCCTTCTTACGTCACGGACTAAGATTCTCGCTGTCGCGCATATTTCTAATGTCCTCGGGATTGTGAATCCAGTGAAGGAAATTGTGCGACGTTGTCACGAAAGGGGAGTAAAGGTCCTCGTAGACGGGGCGCAGGGGATTGTCCACAGTAAAGTTGATGTAAAGGAAATCGGCTGTGACTTCTATGCTTTCTCCGGACATAAAATCTATGCAGCTACCGGAACAGGCGTTCTGTATGGAAAAAAGGAATTGCTTGATGCAATGCCTCCATATATGGGGGGAGGGGAGATGGTCGGTACTGTCCGTTTCAGCGGTACGACATATGCTCCACTTCCTTTGAAATTCGAGGCGGGGACACAGAACTTTGCCGGGGCGGCTACCTTGAAGCCTGCGCTTGAATTTGCACTTTCTCTCCGCGATGATGAATTGATGGCACAGGAAGATGAGGTGAAGTCGTATCTTATGGACAGGCTTTTGTCTGATGGCAGGATAAGGCTTTTTGGTGTGCCGGAGAGGTATTCGGACAAGATTCCTCTGTTCTCGTTCTGTGTGGATGGTGTGCATCATGAGGACATGGCGTTGATTCTCGACAAGATGGGAATTGCGGTACGTTCCGGGCAGATGTGTGCTGAGCCGCTGATGGACAGATTCGGTGTAACTGGAATGCTGCGTGTTTCGCTTGCACCATACAACACAATGGAAGAGGCTGAATATTTTGTCAGGTCGCTTGGGAAGGCTATTGCAATGCTTATGTAAACCGGAGGCAGTGATGCAGTAAATTAAAGGATGTATGAGTGAATATATTAAGCCGTTGACAGAGGCTGAAAATGATGTTGTCGAAGAGTTCTCAATGTTTGATGAATGGCTTGACAAGTATGAGTACCTTATTGAGCTTGGGAAACGTCTCCAGGAATATCCCGAGAATGCAAAAAATGATGATAATCTTATAAAAGGTTGTCAGTCAAGGGTTTGGCTTGACTATAGGCTCGAAGATGGCAAGATTTTTCTTTTGGCTGACAGTGATGCCATCATTACAAAGGGAATAATCTCCCTGCTGGTAGGGCTTTATTCAGGCAGGACTCCAAAGGAGATACTTGATTCGGATTTCTCTGTTGTCGAGAAGATTGGCCTTAAGGAGAATCTGTCTCCGACAAGGGCCAACGGTCTGGTTTCAATGATTTCCAAGATACGGGAGATTGCTGCTGAAAATGCTTGAGAAATAGTATAACAGGATTATTGTCAATGGAAATTCTTGATGGCCTGAAAAATCTGTTTGCCAGGGAGGCCAGATGTGCCGATAAGGCAAAAGATGGTGGAAAAATAGATAAAGTTGAAACTAAGAGATTGGATGTCATGAGTTTGGAAAGAGATATAATAATTGCGCTCAGACAGGTCTATGACCCTGAGATTCCGGTGAACATATATGATTTAGGACTTATATATGAGCTTAAGGTTGACGAGGAGCATAATGTCTATATCCAGATGACCTTGACTGCTCCGAACTGTCCTATGGCAGACTATGTCGTTGACCAGGTAAAGACTGCTGTAGAGGATGTGCCAGGGGTTGTCAGTGTGAAGATAGATCTTGTCTTTGAGCCTGTGTGGGACAAGAGCAGGATGTCAGAGGAAGCTCTTGTGGAACTGGGGATGGACATGGATTAGGCTGACCGCGGGTATGGGGCATCTGCCGGAAAGCATTGAGGTCTACCTTTCCCTTGGAACAAACCTGGGGGATAGGGAGGAGAATCTGAACCGTGCAGTAGAGATGCTTGACACTGCATTGGGGACGCGTCATTCCGGACTTTCCGGATTCCATGAGACGGAGCCATGGGGGTTTGAAAGCAATGCGAAATTCCTGAATGCAGCGGTTGTGTACAGGCTGGATGTTCCGCGTGGAACAGATATGCCTTTGTTCGGGAAATGGTTGCTTGGCCGGTGCAAGGAAATTGAGGTCTCAATGGGAAGGACTGGAGAACCGGAATATGACAGTGCAGGCAAAAGGATATATCGGTCAAGAATCATTGATATAGATATTCTCTTGATAGGGGATTCAATGATTGATATGCCTGAACTGAAAGTGCCGCATCCTCTGATGGGAATACGTGAATTTGTCATGGTTCCCCTCATGGAGATTGCATCGGACAGCATAAAGGGGGCATTTCCTTGTATATTCAGTGCAAAATGACAGGAATCTGCAAGTTAATTCAAAACAGTTTCTTAATTTTGCGCGGCTTATGGAGACTGGGCGTTTGCCCATTCAATTGAAACTTAAAGAAAAAATGATATTATGACACAGGATGAACTTTTCAAGACTCTGGTAGCGCATTGCAAGGAGTATGGATTCATTTTCCAGTCAAGCGAGATCTATGACGGTCTTGCTGCAGTATATGACTACGGCCAGATGGGATCTGAATTGAAGAACAACATCAAGAGGTACTGGTGGGAGGCAATGACAAGGCTCAATGAGAATATTGTCGGTATTGACTCATGCATCTTCATGCACCCTAAAATATGGGAGGCTTCAGGACATGTAGGGGCTTTCAATGACCCTCTCATTGACAATAAGGACTCAAAGAAGAGGTATAGGGCAGATGTCCTGATTGAGGACTATATTGCAAAGCTCGAGGATAAAATCAGGAAAGATGTCGAGAAAGGCCGCAAGAAATTTGGGGATTCCTTTGATGAGGCAAAGTTCATTGAGACCAATCCGAACTGCATCCGCAACAACACCAAGATAGCTGAGGTAAGGAAGAGAATGGCTGATGCCCTGAATGCAAATGACCTTGCGGAGCTTCGCCAGATTATCGTTGACTGCGAGATTGTGTGCCCTATTTCAGGTACAAAGAACTGGACTGACGTCCGTCAGTTCAATCTCATGTTCAGCACCCAGCTCGGTAACACTTCCGATGACACAAATGTAATCTACCTGCGTCCTGAGACTGCACAGGGTATATTTGTGAACTATCTGAATGTACAGAAGACAGGACGTATGAAGCTTCCTTTCGGTATCGCACAGATTGGAAAGGCGTTCAGGAACGAGATTGTGGCGCGTCAGTTCATATTCAGGATGAGGGAGTTCGAACAGATGGAGATGCAGTTCTTCATCAAGCCTGGCACTGAGCTTGACTGGTTCGCAAAATGGAAGGAGAACAGGCTGAAATGGCATAAGGCACTCGGTATGGGCGACCAGAACTACCGTTTCCACGACCATGAGAAGCTTGCACACTATGCAAATGCCGCGACAGATATCGAGTTCAACTTCCCGTTCGGATTCAAGGAGCTTGAGGGTATCCATTCAAGGACAGATTTTGACCTTGGTAACCACCAGAAGTTCTCCGGCAAGAAGATACAGTATTTCGACCCTGAGAGCGGTGAGAGCTATGTTCCGTATGTTATCGAGACTTCTATCGGAGTTGACCGTATGGTGCTTGCTGTGCTTTCGAATTCATATAAGGAGGAGAAGCTTGAGAATGGCGAGACAAGGGTTGTGCTGAGCATTCCTGCACCTATCGCTCCTGTGAAGGTCGCTGTACTTCCGCTTCTGAAGAAAGACGGCCTTCCTGAGCTTGCACAGACTGTAATGGACGAGCTGAAATATGACTTCAACTGCCAGTATGACGAGAAGGACAGCATCGGAAAGAGGTATCGCCGCCAGGATGCAATCGGTACTCCATATTGCGTGACTGTTGACCACGATTCACTCAATGACCATTGCGTAACACTCCGTGACCGCGACACAATGCAGCAGGAGAGGGTCAAAATCGAGGATCTGCACGCTATCGTGACCAAAAAGGTAAGTCTGTCCAATATCCTCAGGAAACTTTAAATCCAGGCTTGTTTTGGGACTTTTATGCAGGGATGGCTTAGGGCTGTCCCTGCATTTTTATAGGGATTTTACTTAAAATATCAAAGCCCTGCTGTCAAATATCCTTGATTGGCTGCAGGGCTTGAATTCA
>JAMPAT010000045.1 GCA_023667095.1 Bacteroidales bacterium
TCCGCGAGACGCGCGTGCTGAAGGCCGGCGCGAAGGACACCGCCGCGGTCAATGCCCTGCCGTCCTCCGATGCGGCCCGCACCGTCACCTACTATGACGGGCTTGGCTTCCCGTCACAGGTCATCTCCGTCGCCGCCGTCCCCGGCGGCCAGCAAGACCTGGTTCTCCACAGGGAGTATGACCGCTACATGCGCGAGAGCCGGGTCTTCCTGCCGTATGTCTCACAGGGCGCACCGGATGCCGGCTACCGCCGGGACGCCGCCACTGAGACCTCCTCCTTCTACCTCTCCCCGGTGCAGAGCGGGATGCCTGCCGACAGCGCACCCTGCTCCGTGACCGTGTTTGACAACAGCACCCTCGACCGCGTCCTCCAGCAGGGTGCGCCCGGCACTGTCTGGCAGCCGGCAGCAGAGCGCACCGACACCTCGGGGCGTACCGTCGTGACCGGCTACGGCACATGTGACGCCACCGGCCCCGGTTCCGTCCGCATCTGGAGCGTCACGGACTCCGGCATCTCCAGCAGCGGCTGCTATCTTCCTGGACGCCTCGTGAAACAGACGGTCAAGGGCGAGAACTGGACCTCCGGCCTTGACGGCACCGTTGACATCTTCACCGACCTCTCCGGAAACACCGTCCTTGAACGCAACTGGGTCCTGGACGGCCGCCGCGAGATGCCGCTTGACACCTACCATGTCTACGACCTCCTTGGGCGTCTCCGCTATGTGCTTCCCCCGATGCTTTGCGCCTCCCTGCCGTCCTCCGGCGATGTCTTCCTTACCGATGACGACACCGCGATGCAGGAATATGCCTACCTCTACCGCTACAACGGCCATGGCGACTGCATCTGGAAACGCCTCCCGGGCTGTGCCCCCGTGTCAATGCAGTATGACCGCCACCACCGCCTTGTGATGAGCCAGGACGGCAACCAGGCACTGGAAGACAGCTGGACAGTGCAGTACTATGACGGCCTCGGCAGACCTGCAGTGTCGTATTGCGGCCCCTCACCTGCCGGCGGCGATATCTCCACGATGGAGTTCACCGCGCGCCTTGTTCCGGACGGCATGACCGGCGGCTACAGCCTCAGCCCATCTCTCCCGGCAGGCGCATCGCTGCAGAAGATACTGTACTATGACAGCTACGGCTTCATCGGGGACGCCCCCGAGGCACTGAGGGACAGCCTGAAGTGCCATGTGCTGCAGGAACTGTCCGTCAAGCCGGATTCAGCATCCGTCAGCGGCAGTGAGTCCGCCCTGGTTCCTGTCCCTATGCGTCCTGTGGCGACATCGCAGTATGACCGCTACGGCAGCGGCCGCCAGACCGGTGCGATAACATGGACAGTAGGGGACACCCGCACCCCGCTCTACTCCTCATTCTACTATGACGACAGGGGCAGGATGTTCCAGTCCCGCTCGCAGAACCACCTCGGCGGCTGGGAGAGCGAGTCCGTGGAATACTCGTTCACCGGGCAGCCCCTGCAAAGGACCCTGTTACATTCGACAGGAACGTCAGACCCTGTGGTGGAAGTGTATTCCTACACCTACGACAACCAGGACCGCCTGCTGACCGTCACCCACAGGCTTGACGGCTTCGACCCCGTCACCCTTGCCGACAACTCCTACGATGCCCTCGGGCGTCTGTCCTCCGACAGCAGGAACGGTGTGGATGCACTTGGCAGCACCTACTCCTACAACATCCGCTCGTGGATGACCGGCATCGGCGGGGAGATATTCAGCGAGAGAATGTACTACAACGAGATGCTTTCTGGCACTGCATCCTGGACACCCCAGTTCAACGGCAACCTCTCGGCCATGGACTGGACCGGCCCCGATGGCGGCAGGTCCGGATACAGCTTCAGCTATGACGGCCTCGGGCGCCTGACCCGTGCCGCTTGGACAGATGACAGTGCGTCCAGGGAGGGCTACGGCACATCATATTCCTACGACTTGCAAGGCAACATCATGTCCATCTCCCGTGACAGACCGTCTGCTTCCGGAGACATGGCATCCGCTCCCGGTGAGGAGCTGATGATGGCCTACCGCGGCAACCGCCTTCATGCGATGTCCGACCACGGGGAGAGCATGGTACCGGACCACATAGCCGGCAGCATGCCTTCGGGGATGACCCAGTACGCCTACGACCGCAACGGCAACATGACCCGTGACCTGAACAGCGGCATCACCCTGATGTCGTACAACCACCTGAACCTTCCCCTGGACATGATCTCCGCAACGGAATCCGGCGTCATCGACTCCCGCTACCTGTACAGTGCCGACGGTGTCAAGCTCAGCACGCTGACCATCGGGCCGTCAGGCGACATGAAGACCGACTACAGCTCCAGCATAGTCTACAAAGACGGCGTCATCGAGCGCATCCTTGTGGACGGCGGCTACATCATTGGCGGTGAATACCGCTTCCTGCTGACCGACCACCTCGGCAGCATCCGCGCCGTGGCCGATGCCCGGGGCAATGTCCTCGAAAGATACGGCTATTACCCTTACGGCAAGGAGACCGGGGACGCTTCCTCCGATATGGATAGTCATGATATGCGCCCGGACGGTTCGCCTGAAATAACCGGCAATGGCATGCTTTCAGGAGACTTTGGCAGCACTGCATCCAGCCAGCAAGACATTGACAGCCAGCCATACCGCTTCAACGGCAAGGAGTCCCAGGAGTTCACCGGCCTGCCGCTTCTCGACTACGGCGCAAGGTTCTATAACCCGACAGCCACAAGGTGGACAACGATGGACCCGATGGCAGAAAAGTACTATTCCGTCAGCCCTTATGCCTTCTGTTCCGGAAATCCTGTTAACTTTGTGGATCCGGACGGGGAGGACTTCTATGTCTTTGACTCCAACGGTAATTATAAGGAAAAGATGGAAATTGAGGGACAACATAGGATCGCTGTGCACTCAACTGTTACTTTAGAATCAGGTGAGACTTATGATCACTATGATTTCTTTGATTTTGCGGATCCCGAAAATGATCCAGCTTCTATAGATAACGGGGAGATTACTAAGATAATCCAGACGTCTGAAAATGAAATTTATGACCAATTAGTTCTACAGGGTATGTCAAATGCTTCAATGAAAGATTTTTATCGTGAAAGTGGAGGTGGTGGATTATTTGATTACTATACTCAAGTTGTATCAACGCATTATAAAAATCCTGATTCGAATCTATATTTACCGAAAGGTGAAAAGGTCGCACATAATGCAAAGAATTATGGCAATTTCTTGTGGGCAGCAACTGGATATACTATAGGCTTTCCTGCATTGGCTTTGCGTGCCGGAGCACATTATAATAGTTATTTTGATCCTATGAAAGGTAATGGATATAAGCGACAATGGGATTCTAAAGATGACCAGCTGTCAATCATCTTAGGAGCATCATATGCAAAGACACATAAATTCAGAAAAAGATGAAGAATACATTTATAATCACTTTGCTGCTGTCCGCAACTCTGTTTTCCTGCTCGGAGTCCCGGCAGGACACCAAGACCACTGATGATGTGCTGAATTCTCTGCAAGACCTGGACTATGGACAGTTTCGTGGATCATCGTATCTGTGGCGGACCGGGCTTTTCAGGGGAGTTATAGGAACAATTGACAATGTTTCATTTGTTGTCGGGACAAAAGGGCTGGATAACAAGATAATAAATGACTCCAGGACCTATCCTCTTCCTGATTCATTGAGGAATTCAAAAAATCTTCATCAGGAGATTGCCAGAAGGCGTCTGCCTTTGTCACGCCATGAACTTTCACTTGTACGTAAGTTTATCGGGACAGGCCTTTGGGAACTTGCAGTTGACACGGCCGGGAATGTCCATGGTAAGATTTCTCCAAAAATACATTTCGAGAAGACCTGTATGCCGGAACGTAGACAAAAATTGCTGGAGAATGGATATAATGAACTGGAGAATGATTTTTATGTCAAGGAATATGAATAGGGCCATTATTGTTCTTATGGCCATTCTATTATATGGTTGTTCATGTCAGAATGCAGATTTTACAGACATGGATTATTCCGATTGCGCCGGTATAAGCATCTGCCGTAGGACACTGGACACTTTTGACGGAACATTGGACGGTATTTATTATGTTGTACGGATAGACAGGAGGAGAGGTTCCCCGAAAAATGGCTACAGGATATATCCTCCACGCGATTCTTCAAAATTCCTTGAACTTTCACAGCAAGAGCAATGGGAAGACGAGATAACGCGGCATGTCCCGCTGTGCAATTCAGAATTGTTGCGCATCAGCAATGTAATGATACTGCTTGACCGCCTGCATGCGGAATGTATTGCAGTTGATGATGAGTGCAATGTTTCCATAAATATAGGAAGGAAAAGGGTAATGGCTTATTATATTATGGTACAGCCAGGACATACCATAGATGAAATCAAGGAAAGATTCGGTCAAAAGGATGATTATGCTGTCTACCGGGACAACTGGTATGTGCACTGTTCTCCATTGGAATAAGAATCATCAGACTGAAATTTTCATGATGGCAGATGCCCTGTTTCTGATGGGAATCTGCCATCTGTATGTTCACCGGCCTGCCGCTTCTCGACTACGGCGCAAGGTTCTACAATCCGACCGCCACAAGGTGGACAACAATGGACCCGATGGCAGAAAAATATTATTCCGTCAGCCCGTATGCTTTCTGTTCCGGAAATCCTGTTAACTTTGTGGATCCGGCCGGGGAGAAGCTATATTTTGCCAAAGGCGTATCGGAAGAGTTCAAACAGCAGTTTGCTGCGACAATCAAGTTCATGAACTCAAAAGGTACTTCCGGAGATATTGCAAAACTGAATGCATCGGATAAGGTTTATTATATTGCAGAGGCAACCCTTGCATCGGGACAGCACTTTAACCCGGAAGAAAAGACCGTATATTGGGACTCAAACCACATAACAGAGAATGAGGATTACATGTGGGTGTCGCCGGCGACTTCCCTTGCCCATGAAATGGGGCATGCCTCAGAATATGACATTAAATATGAACATGGTACAGAAGAGCAGAAAAAGGAATTCATCGCAAGTACCAAGCCTGGCAGCGATGACCAATACGGTACAAAGGAAGAGCGGAGGGCTATTGAAGTCGAGCAGCGTGCGGCAGAAAAGCATGGGGAAATCAAACCAGGACAAAAGATAAGGAGTGGACATAGTTCAGCACGCCTGACATTGTATCCTATAAGGAATTTGACACCGGAGGAAATATCCAAGGCTGTGCTTGATTATAATAAAAAAATGTATTGAATGCTTTGAAAAACAATTATTCCATGAAACCACCTTTTATCATTCTTTTATTTGGTTTAGTACTTATATCTTGCCATAGATATAAACCTGTTGAAGAGGCATGCAAATATGACAAGGCAGAAGTGTACTATGTAAAAGACCCTCGCTGGTTAAAGTTTGGATATAACACAACGTTCAAGAATTTTGTGATTACCCGTACCCGAGACATGCTGTATTACAGCTTTTCCTTGTCAGACATAGACTCGCTAAACTATATCTCAGAGCACATCTCGAGGGCAGATAAAGTACAGTCGCAGATGTCCGGGTACTGGTTGCCGCGTATAGTTGTGCTCCTCCATTCGCCTGAAGGAGTGGACACACTGATTACCAGCACCCACCCTGACCAGCCGCTCCAGTTCAATTCCTGGTCGATACAGGACGGGACATTGAGCCTGTTCCTGACAGAAAGTGTCGGGAAACATGACAGATACTGGGCTACGCTGACAGAGTACCATTTCTACAA
>JAMPAT010000046.1 GCA_023667095.1 Bacteroidales bacterium
CTTGTAATTAATTGATTTGTATTTGTTTAGGTTAATATGTTGCCTTTGAAAGCAATTCACAACCCAGTGAGGGGGTTACTCTCTCTCTTATCGTTGTTATCAGTATGTCAAAGATATAAAGTTTGAAAGCAATTCACAACCGACAAAGTGAGGACGCGCACTCTGGCCGTGTTGTTATCAGTATGTCAAAGATATAAAGTTTGAAAGCAATTCACAACTATCTTGACTATCTTTGTCCCATGTGGGCGCGTCAGGCTGGGATTTGTAATTCTTTCTTCTCATGGTAATGCTTATCTCATTCGGTGTTACTATTCCTCATGGATATCATGATGGTTGTCAATATTAAGGATTGTCTGTGAGGATGTAAGGAGCCGAAGGGTAGTGGACTATATGAGAGCGTGGATAGAAGGAGAGGTGAAATTATACTTATATTTACAATAGGGCTTGTCCATGTGCAGAAATCATGGTCCAGACCACATATTCAGCCCCGTATGCGTGGCTGTCTTATTTCTTTCTATAGATTTTGTTTTTTCATAGGGAATATTCTACAACCTATTTAAAAGGCAGATTTGTTTCTACGGCAGGATTTGTCTATAGCTGCAGCATGTGACCGTTTTTAATGATTTTCAATGTCTTATAGGACCGCAGTACAAGTAATTGCAGGAAAAGTTATGCTCTGCTTGGTGGTGTGCATGAAGTGTCAGCAGATGGTGCGTTTCATATCTACATGTGGAAATGCTATTGCTGTGGCTCTCCTTGCGTATTTTCCAAGTCTGTGTCCCCGGTTGGCAATAACGCTGACCAACCAGCGCCATCTGTGTGCTAAATATTGCCTGTGAGAGCGATTGCCGTCCCAGGTTGGTAGTTTTTTATGCCAACCTGCCCCTCTGATGTGCCTCCAGTTGCGTATTTTCCATGTCTGTGTCCCCGGTTGGCAAGAACACAGACCAACCTGCACCACCTGTATGCTATACATTGCCTGGGAGAATGATTGTCGTCTCCGGTTGGTGTCTTTTTATGCCAACCTGCGCCTCTGATGTGCCTCCTGTTGCGTATTTTCCATGTCTGCGTCCCCGGTTGGCAAGAAGGCAGACCAACCTGCACCTCCTGTGTGCTAAATATTGCCTGGGAGAACGATTGCCGTCCCTGGTTGGTAGTTTTTTATGCCAACCTGCGTCTCTGATATGCTTCCTGTTGCGTATTTTCCATGTCTGCGTCCCCGGTTGGCAAGAACGCTGACCAACCTGCACCTCCTGTGTGCTAAATATTGCCTGTGAGAACGATTGCCGTCCCTGGTTGGTAAGTTTTTTATGCCAACCTGCTCCTCTAATGTGCTTCCTGTTGCGTATTTTGCATGTTTGCAGTCTCTGTCGGTTTATGCCTATTTCGAAAACAATTCTGATGTATTTATTTTGAACTTTATATGTCTCGTTTCCTATCCATTCTGCCTTCTTGAATTTCATGCACAGACCAGTACCTAGTATCAGCTAAAAGGGGGCTGCGAAAGCGGAAAGGCATATTGAGCCAATCTTGCCGTTGTATAGGTGGGTGTCTTTTTTCTATATTTTTCAATGCAAAAAACATATGCTTTTTCCAGTGATTCATACTTAGCAAAGGTTGTCAGACCAACATATAAATCTGAAATTCTTGACGCCATGACAGTGGCCATCACAATTTTTTATTACATTTGGACAGATAAACAATGGTTTTAATGATGCTTAAGGATATGTTGATTGCCGGTTCCGGAAGTTTTGCCGGCGGAGCCTTGAGATATTTGGTTTCTGCATTGATGAAAAATTTAGGGAATGGATTTCCCTGGGGAACATTGACGGTGAACCTTGCAGGATGCTTTATTATAGGCCTGGTCTCAGGCGTTTTTGCAAGATATTCAGCAAATGGCAGTTGTTGGCATATTTTCCTGGCAACAGGACTTTGTGGTGGTTTCACTACATTTTCAACTTTCTCGAATGAAAGTCTTGGACTGGTCCAGTCCGGCAACCTCTGGGGATTCGCCGGATATGTTGCCGCCAGTGTCATTCTTGGAATTTTTCTTGTTGCAGCCGGCTATGCCATGACGAAATAGTGGCTGGAGAGTCTATTCAGCAGGAATATGCGCCCGATTTTTCGGAGAAAGATTTGTTGACTGAGGTCAATTCGAGAATTAAGGCAGTCAACTGCAACCCAAAGTCCGACAGGGCCGGACTTCTGCAATCTAACGGGACAATATCTCACCGGTTCAAGTAATGCCGGTGCTGTCACAGCAAAAAGAAAGCGAGGCCCGGAGGTCCCGCTTTAGATGTTTACACAACGGAATAATCCTTATTGTGAATTGCTTCAAACTTCTGCAAATGTAGGTATATTCCCTGGATTGGCAATGCCTGCCGTCATAAATTTTCGTGATTACATTGAATTTTATCTCTATGGCAGCTTCTGTAGCCGCCTTGAATATATGTGAGAGAGTCTCAATTTCTCCACTCCAATAGACTGTTTTTCCAATCTTTTGCTGTAATGTTGAACTTGCTTGTTGACTCAGCCTATGTGAGAGAGTAAAAACTGCAGTGCAGAGAATCTGCCACCTTTTCTTTAAATATAGGAGGGTATGGGAAGGCGGGATGAGGATATAGGAAAGAAGTCCTCCGATTTATCGGAAGACTTCTTGGTGACCCGCACAGGATTCAAACCTGTAACCTTTTGATCCGTAGTCAAATGCTCTATTCAGTTGAGCTAGCGGGCCGTTATCCGGAATTTAAACCTTCCGGAAAGTTGTTATTTTGCGCTTTCCTCTTTTACGAAAGCAACTTTCTTCTCTTTGATGCGTGCCTTCTTACCTGAAAGGTTGCGGAGATAGAAGATACGTGCCCTGCGAACTTTACCAACCTTGTTGAGCTCGATTGAGTCAATGAATGGAGACTCAAATGGGAAAATCCTCTCAACACCGATTCCATTGGAAACTTTCCTGATGGTAAAGGTCTTTGTCGCCGGTGATGCTCCATGAATCTGGATAATTACTCCTTTGAATTTCTGAAGCCTCTCCTTGTCACCCTCTTTAATCCTGTAGGTAACGGTGATTGTGTCACCGGCCTTGAATTTCGGGTATGTTGCAACTTTCTCATTGGCGAAAGCCTGCTCTACAACTTTAATCAAATCCATTTCAATAATGTTTTTAGTGGCAACATTGTGCTCTTTAAAACCCGTCACAAGAGGTTGCTTGTTTTTTGGGATTGCAAAGGTAGGAATAAATTTTAATACTGCAAATATTTTTTCGAAAAAAATCGGAAAAAACTAAAATCTGTCCCTAAGTCTGTCGAAAAAGCTCTTGTCTTCCTTGCTTGGGTTCGGCTTGAAACTCTCATTCCTGCGCATCTTCTCAAGCATTTCCCTCTCCTCACGGCTGAACTTCTTCGGAATCCATACCATATATTTGACATACATGTCTCCCTTGCTTCCTCCGTTCATCCCCGGAAGTCCGCGTCCCCTGAGCCTTACCACACTTTCTGACTGTGTACCGGGTTCTACAGTAACCTTGTATTTCCCGTCAAGGCATGGAATCTCGACTTCTGTACCTAGCATGGCATCCATCACTGATATCATCTTTGTATAGAAGAGATTGTTTCCGTCCCTGCGGAGCTCTGCATGTGGCACCTCCTCTATGAGCACCAGCAGGTCACCGTTTACACCATTGTTCTTGGCTGCATGTCCGCCGCCCCTGATGCTGAGCTGCACACCGTTCTCCACTCCAGCAGGAATCTTGACCTTGATTGTCTCTTTCTTGCGTTCCAGCCCTGTTCCGCCGCATTTGCGGCAAGGGTTGCTCACAATCTTTCCCTCTCCACCGCACTGCTGGCAGGTAGAGTAGGTGACAGTCTGCCCGAAGAAACTGTTGACAACCCTCTGTACCTGTCCTGTGCCGTGGCATGCCGGACAGGTCTTTATGTCAGAACTGTTCTTCGCGCCTTTGCCGCCACATTCGGAGCAAGGTACATTCTTCTCTATTGTTATCTCTTTCTCAGCACCTTTGGCAATCTCCTCCAGTGTCATCTTTACCCTTACCCGGATATCTCTTCCACGGTATACTTTCTGCGACTGGCCTGTCTGTCCGCCTCCACCGAATCCCCCGAAACTGCTGAATCCGCCGAATGCGCCTCCGAACAATTCGGAAAGTATATCGTCAAGGTTCCCGAACCCATGGCTGAAATCCGGCCCAGCCTGTCCGCCAAGTCCGGCATGTCCGAACCTGTCATATTTTGCCTTTTTGTCAGGATTGCTCAGGACATCGTATGCCTCGGCCGCCTCCTTGAACTTCTCTTCTGCTTCCTTGTTGCCTGGATTCTTGTCCGGGTGATATTGTATTGCCTTTTTCCTGTAGGCTTTCTTTATCTCATCAAGTGTTGCGCCCTTGCTTACGCCAAGCACTTCGTAATAGTCTCTCTTTTCAGCCATATTGATGTTCCCTTTCTAAACTGATTGTCCTGCTGCAGGCTTGCCTATATTCCGACAACGACTTTTGCGAACCTTATTACCTTTCCGTTGAGCAGGTAGCCGGTCTGGACAGTATCGAATATCTTTCCTTTCTTCTCTTCCTCCTGGACAGGGAACTGTGCTACAGCCTCGTGAAGGTCTGTGTCGAATTCCTTGCCAGCAGTCTCTATCACTGACAGTCCCTTGGTCTTGAGGTAGCTGAACAGCTTGTTGTATATCAGTTCTGTACCCTCCTTTGCTGCCTGGCTGTCATCTGAATCCTTGAGCGCATTCATTGCCCTCTCGAAATCGTCAAGGATAGGGAGAAGCCCCTTGATGGTCTCCTCGGAAGCCGTGCCTACAAGCTCCAGCTTTTCCTGTGACGTCCTTCTGCGGTAGTTGTCAAATTCAGCCATAAGCCTGAGGTAGTCATCCTTTTCCTTTGCAACCTTTTCGTTCAGTGCCTTGATCTCGTTCTCGAGGGACTCTATCTTTTCCTTGTTCTTTCCTTCCTTCTTCTGTTCCTTTGAAGATTTTTTGCAATCCTTTTTGCTTTCCTGACATCCGGAGGCTTCTTCCCTGATATCTTCCTTTATTTCCTCCTGTGTCAAATCCTTTTCTGTCTTTTCTGTTGCCATATCCACTTAATTAAATTTAGCAGGTCAGCGGATAGCAAATTACCTGCCATCTGCAAATTACTGACATAATGTCAGAGCCGGGCCCTTATCAAACCATGGACCTGACTGTTTCCCAATAATATATTAATGTAAATTCGATGAAAACAACTAAAACAGTGTCAATTGCTTAGAGCCTTCTTCCCT
>JAMPAT010000047.1 GCA_023667095.1 Bacteroidales bacterium
GCCGCCATCGGGTCAACAGTGGTCCATCTTGCAGCAAACGGGTCATACATCCTTGCGCCATAGTCCAGGAGACCGGTTGCAGCGAGGCCGGAAACCTGCTCAGGCTTGCCGTTGTAGCGGAAGCGGGAGAGGGCGGACTGAGGGATGTCGGCACCTTGCTGAGCCGTCACCAGCAGCTCTGCCGGAGCCATTTGAGAAGCATCTGCACCGGATGTCTGCGGAAGCCTGGATGCAGCGGAATGTAATCGCGTCCCAATCCCGTCCGGGACGAACGCAAGGCCGAAAGGAAGATAGTCAGAGTGGTCGAGGACGACCTGGCGTGCATCCTGGACCTCGGGACTGGTGATGTCGAGGACAGTACGCACGCTGCCAAGATAGTCACGGACGAACCACGTGTCCATGAACTTGTCGGAGTTGCCGGATGTCTTCTCCGAAGGATAGAAACGGCCCTCATCGTATGCAACGCTCTCAACCATCTCTGTCCCGTCAGGGTCAACCGTATAGATGAACGAGCCGCGGAACTTCAGCCCCCTTCCGGAAAGGCTGTCACGGACAGAAACCTTAGTGCCGTCTGTCAGGTAGGTATATTTCAGGACTGCGGTGTCCCCCACGCTGATGCGCGCAGGGAGATTGAGCCAGTTGTACGAGAATGACAGGTGCCTGCGACCGTCGGTCCTCATGTTGCCGTCAGGATACCAGGTGTAGCTCCAGAGCGAGTCACCGGCGGAGAGGGACGACAGGCGGTTGCCGTCATAGCTGAAAGACAGTGCAGTCGAATCACCTCGCTCCATGATGCGTCCCATCGAGAGAAGGTTGCCGTCCATGTCGTATTCCATACCGCGTTCCTCATGGCTGCATGAAGGCTCACGGTCGTCATCCGTCCTGCGGGAATCGCACAGATGGCCTGCATGGTCATAGTAATATGACATATACTGCGAATCATGCAGAATGTCAGAATATGTCACCTCGGAGATCTGCCCCGAATATCTCGGGACGGAGACAGGAAGCGAAGGGTCGTAGTATTTCAGTATCTGCACAAGGGCCTTCTCACCATAGGCCTCGCTCTCAAGGCGTGACAATGCGCCCTGGAGGTCATAGGCATAGCTCTCGCTCACCCTGTCGCCTGCCGAGACGGACGCAAGGCGGCCAAGGGCGTCATAGGTGTAGCTGAGCATCGGGTAGTACCTGCCGTTGAGCCTCCTGAGGCAGCTGGTCCTCCGGCCGGCATTGTCATAGGTATAGTACATCACAAGGTCTTCAGCCTTTCCATTTGACAGTTCATGCCTCTCTGAAGAGACAAGCACATTGCCCGTGAAGTCATATTTGTAGGAATATGTCGACCTGGAGCCGTCCGAGGAGGTCTCCGCCACCTGTATCGTGCGTCCGTAGCTGTCATAGAAATAATCCCTTGTCACGGAGGAGGCGGATGCGCTGAAGTCACCGGACGTCAGGTCCGGCTCGCTGTAGAGGGTCTCGCTCTTTAGCAGGGTCATGCAGTGCTCCAGGTCCAGTGCGGAGGCATTGCCGGTGTAGGAGTCCGGACGGAATCCGGCTCCTGGACTTGATTCATAAGAAGAATAATATGAAGCCTCACGCACCGTAGCACTTATGGAGTTAAATATGCGGTAAGGGTTCACGCCCTCACCTAAAAGGATACGGATTTCAGTCCAGTCCCGAGGAATGGTGCAATAGCATTCCATCACTGTCCTGCCCATCTGGTCATACTGGACAAACCTGTAGCGTCCATGCGCAATCAGCTTGTCATCTGTATAGAACACAGGAAGGTTCCTGAGGTCATAGAATATCTCCTCATGCCCGCCTCCGGGGACATGGCGGCTCACGACATTGCCGAAGGCGTCATATCTGTAGGTGAAGCACCACCTGCCTGTGAAGTCACCGTCAAGAGCGAAGGACTCCGGCATCACGGCACTGCCCTCCGGCTGGACCGCACAGACAAGGCTGTCCTTCAGGTCATAGACATAGTAGGTGTCAAGACGCCTGCCACCGCTCAGCTGGCGGGACAGAACCTGCCGTCCGAAAGCGTCAACAAAGACCAGCGAGCTGTCTGCATCCTCATTGACCGTCCGTGTGCAGGCAAGGGTGCCAGGACTGTATGTACCAACACATTTGACGGAGTCGTTCTGCCTGTCGGCATCAAAGGCATAGCGGAGCATGAGGACACCGTCATCCGACGTGTTCAGGCGGTAGTCAAGTGTCATCTCCTTGTCCAGGCGCAAATAGGTGTTGCCCGGACGGCGGACACTCAGCACTCGTCCGTTGCCGTATCTCTCGAAGGTCCGGTGAGTGTAGGACGGGAACGCCTCACTGCCGTAGGCCATGCTGTAATACTCATCCTGCGCCTCGACTGACGCGTCTGAATATTCAAGTGTGGGCTGGTCAAGCGGATATGGAAGGTAGCTCTTGGCATCGGGACGGCGCATCCTGTCGTAGACTATCGGGGTGGAGATGCCCTGCCCGTTGCCTCCTGCGCTGCCGGCAATCTCCTGCACAGGGTAGCCAAGGCCGTTGTAGTAGGTCACATCGGTTCTTATGGAAGTGCCGGATGTGTCAAGCATGGTACGGACTGCAGTATAGTTCATGCCACCGATGTCATCAGGACGGGTCATGTCAAGGTCGCTGCCAATAACCGCGTTCTTCTGCCCGTATGAGACAGAAACGTAGCATATGCCATGATTCTCCATCCCCATGAAAGGGCCAAACTCCAAAGGATAGCCGGTGCCCACAATGGTACTGAGCGCAATTGCAGAACTTCCATCCTTTTTATAGAGGGTATATTTCACACCTGGCTGGGAACCGGACATGGAGACCTTGAAGTCATCCTGGTCAAGCCATGTCCCTGCCACACTGAACTGCTCCAGACATGCATCCGGGTCACCGGGCTGCAGCAGGGACACTGGGTCAGGAAGGTAGAACATCGTGTTCTGCTCCCTTGATTCAGCAGAGAAGTTCGGCTCACAGATGAAGGTTATCTCCAGGAGGGACTTATAATCGCTGTCTGACAGCGCGACGGCATCAAGTCTGACCTTCATTCCGTCGCCCGCAGTCCAATGGCCAGGGATATCAAGGGTATCCATTTCCAGACCTATGGAGCTATACTGCAGGCTGTCGAGCGGGAGATAGAAACGGGTCTCGTAAGTGAAGACACCGCCTCTGGACGGAATATCTATCACACGTGGCAACGCAGGCTCCGGTTCAAGGCACCCCTCAGTGAAGAGGTCATAGTAGGAGAGATAGACAGGCCGCCGGCTGTTGCCCAGATATTCATTATATACATAATATTCCCCTGTCTCCCAATACGGTTCAAAGCACAGCTGGCCGCCGTCACTCTCGACAAGGCTGGATTGCAGCGGGTGCGAGTCATAGGAGAGATAGTAGTCAAGACCCGGAGGACATCCGTCGGCAACAATCTTTTTGGAATATCTGGGGTTCGGGAAAATTGACCCGGACGGGACTTCACTGACACTTATGGCATTCGTCCCCTGGATGATGCTGTGCATCCTGCCGTCCTCTGTCTCCAGGATGATTCTGCGCCATTCATATCTCTCCGTGTCGACGGCAGAAAGCCTGAGCACAAGGCGCGACGAAGGATACGGCCCCGGGGCCTCAAGCAAGAGATACCCGAAGCCGTCGGAGGCAAGCTGCTCATTCAAGTCACTCAGGATTGAGGAGGAGCTGTTGCCGCTGTATTCAACATTGCATTCAAAGCTGAATGCGCCAAGGTCATTTACCATTGTCTCAAAGCTAAGGCTTTTTATTCCACGGAGGTACTTCTCATCGTCCTGGCCACGCCCATGGCACAGCAGGCCCGATGACACCGCTGCCAAAGTTAGCAATATATATGTAAAATACTTTCCCATGACGTAAAAATTTAATCTATGACGCTACTCATTTTCAAGATGGTACATGTATCTGTACATCAGGCTGCCGTCCAGGTCCCTCTGCTCCGACAGCCGGCCCCTCGAGTCATAGTCAAACAGGTTGAAGCCAGTGGTGGGATATTCAATGCGTGTCACGCCGACAAGGTCCTTCCAGCTGTAACGGCTGACATTCTCCGGGGAGTCCGTCTCCTTCGAGACGATATGCCTCATGTCGCTGTCCCACACATATTTCACATAGGCACCCAGCGGATAGTAAGCACCAATGAGCCTGAACTTGGAATTGTAGACGAAATTGCCTGTACGGCCCTCATAGCCGGCCGGGACAGAGAACATACCGCTGCTGCCGGACACAATGGACGGCACTGCTGATGACCAGTCCGTCATGGACAAAGGATAAGGGTTTGTCTCCTTGCTCCACGTGTCGTACTGGACTGTCCTGAGCGAAGTAAGGTAGGTTCTACCGTCAACGGTGACTGTCGATGCGATGTCGCTCACGGCACTTTTCAGCCACTGCGGACAGTCGGGTGCGGTCTCGTGACAGTAGCGGTAATTTATGCT
>JAMPAT010000048.1 GCA_023667095.1 Bacteroidales bacterium
CACCATCGCCACAGAAGACAGCCGAGAAACTTGCATCAAACGCAGTAGTTGAACTTGCCAAGGGAAGTGACTATAAATCTGTATCTTTCACTGAGATTCAGCCAGTGATGTCAATCATAGAAGACAATGAAAAGTACTTCCAACATAAAGCTGATTCTATTTCACTTGAAAGTGCAGCATATAGGATGAAACTGTATGAAAACTATAATGATTATACATTTATCCGAGACGAGCAGAAAAAACTTTATGAAATAGCTAAGACAAAGCATGACAGCCTTTTACAGGTATTTAATTCACACAGGCCAATGATTGATAGTCTCCGTGCCAACTTCACACCGGAAGTAAAAGCATACACCATTGAGCACACCTGCAAAATTCTGAATGCCTTTGGCACTTATACTCAGTCTACCTTTGTTGTAGAACTTGACAAAGACCTAACGACAGCTAAAGTAAAAGACCAAAAGAACTTGTCTTTTACTGAAAAATAACTAATAGCATGATAACAGGCATTTCCATATTGAAAAACGATAAATTATGAAGAAAATTCTATTAGTCGCACTAATGGCCCTGGTAGGCCTCAGTGCAAGCGCGCAGCTAAAAGTAAAGAGAGAGACGCAACATCCGACCACTATTTCCTCTTGGGGTATAACGACACGTCATCCTGCCAAAATGTATCGTGCGGAAGATGGGCATATATTCATGTCTATTGGATCAAGCAATCAATTTGATGAACCATTCCTGTTTTTTCTTGGAGAAAATGACCAAGAAGCTGTGCAAACACTTCTTGACATAGAGGCTTTATACAAGAAAAAGAAAAGCACTACAGTTGTCCAAAACTATGGGGAAGAATGCAGGATATATTATTGGGGCACAGGCAACCTTGGATTCAAGCAGACAGGGTATGCCGGTGAAATTCTGCTATTCAAATCAGCGTGCCAAAAGTTCATCCTTGACATAGGGAAAGATTAAGAACCATGACAAAGCAGCAGGCAATGCAGCTCTTCGAGAGCAGGGAAATCCGCACGGCATGGGACGACAAGGAGGAGAAGTGGTACTTCTCGGTGGTTGACGTGGTGGCAGCACTCACCGAAAGCGACTACCAAGCTGCCAGAAAATATTGGAAAGTATTGAAAGGAAGGCTTATAAAGGAGGGTAATGAAACGGTAACAAATTGTTACCAGTTGAAAATGCTGGCACCGGACGGCAAAATGAGACTCACAGATGTAGCAGACGCTGAACAGGTATTCCGCATCATCAAATCCATCCCGTTGTTATTAAAAAAATATAATTAAATGATGAACAAAACATTCAACATATATTGCGATGAGAGCACCCATCTGCCAAGTGATGGGCACCCTTTTATGCTTCTTGCCTATGTAAGCATTGCATATCCTCAAATCAAAATGGCAAAAGAACAAATAAAATCAATTAAAAAAAAGTACAATTACCGAGGCGAACTGAAATGGACAAATGTACACGAAGCTACATACCCAATGTATAAGGAACTCGTGGAGTACTTTTTCATGACAGACATGATGTTCCGCGCTGTAATCATAGATAAGTCACAGATAGATGAGACGCGCCCGGATTACACATTTAACGACTTCTATTTCAGAATGTACTATCAGCTACTGCATCAAAATAGTGATTTGGAAAATAATTACAATGTATATTTTGACATAAAAGACACATGCAGCCACCACAAATTGCACAAACTGCAAGATATCTTAAAATGGAATAGTTCTATCCGTCATTTCCAATTCATACGGTCACACGAAAGCTGCTTTATGCAAATGACTGACGTCCTAATGGGAGCCATTAACTACAACTTGCGTATAGTTCACAAGGACATTGATGGAAAAGTCAATGCAAAATTAAAAATAGTTGAAAGATTGAAGGAGCATACCGACATTTCCCGCACTTCCTATTTGTCAAATAAAAAGTTCAATCTGTTTTTTATAAGTTTAAAATAGACATGCCGTTTAATTTACTCAAATCATATCCTGAAGTTTTAGAAATAGAGCATTTATCCGATAAAGAACGAACCGAGTCTTTAAAAAGGATATATGTACGAGACATTGTAGACAATGAACGATTCTATTTTAGGGAAAAACGAATATACCCGATTAAAAGTAACGGGCATATTGACATGGAGCGGCAATTCACGCATCTGACTTGCGAAGAGATAGAAGAAGAAGATAAGACTGGCAGGACATTCCGCAGACGCGTTTTTGACAAATACCGTTCAGAACGTCTTCATTGGATAAAAGCACATACTGATGAAAGTACAGAAGAAGACAATATACTCGTATTCAGCATAGTTGAACGAGACAACAAAAGACGTATGGATGTTTCCCGCACATACATCTATAATCAAAAGGAGAAATATGTCATTGTCTTTGAACCACAACAAAGAAATGGAAACTCATACTACCTATTGACAGCATATTACCTCAATAAAGAGTATGGAGTGAAACAAATGAAGAAAAAATACAAAAAGAAAATAGAAACGATACTATAAAAACGCAAGGCTCAGATTTACATCATGGTAAACCGAGCCTCGAAACTCCTTCTATTTATAGATGAGCACTGCAAATATGACGATTATATTTGAAAAAACAATGCAAAATCAACAAAATTCATAAAAAATCAACAAAATTTTGCACCTATTGTAGTCAGAAGAATACTTAGACAAACAATATACCATGCTACATAAAAGACAATGCAGAATACAGAAAGCCAGATAATCATTAAGAGGTTCTTCCAAACCCTCTATTACCTAAAAGACGAAAAGATAATAAGGGGCAAGGCAACATTTGCCAAAAGGTACGGGATAGACAGGCAGAATTTAGCCCGGTTGGAAAAGAACCCGGCATCGGACATATTCCAAGCCGCATGGCTGTTCTACCTGGTACGCGACTACGGTGTCTCATCAAAGTGGCTCCTGACCGGACGCGGCCCGATTATCCCTACCGGCAAACGTGCGGCAGACAGCGCACGCAAGCTGGCAAAGACATAGGAGACTCTACAGTTCTATTTCCGGTATAAGCGAAACAGCCTGCTGTTTCTTCTTGTCCATGATTTTGGCGTATATCTGTGTCGTAGCGAGTTCCTTATGCCCGAGAAGTTTCTGAACAGTATAGATGTCAGCTCCAAGGTCAAGCATCAGCACGGCAAAGGTATGCCGGGCACAGTGAAAGGTGATATCCTTCGTAAGACCGGCCCGTGCCGCCCATAGGCGCAGTTCCGCCTGAGTGCGTACATTGTACCGGAACAGAGGAAAGACCGGGCTATCATGCTCCCCGCGTTCCCCCATATACCGGACAGCCTGTGGCGAGATGTCAAGGTATTCCTGTCCTCCTGTCTTCTTCTGCCGGAAGATTATACGCGTATATTCGCCCTGCTGGACAACATTCCCCCATTTAAGGGCCAGTATATCCGATTTTCTAAGTCCGGTAAGGCACGAGAACAGGAATGCGTCCTTAAGTGCCGGATACTTGCATGGAGTGGCAGTCATTGCCTTTAGTTCATCAAGCGTCAGATATTCCCTCTCGACTTCAACCCGCTTGATTCCTTTGAGTCCAACGAGAGGATTCTTTGGGATGATTCCGTGCTTATAGGCGTGCGACACACATGTGCAGACCTTGGTGTAGTAGTTGTGCTGGGTATTCGGAGCAAGAGGCCGATGGAGAGTGTCCACAAGGTTCACGGCATCCTTGCGCAGAAAGTCCTTGAATCCCTCAGCCCATTGCGGAGTGATATGGCGGAATGTCACAGGCTGTTTGCCTGTATAGATTTCAAGCTGCCTAAGGCAGGCAATCCACGAGCTGTAACTTCCGGTGTCCTTGCGGTCATCACACAGCATCTTGAAGTACGGGAGAAACAACGTCCCCTCCTTATATGGGTTTGCAAGCCCAAGCCGTTCATGCTGTACCTCAAGCATTCGCTTGCATCTGATGCTTTCCGCCAAGGCAATTGTCTGACTGTTCATGGCCCTGTCCTCCCTGCTCCGCTCAGGAACAAGGTACAGCTTCAGAAACTCGTAACGCCTGACACCCTCCAAATATATGTCAAGAAACAGTGACTTCCTGCCGTCCGCAAGCTGCCTCTGTCTAAGCTTCACCGGTTCTCCCTTTTTCATGATTTGTTACTCGTTTGCGCTAAAGTCACAAAGGAGCAACAAAAAAATGACAAAACCAAGTAAAAGAGATAAATTAAAGTACACTATGTGTACATAAATTATTTATATTTGCACACTTTAGCTAAAGTTAACTTTTTTGCTTTCAAA
>JAMPAT010000049.1 GCA_023667095.1 Bacteroidales bacterium
CCTCTATTATAAGTCCATTGTGCTGGAACCTCAATGCAGGAGGGTGCATCACGAGAGTGGTCAACGGGATTCCTGATGAAACTTGTTATGAAGATGCAGTAGACCAAATTGGCGGGAACGAGTATGGAAACCCAGGCTATTACTTCTATTCCAGCTACCTGGCCTCAGATGACTGGGCTTCCGAGCTGAACTTATTGGACTATGCAACCAATCTCCATTATAAGCACGTCATGTTTGATACCCAGCCTGATGAATTTGTGATAAATGCCTACGGTGTAAGCGGGAGTGTATATTTCTACAGGGATGAAAATGACAATGTGTGCACCCATGTGAAGAGCAACAACGGAGAGTCTTTCCGCGTAGAAACGCCTAAAATGCTCCACAATCCCGATGCTGACACCTTCACGTTTCCGGGAGGTGGCACCCAGCCCTTGAAGTCATACAGAATATACGAACTGTTCTATGAATTTACAGTAATCAAGAATGACGGCACACGCTTAATATTTGGCGGCAGCAATGACAGCATAGAGTTCTACACAGAAAAGATGCATAGCGAATCCGGTGCCCAATATAGTTACATGAAGACCTGGCCATCCGCATGGATGCTGCGGGAAGTCATTTCTCCTGACGGAAATAAAATCACATTCGAATACCAGAGGAACGGCAGTCCGATCATTATCAGCGATGTAAGGACAGATGTCGTTGTATATTCCCTTAATGGAGATATAATGAATGAGACTTCCCAGAGTCCGGACCGTGGGCTTTCCTTTATCGTCCAGCATCCGGTGTATCCTAAATCAATCAGCATCAATGATGACTTCAAGGTAAGTTTCTCCTTGTCAAGATCCAACAGCTTGAATACAGTCGGCAAGAAGCATGAAGAATGGCTGCGGCTATATGGATTCACCAAGTACCTTACAGATTATTTGAACTATGACGATTATGTGTCCAACAATTATTCTCTCCAGTTGACAAGGATGCAAGTCTCGTATAAGGGGAATGCTCAACGTTCATGCTGGTTCGGCTATACATCAGACGCAAATGAGAGGCTGAAACTTCAGTCTATAGCAATCCGTGGGATTGACGCCTCCCCGGATCAGGAATATTCCTTTGCATATAATCCACTCAGACTTCCTGAATATAATTCCACCGTTACAGACAACTTGGGATACTGGAACAACAAGGACTACCGCAAGACAAGCATCAATGATGATTTCTTTGAGTACAGGTCTGCTGACGAATACTACACCATGGCAGAGGTCCTGACAGGAATTACATATCCCACAGGAGGAGGAATGCAGCTTGAGTATGAGCTCAATGACTACTCAAGCATTGCGACTCAGGCACCCTATTTTAACATACTGAGTCAGGCAGGCGTTGCCGGAGGGCTTAGAATAAAGGAAATAACTTATTTTACAGATACTACATCATATGCGCATTCATTTGAATACAAAAACGTTGACGGGACATCGTCCGGCATCCTGTCCGGCATTCCTGTCTATGTCGTAGGCGGCGAGCACTACACAGGCTATTTCTATTGCAACTGGCCTGAACTGATGCATACCAACCGTCTTATAGAAGTAGAGCAGGGCTTCAAGATGCTGTCCGAACATTTTATCAACTCCCTTGGCCTGACAACTGGGAACTATGTTACCTATAGTCGCGTTGTGGAATCCATTGGAGATGAGAAGCCTCTTGTCAAGGAATACAGATACACCAACCATGACACCTGCCGTGACACTGCAGAATTCAAGATATTCACAGACATCAGCGGCTTGGCTCTCGTCAATAAATTTACTTCCCGAGCCTTGTCGCGTGGCCTGATCACCGATGAAATATGGTACAGTGACGGAAATGTAGTCAAGGAAGTAAAGTTTTCATACAATAACAATCCGGACCGCTTTAATGACTACGCCAAAAGCATAGAACAATTTTCCATACCTGGATTATCGATCAAGACAAGTCTGAATATAGATAAAGAGGCAATACCCTTTTATCGCTTCACCCCCTACAAGATCCTGACCTTCTACCCCTATCTGGAGAGCAAGGTAGAGAAGGAGTATGACCCTTCCGGCAAGACATTGATTTCCACGGTTGAGGAACATTATTCCTACAACGGCAACCTGATGCCTGTCTCCACAGTCCGCAACACTTCCGAGGGAGGCGAGGAGAAGACGGTCATGACCTGGCCGGACAACTACCCCTCATCCGCGATATACAGTGAGATGAACCGCAGGGGAATGGTCTCCAGCCCGGTCGAGACAGTCACATACCGTGACGGCAAGGCCGTCTCCGGGCAGCTTGTGGAGTACAGCCTCATGAACTCCCTTGCCGTCCCGTACAGGCAGTGGCAGCTCGGGCTGACTTCCGGGATTGACAGCACCTCCTTCCAGAAATACACCGGCACCTCCAAAGACACCCGGTATGAAATCGCTGAGGAGATTCTCGAAGTCGACCGTTCCGGCAATCCTCTCCTTGTGAAACCGTCCGACGGCATGCCAGTGTCATGCCAGTGGGGGTACAGCTCATCCTATCCTGTGGCAGTGGTCTCCAACGCCTCAAACACTTACGAGAAACATACGGAATGGCAGCCAGCGACAGAGTCCCGTAACATCAGCCTGGACCCCAACGACCTTGCGCAGAATGTGGAGAGCTACGTCTTCACGACATACGGGTCCGGGAATGTGACGCTCCACCTGAGCGGTGCACTTGGCTATGACTGGTTTGTCCCCGGCACACTTGACGGCAGGCAGTTCGCCCTCGTCCAGATGCGCAGCTCACTCCCGCTAGTGGAGCCATGGAACAGGTATGTGACTGCATATACCTATACATACACGTTCAGCAATGTTCCGGAAGGCACACATACCCTCAGGATAAACACTCCTGAGATGCGCCGTGGCAGCGGCGGAGGTGCTGGCGACACGGGAAGCCTGTCATTCTCCTACATTGGCCGCATCGGGCATACCGTGACCTCCGGCCAGGACGAGTTCCTCTATGAGGACTTTGAATCCAGCACCGGTGACGGGACATATCCTTTCGGCTACCACAGCGACCGCTGCCTTGTGGGCAAGTACGAAATATCCCTTGACGTGGACTCCGGCAGGCACTACATGCTTGACTACCGTGTCTACCGCAACGGCAGATGGGAATATGTAAGGATGCCTCTCCCGTCAAGGAGCTATACGATAGACGAGGGCCTGGACCCGGTCGACGATGTCCGCGTATGGCCTGATGACTCAGGGATCGAGACTTTTTCCTGGTATCCCTACACCGGCCTCCGCAGCCGTACGGATGCAGGCGGGGTGACAGAGTCATACCGCTATGACGTATGCGGCAGGCTCCAGACGGTAGATGACAACTCCGGTAATGTCATTGTACAATATGACTACAACTATGCAGGCAACCAGCCGCAGACATATTTCCCATACTATATAAGCGAGAGGATGTCCATGACGTTTTCCAGCAGCCTCTGTGACACTTTAAAGGGGCAGTTCCCGATACCTGTGACCTACACTGTCCCGTCCGGACGGTACATCTCATACGAGTCACAGGGCGACGCCAACCGCATGGCCTTTGACGACCTGATAGCCAACGGACAGGAATATGCGGACAGGAACGGCAGATGCGAGTCCTACATAGTGGTTTCCGTGTACAACCTTTCACCGAGGTCCTATACCCTTGAATATTCATGGGGAGTCCAGGGGGACATCCGGTACCTGAGGTTCAGCATCCCTCCGGGGGAGATGACAGGCACGTCAGGGGATTTGCTGGAGGACTTCCGCCCGACTGTCATATACGTCCCGCGCCACAACTACAGGAGCGCGTTCCTGTGGAACAGCGAAGGCGAACATGTGCCTTTCGTTGCGGAGTCAGGCTATTCCACATGGGACTTCTTCTACAGCGAGGCAGACTATCCTGACTACAAGGACACATACATCATACAGTAGCAGGGGACAGATAGAGATATATGTCATGCGTCGTACGTATTCCAGTGCACTCATATACAACAGTG
>JAMPAT010000004.1 GCA_023667095.1 Bacteroidales bacterium
ATATTCTGCAAAAGTCATCTGCCATACAGAAAATTTCAGTAATTTTGTCATCGGTAATCATCACAGCGATTGTTTTTGTGGTTTTGATGTGTCTGCTTATTCAAATACACCCCCCCCTTGCTATTTTACTAATATACAATTAATTATATTTAATCAATCTCGTCGAACTGACGTGTTGGTTATGTAATTACGGGTACGGAATATTCCATACCTGTCTCTGTATAATCTGTTGATATTCTGTTGATTGTATTTTGCAAAGAATGCAGCCTCGCCTCAGCGGCGTATGTGCAGCCAGTGGCAAAAAATCCCGACATTCCGGCATGCAAGACTGATTTCTTGAATGAAAAGTCTTATATTTGTATGATTGGCCGTTACAGTCCAGCATGATATTGATATTAATGACAGAATATAAAAACAGAAAGGATGAAAAATTATATCGGGAAAAACAGGGAGCGGTTCTTCGATGAACTGTTCTCGCTGCTAAGGATTCCTTCAGTCAGCTCTTCGCCTGAACATGGAAAAGACATGGAACGCTGTGCGCAGAGGCTTGTGGAACTGCTTATGGAAGCAGGTGCGGATGAGGCCGCCGTATATCAGACAGACGGGCATCCGGTGGTTTTCGGACAGAAGCTCATTGACCCTGAGGCAGAGACAGTACTTGTGTACGGACATTATGACGTGCAGCCTGTCGACCCTATAGAACTGTGGAAATCAGACCCGTTCGAGCCTGAGATACGTGACGGGGCGATCTATGCACGCGGTGCCAATGATGACAAGGGGCAGCTCTTCATGCATATCAAGGCCTTTGAATTCATGGTACGTGAAGCAGGTCTAAGGCATAATGTGAAATTCATTCTCGAGGGAGAGGAGGAAATCGGCAGCCCTTCGCTTGCAAAATGGGCAAAGGAGCATAAGGATATGCTTGCCGCAGACATTATACTTGTCTCGGATACTACAATGATTTCAGAGTCCGTGCCGTCCATTAATTGCGGAATGCGCGGACTTTCTTATGTCGAGGTAAAGGTGACAGGTCCGAACAAGGACCTCCACTCCGGACATTATGGCGGTGCTGTAGCCAATCCGGTAAATGTGCTCTGCGACATGATTTCATCACTTATTGACAAGGACGGGCATATCACTGTGAAAGGCTTCTATGACGATGTCGTGGAACTTTCTGCAGAAGACCGCGCAAAGCTTGCACGTGCACCGTTTGACATGGACGAGTACAAATCATTCCTTGATATCAATGAAGTCAAGGGAGAGAAAGGATATACGACCCTTGAGCGTACCGGAATCCGTCCATGCCTGGATGTGAACGGAATATGGGGAGGATTTATAGGGGAAGGCTCCAAGACTGTGCTTCCGTCTGAAGCACACGCAAAAATCTCCATGCGTCTTGTACCGAACCAGGACAGCGAGACCATAACAAGGCTTTTCTGCGAGCATTTCAAGGCAATTGCACCTGATTATGTGAAGGTTGAGGTCAAGCCTTGCCACGGGGGAGACGGCTTCCTTATACCGATTTCATCCAGAGCATACCAGGCTGCATCCAAGGCAATGGCCGAGGTCTATGGTGTTGAGCCTGTCCCTAGCAGGGGCGGAGGCAGCATCCCGATTCTTGCGGACCTGCAGCGCATCCTCGGCATCGACCCTCTTCTGATGGGGTTCGGCCTGGAACGTGACACAATCCATTCTCCGAATGAGAGCTATCTGTTGAAGCAGCTGTTTGCAGGAATGGAGTCAATCGCCCTTTTCTATAGATATTATTAGCCTGTCCGGCTGCCGGAACCGGTTCTTTGAAAACGGCATGGATTGAGCAAAAGCCCACATTTGAGTCTCCATCCTATGGGATGGTGCACGGACAGTGGCAGATGAATGCCCTATCCGGTATTTTATTGTTAAAAGATTAATATACAGAATATATGGACAGAGAACAGTTATACAGCCAGATAAAGGCAAAGGGCACAATGCTTTGTGTCGGTCTTGATGTGGATTTCGACAAGATGCCGGAGCATATAAAGGCACTTTCCCGTGGAGGTGAGGTGGCTGCAATGGGAAAGCTTTTCAAGGGAAAGGCGCGCTCGATTGTTGAATTCAACAAGGCCATAGTTGATGCAACTGCAGGACACTGTGTCGCGTATAAGCCGAATCTTGCGTTCTACGAGTGCTATGGCGCAGACGGAATAAGGGCCCTGGAGGCAACAGTTGACTATATCCGGAGCAATTATCCGGATCAATTCCTGATTGCAGATGCCAAAAGGGGAGACATCGGCAATACAGCAAAAATGTATGCAAAGGCATTTTTCGAGGAGATGGACTTCGATGCCGTTACTGTTGCACCTTATATGGGTGCAGACAGTGTGACTCCTTTCCTCGGCTACAAGGACAAGTGGGCAATAGTCCTGGCTCTGACTTCAAATGCTTCCGCAATGCAGTTCCAGAGTGCACAGAAAGATGGCAAGCCTCTGTATCAGGCAGTAATGGAGGAGATGATGTCAATCTCCACACCAGACAACATGATGTTTGTAGTAGGTGCGACCAAGGCTGACAAGCTGGAGGAGATCCGTGGATTCTGTCCGGATAATTTCCTTCTTGTCCCTGGTGTCGGTGCCCAGGGAGGCTCTGCGGAAGAGGTAATCGCGCATGGGGCCAATGACCATGGCGGCCTGCTGATCAACTCATCACGCGGCATACTGTTCGCTGACGGTACGGAGGAATTCGCCAAGGTGGCGGGCAAGGTGGCGGGAGAGACTGCCGTGTACCGTATTTAGTCCAGGAAAACACTAAACACAGAATAACCAATGAAACGTATCGCTTTTTTTATCCTGATCCTTTCAATCATGGCCGGATGCGGAGGTGTCAGACGCTCCGGCAACAATGTCATAGTCAACGCAGAGAACGGTGAAAAGGTCCGCATAGAGGTAATTTCCGGCAATATGGTAAGGGTATCTGCAGCTCCTGAAGGTGCCGGCTTTTCATCAAGGAAATCCTTGGCAGTATTGGAAAATCCTGGAAAACAATGTGATTTCATACTTGAAAAGTCGGACAGCGTGGCTGTAATCACCACTTCTTCATTGACGGTCAATGTCAGCAGGGCAACAGGAAAGGTAACATTCAATGACCTGGACGGAAATGCCATGCTGGAGGAGGACAGGAGGGAATTCTCGAAAATCGAGGTTGACGGTGATAAAGGGTATTCGGTAAGGCAGGTGTTCATGTCGCCTGCTGATGAGGCATTCTATGGCCTTGGACAGCACCAGAGCGATGAATTCAATTACAAAGGGAAGAATGAAATATTGTATCAGTACAATACGAAAGTATCAGTGCCGTTCATAGTTTCCACCAAAGGGTATGGATTGCTGTGGGACAACTGTTCCCTGACACGCTGGGGCGACCCCCGGGACTATGCCCAGCTCGATGAGGCTTTTGCCGTACCAGGGCTGAAGGCCACCTACAGGGCTTCTGACGGTACTGTCATAGAGCGTACCGAGAGCCGTCTTGACTATTCTGACCTTGACAAGGTCAATGAGTTCCCGGAGGGTTTCATGGACAGATTCTATGGCTCGACAATAACATGGGAGGGAGACATTGTTCCGGAAGAAGACGGGATATATCGTTTTATATTGTATTATGCCGGATATACAACAGTATTTGTTGACGGTGAAGAAATCGTGCCGGAGCATTGGCGCACGGCATGGAATCCCAACAGCGTGAAATTCCAGCTTGACATGGAAGCTGGAAAGCCGAGGCATCTGAAGGTGCTGTGGCGTCCTGACGGGGGCGTTTCATATCTTTCGCTGAAGGCCTTGACCCCGGTTCCTGCCATGGAACAGGAAAAACAGTCATGGTGGAGCGAGATGGGGGACCAGGTTGACTATTATTTCATAGCAGGAGCAAATGCGGACAAGGTAATTTCCGGCTATCGCCAGCTTACGGGCAAAAGCCAGATTATGCCGAAATGGGCTATGGGGTATTGGCAGAGCCGCGAGCGTTACAAGACACAGGATGAACTCCTCGGGGCACTTGCGGAGAACCGACGCCGTGGAATCGGGATAGACAATATCGTGATGGACTGGTCATATTGGGAGGAGGATGCCTGGGGAAGCCATGAGTTTGACCCGGTACGTTTCCCTGACCCTAAGGCCATGATAGACAGTGTTCATGCTATGAATGCCAATATAATGATTTCTGTATGGCCGAAATTCTATGCCTCCACTGAGCATTACAGGGAACTTGACGCAATTGGCGCAATGTACAGGCGTGCAGTCCAGGACAGTGTAAGGGACTGGATCGGACCTGGATATATCGGTTCATTCTATGACGCATACAATCCAAAGGCGCGTGAGCTGTTCTGGGAGCAGATGAGCGGGCATCTCTTCTCTAAAGGAATCGATGCGTGGTGGATGGACGCCTCCGAGCCTGACATCCTTTCGAATGCTTCGCTTGAATACCGCAAGGCACTCTCGACCCCGACATATCTCGGTTCATCTACACGCTATCTCAATGCCTATGCCCTGATGAATGCCGAGGCAATATATGAGGGACAGCGCGGAGAGTCACCGGACCAGAGGGTGTTCCTGCTGACCAGATCCGGCTTTGCAGGATTGCAGAGATATTCTACGGCCACATGGTCAGGTGATATCGGTACCTGCTGGGAGGACATGAAGGCGCAGATTTCTGCAGGATTGAACTTCGCCATGTCCGGAATACCATATTGGACACAGGACATCGGTGGCTTCTGCGTACAGAAAAAGTTTGAGACAGCCGTGGAGGGTACTCCGGAGATGGAGGAATGGCGTGAGCTCAATGCCAGGTGGCATCAATGGGGCGCATTCTGCCCTCTGTACCGCTCCCATGGGCAGTATCCTTACCGTGAAATCTATAATATAGCTCCTGAAAGTCATCCTGCATACAGAAGCATGATATATTATAACAAATTAAGGTACAGGCTTATGCCTTATATCTACACAATGGCGGCTGGTACATGGTTCAACGACGGGACCATAATGCGTCCGCTTGCAATGGATTTTCCAGATGACCCGGATGTACGTGAAATAGGTGACCAATTCATGTTTGGCTCAGCAATAATGGTCTGCCCAGTCTATGAATACGGTGCACGTAGCCGGGATGTATATTTCCCTGAAGGACTGTGGTATGACATGAGGACAGGGGAGTGTGTTGAGGGTGGATGCAGACGTGCCGTACAGGCTCCTTATGAATATACCCCGGTATATGTCCGTGCCGGAAGCATAGTGCCTATGGGACCGGAAATTGAATATACGTCCCAGGAACAGGACGGCTCGCTGACTCTTGAAGTATATGCAGGGGCGGATGCTTCATTCGAACTCTATGAGGATGAGGGAGTGAACTACAATTATGAGAAAGGTATCTTCTCCACAATACGTTTTGACTGGGATGATTCAGGATGCTCCCTTGTTGCCGGTGAACGTAACGGCTCGTTTCCCGGGATGTTCAAGGAAAGGGAAATCTTTGTAAGGGTGCACGATACAACGGGCGAGACAACAGGGTACAGCTTCCGCTATGACGGAAAAGAAAGAGTCTGTCAGATTGGCTCTCAAAATTGAAAATCATCCCTGCCAAATTGAATTGCCTCCCCAAGAGTTGGATTGAACAGCACCCCAAAAGTTAGGCACAAAACTTTTGGGGTGCTTTATGTATAGACGCCATAATTTTGAAGAAAGACTGAATATGGTCAGCGTTGCTCCACAACTTTTGCAAGGCCTCCCTCGGCGGTCTCCTTATAGACTGACGGGAGGTCTTTTCCTGTCTCTTTCATTACATTGACAACCTGGTCGAAAGAGACCCTGTGCAGCCCGTCTGTATAGAGGGCATAGATGCTGGCATCCAGTGCACGCGCTGCTGCATAGGCATTCCTCTCTATACATGGAATCTGTACCAGTCCGCATACAGGGTCACATGTAAGCCCTAGATGATGCTCCAGCCCCATTTCCGCTGCATATTCTATCTGTGACGGGCTTCCGCCCATAAGCTGCGTAGCTGCAGCTGCTGCCATTGCGCAGGCCACGCCTACTTCTCCCTGGCATCCTACCTCAGCTCCGGATACAGAGGCATTCTGCTTTACGACATTTCCGACAATGCCGGCTGTGGCAAGCGACCTGACAATCCTCTTGTCGCTGAATCCATATACTTTTTTCAGGTGGTAGAGTACTCCCGGGACAACTCCGCAGGAACCGCATGTAGGTGCAGTCACGATTGTGCCTCCGCATGCATTCTCCTCGCTCACGGCAAGGGCGTATGAAAATATAAGTCCACGTGTCCTCAGGACATCCTTGTAGCCCTCAGCGCGTATGAAATAGCTTGACGCCTTCCTCCTGAGGTGAAGCGGGCCAGGCAATGCACCTTCCTGGTCAATGCCTCTCTCCACTGCTTCGCACATTACTTTCCAGACCTGTTCCAGGTGTTCCCAGAACCCTGGTGTGGAGCCTTCCTTCTCGTCTACATATTCCCAGAATGCCTTGCCATTGTGGTTGCACCATTCCAGGATTTCGCTGAGGGTGTCAAGCCCGTAGTATTCCGGAGATACATTCTCTTCCTCCGGAATCTCATCACAGACAATGTCGCCTCCACCTATGCTGTAGTAGGTCCAGCTGTCAAGGGCAGCCCCTTCTGCATCCATGGCTGATATGGACATCCCGTTTGGATGCCTCTGGAGGAATTCCTTTGGCTTCCATATTATCTCAACCTGGGTACGGTCTTCCTGGGGGCATCCGTTCTTGTCCTGCCATGAAGAAAAAGCCTCCCTTATGGCCTCGTCCGTAAGGTGTCCCTTTCCTGTCGCTGCCAGTGAACCATACAGGCTTACGCTAAGCCTTACTGTCTCCGGATGATTTTCAAGATATGAGGCTATGGCCTTGTATGGTCCCATTGTGTGGCTGCTTGAAGGCCCTTTCCCGATTTTGTATATGTCCCTTATGCTTTTCATATTTAGTAAGTTGCTTGGAACTGTACTTGAAATTACAGTATCTCGCCAGGGAAATGTACTCCCCAGTCTGCCCGCAGGCTGTCCATAATTTCCATTACCTTTATAATTTCGCTGTGCGGCATTGCCTCAGTCTCAATCTTTCCTGCCTCTATGGCATCTATACATGCCTGAACCTCATATTCGAATCCGGTAATCTGCTCCGGCACTGGATGGCTCTCCTGCAGGACATGCATATTGTCGTATACATCAATCCTCAAAGGGTTGTTGATGTTGTCAACCACGACATATCCGTTCTCACCACGTATGATTCCCTGCCTGTCATCGGCACATTCCGCGCATGCTGTAAGTATGGCTGTGCGCCCGTCCCTGTAGATGAAGACAATGTTGTCTGTCAAGTCGACTCCTGTCATGGATCTCGTACATGTGGAGACAATCCTTTCCACGTCATGCCCGAAATTCATCAGTGCGAAATTGATGCAGTAGACTCCGAGGTCCAGCAGGGCACCGCCGCCAAGCTCAGGACACATTATCCTGTCCTTCCACGCCACCGGGTAGCCGAGATGCGCAGTCAGGAGTACAGGTTTGCCGATTGCCCCGCTTCCTATGATGCCATCAATGATTCTCCTTGACGGAAGGTAGCGTGTCCATATGGCCTCTGCAAGGAAAATACCCTTTTCGTGCGAGAGGGAAATCACATCCATTGTCTCCCTCGCGTTGAGCATGAAAGATTTCTCGCAGAGTACCGGTTTGCCTTTTTCAAGGCACATCCTTACATGGCTGTAGTGGAATGAGTGCGGTGTGGCTACATATATTAGCTGCACCAGCGGGTCTTCTGCAAGCTCCTCATAGCATCCGTATGACTTTGCAAAGCCCCATTTCGCCGCAAATTCCTCTGCCTTCTCCTTGTCCCGTGAAGCAATGGCATATGCCTCCACGTTGTCCATCCCCCTGAGGGTGGCGGACATTTTCTCTGCTATATGTCCGGCTCCGATTATGCCTATCCTGAATCTTTCCATAGATGCCTACAGGTATGTCTCTATGTATTCGCTGACCTTGTTGTAAAGGTGTACACGCTCCATTCCGAACATGTTGTGCTCGGCAGTGGGGTATGGGAAATAGTCTACCTGTACATTGTTGTCTATGCACTCCTGCACGAAGCTTAGGCTGTTCTGCCATACCACGACTGGGTCAACAGCTCCCTGGCATATAAGCAGCTTGCCTTTCAGGTCCTTGGCCTTGTTGATCAGGCTGACTTTCCCATATCCCTCCCGGTTCACAGCCGGGTTGTCCATATACCTCTCTCCGTACATCACCTCGTACCATTTCCAGTCAATCACAGGACCACCTGCCACTGCTACCTTGAAAATGTCCGGATAATTGGTAATCAATGAGATTGTCATGAACCCGCCATAGCTCCATCCGTGTACAGCAATGTGATCGCTGTCAACGAAAGGCTGGCTCATCATCATCCTGACACCTTCAATCTGGTCAGCCATTTCAGCCTGTCCGCATTGTCCATGTATAGCCTGCTCGAAATCAAGTCCACGGTTCTGTGTGCCCCTGTTGTCCTGTACATAGACGATATATCCGCGCTGGGCCATATACATTTCCCATCTGCGCAGCTCTGCCATATAGGTGTTGCGCACCATCTGTGAATGAGGGCCTCCATAGACATACAGGACCATAGGATATTTCCTTGAAGGATCGAAGTCCTTGGGCAGGATAACCCTATAGTAATTGTCGTATTTGCCGTCCGCGCTCTTTACACTTCCAAGCCTTATTTCTGAATATGCGTAGTCCAGTGTCGGATCCTCAGCTGTGTACAGGTTAGTCCTCTTCTTGCCGTCAGTTGTACACAGGTCAGTCACTCCTGGAACAGAGATATTGCTGTAAAAGTCTATGAACTGCCTGAAGTCCGGGCTGAGTGATACAGTGTGCCAGCCTTCGGCAAATGTGAGCCTTGTCTTTTTCCCGGTCTTTATATTTACCTTGAACAGATGGTTCTCAACAGGGGAGACCTCTGCGGAAGTGTAATAGACATCCTTGCCGTCATTGCCTATGTATGCGACATCTGCGTCTGTGACTGTCAGCCTTTTCTGCATTCCGTCTGTGTTGCAGAGGTAAAGGCTGCGGTAGCCGTCCCTGTTGGCCGTGCGGTAGATGAAGCTGTCTTTGCTGCCCTCAATGAAATAGAGAGGGTCGAGAGGCTCCACATATCTGTCGTTGTCCTCCGAAAGCACTGTCTTTACAAATTCTCCAGTGGATGCATTGTACATGTTGAGCTTCATGTGCTTCTGGCTGCGGTCAACTACCTGGATGAATATGTTCCTGCTGTCCGGTGACCACGTTACATTGGTCAGGTAGCGGTCATGTCCGAAATCATTGGCCTTTACATGGAGCGTGTCACCTGACTCTACATTGTATATGCAGAGTCTCAGCACTTCTGAGGCCATTCCTGCCATAGGGTATTTTATCTGCATAAGCTTGCCGGTCCTTGACTTGATGTCCAGAAGGGGAAAATCCGTTACGGCACTCTCATCCTTGCGGTAGAATGCAAGCAGGCTGCGGTCCGGAGACCAGAATATCCCGCCACTTATCCCGAACTCGTTGCGGCTGACAGCCTGCCCGTAGACAATGTTTCTGTTGCAGTCTTCAGCTATCGCTGTGACATTGCCGAGAGTATCGCGGAGGTACAGTCCGTTTCCCTCCGTAAAGGCCTCAAAGCGATGTCTTGCCATTAAAGGGGCTTTCCCTGTGGCCTTGACTGCCTTGTATGATTTGCCCTCCTTTTCCCATCTGAACCTTTCATTCTGAGGATAAAGTTCCCTTGAGAGGATGGTCTCCTCCATTGTCAGTATCTTGCCTGTGGACCCATTGGCAGGACGCGATGCAAATGTACCCGGAATCTCCTGCGCGTGCATGCCGGCAGGAAGCATTGCAGCCGCCATGGCTGCAAGAAAGCAATTTCTTATTTTCATGTCTATCTGCTGTTCTTCTGTCAGTCTACGGCTATGATGCCGTCAACGATGTATTTCTGCTGGCCTCTCCATGGGAGGACACCGAGATATTCCTTGTAATGGAGCTGTACGCTCTTGCCGCCGCAGAGGATGAGTGAGTCCGCAATCGACTTGTCTGCAACAGAGAAGTCGAATTCATATGACTGGACCGTAGCAGATGCAGTGCCTCCTTTGGGAGTCCCCCTGAATCCTGCCTGGATTATGCGTCCTTCGTATGTCTTGAACACATATCCCTTGTACACGACAAAATTCAGCTCTCCTGTCTTTACTCCTTCGCCGAATACGAAGTAGAACTTGAAATAGATTAATGCCGCAAGAGCGAGCGCAACGGAAAGTGATGCAATCAGTATTATCTTCCTTTTCATGCTGTCAAAAAATTTTTATATCTTCTCCAATTTCCTTTGATTTTTCCAGTTCAATTATGCCTGCACAGACAAGAAGTCCGATGAACGGGGTCTGCTGCCTCCTGATGTATGGCTTGACCTTGGCAGTGTTGATTACGTCAAGATTCTTGACCGCATCGTATGCTGCAATGAAGTCCTTGCCTGTGAGGTACTCTCCTTCATCAGCACGTTTCGTGCCCTTTGTTCCTCCCTTAAGGAAAATACAGCTGCCGACAAATGTTGCCGTGTATGGGATTCCGGTGACGGACGTGAAGCTTCCGTTTTCCTTTACATACCGGACAACCTTTTCCCAGATCTCGGCTCCGCCCATGTTGAGATATTCTTGTCTGATTTCCATTGTGCTATTGATTTTATGGGATTAGCTTCTTGACCAGTTCCTTCATGCTTTTCCTGGCAGATGCCTTGCTGTACAGTACATTATATACCATGTCGGCTATAGGCATGTCCACTTTGTGCCTGAAGTTGATATGCCTGATGCAGTCCGCTGCAAAATATCCCTCTGCAATCATTGTCATCTCATTGAGCGCGCTCTTTACTGTGCATCCATGTCCTATCAGCTGCCCCAGCCTCCTGTTGCGGCTGTATGCAGAATAGCATGTCACGAGCAGGTCACCGAGATATTCCGGGTTCATGGTGTCCCTTTCCGCAGGGTAGCTTTCCCTGAGGAAACGGGTCATCTCCTTTGCGCAGCACGAAATCAGCATCGCGAGGAAATTGTCCCCATAGCCAAGCCCTGTGGCTATTCCGGCTGCCAGTGCATATATGTTTTTCAGGATTGCCGCATATTCCACCCCGTAGATGTCGGACGAGTAGTGGAGCATGAGGAAGTCTGTTCCGATTCTATGGCCGATTGCCCTTGCATTCTCAATGTCTGTACAGACAACTGAGAGGTATGATGTCCTGCCGCGGGAGACTTCCTCTGCATGGGACGGTCCAGAGACAATTCCTATCTGCTTGTAGGTCAGATTGTATCTGTCATGCAGATATTCCACGGCTGTCTTGTAGTCCCCTGGAATTATCCCCTTGATAGCGGAGACTATGAACTTGTCTTTCAGCGGCACTGTGAGCGGTGCAAGGAAATCTTTCAGATAGGCGGACGGGGCAGCCATGATAACTATGTCTGAGCCTGCAACAACTTTGTTGATATCCATTTCCGGATGTATCAGCTTCCTGTCAAATTCTATCTCGTTGAGGTATTTTGGATTCCTGCCCTCTGTCATCAGGCCTTCATATACTTCCCTGTTGCGGATGTGCCAGTGTACCTCATTGCCGTTCCGTGCCAGGAGACTTACAATGGCTGTTGCCCAGCTGCCGTATCCGATTACACCGCAAGATGATTTTTCCCCTATATTGTATTCCATCTCAGAAAGTCCCGTTAAAAATTCGAGTGATCATGTCATATTATCTTTTCCGGATGCCCGTCAGTCTCACGCCATTTCTTTGGCGAGCATCCCACCAGCTTGACAAACTGGCGGTGGAAATTGGAGCGGTCGCTGAAACCGCACATTTCCCCTGCAAGGTTGATTGAAATCTCCCTGTTGTCAAGGAGTATCTTTTTTGCATCGTTGATTCTCAGCTCTGTGCGCCAGCTCCTGAAATCCTGGCCTATCCTCTGTGAGAAATACAGCTGCAGAATCTCGTTCGATGTCCTCAGCTCCTCTGCAATCTCCTCGCGGCTCTTGTCGTATTCCCTGTATTTCTTGCTTTCGACCCACTGGGCTATATGCCTGTCAAGTGCCTCGAACTCCTTTTCTATCTTTTTCCTGTCCTTTTCAGGATTGTCTTTCCTCGCTTTCCTCTTGGCCGGGAACAGGTCCTGCCCAGAAAGAGTCCTGTGCGCAAATGCGTCAAGGATAAGCTTGTGGCTTCCGATGAATGAGATGAAATTTCCTGTGAAATAGAGCATGAACAGTACATACCATGCAATGTATATCTTCATGAATCCGTTTGGCAATACCATATACACGAGCAGGAACATGTCCGTGAGCATGGCAATGATGTAGCAGAAGCGTATCCACCTTATCTTGTGCTCCTCCTCGTCATCGTAGTATGCCTCAAGCATCTTGCCTGATTTCTTGTATGCCTTGTCAAAAAGGACAATATAGTATATGCTCTGTATGACAAACAGTGCGATGCAGATGCCGAATATGGCAGGATATACGGAATTTTCGCTGAGGAAGCTCTCTAAAAGTGCAATAGATGCTGCCGTGAGCAGAAAAATGTTCATCGTGAACCTGTTGCCTGATATGGTCTTGTCATCAAGGAGGTTAATCATTGAGTATGACATCGCCATGGATGAGAATGCCGCAGCCACAAGCATTGTCAGCGAGGAGAACCGCTCGTAATTCCATACAAGCGGATATTTGTACAGGGAGAATGCCATCATAAGTCCGCAGACAAGGAAGGATATGGCAATGGTGTTCTTCGCGTTTGCCAGCTTCTTTGAATATTCTGTCTGGGGAACCTTGATAAGCATTAATATAAAGGCCAGCATGAACGAATCCGTACATGCCAGCCATTGTATTGTCCTTATGTTTGTAAGGTCGGTTAAGAAATCCATTTCTATGTTTCAGAGACCGAGTGCATGGCCATGTTAAGCCATATTACCAGCCCAGTACATACGAGAAGATGAGCGGAGCCACGATTGTAGCGTCTGACTCTACGATGAAACGCGGAGTGTCAACATCGAGCTTGCCCCATGTAATCTTCTCATTAGGAACTGCTCCCGAGTAGGAACCGTAAGATGTCGTACAGTCTGAAATCTGGCAGAAATATGCCCATAGCGGCACGTCCGGCCACTCGAGGTCCTGTGCCATCATAGGGACTACGCAGATAGGGAAGTCACCTGCTGTACCTCCTCCGATCTGGAAGAATCCTACGCCCTGTCCGCCGCAGTTCTCGCGGTACCACTCTGTAAGGAATATCATTGTCTCGATACCGTTCTTGATCATGCTTGTCTCGAACTCTCCCCTGATGCAGTGTGCAGTGAAGATGTTTGCTGTAGTACAGTCCTCCCATGCAGGAACCACGATAGGGATGTTCTTCTCGCATGCTGCAAGTACCCAGCTGTCCTTAGGGTCAATCTCATAGTACTGCTCCAGGACACCGCTGCGCAGAAGCTTGTAGATTACCTCCCAAGGGAAAAGCCTCTCGCCTGAAGCCTTCATCTCGTTCCATACGTCAACGAGGTGGTGCTCAAGGCGGCGGAATGCCTCCTCTTCAGGGATGCATGTGTCAGTCACACGGTTCATGTGGTTGTCCAGAAGCTCCTTCTCCTGTGCAGGAGTCAGGTCCCTGTAGTTCGGAACCCTATAGTAGTGGTTGTGGGCAACCAGGTTCATGATGTCTTCCTCGAGGTTGTTTGCTGAGCATGACACGATCTGTATCTTGTCCTGGCGGATCATCTCTGCAAGTGAGAGTCCGATTTCTGCGGTACTCATTGCGCCGGCCATCGCCAGCATCATCTTTCCGCCCTTGTTCATGTGCTCGTCATAGGCCTTTGCAGCATCTACGAGTGCTGCAGAGTTGAAATGGCGATAATGGTGTGTAATGAATTTTGAAATAGCTCCTTTTTCCATTTCCAATATCTGTTTAATCTAAAATACTTTTCCTTTTAATTGCAGTCCCTTTCAGAACCAGCCGCGAAATTAACGAATTTTTCCATATTTTCGCAACCGTTCGTGGAATAATCGCATAATCTCCCCTGAAAAATCATGTGCTTTTCCCGTAGAGATTCTTTGTCCTGTATGCCGTCAGTCCGGTACAATGGCATGAGTGCCGGATCTGCGGTGTCCTATGGACAGTGTTTTATATAGAATGAAATTTTTGTAACTTTGGGAAATTAAAGTAAATAAGTCTATGTATGGAAAATGATACACCACCTTGGTATACTTTGATGCTTCTATGTGGAATGACTGGCATGGAAGTTTAAAACAGTGCCGTGATTATCGATAGATTAAAATTTGTCTTATGAAAATATTCTATAGCTGTTTAATGCTGTCTTTATCTATATGCTTTTGCATATCTTGCAGCAAAGACATGGCATCAGGTGAAAAAGAAGATGCTGAAACTATTGATAATATCTTATATCCTTGTGTTCAAAAGGCCAGTGTTGTCAAGTCTGAATATGATAAATGGATGCTAAGTTCTGGCCGTAAATTGACTGGCGATAAAGGACAGGGATTGAAAGATGGGAGTAAGGCAGCTGTGAACGCATTTGTCAATAGGTAGTTATGAAAAGGATATGTATATTGTTCATTGCACTTCTGGCCTTAGGTTGTGGTCCGGGCAGGCATACAGTTGAAACCGTGGATAATTCTACAGCAGAACTAATCTCGTCCGGCTGCTTTAAACTGGATATAGAGCAGGTATTTGAACCGGACAGTCCGGCTGTGTCTCCTGGTTATGGGAGTACGATACAGTATGAAAATGGCAATGTGACGGTCAGATTTTCTCCTGAGGTTGACATAATCTGCAACACATATTTGCCGGCGATGTTTTTTGACAGGCCTGCCTCTGTAAGCAATGTCGGTGGACGGAGGTATAGGATTGATGTCAGGAATTGTACGGAATTTCCGTCATACAGGTATATTTATGTCGAATTTTCTGTTGACAGGCAGTCAAATATCTGCCATGGGAGCATCTGGAGCAATAAAAGAATCACCAGCAATTTCAAAGGACGGATCCTGCCATTGGATGATTGACATTGCATGCTTATTTAAATAATTGCCGCTTCTCTGATCTACAGTCCTTTCCGCATTGTGATCAGGGAAGCGGAATTTGATAAATCCTGATGGCTCTCAAGGAAACAGAAGGACTGGCTTGTCTCTCCGTTTTTATATGTTTCTCCTTTATGTTCAACTGTCGTTGTCGGGGCGTGGTATGATTGTCTGGCTTTGGCCAAAAGGGCAGGATAGTTCATCTGGAACGCAGCAATTCAGCAAGCACGCTTTGAAAATATAACTATCTGAAAACGAAGTATTTCCATTTGAAGACTGTGCCGAAACATGCTAAATTCAGTGCCAGAAAGCACACAAAAGTATCATGGAGAGCGTAAAATGCAGATTTGTGTGCTTGCTCATGGTGGATATTTCAGATGTATTCTATAGGAGAGGGATGATTGGCAAGAGTGAGGCAAGTGTGAAACGGTATGTCAAGTCTCCTGTTGATGCTGGTCTTGTTGAATACCGCAATTCAAAAAAGACAGGGGGACTTTATGTGAAAACATATCCGGGTTATCCTTATTCCAGGTAAAGTCAATCTGATACTGGGTATATTGCAATACTTAACGATTTTTTCCCTATTTTTGCAACCGTTTTGACAAATTATGTGACAATTGGCCGGAGACGGCCTGCATTGATGCTTTCCGGATTTGAGTAATATGTTTGATGTCAACAGGATAGAATTTTTTGAACAGGTAGAGACACCATTCTACTTCTATGATATGGACCGCTTGCGCAGTACAGTCGGGAAGGTGGTGGAACTGTCTGGAAGATACGGCATCATGGCGCATTATGCAGTGAAAGCCAATGTTGAGAGGCGTATCCTTGAATACATATCCTCCATGGGCCTTGGCGCGGACTGTGTCAGCGGAAACGAGGTCCAGCATGCCTGCAGCTGCAGGTTTCCTGCGGAGAATATCGTCTTTGCCGGGGTAGGGAAGAGTGACCGGGAGATTGCAGAGGCCATAAGGGCCGGAATAGGGATGTTCAACTGCGAGTCGCTGCAGGAGATATTTGTCGTGAATGCCATGGCCGCGAAATTTGGCCGTACGGTCAATGTCAGCATACGTGTGAATCCTGGTGTTGATGCCCATACACACCGGTATATCACCACAGGCACATACGAGAACAAGTTCGGTATATCCGACCATGAGTTCATGGCTGCAGTGGAGATGATAAGGAGATGCCATAACATACATTTTGCGGGGCTTCATTTCCATATCGGCTCCCAGATTACAGATGTCGGGGAAGTGTTCTCGCTCGAATGCACACGTGCCAATGAGATAGTGGAGTGGTTCGAGGCACATGGACTTGCTGTCGACAATGTAAATCTCGGTGGAGGCCTTGGGGTAGACTATGAGGACCCGGACGGAAATCCGGAGCCGGATTTTGAGGCGTGGTTCAGGGCGATAGACAGGAATATCGTGCGCAGGCCAGGACGTACAATCCATGTAGAGCCAGGACGTTCGCTGGTTGCCCAGTGCGCGAGCCTCATATCCCGTGTCCTGTTCGTCAAGACGGGGGAGACCAAGAATTTCCTTGTCCTGGATGCCGGAATGAACGACCTGATAAGGCCTGCCCTCTATGGCGCATATCACAGGATAGAGAACATATCGGCCATATTGCGTCCTAACCTTCCCCAGTCGCAGGTCTATGACGTTGTCGGGCCTGTCTGTGAATCGAGTGACGTGTGGGGAGCCGGCAGGCTGCTCCCGCTAAGTGTCCGCGGTGACCTTATGGCAATACGCTCCGCAGGTGCATACGGGCAGGTAATGGCCAGCAGGTACAATCTCCGTGACTTTGCTCCTGCTGTGTATTCCGATGACATGCATGGGGCACGCCTCAGGACAGAATATTTTGAGAATTGACCCTATAATTGAATAATTAAAGAGAAAATATATGTTTGAAAATTTATCAGAGCGCATTGAACGGTCCTTCAAGATCCTTAAGGGAGAGGGAAAGATTACTGAAATCAATATCGCCGAGGCACTGAAAGACATCCGCAGGGCTTTGCTGGATGCCGATGTAAGCTACAAGATAGCAAAGCAGTTCTGTGACGATGTCAAGCAGAAGGCACTTGGGCAGAATGTCCTGACTGCTGTCAAGCCGCAGCAGATGATTGTCAAGATCGTACATGACGAACTGGCTGCCTTGATGGGAAGCAATTCATCTGACATCAATGTCAAGGGCAACCCTGCTGTGGTGCTTGTGGCAGGTCTCAACGGTTCAGGTAAGACCACTTTCTCAGGCAAGCTTGCCCTGAACATCAAGAGCAAGAGGGGGATGAAGGTCCTTCTTGCAGCGTGTGACACATTCCGTCCTGCAGCAATTGACCAGTTGAAGGTCCTTGGTGAGCAGATCGGAGTACCAGTATATTCTGAGACAGAAGTCAAGGATCCTGTGAAGATTGCAAGGAATGCAATCTCCAAGGCAAAGGCAGAGGGATATTCAGTCGTGATTGTCGATACAGCCGGACGTCTTGCAGTCGACCAGGAGCTGATGGACGAGATTTCAGCACTCAAGGAGGCGGTGCAGCCTACAGAGACCCTGTTTGTAGTCGATGCCATGACAGGACAGGATGCAGTGGAGACAGCAAAGGCATTCAATGACCGCCTTGATTTTGATGGAGTCGTCCTGACAAAGATGGACGGTGACACACGTGGCGGTGCAGCCCTTTCAATCAAGGCTGTTGTCGGCAAGCCGATCAAATTTGTCAGCTCTGGCGAGAAGATGGAGGCACTTGACGTGTTCCATCCAGCACGTATTGCAGACCGTATCCTTGGAATGGGTGACGTCGTGTCCCTCGTCGAGAAGGCACAGGAGCAGTTTGACGAGAAACAGGCACGTGAACTCAAGAAAAAGCTGGCGAAGAACCAGTTCACCCTAATGGATTTCTACAACCAGATCCAGCAGATAAAGAAGATGGGCAACATCAAGGATCTTGCATCCATGATTCCTGGAATGGGCAAGGCCCTCAAGGATGTAGATATGGACAACGATTCGTTCAAGGGCATAGAGGCAATAATCCTTTCAATGACGCCTGCCGAGAGGGAGCGTCCTGAAATCATCAATGGAAGCCGCCGTAAGCGTATCGCAGACGGTAGCGGTACATCAATACAGGAGGTCAACCGCCTTCTGAAGCAGTTCGAGGGCACCCGCTCGATGATGAAGAGTGTGATGACAGGTAATTTCCCTGGAATGCGCCGCAGGTAAGTATCTATGGATTGCCTGTTTATCAGGAGTTGAGCCAATCAGGACATATGGCAAAAAAGCAGGGCGGCCCTAAGTCATGGGCCGCCCTGCTTTTGCCATGTGCATTATGAGGCTGTCGGGAGGGCTTCCAAAAATGAAAATCACCCTCCGGTTGTATCCTGATTCAGGTTCAGTGCTTCAGCATTCCTTTGCCGAAAGGTATATGTTTTCCGTGCCTGTCCGTCATACCTGCCTCCAGTATCCCTCCATTCGAGTCAAAATACCTTAGCGTGAACTTGTGTACACCTTTTTTCAGGGCTGTCTGTCCTGTCTTTTCGGTCCTTGAATGGGGACCGTCATTGTCAACCACAAGTTCCCCGTCTATATGGATTGTGCTTCCATCATCGGAATATGTATAGAACTGGTATATACCGTCTTCCGGAATCATGATGTATCCGTTGAATATCAGACCTATATTGCCTGTCACATCGTCAGGGATGCATATGGTATGGCATGTAAAGCTTTCCTTTATCGGTGACTTGTCAATATCTGTGCAGTTTTCTCCATTGAAGTCATACCAGTTGACAAGAAGACCGTCAGAGAGGGCAGGGCAGTCCTGTATGGCCGGCAGATATTCACTTTCCACGAACTGTGCCTTACATAGTTCTCCTGCGACCCCACGGCTGTTGTAGCATCTGTATTTCAGGATGCAGCTGTCCTTTACAGTGAATGGCCCGGTATATTCATTTGATGACATTCCAGGGACAGAACCGTCAAGTGTATAATAAAGGGCCGCTCCTTCCGGTATTTCAAGTGAAACATTGGCTTTCCCTATTATTACATTCCTGTCGAATATGCCGCCGACATCATTCATCCTGTATTTCCAGCCGGCCTTGTCAAGCTCCCTCAGATGTACCGGAAGACGGTGTACGAAATCATCATAGTCCTTTTTCTCCGGCTGGCTCCATGCTGTCTCTGCTATGGCAAGCATCCGTGGAAACAGACGTTCGCCTACAGCCTCTATTGTTGCTGCCTTTTCGCTCCAGACATGTGCCTGGATTCCCTGTATGCCATCTCCATTGATGCTTGAGGCATTGTTCGCCGGCTCATGGAGATATACCTTTGCCAATGTGTTGCGGTCCTGGTCTTCAGAGAAATAATAGTATTCACAAGGGCTGGCAATTACAGGATGTCCGTCATTGAGTGCCTTGTTGAGTGCCGCCGGATTCCAGTCGCGCCACCACATGATTATGCTTCCTTCATTGGTAAGGTTGTCATCTGCAACCTCGTCCCAGCCGACCATAGTCTTGCCATGTGCATTGCAATAGCTTTCAAGCTCGCGCGTAAACCATGCCTGGAGGTTCTCTGTGCCGTTTATTCCGCAATCCTTTATCCTTTTCTGGCATTTCGGGCAATTTTCCCATTCAGTCCTTTCCACCTCGTCTCCTCCGATATGTACATATCTTGACGGGAACAGTGCGAATACTTCGTCCAGCACCTTTTTGCAGAACTGGATGACCTCGTCATTCCCGAGGCAGAGAGGTGAGGAGAAATTTGTTCCCCATGAGCCTCCATTGCCGTCACAGGAAAACTGAGGATATGACCTCAGCACAGCCAGTGAATGTCCCGGGAAATCAATTTCCGGTATTGTCTCTATTCCTCTTTCTGCCGCGTATTCAACTATCTCCCTTATCTGTTCCTGTGTGTACCATCCGCCATACAGGCCATTGGAAATCCTGTCTTCCGGCAGCAGGAATTTCGGGTCGGCAGTCTCCTCTGCAATCTCCCTGCAGGCAATGTCATGGTTGTTCATTTTGCGCCATGCCCCTTTCTCTGTAAGTCCAGGAAGTGATTTGATTTCCATCCTCCATCCCTGGTCATCCGTGAGATGCCAGTGCAGCCTGTTGAACTTGTACAATGCCATCCTGTCAATGAGCATCTTCATCTCTTCAACGGTGAAAAAATGCCTTGCCACATCAATCATTACACCTCTCCACTGGAAACGCGGCGAGTCGTTTATCTCAATCCCCGGGAGCTCTTTCCCGCAGCTCCATATAATCTGTCTCAGTGTAGTAATGCCGCTGATTACCGATTCGTATGAGCCTCCTTTGATATCTATCCCGGCTCCATTTATGCATAGCCTGTAGGATTGCGCGGCGTCGGTGCTGTCAATGGCAAGTGTTATCCTGACCTTGCCGTCAGTATCTATATACTCTTCTGAAAGTCCGCTGCACAGATAATCTGCAGCAGGTTGCAGCGATGGGCATGTAAACTGGACCGACACACCGTCAGCCAGGTTGCATGATGCCTTGACATAGTCCAGGGCAGCCGGCTGCGGTATCAGGTCCGGCTGGCGGTTCTCTTCTCTGGAGCAGGCACCTAACACAAGCAGTGATGCCAGTCCTGCCAATATTCTTGTCTTCATATATACATATAAATGATTATCCTTCAATGAAACATGACAATTCCGGATTAAGCTGGCATCCAGCTTAATCCATGTGGATTGCCAGGTTTCCCGTTTAATTGGGGGACAAAAATAATAAAAAGACTTTAATCCTGGTTTCCCTCCAGCTTTCCTATGGCTCCTTTAAGTATGATGTCTCTTGTAGGGATACCGTCCGCCACAATGAAAAACGACAGTTGCCAGTCCCCCTCAGGCAATCCGGAAGTGTCTACGGAAACAGTCACTTTTGCTGATTCTCCTGGGGCAAGCCTGACCTGTGTCCCTGCCTTGACATTGCTGTATGCTGACATGCAGCTGAGTGACTTTATGCTTCCTGATGAATTATATATTGACATTTCCTTGACAGAAGTCTCTCTGCTCCGGGTGAGCCGCATACCTACAGTATCAATGCTGGCCCTCAGGCCATCAGCAAGCTCATACGGAAACCTTATCTCTTCTTCTGTGACATCCCTCTGGACATATCCATGAACTGTCAATGTGCTGAACTTCCTGTAGTCCCCGTTGGTTGCAATTACCGTCAGGTGTCTGTCCTGTTCCGCAAAGAGATGTGACGGGTCAAAAAGTACATCAATATTTCCGTAGTGTCCTGGCGCGACGCTTTCACGTGAGAATGACGGTTTAGCGCATCCGCATTGTGTCCGCACATCAAGGATGGTGACAGGCTTGTCGCTGATATTCTCAAAGGTGAAATGCAGGGCCAAAGCCCCGGCGTCATATCTGACAGTGTCTATCTCCATTACCGGCTGGGTGAAACGTAATAAGCGCGGGGTCTGCCCCGACATGGATGTGCTCCATGCAAGGCAGACTCCGGCAATAAATGCTCCAAATCTGGAGAAATCAGTCAATGACAGGACATTTGAGGCCTTCATACCATTTAAAATTACCGCTTGGTACACCGTCGTTCCCGTTTCCTGTCAGGTCCTTGAACTTGCCGTCAACCAGTTCGTCAAGCCTCCAGTATCCGATAAGGCCGTCTGAACTTGGGTCAACATAGCACTGGTTGTTTTCAAGCTCGATTACATTCAGGGCCCTGTTCCATACACGTGCCTCGCTGACAACACCGTTCATCATACGTCCCCTCTCCGAGAATCCGATATGGAATCCGTCCATGTAGTCCCATGCAAGGTTGATTGCGCTCTTTCCAGAAGAATCGACTGTTCCCTCGACATTTCCGTTTACATAGAGTGTCAGGGTGGAGCCGTTGTCGACTACTGCTATGTGGTACCATACACCTGGGCTGAAATGGCTTGAAGATGTTATGGAGGCACCACGTCCTGCATACTGGAGCTGGTTCTTGTCGCATGAAATGTCACCGAAGCGGAGCAGGAAGTTCTCCTCCACACCGATTACTGATGCGATACCAGGGTTTGCAGATGCACTGTAGAACGAATTCATGAGCACCCTGATCTCCATCGTACATGCCGGCATGTTATTGTACATCGGGTTGTTGATGATGGTAGGGAAGCTTACGTAATGGCTCTGCGCAAGGTTCGGTCCCTGGGTTGTGATAATCTGGTTGATTACGATATAGGTTGTCCGGGATGCATTCAGGATGTCCATCCCGTTTGAGGTTTCGGTCAGGCGGACAGGTACACAGTAGAGAGCTCCGTCCTCGAAATCGTCCATGGACAGGATCTCGAAGTTCACAGGAAGCGATACGCTTTTCCCGTTCTCGATTATGAATTGCTCCTCATTGAGCTTGTAGCTGCCTTCAGGGAGCATCTGATACTCGATTCCCTGTGATGCACTGAATGATTTCAAGGCATCAGGGTCTACCTTGACCCCGACAGTCATGTCGGAAGTCACCTTTGAAGATGATGTCACGGTGAGGCCCATTGCGGTAGGGCCTTCCACGTACATGCTGGTTACAGGTGAAGTTTCTGTCCCTGTGAAATAGACAACATCCCTGTACTCGATTGACTTCTGGCAGGCTCCCGCAGCGAGTGCTGCGGTTGCCAGGAATGCCATTGATAATTTATTGAATCTCATGATTTTCATGTCTCTGATTATTTAGCATAGATGTTGAACTCGGATGTTCCCATATTTGAACCGTATCCGGCCTCGATCTTCAGGTATCTGACAGTCTTTGAACCGTAGAATGATACGTATGAAGATGGCTTTGAAGCCACGAGGGTGCCCTCAGAAGAGGCTGCAGTTCCGAAGTCTGTATACTCATCTCCGTCAACGCTTCCCCTTACAGATATTGAAGTCGGCTGGTACCCTGCGTATGAGTTGTTGTCTGTACGTGCAGTGATTACCAGTCCTGTCATCTCGTATTCCTTGCCAAGGTCTACAGTGAACTGTACAGGGCCTCCCCATGTCCTGATATAGGTTGTGGTGTTGCCATCGAAAAGTTCCGGATATGAACCGCTATGGATTCCTCCCTCGTCACAGTCGACAATCGTCCATCCGCTCCTGTCTGCAACCTGTGTTCCGGCAATGCTTTCTATTGAGAATCCTGACTGCATTACGGCATCGCTCTTCTCTACTGCCACTGCGACATAGACAACGCCTCTTCCTTCGCTTGTGACTGCTCCAGGTGCTGTCAGCTTGACAGGTATAAGGTAGCCGTTGGTGTTTGTAAGCTTTGAAAGGTCGCCTTTCAGTGCAACTGAAATTGTACCGGCAGACTTGTTGGCACCGCCCGCAATCTGGCAAGGCACACCGGAAATCTCGATGTATGAGGCATCAAGTGAAGCATAGCTTGTGCGGTTTCTTGAATTGAATGCAGCCACAAGCGAGTTGTCAACCTCGGCACCGACAGCATATCCGTCTGCAGATGAGACTGTAGTCATTGCATTGAATGATGCGCTGAGGCTTGCGCTTGAACCTGCGATCACATGATGGGTAATCTTTCCATTGAGCACATTGTCATTTCCGCATACTGTGTAGATTGTAGGCTCTGTGCTCTCGATTTCATAGATATTCATTTCTCCCATGGAAGCATAGTATCCTGAGAATCCGAATGAAAGACGCAGATATGCAGCCTCTATATAGTCTGCGAATGCCATGTACCAGTCACCTGCGGACCATGAACTTCCGGTGAATACCCTTTCATTGTCAGCAACAGTTCCGGCAGACTTCCATGAAGTGCCGTCAAGGCTGTATTCAATGCTGAGGTTATTCATGCTGTAGCAGTTGAATCCAAGTCCAGTCACAAGATGCTTGCCTCCGAGGTTTACAGTCATTACATTTCCGCTGTTCTGGAAATTGACCCTTGTGCTGTTGTTGCCGTCGAAGAGCTGCTCTGCTCCTTCAACATCTGCCGACCATGACGACCTTCCGCCTGCAGGGAATCCTACGATCTCATCCACAGAGGAGATTGCCCTGATGAGGTTGGTTTCTGACTTGATGACAGCATATACTGTTCCCCTGCTTTCGCTGACAACGGCTCCTGCAGCCTCAAGCTTGAGAGGCACAAGATATCCGTCCTCGTCATTGAGCTGCGACAAGTCTCCGGCAAGGGAGATGCTGATGTTCTCGGATGAAGAGTTTGCACCAGGAGCTATGCTGGCGTTTGCCTGGAGGTCAAGGTTTCCTGACGGAAGTGCCTTGTAGGCAGTACCGTGCTTCGAGTTGAATGCGCTTATGAGCGAGTTGTCCACTTTTGCAGTCACTGTGTATCCCTTGTCTGAGGAGATGGTTGTGAATGCCTTGAACGAAGCGGAGAAGTCGCTTGTCGAGCCCACGCCTTTCTTGTGTACAACCTTGCCTGTCACGACATTGTCTGCTCCGGTCTCAGTGTAGATTGTAGGCTCTGTGCTTTCAATCATGTAGACGGAGATTTCATTGATTGTGTTGTAGTAGCCGGACATGTCGAATGAAAGGCGGAGGTAGCGTGCCGTGAAATAGTCATATACGGCAGCATACCAGTCTCCTGCGCTCCATGATGAGCCGGTGGAGATGAATTCCCCGCTTACAGGAGTGCCGGCCTGTGACCATTCAGACCCGTCTTCGCTGTACTCGATTGACACATTGTCGATTGTGTAGCCGTTTACCTTCAGGCCGGTTACCATGATTGACTTTTTCATGTCAATTGTGAGCACATTCCTATTGTCAGTTGAGAAGCCTGTGCCTGTGCTGTTGCTGCCGTCAAAGAGATTCTTGTAGTCAGCACAGTCTGCAGTCCATTCTGAAGTGCCTCCGGCTGCAAAGCCTATCATGTCGGAAGCTGACTCAAGAGGACGGATGAGGTTGACTTCTGTGTTGACTATGAACCAGAGGTTACCCATCTGCTCACTGGCCTTCAGGCCGTCGGCAACCAGACGGAAAGGGGCGAGGTATGAACGTTCTGTCAATTTTGACAGGTCAGCCTCCTGGTTGAGCATTATCCTTACCGTGTCGCGTGATGCTGTGGTGTCAGCTGCAATTACTACGTTCGGATTCTCCATGAGGATGAATTCCTCCGGAAGTATTGAATATGCTGTACCGTTTTTCTGGTTGTATTCTGCCACAAGGTCAGCATCATATCCTACATTTACATTGACGGCAGAATGGTCTGTCGTGTTGCAGTTCACCTGGAACTCGGTCGAGAAGCTTCCGGTGCTTCCTGTAGGACGGTGTACAATGAGTGTAGAGAATGTGTCGCCGCCTTTCGGGTTCACATATGCCAGCTTCGGTGCCGCATCGATGGTGGTCTGGTAGTCCACCATTTCCTCGCAGGAAGCGAGTGAGAGCAGTGCCATGGCTGAAATTGCTGTAATTTCAATATGCTTTTTCATATTCTATTGTCCCATTTTAATATTTGACTGCAGGGTTCTGGAGCTGGATTGCATGGCGCAGATGTCCGTAAGGAGTGTCCTTGTCAGCTCCTGAGTCTGTAGTGTTGTAGTCACGCTGTCCGTGGAATGCACCGAATCCGCCTTTCCTTCCGCCTGTAGATGGCTGGAATGCAGCCTGCTGCTCCATGACTCCTCCGGTCTTCCATGTGTCACCGATATTCTCGGTGAAAATCAGCTGTGAGTTCTTCCAGCCGGAGCGGTTGAAGTTGCTTTCACCGATGGTGCGCCCGTAGCTCTGTGAGATCCAGTATGTGCATAGCTCCTCGGTCCCTGCCGGAGGCTGGTTGCCGTCCACGGCAAGTATTGTCTTCGGGTTTGGTGATGCCGGCCCTATGAACTGTGAGAGATACTGGACAAATGTCTTCATGCACTCACCGCTGAGGGCATCCCCCTCCGGCTCATAGTCGAGGTCATATCCGTCAAGGTCATTGTCCCATACCTCTTTCATGATCGAGCCTCCTGCATATTCACACCATTCAGGATAGATCCACTCCGGATTCTCCTCTGTTGTGCCTTCCTTTAGTGTACGTGAAGGATTGGCCCTCATGTCTGCAATCAAGGCGCGTGTTCCGGCCATACGTGCTGCAGACTCTGCAGCAGCGGCAGCTACAGTCTCGCTGTCACCGGCCTCGATCCTTGCATCGTAGGTCTCCTTGTATGTGTCATGATATCCCTTGTTGTCGCCATATCCGTTCATATATGCAGGGACCTCGATTTCAAGTGCCCATGAAGGTAGATATGTGGTATGTGCAAGACGGATAATCTTGACACCGACTATCTTGGTGCCTTTCTTGTCCCTCATCTCGTACATCTCCTTCCTGTCAAGGGTCCCTTCTTTAGGTATACCTCCCCAGAGAGAGACTACGTCCACACTGTCCGGGATACCTGCAAAGCGGTATGCAAGGGAAGACGGCACTCCATAGTCCGCAAACCATACGTAGCAGATTGAGTGGTCGCTGTTCTTGTAGGCACGGAGTGCCTCATAATATGCTTCCGTATATTTATATTCCGGCTGGAGATTCAGTGCTTCCGGCTTGGTGCAGGAGAACATTGCGCCTGCAGCCACAGCAGAAGCCAATATTATTGCTGATTTCTTCATTTCGCTTGAACTTAATTATTAGAATCTTGTGTTCTTGTCCCACCATACGCGTGTACCGCCGTTGTCTCCTGTACCGAGTGATGACTCGCTGTTGAGTGTGTTTGCGGCAGCCCTGACATTGTCGGCATTTGTACGGTATTCGGATGACGGATAGTTCAGACGTCTGATCTGACGCTGTGTGTCAATCTGTCCGCCGCTCCTGTTGTTTGAGTAAGGAATCACCTTAGGGTAGCCTGTACGGCGGAATTCCGACCATGCCTCCTGGCCCTCAGGGAAGACTGCGATGTATTTCTGGGTAATGATCTGCTCCAGGTTGTTCTCGAAGTTTCCCGATGCATTCCATGCCACTGTAATGTTTGAAAGGGCATTGTTGTATGAGTTTCCTCCATTGACCACATCCACAAAGCTTCCTGGAGTGTGCTCGCTGTCTGCGATATAGTCGTCGGCACCGGATGTTCCCCATACGTCGAATGAGACGCGGATACCTTCCTCATAGCACTGCCTTGCCTGGTTCTTGTCTCCTTTGCGCAGCCAGTATTCTGCCTTGAGGAACCATGCCTCTGCCGGGTTCATCCACATCATGTCATCATTGTTGGTGCAGTTGAAGGTGGAGAGCAGGCTTGAGTTCTGGTAGTCTGCAGTGAGGCTGATTCCGTTGCGCACGCCATGGTACTGGCCGTCTGAACCTGCAACGAAATATTTCGGCATACGTGGATCATTGAACCCGTTCATATAGGCTTCAATTGTTGCTCCGATACGGTCATCGTTGAAGCTGTACTGGATTACGTACAGAGGGTTTTCCCATGCTCCAGATGAAGGCTTCCTGAATGCAGCAAGGTCTGCTGAAGTTGTCATCAGTCCTGCAGGGCTGTTCAGTGCGGCCTCTGCCTGCTCCATTGCAAGGGCATTGTCAGCATAGACCACGCGCATTGCAAGACGCATACGGAGGGTGTTTGCGAATTTCAGCCATTTACTGAGGTCTCCGTTGTAGACATTGTCATAGTCTGCAAGAAGCTTGGTGTCAGGCTGGGCCTGCCAGAATGAGGTGAGGGTGCTGATTGCAGAGTCAAGCTCCTCAAAGAATTTCCTGTAGACAGTCTCCTGTGAGTCATACTGCATAGTCACGAGACCTTTACCTATCTGAAGGTATGGGATAGGGCCGTATGTGTCGGTTACCCTGTGCATTACTGCAACCTTGAGGATGTCTCCCATTGCAGCTGCCTCCGGTGATTCATCCCTGTGCATGTCAAGGCTTTCCCATGAACCTGTCGCACGGACGTATGCATCATTGAACATGGCCTCATACCATGCCCTTGCTGTGATGTCATAGACGTTGTTTGCGTTGAATCCTGTGTTTACCACACCGATATATCCTGCAAAGAGGTTTCCTGTAAGGTCCTGGACAACCTGGTAGTTTGCACTTCCGTATTCCTCGGTCCCGATAAGCTGGAAGGTCGGGATTACGTTCCTTGTCATCTGTGCGAAAGCCGAACCTGCAAGGAGGTTGTCCCATGTCAGCATCTCGTCAGTCGCCTCTTCCGGATTGGTGTTCCTCTCCACGAAGCCTTTCGTGCAGGACACTGTTGCAGCAAGTGCTGCCACTGCTATAGACAAATATTTAATTTTCTTCATAATGATTCAATTAGAAAGTGATTTTGGCAGAAAATCCGAGGCTTCTTGTTGAAGGCATCATAAAGTAGTCGATTCCTGTAGAGTAGTTTCCTGCTCCTGATGCAACTTCAGGGTCGAAAGGTGCCTTGCAGTAGATCATGGCAAGGTTACGTCCTACGAATGATACATTCAGCTTCTTGATTGCCTTCTGCCATTTCTCTACCGGTATGTCGTAGCCGATTGACAGCTCGCCCAGCCTGATGTTTGTCATGGAGTAAGTGTAGTATGCACCGAGTGCACTTGTCCCGTTTCCTCCGATTGTCTCATAGTATGCCTGTGCAGGGATACGCTGGCCGTTGACGAGGGCACCGCCGTTGTCGCGTGCATCAGCTGTGCGCTGTGACATACCGAATGAGTCAAGGGTTGCCTCAGTGAGTGATACACCTACTCCGCCGACACGTGCTGTAATCAGGAATCCGAGTGAGATGCCTTTCCAGCTGAAGTCGTTTCTCCATGAGCCTGTCCAGCTTGGGTTGATGTTTCCTGCATAGATGAGTGACTCTATTCCTCCGTCAACAGGCGCAGGCACTACAGTAGATGCAGTAGGGGATACCCAAATATGTCCGTGCTCGTCTGTCTTGAGTCCACGTACATAGAGGTCTCCGATGCTGCTGCCCTTGGTAAGCCACATCTGTACACCGGTTGTTCCTCCGACAGAAAGCTGGTCGCTCTGGAACCTTGTGCCGTTGATGGTAGCGTCAAGCATGTCGACAATCTTGTTCTTGTTCCTTGAGTAGATAAGGTTGGATGTCCAGTCTACAGGTCCGATGTTCTGCCTCAGCTCTATGGACAGCTCGACACCCTGGTTGTCCACACGTCCTGAGTTTACGTAGAATGTGCTGTAGCGGAAAGATGCCGGAAGCTCAGGTGTGAAGACCTGGTTGAATGTCATTGAGTGGTAGTATGTCGCGCTAAGGTTGAGCTTGCCTTTCCAGAGCCTTACATCTGCACCGACCTCGAATGATCTTGTGCGCTCTGGCCTGAAGTCATCGGACACACCGTATGTATTCTCAGCAGGCGAACCGTTTGTCACAGGATGTGTAGGCACTGTGAGGAATCGCATGATAGGGCTTCCGACCTCTGCGTATGAACCGCGTATCTTTGCGTATGTGAACCAGTTGGACTTGACATTGAAGATATCTGTCAGGATTGCGGAAAGACCGACTGAAGGATACCACAAAGGAAGCGAGTTTGTGTTTACAAGCTGTGTGTTCCAGTCACCCCTTACGGTAGCGTCGAGGAATACCATGTTCCTGTAGCCTACCTGTGCTGTCGCGAATACTGACTGTGTCTGGTCGCGGTATGTGTTCTTGTAGAATCCCTTGTCTGTGTTCATGTTGGTAAGCGCGAAAAGGTTAGGGACTCCGAGAAGGTCACCTGCAATGTATGTCTGCCTGTAGTTGTAGTCCTCGATTGATGCACCGATGTTGGCATTCAGCTGGATGAGGTTGTCTCCGAATGTCTTGTGGATGTTGAGGAGCACATCGGCATAGACCTGCATTGTGGTGCTCTGGTTGTTGAAATAACGTCCTTTGCTTCCTGCGAACAGACCGCTTGTGGAAGCATAGTTCCTCTGCTCTGCGAGCGAATTGTTGTAGTCCATGCGGGCACGGCCTGAAATGTCAAGCCAGTCAAGGATGTCATATTTGAGCGAACCTCCTACAAGGTAACGGTTCTTGTTGGTGTTGAACATGTTGCGGTTGACTGTCCAGAACGGGTTCTGTGCCTGTAGGTCAAGGCTGCCCCATGACCAGTACTGTACAGGGAAGTTCCTGGATGCGTCATAACGCTCGTACACTGAATATTTGTCGAGGTCATCTGACGGAGACATAAGGTACAGTGGAACCAGAGGGTTGTAGTACTGTCCGCCTGTGAGCATGTTCTGCTCCTTCACGTTCATGTACATGGCGAGGATGCTTAGGTGCATCTTGTTGTTCAGGAAGTCCTCAGAGTGGTTAGCGGTCACATTGTAACGTCTGTAGTCGTTGTTAGGGATAACACCCTGTGCATCATTGAAACCGGCTGAAACGTACGTGTGGCTGTTTTCGCGCCCTATTGAGAGGCTGATGCTGTGCTGTGTGTTGTAGCCTGTCTGGAAGAAGTCCTTTACTGACCAGTTCTGGCTTGACAGCATCTTGTTGCCCCATGAAGAGTACATGCCTTCCTTTGCTCCGTATGTGCTCTGCAGCTGAGGAAGCATTACCGGATCGGAGAAAGTGGTGTTGGTGCTGTATGAGACATGTGTGCCCTCTTCTGCTGAACGTGTTGTGAGCATCAGGATACCGTTCTGTGCCTTGTATCCGTAAAGTGCGGATGCCGAAGGACCTACGAGAGCCGACATATTGGCGATATCGTCAGGGTTGAAGTTTGAGATACCGTCTCCGGAGATTGCACTTCCGTTGTAGATTGAATAATTGTCTCCAGGTCTTGTCATTGACAGTGTCGGAAGTGGAATACCGTCAAGGGTATAGAGTGCGGTGTTGGAGTTTGCAAGTGACTTGGAACCACGCATCACGACCTTTGTCTCTGCTCCTGGACCTGCTGATGTCGTGTTTATCTGTACACCGGCGAGCTTGCCCTGGAGGCTGTTCACCAGGTTGGCCTCACGTGTCTTGAACACGCTCTCATCCATTGTCTGGACATTGTAGGTGACTGACCTTTCGGATTTCTTGATGCCGAGTGCTGTCACGACCGAAGTCTCAAGAAGCTGTGTGTCTTCGAGAAGGACAATCTGCATAGTACTGCGTCCTCCTACCGCTATGCTTTGTGAGGCATAGCCGAGGAAAGATACCTCGAGAGTTGCATCTGCAATCTGCCTGCTCCAAGGGAATGAGAATGTACCGTCAATGTCTGATATTGCATACTGTGTGGCATTTCCTGCAACAAGTATGGCAGCTCCGGTTATAGGCGCACCATTGCGGTCCACTACCTTTCCTTCAAGCCTTGTTACAGGCTGGCTTGTGCCGGAGGCCGCCTGCTGCCTTGAAAGGATTACATGCTTGTCATCGATGGACCATGAAATTCCGGTTCCAGCGAAGACCTTGTTGAGGGCAGCTTTCAGCTCACTGTCCTTCAAGGATACTGTGACAACGGTCTGCACATTCACATCATTGTTGTAGAAGAATGTGTAGCCGCTCTGCTGCTCAATCTGTCTGATGACTGTTGAAATAGGGGCTGCATCCGCATTAAGCGTGATGCCTTTCTGCTCCTGTCCAAACATCGGGAAGGCGACCAATGCCAATGCAAGACATAATGCCTTGACATATTTTGCCGAAATACGGCAAGCCTTCCACAGAAAAATTTCTTTGTGGTTGTTTTTTTCCATATATTTGAAAATATATTGTTGAATTCTGCGTGGCATCTTTGTCTTTTTCCACGCGTTTTCGGTTTGTTGTACGGGGAACTTCGCGGGTTTCCCGTATTTAGTTTAAATGTTTTAGCAGTTCTTATCTCATGTGCTGTAGGTTTTAAAGGGTTGTTAACAATATTGTACGTGGTTTTATATGACTTCGTATATGCTTCTTCCTGCCGAGCCGTCCCGTCCGCTCTGGCGTTCGTCAATCTGCCTGAATCCGATATTTGACGATATGCTGAAATAGCGCAGTATCACATCCAGGCTCTGGTTGGAGAATGTTCCTGTGAACTTGTAGTGCCTGTGTGCCGGATTGCTTATGATGAACTGTACATTGTATTTGTTGCCGATCATCCTGAGAGCGTCCTCCAGGCATGTGTTGTCCAGTACAATCTTGCCGTCTTTCCATGATGTGTTGCAGCGGACATTCTCTACGCTGAGCAGCATGACACCGGTTTTCGTGTTGTAGACAGCCTGCTGTGAAGGCATGAGCCTGAGGCTTTTCCTGTGATGCAGTTCGTTGTCATAGTTGACATCGACTATTCCGGAAACGAGAGTGGTCCTGATGTACTCGTCATCGTATGACTCAACATTGAATTCTGTGCCATGTACAACTATTTCAGATGATTTTGCTTCAACGATGAATTTGTGCTTAGGATCCTTGGTCACCTCGAAATAGCCTTCGCCATATAGCTTGACCATTCTTTCCTTTCCGAACCTTGACGGATATCTCAGGTATGAGCCTGAATTCAGCCAGACCCTGGAATTGTCCGGCAGGGTTACACAGCTGACCATTCCTGCAGTTGATGAAATCTCGATTGTCGAGTTGAAATCCTTTGCCATGTCCACAAGCAGCCAGGCACTCAGGCAGATGAACGGGATGAGGAGAATGGCTGCAATCTTCTGTACACCATGCATAATCCTCCTTGCACTGTTTGCACCTATCTGACGCTGCACTTTTTTCATGGCAGCGTCTGTATCTATCTCCTTTTGTATCTTGATGGCGTCTGAGGCAAAGCATATATAATATATCTGCTCGGCAAGCTTCATGTTTTCTGCCGATTCATTTATCCATGACTCGGCTTCCTTTATTTCTTCTGAAGTGAGTTCCCCGTCGTAGTATCTGATGAGCAGATCCTCTATATTGCAATGTTCCATAATTCAGTTCTGTAAACTGGTGACATGCCCTTGCTTTCAACTTTTTCCAGGGCTTTGGTCACCTCATTTTTGTGGTTTTTCGCATAATAGACCCCTGGGGGGGGGAATATCCTAAACAAAAAATTGAATTTTTGTAAAAAGTACATAAATTTGCACCATGCGCTTGTCAGAAAACACATCGGATATCATTCTACTTGACCTTCTTAGTCGTAGTAGCCGTCCGGCGTACAAGCTTCTGTTTTCAAGATATTATTCACCCCTGTGTGCGTATGCCTGCCTGTTTGTCAAGGACCGCGACACATGTGAGAATATAGTGCAGGAACTGATGGTCTGGCTATGGGAGAACCGTGTCTCCCTGCATATCTCCGAGTCGCTTTCACGCTATCTGTTTACAGCGACGCGCAACAGGTGCCTCAAGCACATAAGCCATGGGATGGTGGAGCGGCGTGTCTTCGAGGATTTCCGGAAACGTCTCAACAGCCAGTTCGAGTCGCCTGACTTCTATATAGTAAAGGAACTGGAGGAAAAGATACGTGAGGCTGTGGCCGCCTTGCCTGAATCCTACCGCCAGGCTTTTGTGCTCAACCGTTTCCAGGGCAGGACATACAATGAAATAGCACAGATGCTCAATGTCTCTACGAAGACGGTGGACTACCGCATACAGCAGAGCCTAAAGCTGCTCCGTGTCTCTCTGAAGGACTATCTCCCGGCATTGGCTGCTTTCCTTGCCTTGTATGATTGACTTGCAATAAACCACAAAAGCCCGACCTTCACAGGCCGGACTTTTATAATTATTCAATATTTTATGCTAAACTAACTATTCGGTCAGCATTTATTTCAAATCCTGTGCCAAAACACATGAATATTTGTCAATCAACTTTGATTCCTGAAAGCATTGATGCATCTATCCCGAGAAGTTTCATCCTTTTGAGTATCTGTGGAAGTTCCTTTTCGAGGAATGCCTGTCTCTGCTGTTCCAGGACCTTTTTCTTGGCATCAGGGGCAATGAAATATCCGATGCCTCTCTTGTTGTAGATTATCCCCTCATTGGTAAGTTTCTCGTAGCTTCGCATCACGGTGTTGGGGTTGACCCCGATTTCTGAACCGTATTCACGCACGGAAAGTATCCTTGCATCTGGCTTGAGTGTGCCTCCGAGGATCTGTTCGCAGATGCTGTCGCAAATCTGCAGGTATATAGCCTTGTTTGAATTGAATTCCATAATGATAGTGTTTTAAACTGTCTGAATCTGTCCTTGTCCGCCATTCTCCGGATGTTTTCCGGGCCGACTGTACAGTTGGGGACGGTTCCTAATGTTTCAAGGTCTTTACCCTGAAGAATATTCCGGCAAGTGATATGACAATCACTGCAATGTCGTTGATTGTGTCAATCAGTGCCAGGTTGCCGAACAGGCTGTTGGAGAAGAACTCATCCAGTGACATTGCAGGGTTGCTTGCAAGTGCTTCCACATAGCTATGGATAAATGGAGTCCCGATAATGCTCATTGCCATTGACAATGCCATCAGGCAAAGTATGGTCTTCGCAACTTTCGCATTCCTGAAGAATATTGCCCCAAGGAGGAATATAAGTATAATGCCAATAATGTCATCTATATAGGAAAGCGGGTTGATAAGGCCTCCTATCGCTGATATTACTTCTGTCGGTATTTCATCCCTGTAGCCGAAAATTTCCTTGCCGATATGGCAGATTGTCACTCCACATGTGCTGTCTATGGTGCACAGCAGGGCATCAACTCCAAGATATATCCCAATGAAGAGGGCAGGGACAATCACAGCGCAGATCAGTACCATGGACAGGTATTTCTCGAATGTTGATGCCGGTATCATCAGCCATGTCGATCCGGCCCGTTTCTCTGTAATGTGCCCGTACAGTTTTTGCGGCATGGTCAATACAAGGACTGCAACGCATATTGCAAATGTGGCAGTGCGGAAGAATACCTCCGGACCTCCCCATGTGCCCTTGATGAGAAATCCCATAATTACTGTCCCTGCATATATTATTACTCCCATGAAACTGATAATCAGGAAGCTTAGTGCATATCTTGATGCGGATGACCTGAGGTCGGAAACAAAATATTTCCAGAATCTCTTTATGTCGAATATTTCTTTCATTTCTGATGTCTTTAAATGATTTTCCACTGTTGAATCCTTCTAAAGCTGGATTCTCTTAGTCTTTATATATGTGTAGACGAGGCAGCAGACTGTGCAGAATCCCTGGAATATATACCAGGCTGCTTTGCCGTCCACAGGTTCGCTGCCATAGGCATTGCCTGCGCATCTGTATGAAATGGTGAACATTGTCAGGCATAGCAGGATGAATGACACCGCACATGTAAGGAATGTCTTTGACGCCTTTCTGCTTTTGAAGAGCAGCGCACCGCAAATCCCTGCTGCCGAAACCATCGCAGGCAGGAAGAAAAGCGGCATGGAACTGCTTCCGTCTTCCATGATTCCCAGGAACAGAATTTCCTCAAACCTTGAAGGAAAGGCTATGCAGCACAGGGCATCCAATCCGAGGTAGAGCAGGCTGAATATTGCAGGGAATATCACTATGCTGTTGAGTACCATGCTGATGAATTTCTCGGTATGTGAGGCCGGGAGCATCAGGAAATTGCTGCCTTTTCTCCTGTCTGTCAGTTCCCCGTAGCATGAAATCGGTGTGAAGAGTAAATACAGTACAGAAACTACTGCACAGACAAATTGAGTGAACTCTATGTCAAGGCTCCAGCCGTCCATACCGATGGATGTAAAGCAGATGGCCGCCCCGATGAGCATTATTACAGGAATAAGGCAGGTTGCCAATGTCGCCAGTCCTGTCCTCTTTATGCATCTGAGGAAGTCATGGATAAAATATCTCCAGAATCTTTCTGGATTGAAAGTCTTGTTTTGCATGTCGCTATCCTATTTGCTGAACATTCCCTTTACGATATCCTTGTGCAGGTGTACTGTGTTGAACAGTGCCTCGATGTTGACCCTGCTGTCCTCTCCTGTGGCGTTCGGAGTTACCTGGACGCATCCTCCAGGTGTCATCTCGCTATAGAGTGCCCCTGGCCTTATCTCGTTGCTGTAGTCGAAATACAGCTTTTCGGAAATCTCTGAAATGCTTGCGTTAAGGAGTACATCCTGCCTGTCAAGGATGATGATAGGGTCAATGATATTCTCAAGGTCACGTACCTGGTGTGTCGAGATGAGCAGGGTAGAGTCTTCACTGGTGTATTTTGTGACAGCTTTCCTGAACTGTGCCTTTGAAGGGATGTCAAGTCCGTTGGTCGGCTCATCCATGAATATGTATTTGCAGTTGCATGCAAGCGCAAATGAGATATATGTCTTCTTGAGCTGTCCGAATGACATCCTGTTCATCTTCTTCTGTGGGTCATTCTCGAACACATCCATGATTTCGATGAATTTGTCCATGTCGAACTTCTCCCAGAATTTGCCATAGTTGCGTGCGTAGTCCACTGCCTTCATGTTCACCTCCGGCACTTCATCACTGAGGTAATACTGGTTGCTCAGGAATGATGGCTCCCTTTTGTACGGAGTGTGTCCGTCTACATTGATGCTTCCTGTCTTTACGTTCTTGAGCCCGCACAGGAGGGTCAGCAGTGTAGTCTTTCCGACTCCGTTCTCTCCGAGCAGACCGTAGATCTTGCCCTCTTCCAGGGTCATTGTGATGTTTTTCAGCACTACGCTCTCGCCGTAGCTGAATCCAAGGTTTTCAATCTTAATCATATTGCAGTATCTATTTGTTGTTTATGTATTTTAATCTGTATGTACCCGTCTGTTGGCTACATGATGGCTTTAACCTGGCAGTATCTGCTATGTTATGGGAATTTAGCCTGTCAGTGTGACTTTCCCCGATTTTTGTTGACAATTGTCACTGACAGTGTTTACAGCCGGTGTTTTATCTCTAAAAGCCTTTACACTGTCTCTGTTTTTGTATCTATATATATAATTCAATTTATCCTTGTCTATCTTTCTGTCTGCATTAATGGTCTATGTACTCCGGCCTGCTTGCCTATGGTCACCTGCAGTTTTCTTTCTTCCTCACATTCCCTTCCTCACTTTCATTTTCTCGCTGCCTTTCTTTCCCTCGTACATTCTCGCTTCTTTTCTTTCTCTGCTTCTCTTTCCCAATTACCTCCTCTCTTTCTCTCGCACTGTCACTGTCTCTTACGTGCGCTGCCTTTCTCCTGCTTCTCGGCCATTGCTTCTCCTCTTTACTCTTCTCCTTTTTCTTTATCTATTTCCTCTCTTGCTTGTTTCTTTCTTCCCCTCTGGCAAATTCAGCTTGCTGCTCCCTCGCACATTCTTGCTTCTTCTTTTTCCCAATCTCCTCCTCTCTTTCTCTCACTTTCTCTTTCATTCGCACTGTCGCTGTCTCTTACGTACGCTGCCTTTCTGTCCTCTATCTCATATCTCAGTATCGTTTTTTGGGGGGTGGAGGGGAGTACCATAGCGCAGTATTAGTGAAATAGTACACCGCAAAAGTAATCACATTTTTTGAATCTGCAATGTTTTTTCTGTCTTTTTTGAGATTTTGCTGTTCAGTAAGCACATGGTTTAAATGTAATTAGCTTATTATTAAATACTTAATTTTTATAAGTGTGCCAATTGCCATGATTTTATAGGGTAATAGGCACACCAATCTGCAATATACGCGATGTGTGGCACATTTGTGTGCTTGCTCAAATGCAAACAGATAGGTCTTGCAGAAATTTGTAGATTGGCCGAAAAAGAATACCTTTGTCGCAGGAGAGGCAAATACATGATGTGTGTAATAAATATGACCATATTATGTATAGGAAAACATTGACAGGTCTGTATCATGTCTTTACTGATGGCCTGAAACAGTCTTTGCTCTTTAATTCAGATGCCGATTTCATTGCTGCAATGAACCGTCTGGCTTTCTGCACTATTACGTGCAACGTAAGAATTGCGGCATTTTGCCTTATGGATAACCATATCCATGTAATCCTCCGTGGAACCTATGACAATAGCCGTAAATTTGTAAATACATTTTTCCGGGCATATTCCATCTATTCTTCCAGACACGCGTCAATTATCCGGAAAGAAGCGGTAGATGTCGGAATCAAGGCAATCAAAGATGCTGACTACCTTTGCAAGGTGATAGCGTATGTCCTGCGCAACCCGATGAGTGCTGGGGACAATACATTCTTTTCGGACTATCCATGGAGTTCCGCCGGGCTTTATTTCAGGAGAAAAGGATATTGCATCCCTTCATGGATATTTATTGGTGAGGAAGCAGGCAGATGTGAATGGGTACATCTTAAGGATATAAAGTCAAGGCAGCGGAGGATGCTGCTTGGTACAAGGCTATGTGTTCCGGAAGACTGGATATGTGATGCCACTTCTGGAATGATATGGCCTGGCTGCTATGTTGATTATGCCTTTGTGGAAAATACATATCGGACAGTAAGGCGTTTCATATATTATTTGAGCCAGCGGAATGAAGAGGAGATGGATGCAGAGCTTGATCTGCTGGATGTTGCCAGGCTTTCGGACAAGGACCTGAGGACAATGGTAATGGAGATGTCAAAGACGGACTATGGCACATCCAATGTCAATTCGCTTGGCTATGAGGAAAAGCTGGCATTGGCAAGAACGGCAAGGCGGAAGCTCGGCGTCCCGTTCCGTCAGTTGTCACGTGTGGTAGGCCTGCCGGAAGAAACATTGAAAAGCTATGTATGACGCAGGGGGACTGTCCTTTGGCTTGGGAAACCATATTCTTCATCGGGCCGGTCCAGCTATAAATTCTCCATTTTTGTTATTTTTGCAGAGTGATTGATGTGTGACCATGCTGTCATCCGGATTGTTTCCGGCAGGTCTCCTGTAAGCGGATAGAGACTTAGGCTGGGACCGGGACCGTAACTGTAGCTGAGACTGTAACTGCAGCTATGGCTTGGACTTTGACCATGACTGGTACTCCTGCTGGGACTATAGCTGCAGCCGGAACTGTTAATGCCGCTGTGAGTTGGACCATAGCTATGGCTGGTCTCCAGTAATATGGCCTATTGGTCTTGAAGCAGGAACACTTGTCTTGTGATGATGGCAATGAATTGACTGGACTATGGGCAATATGGAGAAAAATGACAATATGGTGATACCTGTGGCTATAGAAGGAATCCATGCAGGATTCCCGTCTCCGGCACAAGGGTATATGGACCAGTTCATCGATTTGAACAGGGAACTGGTGCGTCATCCGTCTGCTACATTCTATGGACGTGTGGTGGGGGATTCCATGATTGATGCAGGGGTGGAGGAGGGGGATGTGCTGGTGATAGACAAGGCGATAGAAGCCAGGGACGGTGATATGGCAGTTTGCTTTGTTGATGGTGAATTCACTCTGAAATACCTTTCTTTCGGTGAAGGATTCCTGCGCCTTGTCCCTGCCAACAAGGCGTATCCGGAAATCAAGATTACGGAAGTCAATGACTTTACAGTGTGGGGTGTGGTTACCTATGTAATAAAAAAGGTGCACAGGTAGGCTGACGGCCTGTACCGGCAAGCATGCATATCCTGAGATACATATCGCTTAGAACCGATGATTTTGTGGCTTGTGGAGATGCAACAGATGTGATAAAGAAAGTCCTCGCTGACCGTTGCTGGTGTATTGACATAGGAACTTGTATCAACCTAAGATGTTACACCGCTGAATATATTTATTTCAGATATTGTCCCGGCCTAAGATGTTGTGATGATGTCAGATTTCAGGTCGTCTTGGCCGCAGATGTTGCTCTGCCCCTGGACATAAGAGGCCGCACTGGTTTACGAATTTGCGCAGACTCCTGTGTCGCACAGGTTTCAGAAGTGGTGCAGGCTCCGGTGCAGCACTGATTTCAGAAGTAGCGCAGACTTCTCAGGTGTTGCACTTATTTCAGATCTTGCACAGGCTTCGGTGTTGCACTGCTCCTGAAGTCGTACTGACTATGGGTCGGGCTTGCCTCAGATTTAGTAATTATTGAATTGATTGCCATGTATGCTCTTGTAGACTGCAATAATTTTTTCGTGTCGTGTGAAAGGGCTTTCCAGCCTCAGCTGGAGGGCAGGCCTGTTGTTGTACTTTCCAACAATGACGGGTGTGTCGTGTCCAGGAGCAATGAGAGCAAGGCGATGGGGATCAAGATGTGCACTCCATTCTATAAGATAAAGCATCTTGTTGACGCCGGATGCCTTTATGCAAGGTCTTCCAATTATGCGCTTTATGGCGACCTGTCGGCCCGTGTGATGTCTATTCTTGCAGATGCCGTACCTAAGATAGAGGTATATTCGATCGATGAGGCATTCCTTGTGATGGATGGGATAGGGCAGGAAAAGCAGGTGGAGATATGCCGCGGCCTTGTGTCCCGGATACGGAAATGGGTCGGGATACCAGTAAGTATCGGAGTCGCCCAGACTAAGACATTGGCGAAAGCAGCAAGTCATTTTGCAAAGAAATATCCTGGCTATCATGGCGTCTGCGTGATTGATACTGAGGAGAAAAGAGACAAGGCACTGTCCATTTTCCCGATAGGGGAGGTCTGGGGTGTAGGGCGCAGGAACCTGGCGAAGATGACTGATGCAGGTATATCCACAGCAGCTGATTTTGTGGCACGCCCGAGGCAATGGGTCAGTGACAATTTCATGTTGCAGGGGCTGAGGACATGGAATGAACTTAGGGGGATGCCATGTGTCTCCGGGGAACTTCCGGACAAGCGCAAGTCAATATGTACATCAAGGTCCTTTGCCGACATGGTGGGGGACCGTCAGGAGCTGGCGGCGAAAGTTGCTGACTTTGCAGCCCAGTGTGCAGACAAGTTGAGGAAAGAGAATACGGTTGCCGGCAAGGTGACTGTGTTCATGTGGACAAACCGTTTCCGTGATGACCTTGAACAGTACTGTCCGTCAGCCACTGTGTGTCTCCCTGTTGCTGCAAGCAACACACAGGAGATTGTCTCTGCTGCCATGCGCGGAATGGATATTATATATAGGGATGGGTTCCTGTATAAAAAGGCTGGGGTGATAGTCGATGACATCATGGATGCTGATTCTGTTCAGCCGGCGATGTTTGACTTTGACATGGAACAGCGCAGGAAGCATGATGTGATTTCAGCTGTCATGGACAGGCTGAATGGGAATTCCATATCATCAAGGCCGGTACCTGGTGGCCGTGCGGGGCTGCTTCGTATGGCATCACAGAGTGCAGGATGTTTCTCTGATGGCATCAGGACGGAGTACAGGTCAAGGCATTTTACAACAGATTTTGACGATATCCTGGAGGTGTTTTGCCGGACAGATACAAAAAAATGATGAATTTTCTCAAAAAAAGTTTGGAGTTTCAAAAATCGTTCGTATCTTTGTAACCGAAATCGCGGGGTAGAGCAGTTGGTAGCTCGTCGGGCTCATAACCCGGAGGCCGGAGGTTCGAGTCCTTCCCCCGCTACTAAGCAGGACAATCCAGTAGGGATTGTCCTTTTTTCTTTTTATGTCAGTAAAGAAATGGGTATATTTGTGTACATGGGTCATGGAAAATAGCATTGAAAGACACCGTTTTTCTATGTGCCATCTCTTCGCTGTTGCACACATGCCGCTGCTATTGCCGGACGATTATGGATATTGGTATTGTACTTTCGATAAACCGCTGTGCGGGAAGGCCATCATTGTTCTCGATGCTATATATGGAGTCAATGCAGTGGGTTATTATGGTGGAGGTGTTGTTATGTTGCTCATGTGACGTCTGTATTATGGTTCATCGTTTATTGGCCCGTTATATCTGAATGGAAAGTTTGACTGTTGTTTTGGCATATATGCCAATGATTCGTCTGTGCCGCTGTAGTTTGCCAATGGGCGAGCACGCAAAAGTGCCATGGAGAGCGTAGAATGGGGATTTGCGTGTCCGGTGGTACTAAAAAAGGGCGCATGAAGCACGTTTCTAAAAAATAAATGATTGTTATATAGTGAATTATGATTTTGGAGTGTGCTCGCTGAATGGCAAAACTTATACACAAATCCTCAGTGTAGATATTGCCTTCCCGATTCTGGGAATAAGAACAGTGTCCTGTTGTCAATCGTGGATTGTCAGTCAAGTATGGTGACAAAACCTGTGACCCTGCTTGTCGAAGTAAGGCCAGCCTTGTTTGAGACCCTGTCTATCAAATCAGGACCTTTCATTTTGGAGGCCCTGCCTGCATGCATGTTGCATTTTACCTTATTGCATTGTTTGCATCGAATCTCGTTTTTCTTTAATTTTGGCCATGCAATTCATCTGCAATGGCACATTGCCGTGCAGACATAAATTTCAATCGATATGAAGAATCTTAAGGACAGGATAAAGGTAGTGGCATTTGATGCCGATGACACGTTGTGGGACAACCAGTCGTATTATGACAATGCAGAGCAGGTGCTCAGCCGTGTACTTGCGGGCTATGGGACGCATGATGAAATCTCTGCTGCATTGCTGGAAACAGAGACGAGGAATATGCAGTCGCTTGGATATGGAGCCAAGGCTTTTACAATATCGTTGATGGAAACTGCACTGGATGTGACCTCCAATTCAGCTACAGGTGATATGCTTGCGGAGATTCTTAATGCCGGAAAGTCTGTCCTGGACATGTCGGCAGAACCTTTTCCAGGGGTGGAGGAAACCTTGAATACGATAAAGGAATCCGGACGCTACAGGATGGTGCTCTTCACAAAGGGTGACCTGCTTGATCAGCAGAACAAGATTGAACGCTCCGGCCTTGGCTGCCATTTTGACCATATAGAGATTGTCTCTACCAAGACTGTAAGGGAATACCGTGACCTGTGCCGGCGTATGGATGTCATGCCGGAAGAGTTCCTTATGATCGGAAATTCGTTCAAGTCGGATATCGCCCCGGTCCTTGAAATGGGTGGCTATGGCATCCATATCCCGTTTGAACGTACCTGGCAGCATGAACTGATTGAGGAATATGACCATGGACATCTTGTCCGTATCTCCTCTTTGGTGGAAATCATGCCTTTCCTGCTGTAGCTGCCTGCGTCATTTTCGCAAGATTCTGCACAATGGAATGGATAGGCGGAGCTGTCATTGCTGTTTCTGCCGCTCCTTTTTATGAGCAGAAGAGAGGACCATGAAGACTATGGCTGCCATTGTCAGGACTATCCCGGTTATTACGTTGACGGTGATTTTCTCACCGAAGGCAAGCGCACCGACAAGTATGGCTGTAACCGGCTCGAATACGCCCATTACTGATGCCTTGGTCGCACCGATTATCCTGGTGGCTACTGCGAGTGTGGCAGTGGAGACGATTGTCGGCAGGATGGCCAGCCCTGCAAGTTCAAGCCATGACATCGGGCTGTCGATGCCTTCAAGGAGCGGTTTGCCGGAATGCATTGCCAGGCAGAAGAATACAACGGACCCTACAGCAAGTGAATAGAATGTCAGCAGGGTGCTCGAAACAGTTCTCAGCTGTCGGCTGCGGTTGATTATCACAATGAAGAACGCGTACGCAAGTGCCCCTGCCCCAGCCATCAGTATCCCTTTCCACTGGAAATGCATCTGGCTGTCTCCACGGCACAGGATGAATACACCGATGAATGTCGCTACGATGGACAGCCATACCTGCCATGTCGGATACACCTTCATGAATACCATGATGATTGCAACAAATACAGGATAGAGGAAGACTATTGTTGTGGCGAGTCCAGACGGGATATACCGGTATGCCTCAAACAGCCCAAGGCTGCTCAGGGTGAACAGGAGACCTATGATAATCAGGCGTATAGCCTGTTTCCTGCTGACCTTGAAGCCTTCTTTCCTGACAGCAAGCCATCCTCCGAGGATGGCTACTGAAAGGAAATACCTGAAAAACAGTATGCTTTCAATCTGTGCACCGCCTTTCATAAGAGGCATTGCAAAAAGGGGATTGAGCCCATATGTTACTCCTGTGATGATTCCGGCCACATAGCCCCAGAAACTGCCCATTGATCTCTTATCTGACAGGTTTCCTGTTATGGGCTCCTTGCATGGCTTATCTGTTCTCATTATTCTTGATGTGCATTGTGTTAGGGAGTTACAGTGATATCGGATGTTCTTGCCATTGCTCCAGCTGATCCTTTTGTAATTGTTCCTGTAAACCTCTCTGCTATTCCTTGATGCTATTATTAATTCAGTAGCTGGATCAAAATTACTTTTTGACCCAGCTACTGAAAAAGATTGTATTGTCCTAAAGGATAAATTTAGTTATTGTCTCGATGTCATCCTTTGCAAATGTCTTTTGCTCGCCAGTAGAAAGATTTTTCATATTTACAGAGCCGTTTGCAGCTTCATCGCCTCCGATGATGGAGATGAACTGTATTGCCTTCTTGGCAGCGTAGTCAAACTGCTTCTTGAGCTTTGTCTGCTCCGGATATATCTCACAGGCTATACCGTGCTCGCGTAGCTGCTTGACAATAGGAATCAGATATCTCAGTTCTTCCGGACCCATGTTTGCAAAGAGGATCTTTGTGGATGATGTGACTTCGGACGGGAATTTGTCCAGCCCTTTCAGCACATCATATATACGGTCTGCACCGAACGAAATCCCGACCCCGGACATGTCCGGAAGGCCGAAGATGCCTGTAAGGTTGTCGTAGCGTCCGCCTCCGCAGATGCTTCCGATAGGGAAGTCCTTGGCCTTGACCTCGAAGATGGCTCCGGTATAGTAGTTCAGTCCGCGTGCAAGAGACAGGTCAATCTCTACATCCTGCTGTATTCCGGCTGCGTCTATCAGCGAGAACAGCTCCTCAAGCTCATCGAGTCCCTTCAAGCCTGTCTCCGAGACAATTCCTGAAGCGGATGCACCGCTCATCAGCCCGCGCATTACGGACAGCTTTTCAGAGGTGCTTCCTGAAAGTGACAGGACTGGACGGATGACGGCAACAGCCTCTTCGCTGAGGCCCTTTTCCCTCATTTCAGCCTCTACAGCCTCCAGCCCGATCTTGTCGATCTTGTCAATGGCTACAGTTATGTCGACTACCTTGTCCGGGAATCCGCATATCTCTGAAAGCCCGGTGAGGACCTTTCTGTTGTTTATCTTGATACAGACTGCAACATCAAACAGATGGAATACGCGGTCCACAATCTGTACAAGCTCCAGTTCGTTCAGCAGCGACTTTGAGCCGATTACATCGACATCGCACTGGTAGAATTCCCTGTAGCGGCCTTTCTGCGGCCTGTCTGCTCTCCAGACAGGCTGTATCTGATACCTCTTGAACGGGAATGAAAGCTCGTTCTGGTGCTGAACTACAAATCTGGCAAAAGGCACTGTCAGGTCATATCTGAGACCTTTCTCGCATACTTTCAGCGAGAGGGCCTTGCTGTTATAGTCAGTTTCACTGCCTCCCTCCACATGGTACTGTCCGAAGTCGATTCCTGAGAATGCGTCCCCTGAATTGAGTATCCTGAAAAGCAGCTTGTCCCCCTCCTCTCCGTATTTGCCGAGCAGGGTGCTTAGGTTCTCCATTGACGGGGTCTCTATCGGGGAGTATCCGTAAGTCTTGAAGACAGAGCGGATTGTGTCGAAGATATAGTTCCTCCCGGCCATTTCGGCAGGTCCGAAATCCCTTGTCCCCTTTGGTATTGACGGTTTCTGTGCCATGCTGCTAAAGTCTTTCCTGGAGTGCCTTTGCCTGCTCCTCATAGCCTGGCTTGCCGAGCAGGGCGAACATATTCTTCTTGTATGCCTCTACACCAGGTTGGTTGAATGGATTCACATCAAGGATGTAGCCGCTGATTCCACATGCTTTCTCAAAGAAGTAGAACAGTCCTCCGAGGTTGAACTCGTCGATTTTCTCAATGGAGACAGAGAGCTGCGGTACACCGCCATCTATATGTGCCAGCTTGGTTCCAAGCTCTGCCATTGCGTTGCACTCCTCAATATGCTTTCCTGAAAGGAAGTTAAGGCCGTCAAGATTCTGAGGGTCATTTGCGATTGTCATGCTGCGGTTGCTCTTCTCCACAGTGACAACAGTCTCCATAAGCATCCTTTCACCATCCTGGATATACTGTCCCATGGAGTGGAGGTCGGTCGTGAAGCTTACAGATGCAGGGAAGATTCCTTTCCCGTCCTTGCCCTCTGACTCTCCGTAGAGCTGTTTCCACCATTCTCCGAGATACTGGAGCTTAGGGTTGTATGAGACAAGAATCTCTACTTTCTTGCCATTGTTGTAGAGCAGATTACGCATTGCAGCATATTCTACCGCAGGGTTCTCTGCAGAACGCACAGCACATGCCTTCTCCATTTCCTCTGCACCGCGCATCATTGCCCTCATGTCGAAGCCGGCAAGCACGATAGGGAGGATTCCGACTGGAGTAAGGACAGAGAAACGGCCACCTACATTGTCCTCAATCACGAATGTCCTGTAGCCCTCCTGGGTTGAAAGCGACTTAAGCGCACCCCTCTTTGCATCTGTAACTGCAACGATGCGCTCAGCAGCCTCCTTTGTTCCGTATGTTGTCTCAATGTATTGCTTGATAAGCCTGAATGCAACTGCAGGCTCAGTTGTAGTGCCTGACTTTGAGATTACGACAGCAGCTACGTTGCGCTCTTTCATTAGGTCCATCAGCTCGCAGATGTATTCCTCGGAAAGGTTGTGTCCTGCAAATACAATCTCAGGTGCATCCTTCTTGCCGGACAGCTGCTTTGCAAAAGAGTGTGAAAGGGCCTCGATAGCGCATTTTGCGCCGAGATATGAGCCTCCGATGCCGATTACTACGACAAGGTCAACTCCTTTCCCTTTCCAGTCGTCCCTGATTGCCTCGCAGTCTGCGATGAGGGATTCCGGTGTCTGGCTCGGAAGATGTTTCCAGCCAAGGAAATCGTTACCTGCACCCGATTCATTCTCAAGTACATCAAAAGCGTTCAGGGCCTTTTCTGCATATTCCCTGTAATCTGCATCTTTGACAAAGGAGCTGCAGCCTCCAAGATTAACCTTTACCATTGTATATTAATTTTATCTGTTTGCATCAATTGAACACAGGACAAGGCCTGCAATCCATTTACGGACGTTGTCCTCCAAAGCCTGAGGGACAGTTCAAACCTCGCAAAAATAGTCTTTTTTATTGAAAAAACGGCTGTTTTTCGGGAAAATGAAAATTTTTGGACAGATTCTGCGACATCTTCCATATATTTGTCCTCCCTAAAACATGGGAGAAACTTAAAATTCACTTTTGGGGGGTGCTCCCATAAAACCAATAAACCGAATCTATCATGAAAAAGATTTTGACAGCAGTTGTCATGGCAGCAGTTACAGCTGCATCATTTGTAAATGCAGGGGCCAAGGCACCTCAGAAACGTGAACTCGGAATCGTTGCGCACCGCGGATTCTGGAATTGTGAGGAGGCAGGCTATGCCAAAAATTCTGTGGCAGCTCTCAAATGTGCGCAGGATGCAGGCTTCTGGGGAAGCGAATTTGATGTGAATATCACTTCTGACGGTGTCCTGCTTGTCTTCCATGACGGCAAGATTGACGGGAAGGTCATTGCAGAATATCCATACAGCGAGTTCCAGGACATCACAATCAGGAACGGTGAGAGAATCCCGACTCTGCAGCAGTATCTGGAGCAGGGGCTGAAATCTAAAAAGACCATGCTTGTGTGCGAGTTGAAGTCGCAGCCGACTGCCCGGAAGGAGGATGAACTCCTTGACAAGGTGGTCGCACAGCTCAAGTCATACGGGCTGCTTACCCCAAGGAGGGTGATGTTCATATCGTTCAGCAGGCATATCTGCGACCGGATTGCCCGGGAGATGCCGAAGTTCACCAACCAGTACCTGTCCAATGACTACAGCCCTGCACAGCTTGCAGAGACCGGAATCAACGGAATTGATTTCCATTATCCGTGGTTTACAGAGCATCCGGAATGGTATCCGGAGGCAAGGCATGGCGGTATGTCCGTCAATTGCTGGACAGTGGACAAGGAGCCGGACATGAGGAACATGATTGAACTCGGTGTCGATTACATTACCACAGACTGTCCGGATGTGCTCCGCAGGCTTGTAGGTGAACTGGAGGTCATCGAACTCCGCAAATAGGGGACGCATAGCAATATAAAAGCCGCAGCCATGTCTGGTTGATTGGCTGCGGCTTTTATATTTTGGCTTCCTGCCGGGCTTTATTCAGCGAGACTTTTCAATAGCTATCCACATGGTCTGTCTTTCGCTGAGCTTCAAGCTACCGTCCTATTCGTCATCTTCGGTTCCGTCATCGAAGCCGAAGTCGGCTGCAAAACGGTCAGCAACATCGTCAGGGACATCTTCAAAGGAAAGTGAGTCCCATAGCATATCCATCTGCCTCCTGTCCTTTTTGGTAGGGCGTCCCGCACCGGCATCCCTTTTCAGGAAGAATGTCTCTACCGGATGTCTCAGCTTGTCCAGTTCCTCCTGAGGCGTGATGTTCTCGGCATAGTTCGGGATAAGTTTTGCCCCCTGCCTTTTCTCAATCAGTGCCAGTACCCTATATGTATAGCAGATTGCTCCTTTCCTTGCACTTATTATGTCGCCGGCCTTCACTGCCTTGGATGGCTTGATGTCATTGCCGTTGACCCTGATTTTCCCGCCTTTGCAGGCGTCTGTGGCCTCGCTTCTTGTCTTGAATACCCTGATGGCCCACAGGTATTTGTCAATCCTTACTTCCTCTGCCATGGCAAACGTCTAGTCTTTGTGGTGGTGATGTCCGCATCCGCAGCTGTGCCCTCCGTCTTCATGGCAATGGCATTCACCGTCATGATGATGCCCGTCATGGCAGTGGCATCCGGCGTCACCACATCCATCCTCATCATATCCGTCCTCTACACCATCATAGTCCTCACCGTCAAGATAAGGGTTGGTGTCCGGGTCGATATATCCGTCCTCTTCCTCGAATTTCTCGACCATTGCCTCCAGAAGCCTTGAACCCCTGTCGACAGGCACGATGAAAAAGTCTGGCATATCAGCTGGGATAAGGATTGTCTCGCCCTTTTTCAGATACCAGTTGTCCATCTTGTTTCCGCCTTTTTCGTCCTGTGACGGAACCTGGATTGAAACTTCGCCCTCGATACATATATATATGATGAATCTTCCGAACTTTTCGGTATATATGTGCAGAGGGTCGCTGACTTTCAACTCATTTACTGTGAATTCCCTTGTCTGTACGAGCTTCCGTACGACTTCATCTTCATGATGATGGTGCCCTTCATGCTCTCCGTCATGTCCGCAGCAGCAATGGCCATGGTTGTCTTTCCAAAGCGGACCCTTTATATATTGGCTTTCATCGAACCTGCTGTAGTTGATGAGGTCTATGGCCTCTTCGAGATGCATCTGCCTTGCCGTCTTGGGATTGAATTCGCGTCCCCAGTCATAGAGACGGAATGTGAGGTCGGACGATTCCTGGATTTCAGCAATGAGCAGTCCTCCATCCGCGGCGTGTACAGTGCCTGGCTTTATATGGATGACATCGCCTTTTTTCGGATATATGACGTTGAGTATCTCCTCGACTGTGCCGTTATGGCATCTGTCATAAAGCTCCTGTGCACTTACCTCGCGGTTGAATCCCATGTAGACCTTCGAGTCTGGTGCTGCCTCAAGCACATACCATATCTCGCTCTTGCCCAAGGCGTCATATCTCTGTTCCGCAATCTCGTCATCCGGATGTACCTGGACAGAGAGCTTGTCCTTGATGTCCAGGAATTTTATCAGGAGAGGGAACTGCCTGCCATAATACTGGTAGATGTCCTCCCCGACAATCCTTTCCATATATGTCTCCATGAGTTCGCCTATGGTGTTGCCTGCAAGCCATCCTTCAGCAACCACAGAATCCTCGAATCCCATGTCTGCAAGTTCCCAGCTTTCACCGATCTTGTCATTTGTTGTCAGGGAAGCCTCGTTGCCGTCATCATCCACTTCCACGAATTCCTTGTCCAGCTTGTTTATCAGGTCGCTGCCTCCCCAGACCCTCCTGGATGCTATAGGGATGAATTTCAGCGGGTATAGTTGCTTCTTTGTTTCCATATATTTAAAAATTTATCTGTAAGGTGCTTCTGTATGTCATGCAGATTGGCCCTCAGGACCTGCAAAAGCCGGATTATCCGGCATGCCTTGCGGCATATTCAAGACATGACGTCTACATCAAATATGCCGAGACGTCAATGCCTGCCATAATGGCATTCCTCAGCTCTGTAGATGAGATATCCACCATAGGGGCATCCATCAGCTGTATCCTGTACCACATTCCTGTACATCTTGACTCCATACAGCCGGAACATTCCCGCATAAGGTCTTCCTTTATCTCCTGCAGGTCAAATCCTTTGCGCGGATATACTGCGACCCCGAATTCCGTAAGGATAGTCCTGTATTCTCTCCATCGGCGGATGTCAGCAAGCTGGTCCGCTCCCATGATCAGCGTGAAACTGTTGCCAGGTTCGCGCTTCCGGAGTGCCTCCAGAGTCTTGACCGTATATTGTGGGGACGGCATCCTGAGCTCGATGTCGTCCACTTTGACTTTATCCAGTCCGCATCTGTCCACAGCCTCCACTGCTGCCCTGAACCTGGCCGGGCCTGAGTCTGCACTTATCTCACCCTTCAGCGGATTCTTCGGAGAGACAATTAGATAGACCATGTCAAAGTCCATATGGGAAGTCAGATATTCCATTATTGCCCTGTGCCCGATATGCAGTGGGTTGAACGATCCTGAGTAGACGGCTATTTTCATCTTTGCAGACCTTTTGTAAAGAATCTATCCCTGTATGAATTCATCCACAATCCTCCCGGCTTCAGCCAATGCTGTCTCAAGATTGTCATTCACAAGGATATAGTCAAATTTGCCATCAGCAAATTCCATTTCGGAAGCTGCCTTGGATACCCTTTTCTCAATCGCCTCGGCAGAGTCTGTCGCCCGTGAAATCAGCCTATTGCGTAGCACTTCCACTGATGGTGCCTGTATGAAAATCGAGAAGGCCTTGTCCCCGAATATCCTTTTCAGGTTCACGCCGCCCTTGACATCGATGTCGAACACGATGACATGTCCCTTGGCCCAGATCCTTTCAACCTCTGAGCGGAGGGTCCCGTAGAATGAGCCGGAGTAGACTTCCTCATACTCCACAAACTTGTCTTCGGCAACCATCTGCCTGAACTGGTCTGCCGTAAAGAAATAGTATTCAACCCCATCCTTTTCCTGTCCCCTTGGTGCACGTGAAGTCGCTGAGATGGAGAATTCCATTTCCGGATGCTGCTTGAGGAGATGATTCACGATTGTGCTCTTGCCGGCTCCGGATGGTGCCGAAAATATGATTACCTTGTTGTCCATGGGCATTATTGCAGTTTAAGAATAGGTTTTACAAAATTCTATTTCTGAAATTTAGGCACTTCCCGGACAATGCCGGATGAAACTTGTGTCTATATTTTTCGAAATTTTCGCAAAAATAGTTAATTTTGCCAAGTTTTTTGAAAAAAGGTGAATGAATCTGCATTGTGGCAGAGTGCTTGCTGCGGTCCAGATCCGAATTAGAGATTCATTTAATAATTATAGATTATGGTATCTTACAAAGAAATCGGTCTTGTAAACACTAAGGAGATGTTTGCAAAGGCTATTGATGGCGGCTACGCTATCCCTGCATTCAACTTCAACAACATGGAGCAGCTCCAGGCTATCATCCAGGCTGCAGCAGAGACTAAGTCTCCTGTTATCCTCCAGGTTTCAAAGGGTGCACGCAACTATGCTAACCAGACTCTTCTCCGCTATATGGCAGAGGGTGCTGTAGAGTATGCAAAGGAACTCGGATGGGAGAATCCGCAGATTGTCATTCATCTTGACCATGGTGATTCTTTCGAGCTTTGCAAGAGCTGCGTGGACATGGGATTCTCATCAGTCATGATTGACGGTTCACACCTTCCATACGATGAGAACGTTGCCCTTACAAAGAAAGTTGTAGAGTACGCACACCAGTTCGATGTTACAGTTGAGGGTGAGCTTGGAGTGCTCGCAGGTGTAGAGGATGAGGTCAGCTCAGATCACCACACATACACAAAACCTGAGGAGGTTGTTGACTTCGTTACCAAGACTGGATGCGACTCACTCGCTATCTCTATCGGAACATCACATGGAGCATACAAGTTTACTCCAGAGCAGTGCACAACAGATCCTGAGACAGGTCTTCTCGTACCTCCGATGCTTGCATTCGATGTACTTGAGGGTGTAGAGAAGGAGCTTCCTGGATTCCCTATCGTTCTCCACGGTTCTTCATCAGTTCCTCAGGACGAGGTCGCTACTATCAACAAATTCGGCGGTGCCCTCAAGTCTGCTATCGGAATTCCTGAGCCTTGGCTCCGCAAGGCTGCCAAGTCAGCTGTATGCAAGATTAACATTGACTCAGATTCACGTCTTGCAATGACTGCTGCTATCCGCCAGGTATTTGCAGAGAAACCGGCAGAGTTCGACCCACGTAAATATCTCGGACCTGCACGTGACAACATGAAGAAGCTCTACATGCACAAGATCATCAATGTTCTTGGCTCAGACGGAAAGGCTCTCTAATTTGAGTCCACAATATTCAGATGAAGCCGGCCCCGATATGGAGCCGGCTTCTGTTTGTTGTATGACGGTCATGTCAGTGTCAAAGTCTCGGATATGTCGTGCAGTACCAGTTCCATGTTTTTGGGGACCGGTGTACAAAAAATCAAGGAAAAAGTTGTATGCCACCATGAGCTGGCTACAGAATCATCGTAGTTCACTATGGTATCTCAATAAAAATAAGGAAGCGATTGAATATTCAACCGCTTCCTTGTTAGAATCTGTCTTCAGATGAAACTGTCAGTTTCTTGCGACCACGACGACGGCGTGCTGCAAGTACGCGACGTCCATTAGGAGTTGACATACGCTCACGGAAACCATGTTTGTTGCGACGTTTCCTCTTTGAAGGTTGATATGTTCTTTTCATATTCTAAATTTTATATATATTCACGTATAGTTTTGGGAGTGCAAAGGTAGTGTTTTTCGATTTAATTACAAATATTTTCTATAAAAATAACAAGTTTCTCTGCAAAGTATCCGTCATGCAGCCAGCTTTTGACAGGCCATGTGTGCACTGAACCTTTAGGCATCCTGTATTTTCCCATTACGGTTGCAATCTCCTCAACCATGTATCCACCTTTCAGGTAGAATATCCCCCTGCTGTATTTGCCGTGTACCCATGGCATGAACTTGTCAAGTGATGTGACGGCGCGTGAGACTATGTAGTCAAATGTCTTTCCGAGGTTTTCAGCCCTGCCGTTGACTATTGTCACATTTTCCAGGCCGAGTGCCTTGCTGACTTCCCCCGCCACGACAGTCTTCTTCCCGACCGAGTCGCAAAGGGTGAAATGCACCTTGGGAAACATTATGGCGAGAGGGATGCCTGGGAAGCCGCCTCCCGTCCCGAGATCCAGGACCTCTATCTGTCCGTCTCCTGTACAGAATGCAGAATATGTTTCCGGAAGCTGTGCCGCAATATATTGCGCAATGGCGAGGGAGTGCAGGACATGATGGAGGTACAGCCCGTCAATGTCTTTCCTTGAAATAACGTTTATCTTTTCATTCCATTTCCTGTACAGCCCGTCAAGTGCTGCAAACTGTGCCTCCTGTTCCTTGCCGATGCCTGGAAAGCTTTCTTTTGTAAAATCTATGAATTGTCCGTATGTCATATCTATATATTTATAGGGATGTATTGCAGGATGTATCCGGCAGCTTAAAGCAGTTCATCAGAAATATCCATCATTTTGAGCAGCTGTGCCTTTGCTCTCCTTATCCTGGTCTTTACAGTGTTTATCGGAATCTCCAGCTCATCAGCAATTTCCTTGTATCCGAAATTGTCTATGAGGTTCATCCGTGCGATAATCCTGTATTCGTCCTTGAGCTTTTCTATATTTGTCAGCCATTTGTCATATTCCTGCTGTGTAATTATTTCGTCCTCAGGGTTATGCATGGTTGCCGGAATTTCGTTCATCTCAGCGATGGTTTCGCTTATCGATGTTGTAGGCAGGTTGTTCTTTTCCCTGTCCTTGCGGCTTATATGGTCGAAGGCCGTGTTCCTCGCTATCCTGTAAAGCCATGTGGAGAACTTATATTCCGGCTTATATGTCTTGATTTGGCTGAACGCCTTCTGAAAACTTTCAAGGCAGATATCCTCTATGTCTTCCTTCTGCGTGATATAATGCGCAATATGTGCCCTTACACCTGCGTTGTATCTGGTGTAAAGGACAATATATGCAGCCTGGTTCTGCCCGGAGGCAAGGGCGACAAGCTCAATGTCGCTGAGATTAGTGAGCTTCGAGCCAGTTCTTTCCATAATTGCATTCTACAGTCAGTGGCACTGACAGGGTTATTACATTCTCCATTTCGCTGACAACAATCTCCTTCAGTGTCTCAACTTCCGACGGGACAGTGTCAAAGACAAGCTCATCGTGCACCTGGAGCACCATACGGCTTTTCAGCCCGGCCCCGGCAATTCGTGTGTCAACTCTGGCCATGGCTTTCTTTATTATGTCTGCGGAAGTTCCCTGTATAGGGGCGTTTATTGCATTCCTCTCAGCAAGTGCCCTTACTGAGGCATTCCTGGAATTTATGTCAGGCAGATAGCGTCTCCTGCCGAACAGGGTCTCTGCATATCCGCATTCACGTACGGAAGCTATCGTGTTCTCTATATAGGATGATATTGACGGGAAATTGGCGAAATAGTCGTCTATAATTCTCTTCGCATCTGCCCTTGCAATCTTCAGCCTCTGGGAAAGCCCGAATGCCGAGATTCCGTACATTATCCCGAAGTTGGCTGTCTTGGCAATGCGCCTCTGGTCCGGAGTTACATCTTCCGGACTTATGCCGAATATCTTTGCCGCTGTTATTGAGTGTACATCCATGTTTTTCCGGAAGGCCTTTATCAGATGCCCGTCACCGCTCAGGTGTGCCATGATCCTCAACTCTATCTGTGAATAGTCTGCGGAAAGGATCAGTCCGTCGGCTGTACCGGGGATAAATGCCTTGCGTATCTCCTTTCCCCTTTCTGTCCGGATAGGGATGTTCTGCAGGTTTGGCTTTGAGGAACTTAGGCGTCCTGTCGAGGTGAGGGCCTGGTTGAATGTCGTGTGTATCTTTCCTGTCTGTGGGGAGACATAGTTGGGGAAAGGCTCTATGTATGTAGACAGCAGTTTCTTGACTCCACGGTATTCCAGGATTTCGTTTATGATAGGATGTTTATCAGAGAGTGACGCAAGTGTCTCTTCATCCGTGGAATAGCTGTAGCGTGCCCCTGTCTTTGCCTTGACTTTTGGATCCAGGGCAAGCTTTTCGAATATTATATGCCCTATCTGTTTTGTGGAAAGGACATTGAGATCTGGCTCCCCGGCCATGTCCCGGACTCGTTGCTGTATCTGTTCCAGTTCAGCATTGAGGCTTGAAGCATATTGTCTCAGCTGGTTCAGGTCCACCTTTATCCCGCTGCATTCCATCTTTGAAAGCACCCTTATGAGAGGTTCCTCCATCTCATCGTAGAGCCTTGACATGGACAGTGCGTCCATCTCTTCTGCAATCCTTTTGCATAGCAGGCATGACACAACGGCCTCCCTTGTATGTGAGACCTTGCTGTATCCTGTTTCCGGCTCATCGAAAAGGGACAGGCTTACCGGCTCTGCAGTACTCTGCTCCATATCAATCTCAAGGTAGCTTTTGGCAAGAATGTCAATCCTGTGGCTCTTTTCAGGGTTGATGAGATAATGCATCAGCTCAATGTCGCATAATTTTCCTGCAAGGCATATTCCGTTGTTGCTGAGTATGTCGCATTGCCTCTTCAGGTCGTATCCTGTCTTTGTGATATTTCCGTTGCTGATTATGCTGATGAAATCCTTGACTGACCCTTCTGCCGCAAAGTTGCCTTCGGGTGCGGCAATCCCGACAGTGACAGATGAAACCGGAGAAAATATGCTGTCTCCATCGCATGACGTGACAATGGCGCAAATTCCCTCCCTGCCTGCAATCTTTACCGCCTCTGCAGCTGTTATCTCCTTAATTTCAAGAGTTTTGCATGTGCTTTCGGTGACAGGGGCACTGATGTGGCCGATATGTTTTTTCAGCGAGCCGAATTCATACCTGTCGAACAGTTCTGCTATCTGTGGCGCATATTCGAAGTCTATGGCCATTTCCGATGTGTCACTCTGGAGCGGGACATCAGTCCGGATTGTTACCAGGTCATGGCTCATCCCTATATGTTCCCTTGCTGCCTCAAATGCCGCCTTCTGCTTTGCCGTCAATTCGTCCAGATGCCTGTAGATATTCTCTACGGAGCCATATCTGGATATCAGCTTTCCAGCCCCGACTTCCCCGACGCCCTTTACCCCGGGTACGTTGTCTGAAGTGTCGCCGCAGATTGTAAGCATCTCTATTACCTGCTCCGGCGAGCTGATTCCGTATTTCGAGCATATGTCTGCCGGCCCGAGTATCTCATTGTCGCTTCCTGACTTGCCCGGCTTGTATTGCAGTACATGGTCTGAGACAAGCTGGCCGTAATCCTTGTCCGGAGTCACCATGTAGACAGTGAATCCCTCTTTCTCAGCTTGCTTTGCCACTGTGCCTATTACGTCATCGGCCTCATACCCTTTCATCATGAGCACAGGTATCCTCAATGCCTGGCATATTTCTGTCAGCGGTTCGAGCGCATCAATTACAAGCTGTGGAGTCTCTGACCTTGTGCCTTTGTAGTCCGGATACATCTCATGCCTGAATGTCCCGCCAGGAGGGTCGAATGACACGGCAAGGTGCGTAGGCTGCTCCTTCTCTATAAGTTCAAGGAGATATTTCGTAAAACCAAACAGTATCGAGGTATCCTGCCCCTTTGAATTTATCATCGGATGCCTTAAAAAGGCATAGTACATCTTGAATATAAGGGCGTGCCCGTCTATGAGGAAAAGTTTCTTATCCATGTTTCATGCAAAGCAAAATCTTCCAAAGATAGCATTTTTTCTTGAAAAATTTTTATCTTTGATGTCCTTTTTGGCAAATTATATGTATAAGGGTCAAAAAGACATTGCCGTTAAAGTTTTACATTAAAAGATAGCTATGAACAGGATTTTTACATTTGTTGTGCTTATGCTTGCATTTGCAGGTATCGCAAAGGCTGATGACAAGCCAATCTCATTTGAACAGCTTCCTCTGCAGGCAAGGAACTTCATCCAGGAGAATTTCCCTGATGAGACATTGATGTTTGCTGCCAAGGACATTGACTTCGCAGGTACATCCTATGATGTGCGTTTCAGTTCCGGTCTCAAGCTGGAGTTCAACTCCAAGGGGGAGTGGAAGGAGATAGAGTCAAAATATTCCGCTGTAGATGTCAAGTTCATCCCCGTACAGATCAGGAAGTATGTGGATAGCCGCTGGACCGGGGTAAAGTACAGGAAAATAGAAAAGAAGAGGAATGGCGGCTATGAAGTGAAGCTTGCCAATGGCCTTGAGGTGGAGTTCGACAGGAACTTCAATGTGATAGACATAGATGACTGATGCCTATAGGGATGACAGAGATGTTTCTGATTTTTTTAGCCGTGGCTGCCATCGTTGCCGCGGCTGTTGTTTTTGTGCTGTACAGTGGCTGCCGGAAGCGTCTGGAGGATCTCTCCTCCTCCCTTGATGACTCAGCTGCGGAGAATGCGTCCAGGATGGAGAGGATTCTTTCGCTCGAAAAGGAGAATTCATCCCTCAGGGCCAGGATAGCCGGCCAGGATGATATGGCGGCACGGATGCAGCAGCTCCATGACAGGACTGTCGAGAATATAAAGGAGCAGCATCTCAGGGACATGGAGCTGATGAGGGACCAGTTCAAGGCCACGGCAGCGGAGATTGCCGCAAAGAATACTCATGAGTTCAAGGAGCAGAGTGCCGGACGTCTGTCTGACATACTGAATCCGATAAAGGAGAAGTTCACTGAGTTTTCCAGGAGTGTAGATGATTCAAGGACAGCTTCTGTGGCGATGAAGACGTCATTGGAGGAGCAGATAAGGAATCTGATGGACCAGTCCGGAAAGGTCGGAGAAGAGGCACGTAACCTGGCGAACGCCCTGACAAGCCGTTCCAAGGTGCAGGGAGATTTCGGTGAGCTTATACTGAAGGATATACTTGTCAATGCCGGCCTTATGGAAGGTGTGCATTTCATCTGCCAGGGTGTAATCACAGACACTGACGGGCATGAGGTGAAAAGCATTGACGGCAGGACTCTTATCCCCGATGTCCTTGTGTTCTATCCAGATGACACAATGGTTGTTGTGGACTCAAAGGTGAGCCTTACCGGCTATGCCTCATATATGTCAGCCAATGATGATGCACAGAGGGAACTGTTTGCCCGCCAGCATATTGAGAGCATAAGGAAGCATGTCAATGAACTTGCAGACAAGAATTACGCATCGTATGTCCCTGATGACAAGAAAAAGGTAGACTACAATATCATGTTCATCCCTAATGAGGGTGCATTCCAGATGATGCTGGAGCGTGCTCCGAGGATGTGGCAGGAGGCAAAGGACCGCAATGTACTTGTTGTAAGCCAGATGACACTGGTAATAGTCCTTAATATGATCCAGATGGTCTGGAAACAGGCGGAGCGGGAACGGAATATAGAGGAGATACACCGTACAGCTTCGGAACTCATGACCCAGCTGCAGTCTTGGCTGGCAAGCTATGCCGCTATCGGGGAGCAGATTGAAAAAGTGGCAAAAAGCTATTCAGAATCACGGAGAAAGCTTGTGGATTCCAATCAGTCCGTAATCCAGAAGATACGCAAGCTGGAGAGGCAGGGGCTTGCCCCGAAGAAGACAGCCGTAAAGTCATCCTCCCGTAAATCAGGGGCAGAATCTGTAATTCCTCCATCCCTTTCTGGTGAAGATGTACAATAATGACTATATTTGCGCCTTGTAATCAACTAAATTGACATATGAAACGTTTTCTATTGGTTTTTGCTGCAATGTTTGCATTTGCAGCCGCATCGAGGGCTGCAAAGCCTCTTAATTTTGAGAAATTGCCTATCCAGGCCCAGGAATATGTAAAGGCTAACGTTCCTGACCTTTCAATTTCGCTTATCAAGAAAGACGGAAGTGAGTACGATGTCGTGTTTGCAAACGGAATGAAAATCTCCTTTGACAAGAAGGGGAGCTGGAGGGAAATCAAATGCAAGAAGTACCATGTCGATGAAAGGCTGGTTCCTGCTCTGATACGTGAAAAGGTCAATGAACTGTATCCGGGCTCGTTCTATGAGAAGATTGAAAAGGACGGAAAGAACTATGAGGTCGAGCTTCTGAGTGGAATAGAGCTTACTTTCAATGCAAAATATAAGCTTACACATATAGATGACTAAAATCTTTACCGGAAGGCGGCTGTTTTCAGTTATACTGTCTACAGCCGCCTTTGTCATGCCGGCCCTTGCCCGGCATGACAGTCAAAATACTGTTTTCACGGAGAGGGACTCGGCCGCATTTGTCAATGCCGCATGGAACTGGAATACAGCAGTCAATGGTGCGGAATATGCAACAGTGCAGATAGAAATGTTCAACTCGGTGCAGACTGTCTCTGTAGTGCGTTATCCGCTCCGGCGTTTCAGGACGGGTGTGATTCATTGCCCCGGTGAGGACAGGGGGACAGTGAGCGAGATTGGAATGGAGGGACATGCCGGCTTTGCCATAAACGGAGGGTACTTCAATATGGGTACCCTGTATCCTGTGACATATCTGAGAGTAAAGGGACATGAAAAGGGATATGTGGATAAGGATGAGATAACATACAGGTCAAACGGTGCAGTCGCATTCAGCAGGAGAGGTATACAGATATATGTGTGTGACACTTCAGGATATGGACATATACCGTCACGCTGCCTGGATGTGCTTGCGGCAGGGCCAGTGCTTGTATATGATGGCAATATTGTGGATTATACGGATGACAGCAGCTTCTATTCTTCAAGGCATCCACGTAGCTTTATAGGGTATACCTCTGATGGAATGGTGTATATGGTTGTAATCGACGGGCGTTTCAACGGACTTGCAGACGGGGCTACCATAGCAGAAGCTGCATTTATAGCAAGGATGCTCGGCCTGGATGCCGCCTTGAATCTAGACGGTGGAGGCTCTTCTTCGCTCTGGATTTCAGGGAAAGGGGTGCTCAGTCACCCGACGGACAACCGGAAATTTGACCATGAAGGGGAGAGGGAAGTGCCGAACTGCATAATAGCCACAGCACGGTAGCTACCTGTATCTCAATACCGGCAGCAATGCAATGATATATCCTATGGCAGCCACACCTGCTGCCGTCATTGCTATATCTGTCCATGACAGGATAATTGGGTATGCCTGGATTATGAAATTTCCCGGCATTGCTATGAATCCGAATTTCTGCTGCAGAAGTGCGAATCCTATTCCAGTTACAAGCCCTGCAGCAAGGCCTGTCAATGATATCATCCAGCCTTCAATGATAAATATCCTGCGTATAAGGGAATCTGTTGCGCCCATGCTCCTGAATGTCCCTATGTCATCCTTTTTCTCGATTATCAGCATGGTCAGCGAACCGAAGACATTGAAGGCTATGATGATGATTACGAATATGAGTATAAGGTATATGGATGCCTTTTCATATTTCATCATCCTGTAGAGTGACTCATTCTGCTGAAAACGGTTGCTCACCCTGAAGCCAGGCCCAAGCATGCGTTCCAGTTCATTCTGTATTTCCTGTATTTCCTTTGGTGCCGTACCATCCTGCATCCTGATTTCAACGGCAGATACCTCGTCTTCATATTCAAGCAGTTCCCTCATTGTTTCTATAGGAAGTATAAGGTACTCGTTGTCAATGTCATTGTTTATTGCAAATATTCCGGATGGATAGACATTCACTGTCTCTATGGAGGCAGCGGGATTTGACAATGAAATGCTTCTTGTCCTTGCCGGGAAATATATTTCAACAGGGGTTACGAACCGTGGGCTGATCCCCATCTTCCCGGCCAGCCCTGCCCCGACACAGGCCAACGGAACATCTCCGCGGTGCAGGATGAAATGCCCGTCCCTCAGATGCTCCTTCAGGGGAGATTCTTCCTCATATATGGAATCCACTCCCTTTGCCTTTGCAATGCTCTGCCTGTTACCATAGCTGATGAATACATTCTCCTGGAGCACGGTGCATATAGTCTTTACTTCAGGACGCCCGTACAGCCAGCTGTATGCCTCTCCTTCAGGGACGAACACCTTTCCCCCGGCAGGGGTAACCAGAAGTTCCGGTTCGATGTTGCTGAGCATTGACTTGACCAGTGAGTCAAACCCGTTGTATATTGAAAGGATGATTACAAGTGCAGCAGTGCCTATGGCCATCCCGATTGCACTTATCGCCGATATTATGTTGATCACATTATGTGACTTTTTTGCGAAAAGGTATCTCCTGGCTATGAAAAAAGGCAGATTCATGACTTGCACACCATTCTTGTAATATATACTGTGTTGATACGGTTCCCTGGCCATTACGGGGCACAAAGGAGCTATTTTTTCAATAGCTCCTCGATATGCTCTACATAGTCAAGTGAACTGTCCAGATAGAAGATCAGCTCCGGGACAATCCTCAGCTGCTTTGCTACCCTTGAGCCAAGTTCGCCTCTGATTGACCTTATATTCGCGTTGAGGATCTCCATTACGGATGCCGCCTTGTCTGACGGGAATATGCTGACGTAGACCTTGGCTACGGAAAGGTCAGGGCTGACCTTTACACCGCTGACAGTGACAAGTGCTCCTCCGAAGATGGCCATGCCCTTGCTGCGTATGATTTCAGCCATGTCCTTCTGCAGCTCCTTGGCAACCTTCAGCTGCCTTGTGCTTTCTGTGCTTTCCATTATTTCACTGTAATAAGGTAATAATTCTTCTTGCCACGCTGTGCAAGGATATATTTGCCGTCAATGAAAGACTCGCTGCCTACAGATGCATTGACATCGGATACCTTGTCCTTGTTGATGCTTACACCGCCTCCCTGGAGCATCTTGCGGCATTCTCCCTTTGACGGGAATACCTGCGTCTCGACAGAAAGCAGGTCAATGATGCCCATCGGGAACCTGTCTGCAGAGACCTCAAACGTAGGCACACCGTCAAATACCTGGAGGAAAGTCTTCTCGTCAAGTGATTTCAGGGCCTCGGAAGTTGCGTTGCCGAACAGCATGCCGGATGCGGCGACTGCCTTTTCGTATTCCTCCCCGCCATGTACCATTGTGGTAATTTCCTTTGCAAGGAGCTTCTGGAGGACACGCAGGTGAGGCGCCTGGGCATGCTCTGCTATGGCAGCCTCAATCTCTTCCTTGCCGAGCATTGTGAATATCCTGATATATTTGGCGGCATCATCATCGGAAACATTGAGCCAGAACTGGTAGAACTGGTATGGTGAAGTCCTTTCAGGGTCAAGCCAGATGTTGCCTTTCTCTGTCTTCCCGAATTTTCCGCCGTCTGACTTGGTGATGAGGGGACAGGTGAGTGCAAATGCCTCCTTGCCGAGAATCCTGCGGATAAGCTCCGAGCCTGTGGTGATGTTGCCCCACTGGTCCGCACCTCCCATCTGGAGCGTGCATCCCTTGTGCTCATATAGATAAAGGAAGTCATATCCCTGGAGAAGCTGGTAAGTGAATTCTGTGAATGACATTCCCTCTCGGGACTCGCTTGAGAGCCTTTTCTTTACTGAATCCTTCGCCATCATGTAGTTGACGGTGATGTGTTTTCCGATGTCACGTGTGAAGTCAAGGAATGTGTAGTTCTTCATCCAGTCATAGTTGTTGACAAGCTCTGCCCTGTTGGGGGCATCAGACTCGAAGTCAAGGAATCTGGAAAGCTGCGCCTTGATGCAGGCCACATTGTGTGCAAGCGTCTCCTCATCAAGGAGATTCCTCTCCTGTGACTTCATGGAAGGGTCGCCTATCATTCCTGTTGCGCCTCCTACAAGGGCGAAAGGCTTGTGCCCGCAGTTCTGGAAATGCTTGAGAATCATCACACTTACAAGATGACCGATATGCAGTGAGTCTGCTGTCGGGTCTATGCCGACGTATGCTCCTGTAGGGCCTTCCATAAGTTTCTCCTCTGTGCCAGGCATGATCTCCTGTATCATGCCTCTCCACTTGAGTTCCTCTACAAAATTCTTCATAATTATAATGTTTTTATATTATTCTAAACCGTTATCGTCAGAAAACTGACAAAGGTAATCATATTTTTTCTTAAATTTGCGCGCCAAAAGGAATGAAAGTCAAGTTTTGTATCCTGAAAGTTTAAGAATAAATATAAATCCAAAGATTATGAGAAAAAACATTGTAGCCGGAAACTGGAAAATGAACACCACAGTTCCGGAGGGCGTAGAGCTCGCAAAGGCAGTAGTTGCAAAGGCAGGTGAGGTTCCTGCATCTGTAAAGCTTATCATTGCACCTCCATTCACTCACCTCGTACCTGTATCTGAGGCAGTAAAGGGTTCAGTAGTAGGCCTGTCAGCACAGAACTGCGCAGACAAGGTGAACGGAGCATACACTGGAGAGGTTTCTGTAAAGATGCTTGCTTCAGCAGGATGCGAGTACACTATCCTCGGCCATTCAGAGCGTCGCCAGTACTACGGAGAGACTGATGCAAAGCTTGTTGAGAAGGTAAAGCTTGCAATTGCAGAGGGACTTTCACCAATCTTCTGTGTAGGTGAGAACCTTGATGAGCGTGAGTCAGGACGTCACTTCGATGTGGTTTCAGAGCAGGTGAAGAATGTACTCTACACCCTTTCAGCAGAGGAAATGGCAAAGGTAGTTGTAGCATACGAGCCTGTATGGGCTATCGGAACGGGCAAGACTGCGACTGCAGAGCAGGCTCAGGAAATCCACGCATGCATCCGCAAGGTGCTTGCAGAGAAGTTCGGTGCACTTGCAGAGGAAATCACTATCCTCTATGGCGGAAGCTGCAAGCCATCAAACGCAAAGGAGCTTTTTGCATGTCCTGACATCGATGGAGGACTTATCGGAGGAGCAGCCCTCAAGGCTGATGACTTCATCGCAATCGCCCTTTCATTCTAATTTACTGGAATAACGTTTCAGGGGTCTTGCCTTCTGTTTTCCGGTTTTTCCGGGAAGCTGATGCAGGACCTTTTTATTTTTATTCGGACAACAGGTATGAAACGAATTTTTATAATGGCTATGGCATTGTCAATGTTTGCAGGATGCAGGGGTACTGAATCCGAAATGCAGAGGAAAGTTGATGAATATGCTGTTTTTGAGGTAAGCTCACCTCTTATGGACAACCTTTCAGATAAGGACAGGCAGGTCCTTAACCTTTTCCGTCAGGCTGCATATGTGATTGATGACCTCTTCTGGAAGCAGACCTTTGGCGACAAGGCACTTATGGAAGAGCTTAAGGACCCTTATCAGAAGGCATACGCAAAGATAAACTATGGTCCATGGGACCGTCTCGATGACAATGCACCGTTTGTTGAGGGGTACGGGCAGAAGCCTCTCGGTGCAAGATACTATCCTGAGGATATGACAGAGGCTGAGTTTGCGGCCTTTGATGACCCAGACAAGATGAGCCTCTATACCGTAATACGCAGGGACGGTGAGGGTAAGCTGAAGACCGTATGGTATCATGACGAGTACAGGGAGGAGCTTGACAAGATCTGCCTGTATCTTGAGGAGGCCGCCACCCTTGCTGACAACGATGGGCTGCGCAATTATCTCCAGGAAAGGGTAAAGGCCTTCCGTACAGATGACTATTTTGCAAGCGATATGGCCTGGATGGACATGAAGGATAGCAAGATAGATATTGTAATCGGACCTATCGAGAATTATGATGACATGCTTAATGAGGCAAAGGCATCATACGAGTGCTATATCCTCCTGAAAGACGAGGAGAGGAGCGCAAGCCTTGCAAAATATGTCTCCATGCTGCCGGAACTTCAGAGAATGCTGCCTTGTGCCCCTGAGTACAAGACATTTGTCCCCGGAACTTCATCAGACCTCAATGTCTATGATGCAATCTATTATGCAGGAGACTGCAACGCCGCAAGCAAGACTATCGCCATCAATCTCCCTAACGATGACAGGGTGCATGAACTTAAAGGTGCACGCAGGCTGCAGCTCCATAATGCAATGATGGCAAAGTTCGGCAAGATTCTCCTTCCTATCGGGAGGGCACTGATTGAGCCTGGGCAGCAGAAGCATCTCCGTTCGGAGGCATTCTTCTGGAATGTCACGTTCCATGAAGTCGCACATGGCCTTGGAGTGAAGCAGACTGTAAACGGACTTGGCTCAGTTGATGATGCGCTTGGCTCAGAAAAGACAACATGGGAAGAGGCAAAGGCAGACATCCTTGGCCTTTTCATGGTGTGTGAACTTATTGACATGGGAGAGATTCCAATTATTACGAAAGAAGATGCGATAACTACATTCATTGCTGGTCTTGTGCGCTCTGTCCGTTTCGGGGCTGCATCATCGCATGGACGTGCCAACATGATGTGCTATAACTTCATGAAGGACAATGGCGCGTTCACCCGTAACAAGGATGGTCTCTACCATATTGACTATGACAAGGCCCTTGAGTCCATTGATGCCTGGGCTGACCTTATCCTTACTACACAGGCGACCGGAAACCATATGTTTGCAAAGGAGTATTCTGCCAACCATGCAAACATCTCAGAGGCCCTTTCTGCTGATATAGCCCATGTAAACGGTCTTGGAATTCCACGTGATATCACATTTGAATTTGTCTGGTAGTTGCCTGACGACATCTGACAACACAAAAAATGCTGGCCTTCAAGCCAGCATTTTTTGCTTTTTATTCTTCTGCAAACCAGGACCTTATTGTCCTTATGGCTGCAAGAGCGAACGGAACCCAAAGTTTTCCTTTTTGGTTTTCAACCTGATATTCAAGCGAATTGCGCGCTTCCTGGAGCTGCTTGAATGTCTTTATATCCTTAAAGTCATTTGTCGCCATAGAATATCTGTATGAAAAGTTGTACAAAAGAGTTCAGGAAAAGCTTCTTTCTGAGACATATAAGGACTATCAGCGCAATCAGGAATACTCCTGCAACGATGAATGCTCCTGCTGCATAGCTGCCTATAATGTCACCAAGTAGAAGGACTCCTCCGAAAGCAATGGTTACCAATACAATCATCAGGACCATGATGATGACAAAGAGGCTCAGGAATTTGCTGAAAACCAGTGACAGGCTCTCAGTCGCCTTGAGCTTCAGCCCATCGGCTTTCATTTCCATATAGTCCTTGGTGCTGTCCATAGGATTTCCGTGTTTCATGTTGCTGTACTATAGGTTTTCAAGTGCTGCTTCCGCTGCATCAAGTCCTTCGACAAGCTTTCCCTTGACAGGCTCGAATTTCTTCTTTGCGTTGTCCTTTGCCTTGTGTGTAGCTTCCTTTACCTTTTCTCCGGCTTCTTCAGCCTTGGTCTTTACTTTGCCGTATAGCTCTTCTGCTCCTTCTGCAATTTTCTTGCGTGTGTCTGCAGTCTTTTCAGATGAAAGGAAGTAAGCTGTTGCCGCACCTGCTGCCGCTCCGGCGAGGAATGCGAAAAGTGTTGATTTACTCATAATACCCATAAAATTTATGACCTCACGGTCTGTTGATAAAATTTAACCGTGAGGCCATATAGCTATTTCTGTGCCAAAGTTACAATTTCCTCCATTTGGGCAAATTGTTTCTCCATACTGCAAAGCAGGGCATACTGGGCATGTGTCCTTACCAGGTTGTGGTCAGGAGCATTTGTCTTGTAGTACAGGTCGCCGTCAATGTAGTCCATAAGGAATCTGAGGACCTGTTCGAATGTGATATATCTTGCCGAGAATGCGAGGTATTCAAGTTCGCTTTTGCACAAAGTCCCTTTCCTTTGGGACAGGTAGCCCTCTGTATATGCCTTGAACATATCTATCGACATGGAAACCTTCGACAGGTCGCGGTCATCCTCGGCACCTGTGTTTGTGTAGGAGCGGATCGCATCCCCGAAGTCGTTGAGCGAGGTGCTGCTCATGCAGGTGTCCAGGTCAATTACACATAGGACTTCTCCATCCTTGTCGAACAGGATATTGCTTATCTTTGTGTCATTGTGGGTCACCCTGGTCGGTATTGTGCCGTCCTCCACAAGGCTCCAGAACTTTAGCATCTCCTCGCGGCGCGACTCAATCCAGCTGATTTCCTCTGAAAGGTCCTTGACACGTCCTGCCTTGTCGAGCCTGAGTGCCTCGTCCCATTGCTGGAACCTCCACCTTATATTGTGGAATCCCTTTATCGTTTCTGACAGAGGGGTAGTGAAGTCAGCAAGCTGTGACTGGAATTTGCCTATACCTTCACCTCCCTTGTAGGCAAGGGCAGGTGTGTCTGCCTTCTCGTATGTGACAGAGCCTTCTATAAACAGGCATACAGCCCAGTAGTTTCCTCTGCTGTCCTTATAATAAAGGTCGCAGTATGGACATGCCTTTTCTGCTTTTGTAATGGTTTCTGGCTTGCGGTGTGTCACGGTCAGCACTTCACGCTCCGGATCCCCTCCATCCGCTATGACCTTTGCCCTTATGTGGGCAGTTACCATTTCTATGTTGTGCATCATTCCTGGCACATCCGGGAAAACGACATGGTTTTTCCTCTGCAGGATGTATTTCGGAGCATTGCCGTTGCTGTCAGCGGCTGTCTTCACGATGAAAGTGTCGTTGATGAATCCCGGTCCGAGGGCATTTATGCTCTCAATCTCACCGGCAATGTCGAATCTGGAGGCAATCTCCAGCAAGTCTTCTTTACTGTACATAATGGTTATTTGTCTTTTAGCTGATTATTTCAAAATCCTTTACTGCAGAACCTTTACCACAGCTCCAATCTGCTTGTCCTGGTTCCACATCCATATTGTCCTGCCGTTGTCGTCATTGATCTTGGAGACCTTGAATACCCCTTCGTAGCTCACTACATTGTTCCTCAGGTTGGTGTAGACAATGGTAGCCTGGATATTCTCTCCTGCCTGTGACGGCATGCTTGCGCAGGTCAATACGAAATAATGACTGAACGAGTCGTTGTTTACCCTAAACTCATTTTTGACATCGTTGAATCCCAGCTGGTGTGCAGCCGGACTGTATGTGAATATATTCTTGCCCTCTACGGTCAGTGAAATGTCGCTGCTGCCTGCGATGAACTCCTTTTCCTTGAGGCCGTCATCCACGCAGCTGACAAGTGATGCACATATTGCCAGTGCAATGATATATATGATTGTCCTTTTCATTCTGTAGACTATTTAACTGTTATCTGCCTTATGATTATATCTTTCGCACCGCCATCATAGTTTACGGTAGCTTTCAGGCTGTGTGTGCCCTGTTCTTCAAGATAAAAGTATCCATCTTCCGATGGCATGGCTGTCTTGCCGTCAAGTTCCCATCCTATTGAGGCTGCTTCAGAGGCATTGTAGACCCTTAGCGGGATTCTGCTGCCGGCACTGTAGATTCCGGTTCCGCCTATATGGATATATGGGTAGGATACTGACGGTATACGCTGTGTCATAAAGGTATGCGTCACTGTCTTGCCTTCTTTGCCGCTTTCAGACCTGTAGCATATCTCCACACTGTATGTTGTCTGTGGCTTGAGTCCTTCAAGAGTGAGTGAATAGCTTTTGCCTGAGTATGGTGCCACTTCTACAACTGTCCTTTCCTGTGAATTCTTCTCGCTGTATGTTACGTATGCTGTGCTGTTAATGCCGTAGTCGGATTCCCATTGTATGATTGCAGCATCCGGGAATGTCTCTGATACGATGTCCTGTGCCTGTGGAATAATGTCATTGTCAGCATTGACCTTGAAGCTGACGCTTCCGTCACCATTGAGTGTGATGTCGCTCAGACTGTATTGAAGTTCATTCCCGCTCCATGTCCTGAATGAAGGATGTGTAGCGGAAGACAGGACATTGCTTCCCTGAGGGAAAAAGATGCCACTTACGTCAAAAGTATATCTTTTGTATTGGAAATCACTCATCGTATCAATCCTGTCAGGCCTTTTGTCTGCTTCTATGAGGTCTGCATACTGGTGTGATGCATTGGCATTTACTGAGTTGTAGCTGGTCCATATCCTGCTGTTTGTCCTGTCTATATGGTACACGAGCAGGCCGCTTCCTGAGTTCGCACTGTATCCTATGTATTTGTCCCATCCGTCATTGCCCCTGCACTCTATAAGGAAGTATTCCTTGCTGTTTGAAGTAGGAATCTTGAGATATCTGCCATTGATGTTTATCGGCTCAAGGGTATATTCGCCAGGAGCTATTGTCTCCGGCTCTGAAATTCCGGTCAGCTCCCTGTCAATACAGTTGTAGTATGGAGGTGTGTTGCCGTCATTGTTCATGTTGCCTCCGTCCATCAGGGCTGTCCAGTGCCATAGGCCTGCCGCCTCGCCGTTTTCGTCATAGTCTGTATCATAGAGGTCGGGAAGCCCGAGAGTGTGGCTGTATTCATGGCAGAATGTGCCGATGCCTGCGAGTTCGGTCGTGTAACTGTTGTTCGCCGTATAGACACGTGCCAGTTCAGATGTACATGCATATCTGTCGATTGTCACCCCATCCAGCTTCAGGTTATACCCTCCGTATGTGAGGTACCATGCATGTGACCAGATGCAGTCCTCATCGGCACCGTCAGCCTCATCTTCCCCTGCAAAGAATACGAAGACATTGTCTACATATCCGTCCCCGTCATCATCATATCTTGAGAAATCGATGCTGCTGTCCGCAAGCCTGCAGGCATCGTATATCATTTTTGCCGGGTCCTTGTCATCGCCGCCTTCGTCATTGCCTCCGTATGATTCCCGGTTGCCGGGCAGGGTGACTATGTCGCTGACATCGAATGTGAACTCCACTGTCCCGTGGAACTGGTCATTGAAATAGTCCATGGCACATCCGGAACCTTTGTATCCTGATGCATTCAGCAGCTGGTTGAAGTCTTCCTTTGCGTATTTGAACTTGACATCCTTATACTGGGCGAGTATGGCAATCCCGTGCTTTACGGACGGGGAGTCTGCCTTTGTCGCGATTCCGCCTGATTTTCTCCCTGCTATCCTCCTGAGCAACGGAACCTCCTCATTCACAGGAGCGGACCGTTTCTCCATGGCTCTCTGTGCAATGGCGGAATATGGAATCTCCCTGCTGGCATCGATAATGCCCTGGGATACAGGAAGCCCTACACGTGCCCCGCTGTTCCTTTTGGTGCCGTCTGCTTCATAATATGCATAGCACCACCATCCTCCGGAATCGCGCATGATTGCATTGCCGCCGTCGCGGGTCTTCAATATTTTGTAGAATTCATCGCCGGTTAGTGTCGCATTGAATGTGTAACCGTTTGGCTGAGTGAGAGTAAGCTCCCTGAATCTGGCCGGAATTGCAGATGCTGCAGTGCAGATCCCGAGAAAAGCTATAAAGAAAATAATCCGTCTTAATTCCATATTTGTTATATTTGTACGAAATTGCACAAAGATATAACATATTTATGAGACGGATAACATTATTTTTAGCCATTGTCACGCTCTTTTGCACGGAAGTGACGGCAGATGCCCAGCAAAGTGTTGTGGACAATATAAATGAGTATGGCAAATTTGACCGCTGGTGTGTGAGGGAGGTGAAGGAGTCTGACATAATAGGCGGGAAGATCAAGCTGCTGTATGAGTTTTTCGGAAACGGGGAAACCATAGCCACACGTGAACCACTGGTCAAGCCTGCAGACTATCTCTGGCGTACCAACAATGTCCTTGCAAATGTCGCCGGGGTATATAAGACAAATACTACAGTGTTTCCTGAAAAGAGGGGAGACGGATATTGTGCCAGGATAGAGACACACATCGAGGAGGTTGTTGCGCTTGGTATCAATATGCAGGTCGTATGCCAGGGGGGGATGCTTATCGGTGACCTTGTGGAACCGATAAGGAATACCAAGGATCCGCTTGCAAAAGTATTGTATGGTGTGAATTTCAGCGGCCGTCCAAGAGCCCTGGTCTATGACTATAAGGCTGAAGTGGGACACATAGTTGTCAAAGGTACAGGATTCTCGAAGCTTAAGACGCTTGACTATCCTGACTATCCTGAAATATGCATCATTCTCCAGAAACGCTGGGAGGACAGGGACGGCAATGTACACGCGCTGAGGGTCGGTACAGGACATGAACGGCTTATGGAGAATGTTACCCAATGGGTGAACGGCCATGAACTTGAGGTTAAGTATGGTGACATTACTTCTTCTCCATACTATAAGGAATACATGAGTCTGCAGACGGATCCGGATACAGCCTACCATGCAATCAATTCAAAAGGAAAGAATGTAGCCGTAGTAGAGGAGGGATGGGCCGGTCCTGGCGTTGAACCGAATTTCCTTATTATAAAATTCCTTGCAAGCTGCAATGAGGCATTCTATGGCGGAGTAGGCAATATCCTGTGGATTGACAATGTCCGTCTCGAAATGTAGCTGATTGTATGAAAAGCAGGAATCTTTGCCAGGCCTGAAAATATTTGCAAAAAATATGGAATCTCCTGCAACATTCTTGATATGTCTTGCATCTATATGTCAGGTTTAGGTTTTAGTACACATTTAGAGAGCCGGTTTACGTAGCAGTTGCCGGTTCTTTATTTTTGTACCATGTCCTCTGCTGCAGGAGATGGCCTGATTCAGGGAAACCTGGGACGGACTGCCGGGGAATAATAAAATAGCAGCCATATCCCTTGGATACAGCTGCTAATAAGCTTAATTGACAGGCAAGACTTATTTGGTAGCTTCAACAGAAACTTTCCTGAAATCTTTCATCAGCTTCATGATGTTCAGGGCTGCTTTACGGGCGCGTGCTCCGGCAGCCTTGTTGCCTTTTTCAACCTGAGCATCAGCATTCTCAACGAATACTGCATACTCTGCTTTAATCTGGTCTACAAGCTCTTTCATCGTAGGTGAAATTTAATAGTTCGTTAAACATTAAGCATCAAAACTTTGTGCAAGGTAGGGAATAAATCCGTGAAAACCAAATTTAAACCTCAAAATCCTATCTGTTTTTGGCATTTACAACATTCATGGCCCTGTCCGGACCCATTAATGCGAATGCCTTGATGCCTTCAATGGCCCTTTCACATATTTCCGGCATCTGTTTCTGCTCTTCATCGGACAGCTCCCCAAGTACAAAGTCTATCTGTCCTCCACGGCTGAAGTCACTGCCGATACCGGCACGCATCCTCGCATATTCCTGGCTTCCTAACATTTCAGTGATGTTGGACAGTCCGTTATGCCCTCCTGCGCTTCCGTTTTTCCGGAGCCTCAATGTCCCGAAAGGGATGTTGAGGTCATCTGATATTACAAGCAGGTTCTCCAGCGGAAGCTTCATCTCATTCATCCAATACCTTACTGCCTTTCCGCTGAGATTCATATAGGTAGACGGCTTGAGCAGGGTGAATCGCTTTCCTTTGAATGAAATTTCTGCTGTATTGCCGTATCTTCCGCTTTCAAAAACAACATTGGACGCCTTAGCCCAGGCGTCCAATATCATGAATCCCATATTGTGTCTGGTATTGGCATATTCGATACCTATGTTTCCAAGGCCGACTATCAGATAATTCATACCTTTACAATATTGAATATGTGTCTGTGGCAAAGACTACTTAGCCTCCCTTGCAGCCTGGTTTGTGGCACGTGTAGGGCGTACTGAGCAGATGATGGTTGCCTTAGGTGAAACGATGTTCACACCCTCAAAGTGGAGGTCTCCTGCAACAATCTGCTTTCCGATCTTGAGGCTTGTTGTATCTACCTCGAGGAAGTCTGGAAGCTGCTCCATCTGTGCGCTGATGCGGAGCTTGCGGCTCATGACAAGGAGCTTGCCTCCCATCTTCACACCCTCTGAGTGTCCTGTGATCTTGACAGGAACGTTGATTGTGACAGGTTTCTCCGGACATACTGCGAGGAAGTCCACGTGAAGCGCCTCATCGGTAACTGGGTGATACTGTACCTCGTGGAGGATGGCTGTAAGCCTCTTCTCTCCAAGGTCGAGGTCAACGATGTATGAATTTGGAGTGTAGGTAAGGCTCTTGAGGTCCTTTGCGTCTACTGTGAAGAGTACATTCTCCATTCCAAGTCCATAGAGGTTGCATGGAACGAGTCCGCTTCTCCTGATTGCCTTGATGACAGCCTTGTTTCCGACTTCGCGGATCTGGCCTTTAAGTTCAATGTGTTTCATTGTCTGTAATAAAATTAAAATGTGTTACTCAGTCCTGTGCCGTCACCGGCCCGCAGGACCCCATTGCACCAAAAAGCACGCTCGCTTTTTATGGGGCTGCAAAGATAGATATTTTCTTGAAAATAAAAAATTTATTTGCCATCCTCTGCACTTCCATGCCATTTCCGGTTGTGTCTTCCTCTTATGGACGCTGTAATACGTGAAGTCCGGCTATTCGACCAGCCTTGTGGCGAAGTTCCAGTCAAGAGTCCTGTAGTAATTGTCCAGATATGCCCCGCCGTTACACGGAAGATACATGCTCATCCCCCCGAAACGCCTTATTGCAAAGCCTGGGTATGGATTGTCCGGATTGTTGGCAAGGAATGTATCGGTTGCAGCCTTGTATACGACACATCTGTCAAATGCCAGATGGAATCTCTCCAGCTCTGCCTCTGTGCATCCGAGGTTCTCCACAATGTCGCAGAGGTCGTAGAACCAGTGGTAATTATACGTGTAGTATTGCTGAATGCTGCTGAATGGAAGGCCGTCCAGTGCCTCCCTGTGACCAGCGAAGATGCGGGAGAGCTCTATTGCAAGGTTTGCGACAGCAGAAAGGTCTATCAGTGAAATTGTAGCAGACCTGTACGCTCCGCTCTGGACATCATATATGCTGTAGTAGCTCTTGCAAAGTTCCTCAAGCCTTGTCTGCAAGTTTACGGATGAGAATAGATGCCTGGTCATTTCCCTGTAGTTCATTCCGTCGGAGAGTATCTCTGCCGGTGAGGCCACGAGGTAGTGTGCCTTGTTGCGAAGCTGGCACGAAACTTCTGCCCCACCCATAAGGCATGCATCGAATATCAGATAGTCAAGCCTGAAAGGAATGGCGTCTGCAAAATCCCTGATGTCAATCTCGTGCGATTCCCTGAGGTCTGTCTCCTGTCCGATAGACTTCTGTACGCTGCCCAGTCCTGCGCTGTAGCCATTTTCGTATCTTGACGAATTTGAATAGTAGTATTCAGGCAGGAAGCCTGTCCCGTGAGACGAGAAGAGAAGTCCATATTCATCTGCCGGGAAATTCTCCTTTGCATATTCGAGTACATTCCTCAAAGTCTCTGCCGAGGCGGAATGCGTTCCAGCAGGATATGTTACAAGGGTGTCCATTACAACCTTTCCTTTGTTGTGGTATGCCCTTATTATATAGGATGGTGCCTGGGTCGAACTGCTGTATCTGTTCAGATGAGAGTATATCAGCAATGTGTTGTTGTCTGTGAATGGTGCCTGGACCATGTCCCTGATGTTTCCTGCAATCGAGCCTGCAAGGTTGTTGCTTCCTGCTGTATAGAATACGAATACCCTCCTGGCTGTGTCCTGCTCCTGCACAACCGGTTTTTCGCATGAATGCAGCATTGCAAGTGCCATGGCTGCAAGAACCGCCGCCATCCACCTGGCTGATAATATATGTTTTCTATATTTTCGCATCCTGCAAAAATATGAATTAAATTACAGCTGGCAATGGAAAATCCTTTTAATCGGCCAAAAACCGCAGGCGGGCGTGCGGATGTCTGGTCTGGCTGTCTTTAAATGTTTCTATTACGTCTGCTATCTTCATTTTTCGTCTTTCTTTTTAGGAAGTTTTGCAGAAGTCTTTTCTATCTTCTTTTCATTGGAGGCCACTCTACGCTCCACTTTCTTAATGTCCTCTGCTGGTGGAAGCTCTTCGGGACGTATGCCTCTTTGACCGAGCATTTGGCGGACACTTTGGTTGTTGTCCATGTGCTCACGTGTTATAGGCATCTCGCCATGAAGGTCTTTTTGCTCCACGTTATAGTTGGTCATTTCGGTGGCGAGGTTTTTGGCTGCAATAGTCAGTGTCGGCAGGAAGTCGGCCAATGGTCGCGTAGACTTTATGCCGAGCCTCTGCTTCATATCCTCTGTGGTATGCCCACCGAACAGGACAGTGTCTCCCTTTGAGCGGATGCGTCCGAAGCCTCTGTCGTCAACGCCACGTTCGTAGATGTTGCGTGACAGCTGCTTTTCCGATGCCCGCAGCCGGTCGCGGGTCTCAAGGCGCGACAGTTGCTGGAGATGCTCTGCTATCAGCTCCGCACGGCGCGTCTGCACGGCGAAATATCCTTGTGCAAAGGCAATCTCTTCTTTCTTCGGGTCACCGTTTTGAGCAATCAGATAACACGCATAGCGGGTGAGCATGAAGTCTTGAACTTCGCGTTGTCCACCTTTTCCGATAGTTATCATTTTCGTGACCTCACGAAAATGATCATCAACGCTGATATTCTGCGTTTTACAGGACTCTACCGCACGGGTTATAGCTACTTGGAAATTTTCCCAACGGCTATAGCCAAGCACGGCTTGCAATTCGCGTGCAAACCATACTTCTATTTTGTCGGAACCGTCTTCGCTTTCGATGTATCTGCAAATATCATCGAAAGATTGCTTATGTTGTGTTATTCGTTGCAAATCCATCGTTTATCGCATTTTGGACTACAAAGATACTTTTTTTTGCAAAATGCGATAAGATGTCACCCTAAATATTTCTTATGGGCGATTTTGACATTATTTTGATTGACTATCGCATAATGGAGAGTTGTATCAATGCGAACATGCCCGAGCAGACGCTGCACTTGCTCAATAGGCATTCCCTTGTCAATCGCCATTGTTGCCAATGTGCGACGGAACTTGTGCGGATGTACTTTGGGAAGATCCAGCCGGCGGCCCATCTTTCGGATACGAACTTCTATACCACCTATTGTCAGCCGGTTGTGCGGAGCAGACAGAGAAACGAACAAAGCAGGATTTTCATCAGTCCGTTCATTCAGATACTGTTGAAGGTGCAGTTTAGTGCGGGCATTAAAATAAACTATACGTTCCTTATTTCCTTTGCCGAAGACAATGCATTGCCTTTCATGGAAATCAATATCCGTCCGGTTTAGCTTCACTAGTTCTCCGACACGGATGCCCGTTGATGCAAGAATATCAATTATAGCTAAGTCACGCCTATTTGTGCAGTTGTCACGTAGCAGTTCTAGCTGTTCATCGCTCAATACCTCCTTTACAAGGGAATCCGTCTTCACCTTGTGAATCCTCCGGACAGGGCTTTTAGCTATATAGTCCTCATCTTCCAGCCATGCAAAGAAACTTGAAAATATGCGTCTCATGTTATCAATTGTCACTTTGCTTGATTTGTGGTTCTCTTGATATTCTGAGAGATAGGTACGGATGTCTGATGTCGTGATATGGCATATATATCGCCAGAGAAAGCGTAAACAGTAGCCGTTCAATGGTATTGCGATAGTATGTCAATGTCTTGTCTGAGCACCCCTCTATTTTCTTTGCTGATATAAAAGAATTCAGCAGTTGATTATTCTCTTGTGTATGCAGAGTTGAACATTCTGCCTTTTCTATGATTTTTACATTCTGCAGTTCTGATGCAAGCACAGCCTTAAGCCGTGCCATTTGTCGGCAGTCTAAGTCACACTGCATTTCCGCAACTATCGCCTGAATGATGTTATCTTTCATAATTCTGGTATTTTTTCATTAATATATGATAAAGGATTAAAGCTGCTAAATCAGAATTTACGTGCAAGCCGAGCGCAGAGCCAAACGCAGTTTGAGCCATGCCGAGGCGCAGCCGTAAATGCCGGACTGAGGACGAAGTCCGGCAGGACGGAATTTAACGCAATATAAACGAGCATGAATACATAATTTTCTCAGTTGAAGTCTGAATGGAATATTTATTACACGAAGGATGAATCGCATGGCTTCACTATAAGTTTGCGGATCAAGTGAACTTTAGACAAACTTTTAGCGAACTTTTGAAATGATTATGGCTGTTATGTGAAGAATTAATGTTATGTTTGCGAAGTCTAAATCACAAAAGTATGTTGACTGAAAAAGATATAAGGGAGTTGGTACATGGCGGAGAAGGCTTCAATGTAGATTTCAAGCGTAGCGTGCCCTCAAAAGTTCGCGATATAGCAGAGGAGGTATGCAGTTTCGCCAACTCTGCCGGAGGATACGTGTTGATTGGCGTGGACAATGGCAATCAGATTATCGGTGCAGAGATAGACAACAACAGACGCTCAGCCATTCAGGATGCCATAGGTGAAATTTCACCAATGCTTCATTACGATATGTACCATGTGGAGGTGGATGGTAGGAGAGTCTGGGTAATTGATGTCCCATCAGGCAAAAGCAAACCTTATTTCTTTTCGGGTTCGACCTATATACGCGAAGGAGCGAACTGTCAGAAACTGACCAATGTTGATGAAATCCGTAATGTTTTCCAGAAAAACGACCGTATCTATTTCGACGCGATACCACTTCCGAAAGTGGATTTGGGTAAAGAACTAGACGAAGAAAATTTTCGGGAATTCCGATATGCTGCCGGTATAGCCATGGACATCGGTGATGGACAGATATTGGAGAACATGCAAATCTATGACGATAATGACAATGTAAAAAGCGGCGGGGTGCTGTTCTTTGCCAGACATCCCGAAAATATTTATTTCCACGCAGTAATCCGCTGTGTATTGTTCAAAGGCACGGATAAAGTCTACATTTTGGATGACAAGACCTTTGGCGGTCCTCTGCTTCAACAGTACAAAAGAGCGGTTGAATGGCTGAAAAGTAAATTGAAGGTCGCATACGAAATGGAGGGGACAGGGCCGAGAAAAGAGACCTGGGAAATTCCGTTAAGTGTGTTTAAGGAATCTATAATCAATGCGCTGTCACACCGCGATTACTATGAGCAGGGTGCAAGCATTATGATAGAAATGTATGATGACCGTATTGAGATTAGCAATCCAGGAGATTTGCTGCCAGTGGTGGCAAAGAATTTCGGTCGTAAAAGTCTTTCCCGTAATCCGCTGATTTTTGGTTTGTTTACCCGTATGCACCTGGTTGAACATGTCGGTTCAGGTATTCCTCGAATGAAAAAGGATATGCTTGATGCCGGATTGCCTGAACCAATCTTTGAAACAGAGGGGATGTTTACCGTAATTTTCAAACGTCCTGCTGCAATGCAGGCAATAAAGGAGCAAGCCAAAGACTTTCAACTTACAGAAATACAGCGTGAAATATTGTCTGCCATCACAGATAAGCCTAACATAACGATGGATGAGCTCGGTGCGATGCTCAATCTTGGACGCTCCTCGATATACAAGAATCTGAAACAACTGAAAGAACAAAGTATTTTAATGCGCGAAGGACGTAAAAGAGATGGCAGGTGGGTTATCAAACAGGTTTAGATTGCATTGTCAAATAATTGCAGGGAGTAATCTAAAGGAATTCTCATCTACTGCCATTTGATATAACTTGATTTGCGGATTTAGTTCCTTCCGAACATATTGAATAATTTTTTCTTTTTCAGTTTGTTCTACATTGATTCCAAAATAGATTGAGTCAAAACTCTCTTTTTTCAGTGGCAAATAATGGTGTATTTCACGCCAATCCCACATCTCCTTATTCTGCTTCGCTTGTTGAGGAGTAAAGGCTGCATACATAGGACTTGGTTTTGGCATGACTAATCTTACTTCGTGTTCGTATTCCCAATCTTTTGCTTTTGTCCCCCATTGGTAGCTATATCTGTCATTTACACTATCATATGCGTTTGGACGATCTATTATATCCTGATATTGAACATCAATAATTATCGGTTTATTATATATTGCACCGAACATCGGTGGAACAGATTCCATTACTTTATCTATGTCAAGGCCAATACAAACACCTTTGTGATTATAGCAATAATGACTCCACATAAGTAATGAATCATAAACTTTAGATAAACTACATAGCCAAGTCCCGTTGCGTAAATTGAGAGCATCGTTTTCTTCTTTTTTTATCCACCAGTCCTTTGGTACCCATCCCTGGAGTTGAGAATCAGGTACATCCGAGTAGTCAATTAATTTAGGATGACAATCGAAAGGATCGTTCAGTTGAGACGCATTGGTGAATTGGAGATTCTGGTTTCCAATCATGCACTTTGCGCCAACTATATCTAAATATTTGTAGAGTATGCGAGACATTTTTTATTCTATCGTTATTTGTCCATTCATTAAAAGTGGTAAAAGTTCGTCACGCTGCTTAGTGAGGTAAGTTATCTCATTTCGATTCGTTACAATCATTGATAGCATTGAATCTAATTCTTCTCTCACCTTTTTTATTGGACAAACTAATACATATAGTTCTTTCATATCCTTGTCTGAAAGATGTCCAACAGTTGAACCTTTTGCTCTTATCTCTTTCGCCTTTATATACGGCTCTATGTCATATTTTGCTTGAACAATTGACACGTTAGAGTTATTCTTAGCTCGTAGCCTAACACTTCGTTGGTTAAGGTATGATACATTATCTGTCCAGTAGTTTATGTGAAAATTTCCGTCCATACCAATTAGCAAATCTTGTTTTTGAAGCAAATATCTTTCTTCTACTTTTTCAGTAGTATAAGCAGAAATAGAATTACTAAGAATATCTCTAATACGAACAACAGGTACAGACGTCACCTGCTCGGCAAACAATTCGGTCGAGAATGGAAAGCCATATTGAAGCTCTATCTCGTCTGCTAATTTTGCAACATTCCACCCCTTTGGTATTTCACGTTTCAGTTTTTCACTCCATACCATTTTGTCACCGCTTGACTTATATGGTTTGCCTTCCTCATTCGGAAAGTCAAACTGCACAAACCAGTAGTCATATAGCTGTTTCGCCATCGCCTCTAAATTCTGATTTAACAACCATCCCCATCCCATTCTGCAACATGTAATAGGACAGGTGGCAGGACAGAAATAAATTGGAGCATGAAGCGGGAAAAACAGGACAGGGTATTCTATAAGTTCGTATCTTTGCACTCCGGAAGAATATGTGAAACAATGATTATATAATAAACGATTAAGCTGAGGGCAGAGGAAACGTAGTTTTACTATGCCGAGGTGGAGTGATTGTAAACGAAGTTTAAAATATGAAGACGATTGCAAAAATGCTTGTTTTGGGAAGTACTGCTGCGGCATTGGCCGCGTGCGGCAACGCTCCTGCGGAGCCTGCCGGTGATTTCAGGTATCTGGTCGACGAATTTGCCGACCTCAAGATAATGCGCTATCAGATCCCTGGCTGGGATTCGCTTACATTGCGCCAGAAAGAATATGTGTACCACCTCGGTGAGGCTGCAAAATATGGCCGTGACATACTCTGGGCGCAGAACTGCAGGTATAACCTTCCGATAAGGAAGAGCGTAGAGAATATCCTCAATAACTATAAAGGGGACAGGGAGTGCAAGGATTTCCAGGACTTTACTGTATATGCCAAGAGGCTGTTTTTCAGCAATGGAATCCACCACCATTACGCAGAGGACAAATTCTTCCCTGAGTGTCCGCGTGAATATTTCCAGTCCCTTATGGAGGCTGTCGGGGATGCAGATGCCTGTGCAGAGCTGCTTCCTGCCATATATGATCCGCAGGTCTATCCGCAGAGGAAGTCTACCGATGCATCCGCTGATATCGTAGCTGAATCTGCCGTCACATTCTATGAAGGTGTGACACGTGCTGAAGTCGAGGCTTTCTATGACGCCATGATGGATCCTTCAGATGAACGGCCTGTATCATACGGGCTCAACAGCAGGGTAGTGAAGGATAGCGACGGGACCATACGTGAGGAAGTCTATAGGGCAGACGGCCTGTATGGTGCAGCAATCTCTAAAATTGTCGCGGAGCTGGAAAAGGCGGCGGAATTTGCCGAAAGCGATGAGCAGAGGAGATGCATAGAGCTTCTTGTTGCATATTACAGGACAGGTGACCTGAAGCTATGGGATGAATACAATATCGCCTGGGCACAGGAGACTGCAGGAACGGTGGATTTTGTAAACGGATTCATCGAGGACTACAATGACCCTCTCGGGCGCAAGGCTTCCTGGGAGTCGCTTGTCAATATCAAGGACCATGAGGCTTCGGAGCGTACCGAGGTGCTCAGCGCGAATGCCCAGTGGTTCGAGGACCATTCTCCTGTAGACCCCCGTTTCAGGAAAAAGGAGGTGAAGGGAGTTTCTGCAAAGGTGATCAATGCAACGACACTTGGCGGAGACTGCTATCCTGCAACCCCGATTGGTGTGAATCTCCCGAATGCGGACTGGATCAGGAAAGAATACGGCTCAAAGTCAGTGACCATTGCCAATATAACGCATGCATACGAGCTTGCGGCGCTTGAGTCGCCAAAGAGCATACTCAATGAGTTCGCGTGGGATGAAGAGGAGATTGCAAGGGCAAAGAAATACCTTTCCGTTACCGATGAGGTGCACACGGACTTGCACGAATGTCTCGGACATGGCTCCGGACAGCTGCTCCCTGGTGTACCTGCAGGTGCGCTCGGGGAATTCAGCTCGACTCTTGAGGAGACCCGTGCCGACCTGTTCGGCCTGTACTACATGGCTGATCCGAAACTTGTCGAACTTGGCATATTGCCTGATGTAGAGGCATACAAGGCAATGTATGACAATTACATAAAGAACGGAATCTTTGTCCAGTTCAACCGCGTGGAGCTTGGACGCAAGAATACGGAGGCACACATGCAGAACCGCAAGCTTATCGCTGAATGGTGCTATGAGAAAGGCCTTGAGGGCAATGTGATAGAGAAGCGTTCACGCGAGGGAAAGACATATTTCGTTGTGAATGACTACCAGGCTCTCCGCGGACTTTTCGGTGAACTTCTTGCAGAAATCCAGCGCATCAAGTCTGAAGGTGACTACAAGGCAGGAAAGCAGATTGTAGAGAAATATGCTGTCGACATTGACCAGGACCTGCACCGGGAGGTGAGGGAACGCTATGCGTCCCTCGGGCTTAAGCCATACGGCGGGTTCATCAATCCTGAGATTGTTCCTGTAAAGAAATTCGGCAGGATAGTGGACTACAGGGTAGAATATCCGTCCGGCTTCCTCGGCCAGATGCTTGAATACGGCAGGAAATATTCCACATTGTAGCTGATGCACAGGCTGCCATGGAAGCCATTCTGAAAGACTACAGGTACTATCTGAAGATTGAACGTGCGATGTCACCCAACACTGTGGCATCGTATGTCCGTGATATGGAGTCATTCATGGCATACCTGGATTTGTCTGGAAAGTCATGTACGGATGTTTCTTCTTCTGACATAGTGGATTATTTTTCCAGCCTGGATAAAGTCTCCAAGAGATCCCAGACCAGGAAGCTGAGTGCTTTCAGGTCATTCTACACATGGATGATCCAGGAGGGATATGTCAGTGAGAATCCATGTGACGGAGTTGATGCCCCGAAGCTCGGACGCTATCTGCCGGGCATCCTTTCTGTTGAGGAGGTTGGCGATATAATGGACTCAGTCCCCATGGATTCATGGAAAGGCCTGCGTGACCGTGCAATATTGGAAATCCTGTATGGCTGCGGGCTGCGTGTCTCGGAAGTGTCGGATCTGCGTATTTCAGGGCTGTTCCTTGATGAGAACTTTGTCAGGATTGTCGGGAAAGGCGACAAGGAACGTCTTGTCCCGATAGGGGACATGGCGATAGAGGCCGTGAAGAACTACCTTCCTGTGCGTCCTGTTCCTGCTGACCGGCAAAGTTCAGATATCCTTTTTCTTAATAGGAACGGGACAAGGCTGAGCCGTATATCCATCTTCAAGATGGTGAAGAGACAGACAGTCGCTGCAGGAATCAGCAAGGAGATTTCTCCACATACTTTCAGGCATTCATTTGCTACGCACCTTATAGAAAATGGGGCAGATCTGCGGGTAGTGCAGGAGATGCTTGGCCATGAGAGCATACTTACTACAGAAATATATACTCATATGGAAACCTCTACCTGGCATCAGACGATTCTGGAGCATCATCTTCGGGGAAGTGCAGGAAAAAAGGTTTAGTGCACTGAGTCCAGTCTTGACTTCATGTCCTGGCTGTGGGCAGATGCCAAAAAGAACTGGTGACCCAAATTTTAGTTGAGGGCCACCAGCTCTTTTAAATATCAGTACATTAGAAGCAGATTCCAAGCTTGAATCCTAAATTGTTGATTCCATTCATGTTGAATGCGGTGTTCCTGTTGGTGGCATAGCTGTAGTAGACTGCTGCCTGGAAACCGAAGTCCGTCCTGTTGAACGGATGCCATGTCACTCCGGCCTCAGGGGAAACATAGAATCCCCAGTTGTCAGAAGATGCCCCGAATGTTGACATGTACGCATATTCCTTTGAATATTCAGCACCGAGCTTGGCCTGTATGTAAGGCTGGAGCCTTGTCCTTGTGAAACGGTACCTCAGTGTGGCTCCGAACGGTATCTGGTAGATGGAATAGTCCATGTCAGTTGTGAGGGCGGATCCGTCATTCCATACGTATGTCTTCTTTGGGACATACTCGTTGTTGGTGTTGACACTTGCAAATCCGCCGACAGCGAACCGTGGTGTAAGGTAGTAGCCTCCTTCAAGATAGGCTCCCCATCCGTTTGCCGATTCAGCGACAGGGTTGTCTACTGTGGCATTGAATTGCCAGCCTCCGCTGATATAGTATCTCTTGCCCACCTGGGCGTTCATCTGTATTGCAGCAATGAACATAGCCACTGCAGATGCAATTATATATATGTATGACTTTTTCATATAGATAGAAATTTAAATATGGTTAAAACATCCTTGAGTCTTGTGCCGGCTACTTTCCGCCATGGTCAAGATACTGCGACTGGCTGAATGACTGTCCGATTGCAAGCTTCAGCTTTAGGACATCCGAATGTATGCTTCCTCCCTGGGGACCGCTGATATAGCTTGTCCATATGATTGGAAGGGGCTTGTCTGTTCCGTCGCCGGCAGTAAGGTCAACCATCTCTGTAATAAGGGAATTTGTTGAGAAGCTGTATACTACAGGATATCCGTAGTCCCAGCCGTTCCAGTGTCCTCCCCAATAGCCAGGATGCCAGTACCCTGGATAGTCAAGCCACCAGTAAGGATCTGAAATGTAATTTACATAATTTTCAGTCTCAATGATATATGTTACCTGTATCCCTATGTCTGCCGTATTCTTGTCTGCTGTATAGACATAGCCGTATGAATCCATCATCTTCTTGTACTGGCCGATAAGTGCCTGTGCGTATGTTGATTTTGAATATTCAGGCTTTGAAGACTGGCCGACAACCAGTAGGCTGTCAGGGATGTTGTATGTCTTGTATGCCGAGAAGTCAGTGTTCTCCGCACGTGATGTGTAGACAAGGTATTCACCGTCCCTGTCCTGTGGAGAAGGAGCCTTGTGACATGCTGCTGCGAGCATTGCTATTGCTGATAGAAATATAATCTTTTTCATATTCTTGTGTCTTTAATGTTTTACTGATGTTGTGTTGCCCTAAAGTGACATGCCTTCGAAAACTGATGCATTTGAATAAGGGACCAGTGTCCCGTCAAATGATACGGAATTGGAATTGAAGTTAGGCATTACGGTTGCTGTCACCCTGTTGCTTCCAGGATAGATATAGATTTCCACCTGTGCATTTATCCCGATTCCTGTGACTGACATGCTCAATGTCGTGCGCCCTTTCTTGTCGGTCGTTGTCCTGAGGTCGTTTACCCGTCCCTTGACGGTCACTCCTCCTACTCCGTTAGGGCCAGCATAGTATGTGCTTGGCGAAATCTGGACAATGGCCCTGTCACCGTTTACCGAGATGAAGTTTGTACCTGAATTGACTGATACCCTGCTGCCGTTCTTGAATGTTACATAGTCAGCTTCAAGTACAAATGACATGTTGTGTACTGCTGCCTTTGCCTGTACCCATGCAAGTGAATCCACAAGCGAATTTATATGCTTGTCCTCATTGCGCCTTTGCCTGAAATTCTCCATATCCTGCTTCCAGGCTTCCATTTCCTTTTGCATCCTCTGCTTCCTTTCCTGGCATCTCCGGGCCTTGGCCTTTTTTCTGGCTTCAGCTTTCTGCTGTTTGCCTGGTGAACTGTTGATTTCTGCCGCTTCCATCGGATTGCCCGTTACCGGGGCCGGAAGCTCTGCCGCCTGTACCGTGAATGACAGGCCGGCCGTAAATACGGCCAAAGTGATAAATATTTTTTTCATAACACTACTGATTAATTAAACACGGCCGGCTATATGGCAAACGGAATGCCAAAAACAGAGACAGCCGGCAACTTGCCGGCTGTCTCTGCTGTTAAAACATTGATGAATATATACTTATTCTTGGATTTCAATTGTCGCTTCAACTTCCTGCACTGCCTCGGCAGGGACTGCTGCGGATTCTGTAACCTCCTTCTGCCCGAAGATAGGTGATGGAAGCGATGCCCACGCAAGCAGGTTGCATAGCCACAGTGCAATTGCTACAGCAGCAATGCATCCTGCCGAGATGCACCATTTTTTCCATGTGGCCATACCTTTCTTTGCGTATGGGTCCTTGAGCTTAAGCTTAGGGAACTTTACGATGTCTGTCAATGTGGCACCGAACGGAATGCTTATATTTGAAGAGGCGTTTATCGCCCATCCGTTGGCATTCAGCAGCGGTGCTATGTTGCGTCTGCGCAGCTTCATCCATGCCATTACCATCGAAGGTCCGGATATTATCAGGATTATGCCGATGAATACCAGTATTGCCTGCCACCAGGTAAGTGTAAGTACACCTTTTGCAAGGCTTGCAAGGAAAGTGCCTATCATGCCAAGTGCCATCCCGAATGCAGCAAATATACCTGCGAACTTGGCAATATCGAAAGGAGGCTGGGCTGCGGCATTTGCGTCAGCAGTACCAGGTGCAGGTGCTGCCGTGATCTTCTTGTTTGCCTCTGCCATTATCTTTGCATCCTTTTCGGCTGCAGATTTGTTGATGAAGTTCTCCACAGTCTGGGCCATCCTTCTGTATGGAGACCAGAATGCCTGTGAAATGCTGATAGGGTTTTCAATTATCTTGGTCACTGTGGCATCCCAGTCCAGTCCATTGTTGTCGTAGAATATGGCATTCTTGCCGACTGAAAGGTCACCGATGTCGCCGACTGTTACTGCTGCGACAATCTGCTTGACTCCAGGCACTGTCTTGGTGACACAGTCGCAGTACAGGAGATACATCCCGCTTGACGGGGCCATTATTCCATGCTTGGCGGCATCTGTCACGTTTATGCACAGGCGGCATGCCCTCTGGTCAATTATAAGGGTACCTGCCTGGAATATTGCCCTGACATCCTTGTCCGGATTGTAGAAGTCCTGGAATGTGACGAAATTCTTGAGCAGGGTATAGAAATCGCGGTATATATGCAGGAACTTGTCCACAAGTTCAATGTTTTCGGCCTCTTCCTTCAGCTCTATGTCTTTGGCCACGAGGTTGAGCAGTGCCTCCTGCCTGTCCTGCAGGATAAGTTCACGTATCTTGTCGTTGCCAAGCGGTTCGACAGCAGAGCCGGCCTTTGCGGCTTTCCATGCTGTATATGCAGCGAATTTTTCTCCTATTGCATTCCAGCCGGTTTCAGTCAGGACTGTCATTCCGCTGTCCATTGCTATGGACTTCAATGTCTGGAAGTCTGCAGCCCATGCCGGGTTGACAGGGCCGTTGAGGTCAATTTCCGGCCTGCCTGTGATCCGGGCTATCGGATATGAGGCTATCTCTGCAGTCTTTCCGTTGAGGTCTTCTGCGCTGATGGACTCTATCCTGGATTTCTGGACATCAAGGGCTGATGTGCTGTCCGGTGCAAATGCCGCCAGGCGCGACCTCATGAAGAAGTCCCTGACCTTGGCATCAAGCGCACTGTAGGCTGCAAGTGCAGCATCTGTCCTTTCCCCGAATGGGGCCTCCGGTGCAGAGTCTATCCATGCTGCATATTCTGTCAGCGACTTGTAGAATGTCCCGATAATCTCTGCTGTGATCCCTGGTGCCCCGCTGCGGTCTGTTGCCTGGCCTACAGTGGCGATGGCAGCAAGTATGGCTGACTTTTCCTCTGTTGTATCTGCCGATGCCTCCGTGATTATGCCGTCACCGTTGAACCTGGTCTTTGCGAATATTGCGCTGCTGTCTGCTATGTCTGAAATCGAGATTACATCAGTTTCCTTGCCGAGGTTCTTGAGTATCTGCCTTGCAGAACTGTAGATTTTCTTTCCGGTCGCATTGCCGGTGTCAAGGTATCGGATGTCAATGGAGGAGTCACCTCTGAGCAGCAGGTCATTGTCCTTCAGTGCACCTGTAATCCACTTTGCGGTATGGACAACATCATCGAGATGTATCTTTCCATCCTGCTCCCAATCCATATAGGACAGGCTCCGTTCGTCAATTTCAAGCCCTTTGACAGGACATGAAAGTACAGTCCACATCTTGCGGTCCAGTTCATGCAGATGCGCAATATCTTCACCTGAGGTAATCTTGACACGTGTCGAGCCTCCGATATTCTCGAATTCCCATTTATAGCCAGTGTCTTTTTTAAGAATTTTCATATAGTCAAAATTTTTTTTCATATCATTCCGCAAAGGTAAACAATTTCAGATATTTGTGAAATTTTAAGCCAGTGTGTCGGGAACAGACAAAGATTTCAGCGGAAGGATATTGTCCTTAAGATCACTAAAAGTCCGATGCCTTTTTCATCTTTTCTGCAATCCTGTCGTTGCATAGGTTGCCTATGCTGCCTATGTGGGTATGGTGCATGCTTCGGGCTGAGAGTTGCGTGTCTTTAAAATTGCCTGCCTTGCTGTCAGTAATGCCATATCCTTCGGCAACTGCCTGGGGACAGAATCTGAACCTGCCTTCATTTACCTCAATTCCAACACTTTTGTAGGCATCACGGAACGGCATTCCTGCAAGTGTGCGTCGGTTTACCTCCTCTACAGTGAAAAGATAGTCATAGAGACCGGATTTGAGGATTTCTGCATTTATCCTGATATTTTCAAGCATATACTTCGTCATGTAGAGGCATTTGTGCATCAGTTCGAGTGCAGGGAACAGGATGTCCTTCAGGAGCTGGAAGTCCCTGTGGTATCCGTGGGGCATATTGCTGCAGAGGATTGAAATTTCGTTTTCCGTTGCCATTATACGGTTGCAGTTGCCGCGGATTATTTCCCAGACGTCAGGGTTCTTCTTATGGGGCATTATGCTGGAGCCTGTTGTAAGATTGTCCGGGAAAGAGATAAAACCATAGTTAGGGCACATGTACATGCAGCAATCAGATGCAAATTTATTGAGAGTCAATGCTATCGTGCCCATTGCTGAGGCTACGGACCTTTCTGAACGTCCGCGGCTCAGCTGGGCTGCCACAGCATTGTAGTTGAGGTCACCGAATCCAAGCAGGTCTGTGGTCATCTGCCTGTCGAGCGGGAATGAACTGCCATATCCGGCAGCTGAGCCGAGTGGATTCTGGTCGACAACCCTATATGCACCGGAAAGCATGAACATATCTTCCGCAAGTGCTTCAGCGTATGCTCCGAACCACATCCCGAAAGATGAAGGCATTGCAATCTGCCCGTGTGTATATCCTGGAAGCAGCACCTCCTTGTGCTTTTCGCTCAGTTCCTGCAACGTGGCAAACAAGTCAAGTACTTCCTGCCTAGTCTGCCTGAGTCCGTCTTTCAGGAAAAGCTTTATATCAACCAGCACCTGGTCATTTCGTGAACGTCCTGAATGTATCTTTTTGCCTATTTCGCCGAGTCTGCGTGTGAGAAGAAGCTCTACCTGTGAATGGATGTCTTCAACATCATCCTCCAGGACGAACTGACCGTTTTCAATTTCATTGGCGATATAGTCCAGCCCTTCTGTCAATGCAATAAGTTCGTCTTTTGTGAGAAGCCCGATGCTTTCAAGCATCATTATGTGGGCTTTCGAACCCATCACGTCATATTTTGCGAGCCTTGCATCAAGAATCCTGTCGTTTCCGACTGTGAAATCCTCCACTGCCTGTGAGGCCTCGGCTCCTTTGCTCCAAAGTGTTGCCATGTCTGTTCCCTTTTAAGTTTTTCTATACTGTGTGTATATATGAGAATCTGTTTAAATTTTATTTGCTATAAATTTAAACAGATTCTGAAAATGCTGTATAAACTTTATATATGTCCTGATTCCCTCCCTGATTTCATACTCTGTCACAAACTCGTTTTTCCTGTGTGAACGCGCTGAGTCTCCAGGTCCCATCTTGACTGCATCGCAGCCGATCCGCATCCAGTCTGACGTGGTAGGGGAGACGAATGTCCCTATGCCGGTTGCCTCAGCACATTTTAGAAGGGGAGAGCCGGCTGGTGTGGCAGAGGAGCGGTTGTTTAGATTTCTTGCCTTCAAAGTGCTTGTGCATCCGGCCTGGAGCATGTCAAGTATCTCCCTGTTGCAGTATTGTTCTGTCGGCCTGATGTCAACAACGAATGTGCACCTGTCAGGAATTACATTGTGCGCAGTGCCTGCATTTATCTGTGTCACGCTCAGCCTTACATCTCCCATAAGCGGTGAATGTCTGCTGAACCTGAAACCACGCAGTTTCTGTATGTCTTCAATAGCGATATACATTGCATTTACTCCTTCTCCACGTGCCGCATGTCCGCTGACTCCTTCTGCGCATCCATCGATGACAAGCAGTCCGCGCTCTGCCACTGCAGCCTTCATCCCTGTAGGTTCACCGACTATTGCGTAGTCAGGGACAGGAAAATCGTGTGCATCATCCGGGGGAGCAGAAATCCCTTTTTCAAGGCTCTCCCATACGAGGCGCATCCCGTCAGTTCCGGAGCGTTCCTCTTCCGCACTTAGCACAAGAAGCAGGTTGAAAGGCAGTTCCTGTCCGTAAAAATGCCTGAATGCAGCAATCATTGACACTGCAGATGCCCCGTCATCATTTGCACCAAGTCCTGGAATAAGTCCATCCGCATAGCCTTGTATTGCCTTTGCTGCCTCATCCATGTCTGGCAGGAATGGGTCAAAATCATATCCGCTGCAAGGTTCTACAGTATCTATATGGGCACATAGCATCAATGTCTTCTTGTCTGGAGACCAGCTGCGGTTGAGCGCGATGATATTGTTGGCAATGCGCCTGTGGGCAATACCGCATTTTTCAAGGAATGACGATATATGCAGGCTTACCTCCTCTTCATGGAATGAAGGGGAGGGGATTGCTATCATTCCCCTCAACAATGCTATTGATTCTTCTGCTATTCTCTGCATATCGTATTCATTGTTATTTCCGTTTCCCTGAATTGTCCAGCCTGTTCCAAAGCTATCTTGGACTGCATTCAATGTTTTTCTGTATCTTGCCATTCCCTGGATAATTAAAGATGCTGGCGTGACGGGTTTTGAAAAGGGCAAGGATTATCGTTGCTGCGGTGTCCTGTACAATAGGAAATATCTCATTTACAGTCAAGATAATGCAGCCGTGTCCCCTTGTCCTTGGACAGGTTACGTGCATGTTTGACTATAACTTCGTCCACTCCTGCCTCCAGTGCCTTGAATGAATTGTCCAGCTTTGGAACCATTCCTGCCGCAACCTTTCCTTCCGCTTTCAGGGAAGCATAGCTTTCAGGTGTAATTTCAGCAATCAGGCTGCTGTCATCGTCCTTGTCGTATAGAACTCCGTCTTTCTCGAAGCAATATGTCAGGGATACTTTGTCATGTAGCCCAGTGCAGCATCTGCCCATATCTTTTTTCAACGACATGGATATTGAGACTGCAACTGATGATGCGATTGTGTCAGCATTGGTGTTCAGAAGGTTGCCTGCCTTGTCATGTGTAATCGCACATATTACAGGTGTAATGCCTTGTCTGACAAGCCCGAGAAGGAATCCTGAGTTTATCATAGATGGGTCTACATCACCTACAAAGCCATAGTCAATGACCTTGGCCACATTGTTGCTGGAGTTGTCCTTTGATATGTTCCATTCATGTGCTGTGCCTTTGCCTGGTCCGGTTCCTCCTTCTGATTTTGCCATGGCTTCAGCCACGGATTCCGTCATTGGAATTATTACAGGAGGCCTTTTTGTAGCCTGGATGATATTGGCATCGGCTCCGCACAGGCCTATGGCATTGCATCCATGCTTCTGCATCAATGCGACAATACTTTTGCTGCACCACCCGGCATAGACCATGGTGACCACTTTCAGTGTCGCTTCATCAGTTACCCTGCGGCCTTCTATCATCATTGGCTGCTGTCCGAGGGCCTTCTGCATCTGGCTTGCCATTACCCCTCCACCGTGAACAAGTATTTTGGGATCTTCTACTGATGCAAAGTCTGTAATGAACTGCTCCAGCAGCTCCGGATTGTCGACTACATTGCCTCCTATTTTTATGATTTTGTAGTGCAAAATGTAAAGTATTAATAGTGAGTGTTATACATTGCCATGGGCGCGCTCCATGGACTACCCGTAAATGTGCAATTGATTTATTTTTAATGAATTGTATTTTGCACTAAAGTGACAGCAGGATTTCTTTCAGGACAGTCTGTGCCGATACTACACGGTTGGCTGCCTCCGGAATGACTATTGACTGAGGGCTTTCAATCACATCATCAGTCACAATCATGTTCCTGCGTACCGGAAGGCAGTGCATGAAATATGCATTGTTTGTCAATGCCATCTTTCCGCTGTCCACTGTCCAGCTTCTGTCCATGCTGAGGACTTTACCATAATTGTCTCCTGTGTATGCCGACCAGTTTTTCGCATAGATGAAGTCCGCTCCCTCGAACGCCTTCTTCTGGTCATATTCAACCTTGGCATTTCCGGTAAAGGCCGGATCAAGTTCATATCCCTCCGGATGTGTTATCACAAATTCGTAGCCAGTGAGGTTTATTCCCTCGGCAAATGAATTCGGTACGGCCTGCGGAAGTGACTTCGGATGCGGAGCCCATGTCATTACAATCTTTGGTTTCTCAACTTTCTTGTACTCCTCAATTGTAATCATGTCTGCAAATGTCTGGAGAGGATGCCTTGTCGCAGCCTCCATGCTGAATACGGGCTTGCCTGAATATTTTATGAACTGGTTGAGAATCAATTCCTCATAGTCATCTTTCTTGCTCTCGAAACGTGCAAATGAACGTACTCCGATGATGTCGCAATAGCAGCCCATGACGGGAATGGCCTCAAGCAGGTGCTCAGGCTTGTCGCCGTCCATGATGACTCCGCGCTCTGTCTCGAGTTTCCACGCGCCCTGGTTGACGTCAAGCACGATTACATTCATGCCGAGGTTCATGGCTGCCTTCTGTGTGCTCAGGCGTGTGCGCAGGCTTGAATTGAAAAATATCATGAGAAGTGTCCTGTTGTGTCCAAGTTCCTGGTCTGCAAACGGGTTCTCCTTTACGTATCTTGCCTTGGCGAATGCCTCCTCGAGGTTGCCAAGCTGTTTTATTGATGTGAAATTATTTAGCATCTCTTAAAGTATTGTTGAGTCAATGCTGCCTGAATATTATTGTCGCATTTCACTTTGACTGAATGTGCTGACGTCATCTGGTGACTATATGGTGCCTGAAGTTGAGGTCTGCTTTTTCCATGCAGCCACAAACCTTTCTGCAGTCTCCGGTGAGACAGTCAGGGATGGGAGCAGGCGGATTACATTTGCTCCTGCTGCACCTGTGAAGAAATGTTCCTCAAACAGCAGCCTGTCGCGCAGGCCAGCATATTCCTCCTTTATCTCCAGTCCTATCATAAGGCCTTTGCCTCGGTATTCCTTCAATGCCTTGTCAAGACCATCTCCATTGAAGAATGCTTCCCTGAAGTAATTTCCTATTTTTGCGGCGTTCTCTACAAGATGTTCATTTTCAATTATATCAAGCACTGCAAGCGCAGCTGTACATGCAAGGTGGTTACCTCCGAATGTCGTCCCGAGCATTCCATATGATGGCTTGATGTCCGGAGAGATCAGTACGCCTCCGATAGGGAATCCGTTGCCCATGCCCTTGGCTGTGGTGACGATGTCTGCCATGATTCCTGAATACTGGTGCGCAAAGAATTTTCCGGTCCTGCCATATCCTGACTGGATTTCATCGAGGATGAGCACTGTTCCATATATGTCGCACAGCCTGCGAAGCTCCCTGAGGAAGCCGTCAGCAGGTTCATATATGCCTGCAACACCCTGGATCCCCTCGATTATCACCCCTGCATAGGCACCTGATGAAAGCTCCCTTTCAACAGCTGCAATGTCGTTGAGTGCAACGAATGTAACATTTTCCGTAATGTTGAAAGGTGCCCTTATCTTAGGGTTGTCAGTTGCGGATACTGCTCCTGATGTCCTTCCATGGAATGCTTTGCCGAATGCAAGTATCTTGCTCCTGCCTGTGTGGAACGATGCAAGCTTCATTGCATTCTCGTTGGCCTCGGCTCCTGAATTGCAGAGGAACAGTGACCAGTCATCATAGCCGGATATTTTTCCCAACCGTTTTGCAAGCTCCTGCTGGAGGGAATTCTGCACTGCGTTCGAGTAGAATCCGAGCTTTGTCAGCTGCTCTGAAAGCAGCTTCACATAGTGCGGATGGCAATGGCCGACAGATATTACTGCATGGCCTCCATAGAGGTCTGTATATTCCACACCGTCCTTGTCCCACAAGGTGGTGTCAAGTCCTCTTACGGGCTCAATGTCCCAAAGTTTATATGTCTTGAATAGATCCATTTAATTTTTATATGGGTGAGTCATCCTCAATTATCTTTATCTGAAAAACCGGTCATCGGGACCGGCTGTCCATGGCTTTTCTGCTCCGGCACGTAAGCCATCATGGCTTCCTGCTTTAGAAAGCTGACGGTTTCATCTTAAGCCCTGCCGTCTCTTCAAGCCCGAGCATGAGGTTCATGTTCTGTACTGCCTGGCCTGCAGCTCCCTTTACAAGGTTGTCAATGACCGAACTTATATGTATATATCCGTCATGCATTTCTGCATGCAGCAGCCCCTTGTTGGTATTCACGGCTTCCTTTAGCGAAACCGGTTCACATGAGTGGAATACGAATGGGGAGTCTGCATAATAGTCATTGAAGAGTTCCTGGTATGCCTTTGTGTCCATTCCGTCTGCTGCACGGGTGTACACACTTGCAAAAATTCCGCGGGTGAAGTCGCCTCTGAAAGGTACGAAATTGACTGCAGGCATCTCTGACGGGATGGACCCGATGCCTTGAACCGGCATTTCAGATGTGTGGCAGGCATGTGCACCGGCAGAGGATATCACATTCCAGATATTCTTGCGTATTTCCCCAAGGTGCTGGTGTGTAAACAGCTTGTATATCGAGAGGTTGTTGTCACGGTAGCTGAAATGCGTGGTCTCTCCGGGTTTCTTGCCGGCTCCGGTGCTTCCTGTTATTGCTGTGACATGCACTTCATCCATGAGCAGTCCGTTTGCAGCAAGCGGCAGCAGGGCGAGCTGTATTGCTGTGGCAAAGCAGCCTGGATTGGCTATGTCGTGGGCTTTCAGGATTTCATCCTTTGAGCATTCGCATAGACCGTAGACAAAATTGCGTCCTTTATAGGAGCCGTCAAGCCTGAAGTCATTGCCGAGGTCTATAACATGACAGTCCGGGGAAATCTCGTGAGTGTCAAGGAATTCCCGTGAAATGCCGTGGCCAAGGCAGAGGAATATTACATCGGGATCATTCAGTTCTGTCCCGAACTTCAGGTCAGTTTCTCCATAGAGATCCCTGTGTACAGAAGCTACAGGCGTACCCTCAGATGAGGTCGTAGTCGCTGCAACAATCTGCACTTCAGGATGGTTAAGGAGAATCCTCAGCAATTCTCCTCCGGTGTATCCGGTAGCTCCGGCTATCGCTGCTCTTATCATGGTGCTATTTGCTTATTACGTCTTCGGCACTTTCACCGTTGACACTGTAGAAAATCTTCAGAGGGTTGGCTGTAACCTTTGTGAAGCCGACAACATCCTGTCCGGTGTAGGACTTGTTGACTTCACCGTATGAACCGAATTTGGAACTCATAAGGTCGTGTCCGGTTGTACATCCGAGCACAGAGAAATGGTATGGCATGAGCGCAACTTCAACTTCTCCTGTCACTTTCTCCTCCATATTCTCAAACATTGCTTCCATGTCCCTCATTACAGGGTCAAGATACATTGCCTCGTGCATCTGCTGGCCGTACCAGCTTGCAATCTGGTCTTTCCAGTAGAGCTGTCCCTTGGTGAGGGTATGCTTTTCAAGCAGATGGTGAGACTTGATGATGATAAGCGGAGCAGCAGCCTCGAATGCGACGCGTCCCTTGATTCCGATTATGGTGTCACCTACATGGATGTCACGCCCTATTCCGTATGGGGCTGCAATCGAATGAAGCTCCTTTATAAGTTCGACCGGATCCATATCCTTTCCGTTGAGGCTTACCGGCTCGCCTTTCCTGAAACCTATCTTGACGTGTTCTGTGCTGGTTTTTGTGACCTGTACCGGATAGGCCTCTTCCGGGAGGCAGCCCTCAGAGGACAGGGTCTCCACACCTCCTACGCTTGTACCCCAAAGTCCTTGGTTGATTGAATATTTTGCCTTCTCCCATGAAAAGTCGAACCCATGCTGCTGCAGATAGTCGATTTCTGCCTGGCGAGTGATGCATAGCTCGCGGATTGGGGCAAGGATCTTCACCTCAGGGGCAAGAATTTCGAATACAATGTCGAAACGTACCTGGTCGTTGCCGGCTCCAGTGCTGCCATGTGCGACGTATGATGCTCCGAGTTCCTTGACATGCTTAAGGACCTCAAGTGCTTGAAATACGCGCTCAGAGCTTACTGACAGCGGATATGTGTTGTTTTTCAGGACATTTCCGAAGATAAGGTATTTCAGACCTTTCCTGTAATATGTCTGTGAGGCATCTATTGTCTTGTGAGATGCTGCACCGAGGGTGATGGCACGTTCCTCAATCCTTTTTTCCTCTTCTGCAGAGAAGCCTCCTGTGTTTACCATTACGGTATGGACCTCAAGTCCTTTTTCATTCTTTAGATAAGGGACACAGAATGAAGTGTCCAGTCCGCCGCTGAAGGCGAGTACAACCCTGTTGTTCATGATGGTATGTTGTTTTATATTTTTGTGTCTTGTCAATGTACACGGCTATCCCTGCAGGAACCTCACCGCGTTGCCTGCCTATGTTATCGGGCATTGCTGAATTCTATCGGATGAACCTGTATATGTTCTTTAGGGTCATATAGAAGACCTGTGCATAGGCACATCCTGTAATTGTTCTTTTCAAGGATAGGGAAGTTCCTGCATCCCTGGCATCCTTTCCAGAATTCAGGATCATCGGTCAGCTCCGAGAACGGGACAGGCCTGAATCCGAATTCATAGTTCATCTTCATTACGGCTGCACCTGTTGTGATACTGAAAATCTTTGCCTCCGGAAACAGTTTGTGTGAAAGGAGGAAAATCCTTTCCTTTATCCTTTTGGCAAGGCCCATTCCACGGAATGGATGCGCAACGATAAGTCCGGAGTTGGCAACATACTGCTTTCCTCCCCATGACTCTATATAGGAGAATCCTGCAAAGCGTCCGTCCTCCGAAATTGCTATGACGGCCTTTCCTGCCTGCATCTTCCCTATAATGTATTCCGGTGTCCTCTTTGCTATGCCTGTACCTCTTTCCTGTGCGGAAATGTAGACTTCATCGCATATTTCCTGTGCATAGCGATAATGGCTTTCGTCAGCCACCACTACTTCGATTTCCATTTCTGAATCTGATGTTGTTTTTAAATTGTTTTATGTCCGTGGATATACATAAAATCCCTAACGGCAAGACAAACCTGGATTGTCAATTGCAATCGGAATAATCCTCATTACATTGTATCGAGGGAGTATGGAGGGGATCCTTTAGTTACCCTCCTAAAGTCGGACGAGTGAATAGGCGAGATCAGCGTGGTGCCTGACGGCCCACATAAAGATACAAGATGCTGATATTTTGCCTGTTTTTATCATAATGGCCGCAAAGGTAATCATAAATCTCAATAAATTGCTAACTTTGTCGAAATATTTGAGCCTGGATATTATTTTTATATCGGAAACTATTGACAGGCAGTGTGGACAGCATAATTAAAAAACATTTAGCTTTGGCCAGGAAAAGAAAATCAGTCCAGGTTGACCCTGAATATCTTAAAAAGCAGAAAGCCTCCCTTGTGAGGAGGCATCGTCAGGTTATCTACCTTAATGACAGCGAAATGTCTGCAATATCAGAATATTGCAGACGTTTTAATGTCAAGACCAGGGCGGTGCTTTTCCGTGAAGCTATCATGGAGAAAATACTTTCCGAGCTCAATGACAACCACCCTACATTATTTTAGTGTCAGTTCCTGCGTGACGCTATGTTTATATAGTAAAGCAGTGTAGCAAGCGAACCGAGTGCGGCTATCACGTATGTATAGGCCGCCCATTTAAGTGCATCCACTGCCATCGGCTGTGTCTGCTGTGTTGTGATTCCAGCCTGTGGAAGCCATGCGATGGCACGTCTGCTGGCATTGATCTCCACAGGAAGAGTTATGAAGCTGAACAATGTTGTCGTTGCAAACAGCGCAATCCCGAACCAGAGCATAGCCGGGAAGGTATAGAACATGATGATTCCGAGCAGAATGATCCACTGTACAATGTTTGATGCGAATGATACGACTGGTACAAGGGCTGAACGCATCCTCAGTGGGGCATATCCCTTGGCGTGCTGGACAGCGTGGCCGCATTCGTGTGCTGCTACTGCAGCTGCTGCGACAGACCTGCTTGAATAGACACTTTCGCTGAGTGCCACTGTCTTGGTCTGCGGATTGAAATGGTCCGTAAGCCTCCCTCTCGTCGGGATTACCTTTACATCGTAAATCCCGTTGTCATGCAGCATCTTCATTGCAACCTCGGCTCCGGACATGCCGTTGGCTGTGGGGACCTTGGAATATTTGTCAAACCTGCTGTTAAGTGTGCTCTGGACAATCATGCTCAGGAGCATCACTGCGATAAATATAATCCAGATATTCATATTGTATAAATTTAAAGATTTCCTTCAATGGCTGCAAAGGGGATTGTTTCAGTCCCTTTTATTGTCAAAGGGACCGGTGTCAGATCAGGCCTATATAATTTCGTGGATAAATTTAAGCCGCTTCTGAATATTTATCGGTATCTTTGCAACCGTTTGTGCAAAGATACAAGAAAGATGCTAAAGGAAAATGATTTTTCAAGACTGGAGATTAAACTGCCAAATTGTCTTGAAAACTATAGATATTTCAGAGGAAAACTGGAGCCGGATACAAAGATGCTGGTCCTTGTCAAGGCCAACGCATACGGACATGGAGCAGTGGAGTTTGCATCGATGCTGGAAGAGGCAGGAGCAGACTACCTTGCAGTGGCATATCCTATAGAGGGAATGGAACTGAGACAGGGCGGCATATCCTCACCGGTAATGGTGTTGACTCCGGGAACTGACTATTTTGAGGAGATCGTGGACAACTCCCTGGAGCCGAGTATCCCGAATATGTACACTCTAAGGGCTTTCTGTGAAGTGCTTAGAGCGCGGGGGCGCGAGGATTATCCTATACATCTCAAGCTGGATACCGGAATGCACCGTCTCGGCTTCATGACATCTGAGCTTGACGAACTGCTTGCATATCTGTCAGACTGCCGTAATGTCATGGTGAAATCCATATTCTCGCATCTGGCAGCATCCGAAGATCCGCAGAGCGATGAGTTCACACTTGGACAGATCCGGATGTTCAGCCGGAATGCGGACCTGATTTCAGAGAGCCTGGGATACAGGCCTATGTATCATATACTCAATTCTGCAGGTATAGAGCGTTTCCCGGAATACCAGTTTGATATGGTACGTCTTGGAGTTGGCATCTATGGCATAAGCGCGGTGCCTGGGGTGAAGCTTGCACCGGTTGCATCATTTAAATGCAAGATATTGCAGATTAAGCATCTGTCTGTTGAGGACGGGACTATCGGATATAACCGCCGTGGACAGATTTCCCCGGATGGGACCATAATCGCAACCATCCCTGTTGGATATGCAGACGGAGTGGACCGCAGACTTGGCAACGGCCATTGCTCCTTTATGCTGAATGGACATCGTGTCCCTACAATCGGTAATATCTGCATGGACATGTGTATGCTGGATATAACAGGAGTGAAGGCCAATGTAGGTGATACTGTCACTGTCTTTGGTGAAGACCCGACAGCATCCGAGATTGCAGAGGCTCTCGGGACAATCCCGTACGAGGTGTTTACCTCTGTACCGCGCCGGATTGACCGTGTCGTTGTACGGTAGTGCATCAAAGCCGGCTGACAACAAGGGTTATGACTGAACATGCCAGGTTGGTATATTTGATGACCAGCCTGGCACGCCTGTATTTACTATATAAGGCTGTAGGGCATGTGTACGGTGCAGGTTGGTATGCATGCTGGCCAACCAGTACTGCCAATGCTACAGCATTATGCTTTTTGCAACTGTATCAGCCGCTGCCTGCCCGTTGATGTGGGCAAGTATCTTAAGCCCGAATGCGACAGTGTGTCCTGCGCCTCTGCCTGTAATGATCCTTTCATCTTTGGCTACTCCGTCTTTTGTATGGGTGACTCCCTTGTCCTTGAGTGCCGGCTCGAAGCCATCGTAGCATGTCATGGTCTTGCCTGAGATGCCTGGGAGCTTGCTGAGGACAACGCTCGGTGCTGCACAGATTGCGGCTACACTGCCTCCATCATTATAATGCTGAAGCATGAGTTCCATCAGCTTCTCGTTTGAAGCAAGGTTGGTCGAACCTGGCATTCCGCCCGGGAATATCATGAAATCCTTGTCAGTGGTGCCGTCAAGCTGTACTGTTGACAGGAATTCGCTGAAAGTCATGTCTGTCATGACATGGATCTTGTGGGAACTCTTTGCTGATTTTTCGTCTGTATTTGAGACAATCCTGACATCGATGCCTCCTCTGCGGAGCATGTCTACTGTTGTGAGGGCCTCGGTCTCTTCGAAACCGTCAGCCAAAAAGATGTAAACCCCTTTCATGGTTTGCTTTTTTAAAACGTCTAACTTCTTCTGTAGGCCGGCCCTATGCCGACCTGATTTCTTTTTACACTACTTAACTCGTTGAGATAAGAGGATTCGAACCTCTACAAAGAGAACCAAAATCTCTTGTGCTACCATTACACCATATCTCAGGATATTCTTTAACCCCCGCCACTTTGTGGCGACCCCTGTAGGGGTGATTCGGCAATCGCTTTGCTCATGCCGGTGGCCTTTTCGGCTTTCCGTATTTTTTGCTTTTGCTTCAAAATACCCGCCCCGGCCACGGCGTCTGGTGACGCCAACGGCACTTTGTGCCTTTATTTATCCCCCCTGCATCCCCAGGGGGGATTGCGGCATTCACTTCGTTCATGCCGGCGACCTTTTCGGCTTTCAGACTTTTCAAGGAAAAGTCCCGGACCGGCTACGGCGTCCGGTGACGCCTGGGAGGCAATGCGCTTGCAAAGGTAGCATTATTTTGCTTTTTTGCAAAATACATTTCATTCTTGGCTATAATGGCTTGTTCCCAAATCTCTCAAACGGTCAGAACAGCCCGTATATCAGATTCCATGCCAGGAAGCGGGCAAACTTTCCTATGAGGAGAAGTAACATGGTCCATGCAGGACGTGTCCTGTAGAATCCGAGTGCAATGGATATCAAATCCCCGGCTACAGGAACCCATGCCAGGAGAGCAAGCCATACGCCATATCTGTCAATGATTCCCTTTTGCCTCTGCAGGGTCTCAGGCTTTACCTTGAACCACTTTTCAATCCATTCCCATCGCCCTATCCAGCCTGTCCAGTAAGTCAGGACGCTTCCGAGCCAGTTGCCTGCCGTGCCGACAAGCAGACAGCCGGCAGGATTCCCTGTTGCTGCAAGCACAGCCAGATACAGTACATCTGAACTGAACGGAAATATTGTAGCTGCAAGGAATGTCCCGATGAAAAGGCCCAAAAGGCCAAGGCTTTCAAGTCCGGCCATCATTGACGCTTTTTTTGGAAGAAATTGCTTACGATTCCGCTGCATTCCTCGGTCAGTATCCCTGCAGTTACCTCTGTCCTGGGGTGCATGAGGGAAGGGGAGTACATGGAGAATCCACGTTTGGGGTCGATTGCACCATATACAAGACGTCCCATCTGTGACCACGCAATTGCTCCGGCACACATCGGGCACGGCTCGACTGTGACATACAGTGTGCATTCATTGAGGTATTTCCCTCCCATCGCTTCTGTTGCAGCTGTGATTGCTATCATTTCAGCATGTGCCGTCGGGTCATTCAGCCTTTCGGTCATGTTGTGCCCTTTGGCGATGATGCGTCCCCTGCAGACTATGACGGCTCCAATAGGCACTTCATCTTCTTCTGCAGCATAGGTGGCTTCACGCAGGGCCTCCTTCATATATCTTTCGTCAGTCTCCATACCAGAATCAGTTTCCAAACATGCCTTTGAGTGCAGTAAACGGATTGTTCTCCATCTGTGCTCCCTGTTCTTCTTCTGTCCGCTTGAGTCCGAGATGCTTTACTGTCTCCGGGTCACAGGCTCCGTCCTCATGTACCCTCTGTATCGGAAGGGAAAGGCATGCATAATCATATATGGTCTGCGCCATGTCAAGGTCAGTGTCGTTTGCCGGAAGACATATAACTTCCCTTTCGCCTTCATCCATGCCGTCTGATGCTACCCCGTATTTTATGCTGAGCTTTACAATGGCATCCACAGGACATTCCAGGTTACCGAGACACCTGTCGCACGGTACCGTAACTGTACCATTGATTTTGCAGTCTATACCGAGGTATTGCCCTGATTTCTCCACATCTGCTTCAACCGAAAGATTGGCATCTATTATTTCTGCATTCCCGAATTCCGTGAAAAAGTCTTTTCTGATAGACCATGCAAATCCGGTATGGCCTTGTGCAAGGACGCTTAATGGTATGATGAAATTGCTCTCCATATTATTGGTCATTATTGCTGCAACATTACAGGTAACAAAAAATCTCCACAAGACAATGTGGAGATTTTTGTAGTCCCGAGCAGAATCGAACTGCTATCTAAAGTTTAGGAAACTTCCATTCTATCCGTTGAACTACGGGACCATTTATCGGAAAAGGTGATTACTCAGCCTTCTTCTCGATGATCTGACGACCTCTGTAGTATCCGCACTCCGGACATACCCTGTGGTAAAGTATAGTTGCACCGCAGTTTGAGCAAGTGCCGAGGGTAGGAACTACAGCAACGTCATGCGTTCTTCTCTTGTCACGTCTCTGTTTGGAGACTTTGTGTTTCGGATGTGCCATTGTTCTATATCTTTATTATTATTATCAAATTGGGCTGCAAAGGTAAGTAAAATTTTTTAAATATCAATCTAAATTGTTACTTTTTCTCTTACGTTCTATCTCGTCGAGAATTATTTTCCTGATTCTCATTGACTTAGGAGTTACCTCTACAAGCTCGTCTTCCTGTATATATTCCAATGCCTCCTCCAGTGAGAATACAATCGGCGGTGGAAGCATGACCTTGTCGTCACTTCCTGACGCACGCATGTTGGTAAGCTTCTTGGTCTTGCAGATATTTATATTCAGGTCTTTCTCGCGGATATGCTCACCGACTACCTGTCCGGCATAGATCTCGTCACCCGGGTTGACAAAGAAACGTCCCCTGTCCTGGAGCTTGTCCATTGAATAAGCTACTGCCGGGCCTGTCTCAAGGGATACGAGAGAGCCGTTTGTACGCCTTTCGATATCTCCCTTGTATGGCTCATATCCCTTGAACCTGTGTGCTACCACAGCTTCTCCCTGTGTCGCTGTAAGGAGGTTGCTGCGCAGCCCCATAAGTCCACGTGCCGGTATATCGAAGTCCAGGTGTGTCCTGTCTCCCTTTGTGTCCATGTGGATGAGCGCACCTTTGCGGCGTGTGGAGATTTCGATTGCCTTTCCTACGAATTCCTCCGGAACCTCAATTGTCAGGTTCTCGATCGGTTCGCAGCGTTCCCCGTTGATTGTCTTGTCAAGTACCTTTGGCTGGCCGACCTGGAGCTCGAAGCCCTCGCGGCGCATGGTCTCGATAAGGACAGAAAGATGGAGCACACCACGTCCATATACCATAAATGAGTCTGCATTGGCACCTGGCTTTACCCTGAGTGCAAGGTTTTTCTCCAGTTCCTTTTCAAGGCGTTCCTTAAGATGGCGTGATGTCACAAACTTGCCCTCGCGTCCGAAGAACGGTGAGTTGTTGATTGTGAAGAGCATGCTCATTGTCGGTTCGTCAACTGAGATAGGAGGGAGTGCCTCCGGATTCTCGAAGTCTGCAACAGTATCGCCGATTTCAAATCCCTCAAGCCCTACTACAGCACATAGGTCACCGCACTGTACGTTCTCGACCTTGGTCTTTCCGAGACCGTCGAATACCATCAGCTCCTTGATCTTCTGCTTCTGTATTATGTCGTACCTTTTGCAGAGGCTTATGTTCATTCCTGCCTTCAGCTCACCGCGGGTTACCCTGCCGATGGCTACACGGCCTACGTATGGAGAATATTCAAGTGATGAAATAAGCATCTGAGGGGTTCCCTCCACGTTTTCCGGAGCCGGAATGACGTCCAGAATTGTGTCAAGAAGTGCAGTGATGTCATTGGCCGGCTTCTTCCAGTCAAGTGACATCCAACCCTGCTTTGCACTTCCGTATACTGTGCGGAAGTCAAGCTGGTCCTCAGTTGCATTCAGTGAGAACATAAGGTCAAAGACCTCTTCCTGTACCTCGTCCGGGCGGCAGTTCTGCTTGTCTACCTTGTTGATTACGACAATCGGCTTCTTGCCCATCTCGATGGCTTTCTGCAGCACGAACCTTGTCTGCGGCATACAGCCTTCGAATGCATCTACAAGGAGCAATACGCCGTCAGCCATGTTGAGGACGCGCTCTACCTCACCTCCGAAATCACTATGGCCCGGAGTGTCTATAATGTTAATCTTGACTCCTTTATATGGTACAGATACGTTCTTTGCCAGAATTGTAATGCCCCTTTCCCTTTCGAGGTCGTTGTTGTCGAGGATGAGCTCTCCAAGTTTTTCCTGCTCCCTTGCCTGTCTCGCCTGATAGATCATCCTGTCCACGAGAGTTGTCTTTCCGTGGTCGACATGTGCGATAATCGCGATGTTCCTTATATCCTGCATATTCAAAATGTTAAATCCGTCCTGTAGCTGACATCAGCTCAAAATCGGGCTGCAAAAATAATAATTATATTAGAAGCTGTTTTAATTTTCTTGAAAAATATGATATATTTGCCGTCAAAATTTTTGACCATGACGGAAAAAATCATCATTCTTGATTTCGGATCCCAGGTTACGCAGCTTATCGGAAGGCGTTTGCGTGAATTGAATGTCTATTGTGAAATCTACCCTTATAATAAGGTACCGGAAATTGACGGGAGTGTCAAGGGCGTAATACTGAGCGGAAGCCCATGCTCGGTGCGTGATGCCAATGCCCCGCAGGTTGACCTTTCAGGAATAAAGGGAAAGATGCCTCTGCTGGGGATATGTTACGGTGCGCAGTATCTTGCACATCGATTCGGTGGAGAGGTAAATGCCTCTATCGCAAGGGAATATGGCCGGGCAATGCTGAATGTTGCCGGCAATTCCCCTCTTATGGAGGGTGTATCCGCCCGTACACAGGTCTGGATGTCGCATGGGGATACCATTGCACGTCTTCCAGAAGGTGCAGAGATAATTGCCTCTACAGATGATGTGGAGAATGCAGCCTATCATATAAAAGGTGAGGATACGTATGCTGTGCAGTTCCATCCTGAAGTGTATCACACTGCGGAGGGCACAAGGATGCTTGCGAACTTTGTCCTTGATATATGCGGATGCCATGGGGACTGGACTCCAGCTTCGTTTGTGGACACTGCAATAGAGGAACTCCGTGCAAAGATAGGGGAGGACAAGGTTATCCTCGGGCTTAGCGGTGGAGTTGACTCGACTGTCGCTGCAGTGCTTCTCAACAGGGCTATCGGCCATCAGCTTACGTGTATATTCGTGAATAACGGTCTTCTCAGGAAGAATGAATTCGAGGATGTGATGGCTTCATACAAGGATATGGGACTAAATGTAATAGGGGCGGATGCATCGAAGGAGTTCCTGGCTGAGCTTGCAGGGGTATCGGAACCTGAAAAGAAGAGAAAGATAATAGGACGTCTTTTTGTCGAGACATTCGACAAATATGCGCAGACTATAGAAAATGCCCGCTGGCTGGCGCAGGGAACCATATATCCCGATGTAATCGAGTCGGCTTCAGTGAACGGTACCGCTTCGGTAATCAAGTCGCATCACAATGTCGGAGGTCTTCCGGAGAAGATGAACCTGAAGATTGTCGAGCCTCTGCGCTCGCTTTTCAAGGACGAGGTAAGGCGTGTCGGGCGTGCGCTCGGGATAAAGGATGAGCTTATCGGACGCCATCCTTTCCCTGGACCATCGCTTGCAATCAGGATTATCGGAGATGTGGATGAGGAGAAGCTCCGTATACTCAGGGATGCAGATGATATATTCATACGTGGGCTGAGGGAATACAGGCTTGACGGGAACCGTTCCGCAATCGAGGCCCTTGCAGGTCCGGGGGTAGAGTATGTACGTTCGGCATCTGACCCTTCAATTGAGGCGAGGACACTGTATGATGCCATCTGGCAGGCAGGAGTGATACTTCTGCCAGTACAGAGTGTCGGTGTGATGGGTGATGAGAGGACCTACGAGAGGACAGTCGCCCTGCGTGCAGTGATTTCAACTGACGGCATGACAGCTGACTGGGTGCACCTTCCGTACGACTTCATGGCAAAGGTCAGCAATGATATAATAAACAAGGTACGCGGAGTAAACCGCGTGGTCTATGACATCAGTTCAAAACCGCCTGCAACTATCGAGTGGGAATAGGACAATCCACGGTTAACTGTCCCGGTGTCAGGCAAGGTGACCAGGGCCTATAACCGTGGATTACTGTTTTTGCACGTTTACCGTCACATCATTCCTACTCACGCTGAAGTGTCTGTATCGGCCTGGCATGTATGACGTCCAATGTCTGATGCAGCGTTGTCATGAGGATTGCAGACACCAGCAACGCAAATGTGAATATATAGGTCCAGTATCCCAAGTCTATGTGAAATGCATACGAAGACAGCCATTTTTCCATGAGTATGATGGAGATAGGCGTGCCTATGGCTGATGCTGCGAGAGCCAGTTTCAACTGCCCGGCTGTCATGGCCAGGTACAGTCTGCCGTTGCCGGCACCGAGAATCTTGCGTATTGCTACTTCCTTCTTTATTGACATTGTGGAAAAGAATGTCATTGCCCAAAGTCCAAGGCTTGCAACAAAGACAGCAAGTATGGCTGCCCAAGAGAACACGGTTCCGAAATTCCTGTCAGCTTGATATATGGTATTGTGCAATTCCTTTAGAGAGAAATATGAATATATTGATTCCTGGAAATACCTGTTGTATATTTCCCCGACAATGGCAATGGACTGCGGATTTACATTATTGGCCATGCGTATGGAGATGTATGGAGTATGTATGAAAGATATCCTGTCCTTAAGGAAAAAGATTATAGGCTTGTATCCGGTTTCAAGCGATTGCTGGTGGTAATTCCTGACAACACCGACAATTTCCAATGTGGTCTCGAGGACTTCGGTCCGGACAAGTTTTCCCAATGCGGATTCTGCAGAACTATATCCGAGAATATCAGCAGTTTCCTCATTAATGATTATCTTGTCTATCTCACTGTCTGGTGAAGAATCTGAAAAATATCTTCCGCATACCAGTTCTGGCCGATATGTCTGCATGTATTGTTCATCGACAGGGAACATCTGTATAAGGCACCTTTGGGAACTGTCTCCCATATATGGCTGATTCATAAACCAGTTTGCTACTTCAGTCCCAGGTACGGCCCCTGAAATGGTGACATTCTCTACGTTTGCCAGCTGCTTGAGTTCAGTGATGAAGCTTTCGATATGGATATCCATGTCCTTTGTGAGTGACGGATATTTGACTATAAGCATCTTGCCGTCAACTTCTGACGATGTCTCTTCCTGCATATATCTGACTTGCCGGAATACTGTAAAGGTCCCTGATATAAGTATGAATGATATTATGAACTGTGACAATGTCAATGCTTTCCTGACAGTATTTCCGCGTTTGCTATGCAACGGTTTGCCACGCATTGCTTCTGTTGGGTTGATACCTGAAATTGAAAGTGCCGGATATAGGCCAGTTACAAATGTTCCGATAAGCGTAATTGAGGCTACTATTGCCCAAAATGCAGGTTTATGGAAAAATTCTGACCAGAAATCATGTCCGATATGGCGTATCAGGAAATACAGGATTACGCGAATCCATATAAAGGCTATCAATGCTGAAATTATATTTATGATTCCTGACTCGGCCAGCCCTTTGACGACAATGGTTTCTCTTGATTCCCCGAGTACTTTTCTCAGGCATAGTTCCTGTCCACGTTCAAGGAATTTCGCCTTTGTCAGATTGAGTGAATTTGCCCATCCTGTTATAAGGATTGTCATAGACATTATTATGAGGATATATACTGCTGTACGGCTGCCTTTCTTTTCTTTCTCGTAGGCTTTTTGTGGTGTCAGATGTATTTTTGTAAGAGGAATCAGCTCTATGCCCCATGTCTTGTCGCTTAGTGCATCTGTCCTGTATTTATCTGAAATCTTCAAAAACTCCTCCTCCACTTCCTTGGGTGATTTCCCCGGATTGAGCTTGACGTAAGTGTAGACTCCATGGATATACCATATGTCCTGCTGCCATTGTGGTATTGTGCTGTAGGACAACAGGAAATCATAATGAAGATGGGAACGTACAGGCATGTCTTCCATTACTCCTGTGACCTCAAAGTATTGTCTGGAGGAATATGTGCTGAATTCCATTGTCTTGCCGATGGGATCTTCAGCCCCGAAATACTTTTCTGCAGCTGTCTGTGTTATTACAGCTGTTCCAGGTCTTTCCAATTGTCCGTGCTTTTCTCCATTGATTATCGGAAATTCAAACATTTCAAGGAATGCCGGTTCTGTGTAGCAATATCTGGATTCAGAGAATATTTTATCCCCATATCTTACAGTCTGTTCCTTGTCTTGTGATGTTACCCTTACATATTGCCCGATACCTGGTATTTCATCGAACATGGCTGGACCATGTCCATATGTGGTTGAAGCCCAATTGTCTGTGAGGATGTCCCCTTTGTATAGCCGGCTTTCTGCACGATATATGTATTCACTTTTATGGAAAGTGTCATAGGTCAGTTCTGACCAGACATAGATAGACAGGATGACGGATACCGCAAGGCAGATAGACAGTCCAAGAATATTGATTACTGTCAGATATTTCTTGATATACGGGCTTTTATTGCCTTTACTTAATGAACTCATATGCTTTAGTCTCTTGATGTTGCTGTCCTTTTGCAGATTTATCTTAAAATAAGTATTTCATTGTCGCCGTATGAGTCGTAACTGGAGACTATTACTTTCTCTCCTTCACTGAGCCCGTCAAGTACTTCGTAGTATTGAGGATTCTGCCGCCCGATATGTATATTCCGCCTCGTTGCAGTCCTTCCGTCAGCAGAGAGCACGTATATCCATTTCCCTCCGCTCTTCCGGTAGAAAGTTCCGCGCGGGACAATGATTCCTTCTTCCGGCTGTCCAAGCTGGAGATTGAGGTAATATGTCTGTCCAAATCGTATATTCGCAGGTATGTCTCTAGAGAATTTGAAGTCTGCCTTGAATTTTCCGTCACGGACTTCCGGATATACTTTGCACAATGTTGCCTTAAATGAAGAATCCTGCCTTTCTATTATTGCATCAAGGCCAGGTGTAACCTTGTCTATATAGTGTTCGTCTATCTGTACCTCAATCTTGTAACTCGACATATCGCTTATCTGTCCTATTTTTCTCCCGGCAGTGATACTTTCACCGAGGACAGCATCCAGCAGCCCAAGCTGCCCGTCTATAGGTGCCTTTATAGTGAGATTATCCTTGCGCTTGCGTATCATCTTCATGTTCTTCTGCATATTGTCAAGGCTTTCCTCCATCCTTTCTATCTGTACGGAACGGTACAGGCTGTCCTGGATTTCCTTCTCACGCACAAGCCCGAGCTGTTCCAGGGCAAGTTCATAGTCTTCCTTGGTCTGGAGATATTCCTCATGCGCAATCAGCTGCTCATTGTAGAGGACTTTATTTTGTTCATGGCTCCTTTTCAGCCTGCGTACATTTACCTGCAGACCGGCACGTGACTGCTTTAATGAAAGCCTGTCCTGTTCCATCTGTATCTGTGTGTTCCTTAGTATATTTTCCTTTTCTGCCAATTCTGCCTCGGAATTGAGTATCTGAAGGTCAAGATTGTCATTTGAAAGGAGAAGTATCTCATCACCTTTATGGACATGGCTTCCTTCCTCTATCATTATTTCCTGCACTATCCCGCCTTCAATCGGACTTATCTGTATGATAGTCAATGGCTGTACCTGGCCATTGAGCCTTATGTAGTCATTGAATTCCCCAAACTTTACCTCTGCAATGGAGATGGTGCCCGAATCAACACTCAATGTGCTGGAGCTGTCCTTGAGCATGAACCAGCACATAAGGGCGACTGCAGATGCACCTCCTATATACGCGAGTGATTTCTTTGTGAATATTGCTTTCCAGCCTTTAGGCTTTTCTATCTGTCTGTCCATGTTCCTTATGTTTTATAGCTGCTGTTCTATGTATGATGTACCGTTGTAATATTTTACGATGCTGTCTTTCATGCGTAGCTGGAGGAAGCTGTTCAGGAGCTCTGCCTGTGCATTGAGGTAGTTGTCGGAAGCTGTCCTGAATTCTATAGGGGATATAAGCCCCTGCTCCAGTTTCCTGGAATTGAGATGGAAGGCTTCTTCTTGCGCATCCAGCCGCCTCCCTGCCTGGAAATAAGCCTTGGCTGCACCGTCACGGTCATTTATTGCCCTTATTACCTCTGCCTCTATCTCCTTGACTGTCTTGTAGTATCCAGCCTGTGCCCTTTCCATGTCGTTTTTCCTTTTTCTGATGTTGGCCTGGCGGCTTAACCTTGAATATATCGGTATGTTGAGTGACAGCTGGATATATTCTCCCATATTGGTCCTGAACTGGTTGCGGAACGAAGTAGCAATGTGGTCTGGCTCATTTGGGTATGTGTAGTAAGTAGTTGACCATCCTCCATAGAGGCCCAGTGACGGTGCCATCTGCCATCTGGCTGTGCTGAGCCTCATCCTTGCCTGTTCGAGTGTGCCTCTGGCAATCGCAGTGGAGGGATGCCGGGTTATTGCATGGCTGATCATTTCAGCTGTGTCCACGATGTCCTGCATGATCCGGATTTCCGGTGATGTAAACCTGGTATCTATCAAAAGTTCTTCATCCATAGGCCATAGCATCAGCGATTGAAGAGTGGTCATTGCATCCTTGTAGTTGTTCTGTATATTCACAAGCTGGAATTCCCTGTCTGCGAGATCTGCTTTCATCTGGACTACATCCGCATGGCCTTTCAGCCCAAGCTCTTCCTGTCTGATTGCAAGCTTCAGTGAATTTTCTGCGGTCTTGACCTGTGAACTCACGTTTTCTATCATCTTTCCATAATACGCTGCATTATAATATGCTTCCATCACTGCGAGGCATATCATGTCTTTGGCCAGCTGCTCTTCGCTGAGTCCCAATGCAATTGCTGTCTTTGTGATTTTCATGTTGTTGACCGCATTGAAACCGTTGAAAAGATCTATCCCTGCGCTGGCGGAATATCCGTTGTGGAATGATGTTACACTCCTGTAGGTGTTTGTCTCCGGGTCAATTGAACGTCCGAAATTGGAATATGCGTATGTCTGTCCGCTGATTTCAGGTGTGAATGCGGAGAGAATGGCTGTTCTCCTGTCAACACGTCTGTCGCTGTTGTCGGCTGCATGGATTGCAATGTCTGGTGAATGCGTGATTGCATATTGCATGCATTCCTTTATTCCCATGATGGGCATTTCTCCTGCTTTGACATTTCTGTTGATATTGCTTTGCTGTGCACCTGCCCTGCATACAGATGCCATCACTGCTGAAACAGTGATATAAATGAGTATCTTATGAATAATCATGCTCTTTCCCATGTGTTTCTGAAATATCCGGCATAGGAAAAAGCTATTAATATGCCATTGGACTCAAAATGTTGCAGGACAGCTTGTTGATTGATGCACTCTGTTTTATGTGATGTAAAGAACATTTACATCTGTAGCTTTTCGTGTAAAGTTTTTTTACATCTTTTCCCTTATATGTCTGCCTCTGTCGCGACTTACCTGAATGTGAGGACAAAGGCTGTTGATTTTGAGTCGCTCCTGGAGAGACGTAGACTTCCGTTATGCAGACGCATTATCTGTCGCGATATGCTGAGGCCGATTCCTGTACCTTCCGGCTTGGTTGTGTAGAAAGGGACAAAGATTTGCTGCCGGCTTTCATTGCTGATAGGCTGGCCATTGTTGGAGACATATATGTTGACACACTGCATGGAGTCTAGACCTGCCGTTATGTTGACTTCTGTTGCACCGGCCTGCAGGGCGTTTACTGCAAGATTTATGAGTATCCTTGAGATCTGGCTGCCGTCTGCATATATAAGGACATCTTCTGACAATTCAGCAAATGATGCAGAAGCACCTGCCGAGGAGAACTTCTCCTTTGTGAGTTCAATGATACTGTTCACGATGTCCCTGACAAACAGGGGCTTTTTGACAGGTGTCGGGATGCGTGTAAGATTCCGGTATGACTCTACAAACCTTATCAGGTTGCGTGAGGAACCTGAAATCGTGTCAAGACCGTTCTTCAGGTCCTCTAAGCTGATTTCAGGTGTGATGCCATCCTTGGCCACTGGTATATAGCCGGTATTTCCTCCCTGTGAACTTTGTACTATTGCTCCGGAAAGGGCTTCGCTCAGGGCAGCAACAGGAGTTACTGTATTCATGATTTCATGTGTCAGTACCCTTATGAGCTTTGTCCAGGACTGAACCTCATTCTCCTCTATGCTGCCGCTGATGTCGTTGAAAGCCAGTATCTTTACCCTTATACCCCTTATTATGGCTGACGAAGCAGACAATGCAATTGTCTTCTGCTCAAAGTCAGTGGAGAACTTTACCTCGGCCTCCTCACTGTCATGGATATTTTCAAAGGCTTCTGCCAGTGGCTTGCTGATATTGCGCAGCTGACGTATATTCAAAAGCTGTACAGTACCTATTTCTGCGAGAGCCTGTGCATTTGTGTACAGGACCTGTCCAGTGGCGCAGTTGACTGCAACGATTCCAGTCTGGACATTGTCAAGCATTACCCCGAAATACCGTTCCTGTTCCTTGATCTCTTCCACCTTTCGGTCATAGAGCCTTTTCATCCTGTTCAGAGTCCGGTTGAACGAACCTCGTATCAGCTGTTCGTGGAATCTGAAATTAGTCTCACCATCCTCCAGGGCATCCAGCATATATTTGACTTTCTTCTCTGCACGGTGAGTAAATACAATATAGCAGAACCCGGCAGTAAGGACAACTGCTGCAGAGACAACCGATATTATATATGGTAATGCCATGTGTGTATTCTTGTGTATGGCCTGCCGGCTATATATTATATTTTTTCAGTTTGCTGTACAGGGTTGGACGGCTGATGTCCAATGCCTTTGCAACGAGAGTCAGATTGTCTCCATATCTACCCATTGCAGCTCTTATAGCGCGTACCTCTGCAGCCTCCAGGGATTCGCCCCCGTCTTCTACCATGTCTGATGCAGTGCGCCGTGACATGATTTCAGCTGGATTTATGTCAAGGTCATCCCGTTCCAGCATATCCTTGTCGGACATTATGACGGCCCTTTCCACCGTGTTCTGCAGCTCCCTTATGTTCCCTGGCCAGGAACAGGATGCCAGGAGGGCGGCAGCCTCAGCTGTCACTCCTTTGACATTGCGCCTGTATTTCACTGAATATTTCCTTATGAATATTTCGGTAAGGGTACATATTTCATCATGACGTTCCCTCAGTGGGGGCAATTTTATTGAGACCGTGTTCAGTCTATAGAAAAGGTCCTCCCTGAACAGGCCTTCTGCTACCATCTTTTCCAGGTTCATATTGGTTGCGCATACAAGCCGTATGTCGACCTTGCGTGCCTTTGTCTCGCCGATCCTGGTCACAGTCCTGCCCTGCAGGACACGGAGCAGCTTTGCCTGGAGGTGCAGCGGTATGTTCCCTATTTCGTCAAGGAAAAGGGTGCTTCCGTCCGCTGCCTCAAATTTTCCTGCCTTGTCGGTATGGGCGTCTGTAAATGCCCCTTTGGCATATCCGAAAAGCTCGCTTTCGAACAGGGACTCAGGTATCGCACCGGCATCTACGCTTACCATTTCTTTTCCGCTTCTGGCGGATAGACGGTGTATCTCCCTGGCCATGACATCTTTGCCAGTTCCATTCTCTCCTGTGATAAGGACACTGGCATCTGTATCCGCGATTTTTCGTATGGTTTTTCTTATAGCCAGCATAGCTTCGCTTTGCCCCCATACCATTTCTTCTGCAGATTCTGCCTTGGCCGTTTTTGTTGGCTGTTTGCAGGAGACTTCTATGGCTGATTTCAGTGTAGATATAAGCCTGTCATTCTCCCATGGCTTTACTATGAAGTCGAATGCTCCACGCTTCATTCCTTCTACTGCCAGGGATATGTCTGCATAGGCAGTGAACAGCACTACCTGTATCCCGGGGAAAAGCATCCTTAGTTCGCAGAGCCAGTAAAGCCCTTCATTGCCGGTATTGGTGCCGGTATGGAAATTCATGTCAAGCAGGATTGCATCCGGCTTGAATGTGGCGACCTTGGTCATAAGGACGTTAGGGGAGGGAATTATCTCCACTTCCGCAAAATGCATCGGAAGCAGTATCTTCAGTGTGGATCTGATTCCTGCGTTGTCGTCTACCACGAGTATTTTCCCTGTCTTTTTCATCATCTGCTTTTAAGTTCAGCACTGCAAAAATACTGAGAATCTGTAAATAATCCTTATCAAGGTTCCCTGAAATCAAGGAACTGTCGTGAACTGACTTTTGGCATAGATTATATCTGAAGGCTGTCAGGCTAAAGTTCAGTCTTGACATCTGTGACGATATGCCCGTCGAAGAGGTCTATTACCCTCTGTGCCACTGACGCATCCCTCCTGGAGTGGGTAACCATTACTATTGTCGTCCCTTCTGCATTGAGTTCTGAGAGCAGGTCCATGACTTCCTTTCCGTTTCTTGAGTCAAGGTTGCCTGTCGGTTCATCGGCGAGTATCAAACTTGGCCCAGCTACGACAGCACGTGCAATTGCAACCCTCTGCTGCTGCCCTCCTGACAGCTGTTGAGGGAAATGCTTTGCCCTGTGGAATATGTTCATCCGCTTCATTATTGCATTGACTTTTCCTTTCCTTTCGGAAGCAGGGATATTGAGATACCTTAAGGGGAGCTCGATGTTGTCATATACATTAAGTTCATCTATGAGGTTGAAGCTCTGGAACACGAATCCGATGTTTCCCTTGCGTAACTTTGTGCGCTCCCTTTCCTTGAGGCTGCCGATCTCTGCGCCGAGGAACATATAGCTTCCAGATGTTGGATTGTCCAGGAGTCCGAGGATATTCAGCAAGGTGGACTTGCCGCATCCGGACGGACCCATTATCGCAACGAATTCCCCCTCCTTTATTTCAAAGGAAATCCTGTCAAGGGCAGTTGTCTCGATCTCTTCTGTCCTGAATACTTTTGAAAGGTCTGTTACTTTAATCATAGTTCAGTTATTTTATCATTATTATGCTTTCAGGACATCTGCATTATTGCAGCTTCCTGCCGTTTGAGGCAGACGGCAAGTGCAACGTATTGCATCGTTTGAAGTACAGAAGTCCGGGTGCATCCCATGGACATTCCAGAATAGGAGCGAAACTTGTACCATTGAACTTATGTCATTGATATGTCCGGATTTATATTTTTGTGTTTTAGGCTCTTATGTAAAATTACTTTACAGCTTTGAGCCGCTGGTGTAAAGAATTTTTACATTTTACGGGCAATGGTTGCGCATTGAATCCAGGTCATATCAGCAGCGGACATAGATATACAGGACATCATTTTGGCAATTTAAGCGATTATTTGTAATTTGGCGCGCTTATTTTGAAGAGCCATAAAACAGATTAGGACATGAAAGGGATATATTATATGTTGGTATCAGGCATATTGCTTCTGGCAGGGACGGTTGCGGCGGCAGAAGCTGGAAGGGAACGTATGCGCCTGGACGGGAAATGGCACAGCACATTCGGGGACTGCAGTCTTCCTGGGATTCCGGAGAAGGCCGCAGGGCAGCATCACAGGAGGGGGAGGCAATGGATAATGTACCACAGGACTGTAAATGTGCCGTCTTCATTTGCCGGACGCCGTCTCCGTCTTGTCCTTGAACGTGCAGGGGAGACTACCCTCTGGGTAGATGGGGACAGTATCGGGAGTTTCAGCCATCCTGCATTGCCACATATATATGAACTGCCTCCTCTGGCCGGGAACAAGGCTGAGGTTTCCCTGAAGGCGAGTGACGGAATATATGGAAATATGTATCTTGAAGCATATGATTCCACATATATTTCCGATGTTGTTGTCGAGCCTGATGCAGAGTCATGCTATGCCGATGTAAAGGTCTCTGTCGAATCCGTGCGTGCAGGCAAGGCGCATCTTCGTCTCTGTGTAAATCCTGCAGGGACAGGCGACAGGGATGCAAAGGGAAGTGTACAGTATGAAGTAAGCCTGGCCAAGGGCAGCAATGAGTTCAGATACAGGATGGAAGTCGCAGATCCAGTCTCACTGTGGAGCGAATTCCATCCTGACATGTACCGTCTTGATGCAAGCCTGACGGCAATGGACTGCTCTGACAGGGCTGAATGTGTTTTTGCAGTCAGGGATTTGACAGTTGAAAACGGCTACATGTCTGTGAACGGCAACCGTGTGTTCCTGCGTGGTGTAAAATATGCCGGAGCAGCGGGAGAGGGACGGAGACAGATGAAGGAATGGTGGTGGAGGATGCTTTTCTCCAGAGCTGCTGAAAAAGGTATAAATTATTGGCAGGTATGTTCATATAGCCTGCCTGAAGAAGCTTTTGCCGCTGCAGATGCCGAGGGTGTATTTATCAGTTCAGATGATGCTTCCATCGGGCACAGGCATCCATCGTATATAGGCTGCATGGACGGTATAGAGCTCGTCTGGATAGGAAGAAAGGACAATGCTGAAAACTATATGGAGGATATTGATGCCGCAATGGGTGAGGACTGCGGAGGCTTTCTGCTTCCTGACGCTGAGTCTTGTACATCGGAGATAGCTGCATTGAAGCCGATTGCATATTATGGGAAACAGCTGCTGACACAGGGGGATACCCTTAATGTAAAGGTCTGTGTCGCCAACTATACCGAGACTGACTGGAGCGGCCAGGTTGAGTGGTCAGTTGCCGCGGATGAACTGCTGCCGGCCACAAAGGAAACCCTGCCTGTTTTCAGCGGACGCATTGACAGTACTGTTCCACAAGGGCATACAGAACAGGCAGGACGTGTATTCCTGCCTGTTTCAATGCTTGGACTCAAGGAGGGTGAAACCTGCCGCCTGACGCTCACGCTTTCTATCGGTGAGCATAAGTCCATATATGTCTTCCGTGCCGGAAGCCAGCCTCATTTCCTATAACCCCCAGTCAGAGGCATTGTAGCTGTCTTTAGGGGCTTGCGGTACATTTGCGAAATATGTGAACCCAGTAATCTTTTCAAGGTCTGACACAGACATCAGGTCCTGTGAACTTACGGATACCTTTGTCGGCGTGTTGTGGCTCCTGACGAATGCTGCGCACTTGATTTCCGATGCTGAGCATTTGGACAGGGGCTTTCCGCTGTTGCCGGACTTGGTCCTCATCAGGATATAGTAGAACATTGTCGGCCTTGAGACATCGCTGCGTCCTCCGAATGAAATCTTTGCCGGGCTGTCGGAATATCCACGTCTGTCAGTGTACTGGTCGAAATACGTCCCGACGACAACGTACAGGGTATCAGAGCATACCTGTCCGTCAACCCAGTCTTCAAGGGTGTTCCATCCACCTCCTCCGGTATTGAATGTGGATGATCTCTGTGGAGCAATATTGCTGTAGTAGAATACCTGTCTGTTGGTCCCATCTGAACAGATGCGCTCGGCAGAACCGAGCATGTGCCCCTTGTTGCATCCTCCTCCTGTGGATTTGCTGCTGTACTGTATTGATGACGGGATTTCAGGGTCAGCCTTGTAGGCATCTGTCCTGTTGCAGCCCTTTGTCTCATACATCTTATGCCTCGGGGCTGCAACCCATACCGGACAATGGTGCTTTGCGCTGAAGCAGACAGTGTAGTTGCGGGCCGGCTTTCCGTTAGGGCCTTTCTCGGGGCCTGCGCATATATGGTGCGCGAAATAGATGTCCGGATCTGAGCTGTCCGTAGTGTATTTCCCGTTGCTGCTTACATTCATTATAGGAAGCTCGTACCATCCATATTTCGCATTGTTCGGAAGCGGCTCGTAGTCTCCTGGCCCATCAGGATCAGGCTTGTCCGGGTCAACAGGATCAACAGGGTCAACGGGATCGGTCGGGTCCACAGGGCCAGGGTTGTCTGGGCCTGTCCCGCTGCCAGGCTTGCCGTCAGATACGCTTCTTCTGTACAGTGTCAGGACTTTCTGTGATGACGTGTAGCAGGCGAACCTTGGAGCAGATGCGTTCCATTGCAGTTCCCTGCCAGTTGAAGACATCGGACTCAGGCTTGCGTGTGTGCCGTATGATATCTCCCAATGGAACTCCTTGTCAGAGACAGACGGCGCTTCATCGCTCCTGCTCAATGAGTTCTTGCTTCCCGAATATCCTATATAGCCTACATTGGAGACATAGATTGTATATCCTGTTCCGTCTTGTGAGAATATAGCCTTGCATTTGTCACCCTCTTCAGACGGGATGCCTTCCTCTGTCATGGCCGGCATGAGGTCTGTACGGCTCTGTCCATATTTTGAATCGTCCCAGGAATCGAATGCCGTTATGCCGGATGATGATGTATATGCTATGATGTAGTCCCCCTCCCAGCTTTCCGGCTGTGACGTGACTTCCATGTAATAAAATGTTTTCTGAGTGGCCCCCCCTGGATTGTCGGGATCCGGATTTTCCGGGTTGTCTGGATCTGGCTTGTCAGGATTCTCCGGGTCAGGATTCTCTATTTCTCCCTTGTTGTCTTCCGGAAGTTCCGGCCCTGCTTCTTCACATCCTGCAATCATTGCCAATGAGGCCATGATTGATAGAAAATAATTGAATCTCATGCTTTTTCTTGTTATTATCTCTTCAATAATATTCTTCGGGAAACAAAAATACAAAATTATCATTATCTTTGCAAAATTGTGCGCCTGCTCCTGGAACGTTCCGGACGGCCTGGGAGATGCCAGGACATATTGTACCACCTAAATTTTAGAAGATGAAAAAGATAATCGCTACCGAAAATGCACCTAAGGCCGTAGGGCCATATTCACAGGCTGTAGAAGTCAATGGAACACTCTATGTGTCAGGGCAGATCCCTGTCGTACCGGCTGACGGGAGCATCCCAGGGACCATTGAGGAGCAGACACACCAGTCATTGAAGAATATAGGTGCCATCCTTTCAGAGGCTGGACTTTCCTATGGCAGCATCGTGAAGACTACAGTGCTTCTTGATGATATTGCAAATTTCAAGGCCATGAATGAGGTCTATGCGGAGTATTTTACCGGTGACAAGCCTGCAAGGGCATGCTACCAGGTTGCAGCACTTCCACTTGGCGTAAAAGTCGAGATCGAAGCTGTAGCTGTCAGGTAGCCTGTCATGGACAGAAAGACAATCTCCGTCCTTATTTCTGCCATATTTATTCTTGCAACAGGGGTAGGCGTGGCAGTATATTTCCTGTATTCCGGTATCCCTGCAGGAAAGTCTGGGACGGAAAACATGGAGGTCGTGTCAAGCAGCCGCGGAGGGCTTTTCTGTGCGGTGCCTGCAGATGCCTCTTCTGTAATGTATTTTAATGAGCTGCAGACTCTTGCCCAGACTTTGTCCGGAGAAGGGTCTGCAGTCGGCTTTTTTGATGACGGAGTGTTCGGGAGGTTCCTTGATTCCCTCTGCCTTAAGATTGCGTCAGGGGAGATGCCCTCAATGAAAGATGCCAGGTCTGTTGTCTCATGGCATTATGACGGGAAACTGTCCCCGCTTCTGGTTATAGATGCTGCCAAGGCAGGGAGTACCTTGCCTGAAGATTTCTATGCAGTGAGGAAAGTTGCGGAGCAGGCAGGGCTGTTCTCTTCCGCCCTGGACTGCTCGAAGCTTGCAGAGAAGGGGACTTATCTTGAGAGGCGCAATATACTTCTTGTCTCCACTTCGGATGTTATACTGAAGTCTTCCGGGAGACATATTTCGCAAGGCATATCAGTGCTTGACCAGAAAGGTTTCTGCGAGGCACAGGCTGCTGTCCGTGGCGGGAAAGGGCAGCTGTATATATTGAACGGCAGCATGTCAAAGCTGTTCGCAGCCGTCATGAATCCTGAATACCGGAAATATGCTGAATTTTTCCGCAGGCTCTCCACATGGATGGCCTTCTCTTTCGACAATGTTGGCCTGGAGCATCTGTTCATGTCCGGGACATCAGTATATGGCAGAGGGAATGAAGAGTTCATGAATGTACTGGGTGAAGTTCCGTCAGCTTCATCCACCGTAGCCTGTGTACTTCCGTCATATACAGTTTCAGCATTTTCGCTCCCTGTTTCCTGCATTTCCGCATCTGTGGCTGCGTATGAGAAATTTGCCGACACGGGAATCGGCAAGGCAAAGTATGATGCAATTGCTGACGCACTTTGCAAAAGGACCGGCATTTCACCTGTAAAATGGGCTGAACTTATTGACTTGAAAGAGGTTGCTGTCGCATCTTTCCGTGTCGGCCAGTCATTGGAGAATGTGCTGCTGATAAAGACTGGCAAGCCGGATCCGGGCATACTTTTCAAAGGTATGGACATCGCACTGGACAAGAATTATGTGCCTGCTGTACATGATTTTGAGTACCAGGGCTTTGCTTCATCCCTTTTCGGCTCGCTTTTTTCAGTCCCGGATGAATCGGAATTTACATTCATCGATGGATGGATTATTGCCGGAAGCCAGGCGGCAATCAGGGAGTATGTGAACGGGCATGTGCTTGAAAGGCGTCTTTCCGAATATATGTCAGATGTCTCATTGGCCGGCAGAATTGACGGAAAAAACATTAATTTCCTTGCATATATCTCAATGACAGAGGAACCGGGACTTCTGGACAGGGTCTTCCGCAGACAATATGCGGAGAAGCTCAAGACTTCATTCGGGCCTGTGGCATTTGCCCCTGCTGTCTTTAAGGCAGGATATTCAAAAGGGACGTCCTGGCTTTCGTTCACACTTGACAGGAGCTCCGTTGCAATGGACGAGGCCCATGTGGCTGAGATTGACGATATGGTCAATATACCGAAGGGACCATTCAGCGTGAAGAATTCAGGGACAGGGAAGATGAACACTTTCAGCCAGCAGGATGACATGTCGCTCTGCCTTGCCGATGAAAGCGGAAAGGCACTCTGGACGGTGGCATTCAAGACACCTTTGTGCGGAAATGCCTCGACTATAGACTATTTTGCAAACGGCAAGCTTCAGATCCTGTTCGCATCAGGCTCGAGTCTCTATCTGATAGACCGTCTCGGGCGTTTTGTGAAGCCTTTTCCTGTCAATCTTGGCAAGGATATCCTTTTGGGGCCGGATGTATATGATTTCAACGGGACAGGGAAATACAATGCAATGGTACTGCATAAGGACAATACAGTCGATATGTATAATCTCCAGGGCAGGAAGCCTGCAAGCTGGAAAGGCATTTCATGCAAGGAGAGCATAAAGGGTCTTCCGGAGATGATCAAGGTTTCAGGCAAGACATATTGGGTGGTCAGGACATCGTTGCAGACCCTGCTGTATCCGTTCTATGGAGGTGTCCCCCTTACCTTGTATGAAGGGGACAGGAGAATCCGTCCTGACAGTGCCGTCAAGCCTGTGCAGGGTGGTGTGGAAGTTACAAGATACGATGGAAAGAAAACAACAATAGATTTAAAATAAGATTTTTAGCAATACTATGGAATTTCAGTCAGTTAATAAGCTTTATGAAAAAAGCATCAGGGAGAATTGGGACCGTCCGGCCCTCTCCAATTACCAGGGGGTGACACTGCATTACAGGGATGTTGCCCGCAGGATAGCAAAAATGCATATAATATATGAACATTGCGGCATAGTAAAAGGTGACAAGATTGCCATCTGTTCACGCAACCAGGCAAACTGGGGGGTGTCATTCCTGTCTGCTTTGACATACGGGGCTGTCCCAGTGCCGATCCTGCATGAATTCAAGCCGGGAAACGTGCATCACCTTGTCAATCATTCGGAGGCAAAGATCCTTTTTGTTGATGATGTTGTCTGGGAGGGACTTACAGAGAATGAAATGCCTAACCTGAGTGCTGTCGTCCAGATAAATACATTCTCTCTCCTGTATGCCAGGACTGAGGAAATCAGGACAGTGAGGGAGCATCTGAATGAACTTTTCGGAAAGAAATACCCGATGAACTTCACTCCTGATTGCCTTGACTATTATGAGGATACAGCTGATGAACTTGCTCTTATAAACTACACTTCCGGTACTTCAGGATTCTCAAAGGGAGTCATGATTCCATACAGGGCCCTGTGGTCAAACATCATGTTTGCAAAGGAAGTGCTCCCTATGCTGAACAATACCTCAAATGTGGTCGCGATGCTTCCTTCTGCACACATGTACGGAATGATGTTCGAACTTCTGTTTGAACTCACCATAGGTACGCATGTGCATTTCCTCACAAGGGTTCCAAGCCCTAAGATTATAATGCAGGCACTTGCGGAGGTCAAGCCGGATATCGTCATTGCTGTTCCTCTCATCATAGAGAAAGTCTACAAGAGCAAGCTGAAACCGGTACTTGAGAAGAACGGTATCAAGTTCATGATGAAGCTTCCGCTTCTTGACCAGGTGATACAGAAAAAGATTTTGAATGAGCTGGTTGCTGCATTTGGAGGCAGATTTGAGGAGGTCATAATCGGAGGTGCTGCGTTTAACCGTGAGGTGGAGTCGTTCTTCAAGAAAATAAATTTCCCTTATACTGTTGGCTACGGCATGACAGAATGTGCCCCTATCCTTGCGTATGATGACTGGAAGACTACAAAGGAGTTCTCATGCGGAAAGGCAGCTCCGAGGATGGAAATCAAGATAGATTCTGAAGATCCGGTGAATGTACCTGGTGAGGTCCTTGTCAAGGGTGCCAATGTGTTCCTTGGATATTACAAGAACGAGGAGGCTACCAATGCTGTCTTTACTGAAGATGGCTGGTTCCGTACAGGTGACATGGGAGTGATTGACGAGGATGGCTATCTATTCCTGCGCGGACGCTCAAAATGCATGATTCTCGGCCCTTCAGGCCAGAACATATATCCGGAGGAAATAGAATGTGTCACCAATAATATGCCATACGTTATTGATTCACTTGTGATTGAGGACGAAGGGGCATTGACTGCGCTCATCTATCCTGATTTCCACCAGGGAGAAGTTGACGGGCTTGACCGTGATGCGCTTGAAAAACATCTGGCCAACTCTCTTGTCGAAGCAAATAAGGAACTTCCAAACTATGCAAGAATCAAGAAGATAGAAATTCTTCCTGAAGATTTCGAGAGGACCCCGAAGAGGAGTATCAAGCGTTATCTGTACCAGAGGAACTAAGAATATGTCCAGGGCTTGATGATTTGACACAAACTTGATTTCAGGATAGCTATTATATATTATGGAAAAGTTTGACCACAGCTACATGGATATGGCTGCAATATGGGCAAGGAATTCATATTGCAGGAGACGCCAGGTCGGTGCACTCATAGTCAAGGACAGGATGATTATTTCTGACGGCTACAATGGTACGCCGTCCGGATTTGAGAATATCTGCGAGGATGAGAATGGGATTACCAAACCGTATGTCCTGCATGCCGAGGCAAATGCCATCACAAAAGTGGCCCAGTCCGGCAACAGCAGCAAGGATTCGACCTTGTATGTTACCGCGGCTCCGTGCATAGAATGTTCCAAACTTATAATCCAGGCCGGGATAAAGCGGGTGGTCTACAGGGATGAATACCGTCTTACTGACGGTGTAGACCTGCTGCGCAAGGCAGGCATAGAAGTAGAAAAGGAAGATTAGACATGAAAAAGGAGAATAGTGCATTGTGGGCTGCAATCCTTGGGGTTGCAATCGGTGTCCTGGTGGCATCGCTGGCATTCAGCCTGAAGGGCAGCAGGAAACTTGACGGAGACTACAGCAGCTGGCGTAAACTGAACCTGATTCTGCAGGAGATCGAAAAGAACTATGTTGATACGATTGACATCAAGGGAATGACAGATGCAGCTGTCGAAGCTGCCCTTGAGAAACTGGATCCGCATTCCATATATCTGCCTCCTGTCCAGCTTGAGGCATCGGAGACTGAACTTGCCGGCAATTTCGAAGGGATCGGGATACAGTTCAATGTACCGAATGACACCGCAGTTGTACTCAGTGTCATACCTGGAGGACCGTCAGAAAGGGCGGGCCTGAAGTCAGGAGACCGTATAATCAAGGTAGATGACAGGAATATAGCAGGTGTAAAGACTCCGCAGGATTCAATGGTAAGGCTGATGAAAGGCCCTTCCGGTTCAAAGGTCGGCGTTACCGTCCTGAGACAGTCTTCCATCATCCCCTTTGAGATAATACGTGACAAGATTCCTGTGAACAGCGTTGATGCGGCATTCATGGTAAATGATACTACAGGGTATATCCGGCTGACAAAATTCTCCCGCACCACATACCAGGAATTTGTAAAATCATATAGGAAGCTGCAGGATGACGGCATGAAGCGTCTCATCTTTGATCTCCGTGACAATAACGGTGGATATCTGGACCAGGCCTTGCTCCTTTGCAATGAGTTTCTTGAGAAAGGTGACCTGATTGTCTATATGGAAGGGCTGCACCGTAAGAGGGAGGAGTTCCGTGCCGATGGAAGGGGGGCCCTGAAAGATATAGGGTTGTCGGTCCTGATAGGTGAGTCTTCTGCATCTTCAAGCGAGATATTCGCGGGTGCAATGCAGGACAATGACAGGGGAGTGATAGTCGGACGCCGCTCATTCGGCAAAGGCCTTGTACAGGAGCCTGTAAACTTTACAGACGGTTCCGGCATAAGGATTACAGTGGCACGTTTCTACACTCCTGCGGGACGCTGTATCCAGAAGCCTTATTCACCTGACTATGCATACGATATATATGAGAGATATGCGCATGGAGAAATGACTGAGGCGGACAGTATCCGGATTGACAGGAGCGTGGAATACAATACTGCAGGAGGCAGGAAAGTCTATGGCGGAGGAGGAATCGTACCTGACATGTTTGTGCCTATAGATACTACCAGGGCCACGAGGTTCTTCATTGACTGCAACAAGAAGGCAATCCAGATGAGGTTTGCTTCGTGGGCTTTCGACAAATACGGCTACAGGCTCTCACAGATTGATGACTTCTCACGTCTGGAGGCATATTTCAGGGAAATAGGGCTGGAGGCAAGGTTCCTTGACTTTGCGAAGTCAGAGGGCATAGTTCCAAAGGATGGGGAATGGATGGAGACTGCCCCATATATGATGCCGCAGGTGAATGCCCTGGTAGGACGCTATTCGAAGCTTGGGGACGAGGCTTTCTATCGTTTCTATCTTGATATTGACGAGACAATCAAGGCTGCGCTTGCTGCACCTTCTGTTGTTGAATGATTTTTTATATCCCGGCAAAATATTTTGCCGGGATATATGTGTTTTTAAATAAAAAAGAATTATATTTGCAGTCCTGTTCAGGTTTTACAGGCTTTGATTGACGGTCTTGTGCAATCATAGATTTGCGGAAATAGCTCAGTTGGTAGAGCATCAGCTTCCCAAGCTGAGGGCCGCGGGTTCGAATCCCGTTTTCCGCTCAAATCGGTAACTTTCTAAGTTATAGGAAGTTACCGATTTTGTTTTTGTGGTTTCGACAATGATTTTAACTCTTTTTTGACGAAATTCTTGCTTTTTTAGTGACTTTTGGGGACATTTGAAACTTCATCTTGATACGGTCTATCAATTTGAGTCCATTTTGAATAAATTTTTGGGCTTCTTCATCAGTTTGTGCGATGCCAATTGTTGTCAACTCTGAATATCTTCCTGAGCTCTTTTCTGCAATGTACATGAACGGTTCTTTTTTTCCTGCAACTGCTTTATTGCCTTATAATGAAAGTCTCTGCTTTAAGGCACGAGATATCATATTCTTGAGATTGAGGAGGCTCTTATTGTCAGAAATTGAAATACCTGTCTGCATTGTTGTATGAAATGTCCTTGACCATCTGGTGGATGAATTCCATCTCACTTTTAGGCAGCCGTCCCTTTTCAATGTCCTCTCCAAGCATGCAGCACAGGATACGCCTGAAATACTCATGTCTCGGGTAGGAGATGAAGCTTCTCGAATCGGTGAGCATGCCGACAAATCGGCTCAGCAGTCCCAGTGATGACAGGGCATTCATCTGTTTGCGCATGCCGTCTTCCTGGTCAAGGAACCACCAGCCGGAGCCAAGCTGAATCTTGCCGGGTGTACTCCCGTCGTTGAATGTATATGCCATTGTTGCAAGCACTTCATTGTCTTTAGGATTGAGATTGTACAGTATGGTCTTGGCAAGCTTGTCTTCCATGGCCAGCCTGTCAAGGAACCTGTGTCCTGCTGCAGCGCACTGGATATCATTTATTGCATCATATCCGGTATCCGGCCCTATGCTGCGGAACATCCTTGTGTTGTTGTCGCGTATTGCCCCGATATGGAACTGCTGTACCCAGTCTTTCCTGTGGTCCATTTTTGCAAAGTCCAGCAGAATTGCGCTACGGAACCTGGCAATTTCCTCCATGGATGGCTGAACTCCTTTCAATGTGTTGCGGAATATTCTGTCAACATCTTCAATTTCAAAGTCTTCTGCATAGAATGTATCAAGTCCGTGGTCAGAAAGGCGGCTTCCCATTTCATGGAAAAAGTCATGGCGTTTTTGCAGTGCATCCAGAAGGTCCTGGTAATTGCAGATGGAGACGCCAGATACTTCGCTGAGCCTGCCGATATATTCTCTGTACTGTTCCTGTTTCTCAATCGCCATAGCCTTGTCAGGCCTCCACGCTGGCAGTATCTTCACACCGAATGGATGCTCATTTATGTATCTATGGTATTCAAGGCTGTCAACAGGGTCGTCGGTTGTGCATACAACCTTGACATTGAATTTCTTCATAAGTTCCTGTCCCCGGAATTCATCTGTCTGGAGCATGGCTGTGCATTCATCATATATTTTTCTTGCAGTCTTTGGACTGAGCAGCTCATACACGCCAAATACTCGTGCCAGTTCGAGATGAGTCCAGTGATACAGGGGATTGCGCATTGTATATGGAACCGTTTCAGCCCATTTCATGAATTTATCGTATCCAGGACGTCCTCCTGTGATATATTCCTCATTCACACCGTTGCCGCGCATTGCCCTCCACTTGTAGTGGTCACCGCCGAGCCATACCTCAGTGAGGTCACGGAACCGGTAATTGTCTGCAATCATTTTCGGCACAAGATGGCAATGGTAGTCTATGATAGGCATCTTTTCCGCACTTTCATGATATAGTTCACGTGCATAATCATTGGTCAGCATAAAGTCCTCATTGATGAACGGTATGCTGTCATTTGCTTCTCCTGTTCTTGAAATAATGTCCATTTAAATAAGTATTTATGGTCTATTTATGAAATCCGCCGTAAATATAGCAATTTTTCTGTGTACGTACACAGAAAAGTGTGCGTTTTTGTTGAATGTAAAACACTGCATGCGCCTTTTCAGAAATAATCACTGAGTTTGCATCCCTGTTAGCAGAATATGCAGGACAAAGATGATTGCTGTAGCAATATATGGCTGCTCCAAAGAGCCATGGACAAAGGATATTGTCCTTGGTGCAGCGGATTCAATAAGGGGAGAGTGCGGGATTCCTGATACGGAATTGCTGGAAGCCATGAAGAGTCTTGTACCGGTGACTTTGACAGTCTATGCTGGAATATGTCAGTGACGAAGTCCTTGTACAGACTGGCAATGCGGTACTGGAATTGACATTGGACTATCTATGGCTATATCTCCTGTTCAGTTGCCGTAGGACGGGTAACTTTCCGTCTTGTCAGGAGGAATTATGCATGATGTGCGGTGCAGCAGGGGAGTGCCTGCTACTGTGCAATGAAGCGGTATACGATTTCACCCGTCTGCCGGGCAGGTGCAGTCTGTGAGACAGAGAATTTTGAAAGGCGGGCTGCGCGGACAGCATAGTTCCTGAGGCACTGGTCTGTGGAAGATACACTTTCGTCAACTTTTGCATTCAGGACGGCTCCTTGTCTGTCCACTGTTATGATGACAGAGACATCGCCTCCACCCATACACCTGTATGCCGGAATCTTGAGGTGGCTTGCCTTGCGCCCGTCAAGTGTATATGACACAACGGAAGGACCCTTGTACTCATTCTGTGAGGCCATATCCTTTCCTTCTGTACGTGACAAGTCTACGGTTTCCTCCCTTGCGTCCTCCTCAATGGCCTGCCTGCCGCCTGCCAGCTCCTTTGCCAGTCTCTCAGCATCCCTGTAAAGCTGGTCTGCATCTGTGCCCCTGTCGTCTTTCAGTTGCACCCTTGACGCATCAACAGCGATATTTCTTACAGACTGTCCTGACTGTGCTGCTGCAGCCTTTATCATTTCGTCAATGTGGCGGCTTATGTTTTCCCTGAATTCCTGTTCTGCCTCCAGCCTTTCGCGCTCCTCCTGCTGTGAAAAATCCAGTACAAATGAATTCTCCCTCTGTGATACGGCACCGATCTGCAGTATAAGCAAGACAATAATCACCGTGAGATGGAATATCACGGTGATATATAGTCCTGCCTTGTCTTCAGGAGTGATTCTTTTTATGAACCCCTTGAAATCCACTATTCTGCTCCTAGTGACTTTTCAATGGTAGCGATAAGCACATCTATGGCTACCTTGTTGTGTCCTCCCTGAGGAATTATGATGTCAGCATAACGTTTGCTCGGTTCAATGAACTGCAGGTACATAGGCTTTACAGTCTTTGTGTACCTCTCGATGACAGTCTCGACTGTCTTTCCGCGTTCAATGATGTCCCTTGCCATTACCCTCATAAGCCTGTCATCATCGTCCGCATCGACAAACAGCTTGATGTCCATCTGCTTGCGCAACTCCGGGCAGGTGAATATAAGGATTCCCTCAATTATTATTACCTCTGCCGGGTTTACAGTGATGGTCTCTGTCTTTGAGCGTGAGCATGTAATGTATGAATATACGGGCTGCTCAATGCTTTCACCCTCCTTCAACTGTTTCAGCTGGCTTGTCAGCAGCTTGAAATCTATTGAATCCGGATGGTCGAAGTTCATGTATTTCTTTTCCTCGTCACTCAGGTGGCTTGAATCCTTGTAATAGGAATCCTGCGGTATTACAACAACCCTGTCCTTCAACTCCTCAACAATTGCGTTTACCACAGTTGTCTTTCCTGAACCTGAGCCACCGGCTATTCCGATTATAAGCATAACAGTGAAATATTAATATTCAGCATTCTTTGGGGTCCTTGGGAATGGAATGACATCCCTGATGTTGCTCATGCCGGTAACGAAGAGCAGCAGACGCTCGAAGCCGAGTCCGAATCCGCTGTGAGGGGCAGACCCGAAACGGCGGGTATCAAGATACCACTCCAATGTGCTGTGGCTCATGCCAAGCTCATTGATACGTGCCTCAAGCTTTTCAAGTGATGACTCCCTTTCTGAACCTCCGATAATTTCCCCGATCTTAGGGAAGAGCACATCCATTCCGCGTACAGTCTTGCCGTCTTCGTTCTGCTTCATGTAGAATGCCTTGATGTCCTTAGGATAGTCTGTCATGATTACAGGTTTGCCGAAGTGCTTCTCGACAAGGTATCTCTCATGCTCGCTCTGGAGGTCAACACCCCAGCTTATCGGATATTCGAATTTCTCTCCTGAGGATTCAAGAATCCTGATTCCTTCAGTGTACGGAAGCCTTACAAACTCTGTATTCACAACGCTTTCAAGCCTTGCAATAAGTTCCTTGTCAAACATGTCGTTCAGGAATTTCAGGTCATCCAGGCAGTTCTCGAGTGCATATCGGACAAGTGACTTGATGAAGTCCTCTGCAAGCTCCATGTTGTCCTCTATCTCATAGAATGCCATTTCCGGCTCGATCATCCAGAATTCTGCAAGGTGGCGCGGAGTGTTTGAGTTCTCTGCACGGAATGTCGGTCCGAATGTGTAGATCTCGCCGAGTGCCATAGCCCCGAGCTCACCTTCAAGCTGCCCGCTTACAGTGAGGCTTGTCTGTTTCCCGAAGAAATCCTGGCTATAGTCGATTGCTCCCTGCTCAGTGCGTGGAAGGTTGTCCATATCGAGGGTTGTCACCTGGAACATCTCTCCGGCCCCCTCGCAGTCAGAAGCTGTGATAAGCGGAGTATGCAGATATACAAATCCCTTGTCGTTGAAATATTTGTGTATGGCAAATGCCATTGCATGCCTGATTCTGAGGACAGCTCCAAATGTATTTGTCCTTGGCCTCAGGTGCGCAATGCTGCGCAGGTACTCCATGCTGTGACCCTTTTTCTGGAGAGGATAGGTATTAGGGTCAGCCTCTCCGAAAATCTCGATTTCAGCAGCCTGGATCTCTACTGCCTGGCCGCTTCCCATTGACTGGACTAATTTTCCGCGCACTCCTATGCATGCTCCTGTAGTTATCTTCTTCAGGATTTCATCGCTGAATTTCTCTACATCTGCGACAATCTGTATGTTATTTATTGTAGAACCATCATTCAGGGCGATGAACGCAACGCTCTTGTTACCTCTCTTTGTCCTTACCCATCCTTTGGCAAGAACTTCCTGTCCCGGCTCTTGTTTCAGCAGGGCTTTCACTTTGGTCCTTATCAATTTTTCCATATTAAATTAGTTTATGCTTTGTTTCTGCAATGGAACCGCGCCGCACAAAACTGCCTGACAGCCTCGGACTGGCGCGATAAAATCGTACAAAGATAATTCAATTTACGTTTAGTTGAGTACAATTTTGCCGTAAATGTCTGTATTGTCTATTCTTCCCCCGAACCTTTCTGCACCTTTGCCTATTGCAAACACAGGGACTGGGCCGCCTGTATGGGTGTCGGATGTCCAGCCAATGTTCACTTCACGGTTGCATCCGTCCTTGTCCTGGTTAGAGAGATTCTCCCATCTCAGCTCGTAGTGGTGCGCATCTGCTCCAAGGGCTATGCCTCCTGTCTCATGGTCTGCTGTCACAATTATCAGTGTCTCCTCCGGATGCCTAAGGTAGAATTCGTATGCAACCTTGACAGCATCGTCAAACTTCATCACTGATTCAATTGTGGACTTCAGGTCATTGGAGTGTGCTGCCCAGTCAATCTCTCCTCCTTCATACATTATGAAAAAAGGATTTTTGTCACCAAGGAAATCAATTGCAGCCTGCAGTACTTCTGCAGAGGTGTCATCTTTCTCATCATATTTCACCTCATAGTTGAGGGCCTTCTTCCTCTGGCTTGGGGCAAGGAGGACAACTCCGTCGTCATCTGTGCTTTCCTTCAGTTCGGACACTCCATAGCAGACATCGTATCCAGCCTTTTCCAGGACTTCATCCATCGGCTCCATCTGTCCATCGCTTCCGTTGATGTCAATCAGCCCGCTTCCTGCGAAGAAATCAAATCCGCTTTCCGGTATCTGCATGGCGATATTATAGTAGTCATGCCTGGATGTTGAGTTCGCGTAGAAAGCAGCCGGTGTTGCATGGTTGACCGGGACAGATGTAGTGATCCCGATACGGTATCCCTGCTCTTTCAGGGTATAGGCCATGCTTTTAAGAGGCTTTCCGTCCGGGTCTACACCGAGCATATTGTTGTTGGTCTTGTGCCCTGTAGCTATGGCTGTGCCAGATGCGGATGAGCATGTTATGTTCTTGTTGGCTGAATATGAAGTGCAGGTCCCATAGACCGGAAACTTTGTGAATGTCAGCTGTTCTCCTCCCAATTTTCCTGCCTGATATGACATATATGATTCTGCAGCAGCTACATGTGATGCACCCATTCCATCTCCAATCATTACGAAGATGTATTTTGCCTGGCCGCTTTCCTCATTGCTGCAGCTGCTGAATATTGAAATGGCGGAAAGAAGTGCTCCTATTATTGATGTTCCTTTGATTTTCATAGTTTGCATGGTATTTATAAAAAAGGGTTGTCACAAAACAATGCTTGGACAACCCTTTCTATAGTATGCTGATATATTATTCTCCGCCGGATTTTCTTGCGGCGTACATAATCTTGAGGGCAGAGCACCTACGGAGCTCCTGCTTTACGTCTGTGATGATACCCATCCTGACGTTCTCATCAGCTTTAATGGTTACTGTCATAAACTGCCTGTCGGCCTCACTCATAGCATCACGCTCAGCGGCGATGAAGTCACGGATCTCATCAACGGTCTTGAACGAGTCGTTCAGCTGTATACGGGCATCCGTACCAAACTGAGCCTGGAGGCTCTTGATAGGAGGGCCCACGTTGATGTATGATGTCAAGTCCTTCCTTTCAAGTTTAGCTACTTCCGTAGCTTCTGGAAGCTTGACCATGACTTTATTCTCCGTCTCACGCATACTGGTGGTGACCATGAAGAAGAACAGGAGCATAAACACGATGTCTGAGAGGGACGATGTCGTCAACGCAGGCATTGATTTCTTTTCGTTGTTTCCGAATTTAGACATAGTATGATCTCCTTATTTCTTGTTTATATCCTTAGGCTCTGCCTCAGATATGTTCTGAGGTATTGCCTCCCTGGCAATTTTCTGATAATCTTCCTCGAGCTGGCTGTATTTCTTGCCGTAGTTCTGGTAGCAGAAGTCATCACGAAGCTCGTTGATGGCCTTTACCAGTTCATTCTGGACTGAAATATAAGCCTGATAGCTGGTACCACGGTCGTTCTGGAGTGAAATCACGCCCTTAGACACATTGTAGGTACCGAAGCCTTCAATCTCCTTTGGAGTCCTCTCCGGAAGATTAGGGTCGTTTGTAGGGTTAGTAAGGAATTCTTTAATCTTGTCCTTCAACTGGCTGACATCCATCGCATCGTTGCCGGCCCAAAGTCTGTCGGCAGAGTTAATCCTCACAACAATGATGTTACGGCGATTAACCTTCTGGTCCTCCACCTTCTGTTTCTCATCAGGCATAGGAGGCAAACGGCGCTGCAGACCTGAATCCTGACCCATTGTAGTGGTCATCAGGAAGTAGCATAGCAAAAGGAATGCAATATCCGCCGTTGAACTTGAATTGATTTCCGGTGTCTTTTTTGCCATAATGTCAGATTATTTACGGATAGCACCTACAATTGAGCCGACAATGACAGCAGCTACAGCTGCAGCGCATGACAGATATGTAAGGATGAGTACCGTATCAGTTATTTTGAGTGTTTCAGTACTTGGCTGTGTTCCGACAATGCCGACAGCCTCTGAACCTGGGGCTACTGCATACGCTATTGCTACCAGCGCTGCAAAGCCGAGGACAACAGCACCGGTCTTTACCAGCCCCTTAGGGTTGGTCATGGCCCCGATGATGATGCCGACCACAACGATAGCTGCCAAGGTCAGGCCGACCATAGCGTAAGCCCAGTAGAGCAGTACATCGACAGCGACAGCGTCATTGGTCGTGAACCCGATCACGAAACCGAGTACACCTATGACAACGCCGGCGATAAGCAATGCCCACGATGTGAGTTTAATAATTTTAGAATACATTGTTCAGATTATTTAGACTGATATTTAACCAAAGTGTCCACCAATGAGATAGAAGCGTCTTCCATTTCGATGGAAAGGCTGTCGATCTTTGAGAGGATGTAGTTGTAGAAAATCTGAAGGATAACGGCTACGATCAAACCACCGACTGTAGTGATCAACGCCACTTTCATACCTCCTGCCACAACGTTTGGAGAAATATCACCTGCTGCCTGGATAGCATCGAATGCCTCAATCATACCGATAACTGTTCCCAAGAATCCGAGAGAAGGTGCAATCGCGATGAAGAGGGAAATCCATGAAAGGCCGCTTTCCATCTGGCTCATCTGTACTGAACCGTATGAAACGACTGTCTTCTCAACAACATCGATACCCTGGTCCATACGGAGAAGTCCCTGGTAGAAGATGCTTGCAACAGGTCCGCGTGTGTTGCGGCAAACCTCTTTGGCAGCCTCTACACCACCTTCCTGGAGTGCGCACTCAATCTTTGCAAGGAGCTTCTTGGTGTTGGTCTTTGAGAATGAAAGATAAAGGATTCTCTCAACACAAAGTGCAAGACCGAGAATAAGACAGATGATAACGAGAGACATGAAGCCTGCACCACCCTCGATGAACTTTGTCTTGAGAGCCTGGTGGAAAGGAACTTCCTCTGCAGGTGCATTGAATGGGTCAACTGTCTCAGTTGCAGCCACTTCAGTTGCGGTTGTCTCCTCAGCAGCCTGCTCTGCTTCCTGAGCTGCTGCGAATTGTGCAGAAATGGCTGTGATGCCGATTACTGCCAAAAACATGAAAAATTTTTTCATAATTGTTTTTGTGTGTTTAATTAATAATGTATTAAATTGTTCTATGTTATTTCCCAGGAGTTGCGGAACGGTATATCCCCAAATCCGGTGCAATTTAGCAATAAATTTTCATTTGGCAATAATTATTTGGATATTTCACCTCTCAGGTCCTCTTCGAGCATGATCTTGACCCAGCAGTTGTCATTGCTCTGGCCCATCAGGAAAAACAGCTTTGCCAATGCACCCTCGGTAGTGATGTCGTATCCGTTTACGACTCCGGAATCTTTGAGTTTCTTTCCGTTGGCGTAGATGTTCATGTTGACGCACCCTCCAAGGCATTGTGTGACATTGAGCAATATCTTCCCGTTTTCCGATGCTTCACGTACTATTGATGTGAACCACTCCCTGCACGTCGCGTTTCCGGAGCCGTATGTCTCTATTATCACTGCCCTGGTCTGGTCGCCGCACAATATGTTCCTCACAACCTGTGGGGTTATCCCTGGATGAATCTTGAGTATCGAGACCCTTGTGTCAAGTGCTGTGTGTACCTTGAGCGGCCTGTCCCAACCGGACGGCCTGCGTATTGTAGCTGTGCTGTACCTTATATTTATTCCTGCCTCTGCGAGAGGTGGCAGGTTCTCTGACCTGAATGCGCGGAAGTTGTCCGAATTCACCTTTGATGTCCTGTTGCCACGCATGAGCATGTTGTCAAAGCAGATGCATACCTCAGGTACAATGGCGTGCCCGTCCGCATCCTTGGCTGCTGCGATCTCTACGGATGAAATCAGGTTCTCCTTGCCGTCGGTCCTCGGGACGCCGATCGGGAGCTGGCTGCCGGTGAATATGACAGGCTTTGACAAGTCCTCAAGCATGAAGCTGAGTGCAGATGCAGAATAGGCCATGGTGTCTGTACCGTGGAGTATGACAAAGCCGTCATACCTTTCGTATCTGTCGGCAATAAGCTGTGCAAGCTCTTGCCATAGCCCCGGCTCCACATCAGAGGAGTCTATTATTGGGTTGAATGTGTATGTGTCTATCTTGTAGGCGAATTTGGCAAGTTCCGGTGCTTCGTCCAGTATCTGGCTGAAATCAAATGGTTTCAGAGTCAGGTCTTCCGGGTCCTGCTTCATTCCGATGGTCCCTCCGGTGTATATGAGCAGGATTGATGCCTTTTCCTTGCCGCTCAAACAGTTTGTCATATCCTGAATAGTTTATGTGCGTTGTCCCATGTCGCCTCTGCCACTTCCTCTATGCCGATGCCTTTCTGCGAGGCAATCTTTTCTGCGATGAGGGGGATATAGCTGCTTTCGTTCCTTGTCCCCCTGTGCGGGGCTGGGGTGAGCCATGGGGAATCCGTCTCGGTCAGGATGCGTTCCAGGGGTATATCCTTTATAGTCTCTGCTATGGAAGCTTTCCTGAATGTAACTACGCCTCCGATCCCGACATAGAAATCCCCGAGCCTTTCAATCTCCCTGAATGTCCCGATGCTTCCGCTGTATGCGTGGAATACGCCTTTGAGTCCACGTCCCCGGTAGTCTTCCAATATTCTCAGTGTCGCTTCTGTGGCCTCCCTGCTGTGTATTATAATAGGAATGTCGAGCTTTTCTGCAAGCTCCACCTGGACCCTGAATGCCTCCTCCTGTTCTGCCTTGAACTCCTTTGACCAGTAGAGGTCCATCCCGATTTCTCCGATGGCTGCTACCGCTGTCTTCCCTGTATGCTCCATAATCAGGTCAATCTCGTCCCTCCAGCTGGCGTTCACCTCCGTAGGGTGCAGCCCGAGACAAGGAAAGAGTATTCCAGGGTACTGGGCTGCCAGGCTGAACATCGGCTCCCTTGACTTGCTGTCTATGTCCGGAAGTATCATCTTGGCTACACCTGAGCCGATAGCCCTGGATATAGTCTTGCCGATGTCTTCGTTGTAGGCCTCGTCGTACAGATGTGTGTGTGTATCTACAAAATTCATATTCGCCACAAGTTGAAACGGAGCGCAAAAATACAATTTTTTTAGATATTTATTGTGCACCGTCTCATAAGGTCTGTAGAAATGAGCCCGTCATATTCAAGAAGTCCGGTAAGTTCTGCAGCGCGCCTGTACTCTATCCTGCACTCTTCGGCAATCTCGCCTATGCTTATCCCGCTTTGCTTCTTGATTTTGAGCAGAATCATGGCCATGAGGTCTATTGTACTGCTGTCCATTCTTCCTGAGTACATCCTCCTTATCTTTTCCTCCCCGTCTGTCTTGACCCTGTCTCCATGTATGTTCCTGAGCCCGATTGTCTCCGCCATGGAGTGTCCGGATATTATAGGCTCGGCTATCTTTTCCCTTATAAGAAGGTTACATCCCTGCGACCTGAGATCATCAATCCTTCCGGGGAGGGCAAGGACATCCCTGTTGTATGAGAATGCAAGCCTTGCGGTCATCATCCCGCCTCCCTTTATTTTCGATTCAATCAGCACTGTCGCTTTGCAGAGCCCTGCAATTATCCGGTTCCTCCTGAGAAAGTTGAGCTTGATTGCTGCTGTCCCTGGCGGGAAATCCGTTATTATTGCACTTCCTGGAGAAGAGGCAATCCTGTCTGCATCCATACTGTGCCTCAATGGGTAGATTCCATCTATCCCTGTCGGTATCACTGCAATTGTTGGCAGACCGTATTCGAGTGCTGCACGGTGTGCTGTTATGTCTGTACCTATGGCGAGTCCGCTTACGACAGTCGGCTGCACTTCTGTAGCTGCCAGATATGATATTATCCGCCTGCACCAGTCTTTCCCGTATGGTGTAAGGTCTCTTGTACCGATGACTGCAATGAATGTCCTGCTGTGGAATATGCTTTCAGGAGGGCTTCCGCTCCTCAAGTAAAGGCCGAGCGGGGCGTCTTCGCATTCCCGAAGGCTTGACGGGTAATATTCCCCGCTGCTGCATATGAAGCTGAATCCCCTGGCCTCCATGGATGCAAGCTCTTTCTCTGCACAGGCATATTCCGTATCGTTTATCCTGTCTATCCCATTTGTGTACGGCAATGCCTCCTTCAGCATCCTGCATCCTGCGCTGAATATCCCAGATGCTGACCCGAAGTGCCCTATCAGGGCGTATGCGGTCTTTGGTGTATAGCCGAATATCCTGTTAAGCGAGTATCGGCAGACTTTCTCATCGTATGGCTCCATATCTTTTCCTCCTGCTGCTAATCTGTATGCTGCAAATATATGGAACACAAAAACAAAATGTGCCCTCCGGGCTCTCCCGAAGTGCACATTTATATGTTTTTTATAGTTTTTTCCCTTTTTGACTACTCTTTTTTATAATAACAGTGGAGGGGATTCCTATATGATAAGCATTGCATCTCCATATGGGCCGAACTTGTAGTCCTCCTTCAGGGCTACCTGGTAGGCATTCATTACATTGTCGAACCCTCCGAATGCTGCTACAGACATCAGCATGGTAGAGCATGGGAGATGGAAATTTGACACAATCGCGTCCGGTATTGCAAACCTGTATGGCGGGAATATGAACTTGTTGGTCCATCCGTCAAATGCAATGACCTCATCATTGGTAGTGTAATATGCTTCAAGTCCCCTCATCACAGTGACCCCGACTGCGAGTACCTTGTGCCCGTTTTTCTTTGTCATGTTGATGGCGTCTGCTGTCTCTTCCGTGATGATCAGCCTCTCTGAATCCATCTTATGCTTCGACAGGTCCTCGACATCCACTGAGCGGAAATGCCCGATTCCCATGTGAAGTGTAATGAAGGCCTTGTTTATGTCCTTGAGGATCATTCTGTTGAAAAGTTCCCTGCTGAAATGCAGTCCGGCAGCAGGGGCAGATACGGCACCTTCCTTGTCAGCAAATATTGTCTGGAAATTCTCCTCGTCTTCCTTGGTTACCTTGTCCTTTACCCATTTAGGTACGGGAGGCTCGCCAAGCCCGAAAAGTGTTGCCTTGAAGTCTTCGTAGCTTCCATCGAACAGGAAACGGAGTGTACGTCCCCTGGATGTTGTATTGTCAATGACTTCTGCCACAAGGCTTTCGTCGTCTCCGAAATATAGCTTGTTCCCTATCCTTATCTTGCGGGCAGGGTCAACTATGACATCCCAGAGCCTCTGCTCCCTGTTGAGCTCCCTGAGGAGGAATACCTCAATGTCGGCACCAGTCTTTTCCTTATTGCCGTAAAGCCTTGCCGGAAATACCTTTGTATCATTCAGTACAAAGGTGTCCCCTTTCCCGAAATAGTCGATAAGATCCTTGAATATCCTATGCTCTATCTCGCCGGTGTCCTTGTGGACAACCATTAATTTGCACTCGTCGCGCCATCTCGGAGGTTCGGATGCAATCTTGTCCTTTGTCAGGTTGAAATTGAACTGTGAAAGTTTCATGATAAATGAAAGCTGTATGGTTTAGTCAGCACATATCATTATACGATATTTTCCGGATTTTGTTTCATCCTTTGTGAAAAAATGCAAAAATTATACTTTTGCCTCCCGGAAAACCTCCACAATCGACGGATATGTGTTGTGAAGGAAAGGCGGAAGGCTTGACTTTGCAACCCAGGCTGCCTTTGAAATGTCCTCCTCCCTCTGTGGAGTGAGGTCTTCAGGGTCGGTATACAGCATGTCGTACCACCATGTGTGCTTCAGGTGCCATAGCCCGTTCCTTATATAGCAGTGGTCCGTTATGCAGATGAGTCCGCGAAGCTCCAGCTGGCTGATGCCGGTTTCCTCCTGTACTTCCCTCAGGGCAGTAGTGCGTATATCCTCTCCCTCCTCCTGATGGCCTTTGGGAAGGTCCCACAGCCCGTATCTGCTGATCAGCAGATAGTCTCCACGCTTGTTTGAGACAAGGCCTCCGGCTGCATTCACGTTGACGAACTCCGCACAGATCTTCCTGTACGTTGCAGATGGATCTTCTGTCGGGATATAGATGCGGTGCAGGCTTTCCGTAGTCTCGAACATCCCTATCAGTGTATGCAGGCTTATCCTTTCACCGATATGGAACTGTACTGCGTTGGGATCCGCGAGTGCCTGGTCATCAGGCGAACATATGCTTATGCATCTCTTTTCGAAATATATCCTGTGCATTATGGCTTCTCAAAGTAAAAATTTATTACCTTTGCATGATATGCCTTGAAAAGTGGCAAACCGGTCCGCAAAGATAGGCAGAAATATGAATTATTAACCAATATTTTTATGGAATCAATAGAGAGGTCTGTGGCCAAGTCGCTCCTTGATATCAAGGCTGTGCTGCTCAGCCCGGAAAAACCGTTTACGTGGGCTTCGGGATGGCATTCCCCGATTTACTGTGACAACAGGAAGATCCTTTCATATCCTGAACTGAGGGAAAATGTGTGCCGCTGGATGGCGGAGAATATCATCAGGAGGTATCCTGATCTTGATGTCATTGCAGGTGTCGCGACAGGTGCGATTGCGCATGGTGCCCTGATTGCGCATTTTCTGGGGAAGCCTTTCATATATGTGAGGCCAAAGCCAAAGGACCACGGGACAGGTTCACAGATTGAAGGAATCCTTGAGCATGGAGCCAAGGTCGTAGTAGTGGAGGATTTGATTTCCACAGGAATGAGCAGCCTTGCCGCTGTCTCTGCACTGGCTGCTGCCGGGGCACAGGTCCTGGGCATGTCTGCCATCTTTTCCTATAATTTCAACCATTCAAGGCGCGCATTCGAGAATGCCAATGTGGAACTGAATACCCTTACCAATTACGATGCGTTGATTGAGGTCGCATGCGAGACTGGCTATATCAAGGAGTCTGACCTGGAATATATCAAGGAGTGGAGGTTCTCGCCTTCAACCTGGGGCAGGGAGGAGTAGATTATGCGGACAGAGATAAAGAGCAAGCATGCCGTTGTCTCCAAGGCTCCGTATATGCTTTATATGGCTTTCGTGGACATGCGCAATTTTGTACAGTTCCTGCCGGAGGACAAGAGGCAGGGGGTGACAGCCGGCTATGACAGCCTCAATGCAGTTGTACAGGGATTCAGCATAGGGGTTCAGGTCTCCTCGCGCATCCCTTATTCACTGATTGAGTTCAAGGACAACGGCGCACCTTTCAGCTTTACGATGTCGCTTCATTTTGATTCGGCAGGTGTTCCTGACAAGACAGATTTCCACATAGAGCTGTCTGCAGACCTCAACCTGATGATGAAGATGATGCTCGGCTCAAAGCTTCAGGAGGCACTTGACAAGATGGTGGACGGACTTGCCGCTGTTTCAGAAGGACGTATGCCGGATGGGGTGGACCCTTCAATGTATCCTGAAGGGTTCGACCCGTCACAATTTGCCGGCGGATTCGACCCGTCAAGGCAGTCATAAGATTACCGGTATGGTAGATGGATTCAGGGAATACCTCGAGGAAGCGATAGGGCGTGAACATGCTGCTGTCGCTTTTTCTGCTTTCAATGAACCGGCATCGGTCTCTGTGCGTCGGAATCCTTTCAAATGTCCATCTGGGGCCCCGTCCTGGGATGCTGCGCAGACTGAACATGTCCCATGGTCAGAATCAGGAACCTTCATCCTGTCAGGACGCCCTGTCTTTACGCTTGATCCGCTTTTCCATGCCGGTGCGTATTATGTGCAGGATTCCTCTTCGATGTTTGTCGGTGAGGTGGTCAGGGATGCCGTTGGACGGCTTTTACCGGACGGGATGCCATCGGACAGGCCTTTCAGGATACTTGACCTGTGCGCTGCGCCTGGAGGAAAGACTACCGACCTTGCATCTTCCATGAGGAAAATGTGTGGCGGAGGCTTCCTGCTTGTAGCGAATGAGGTCATGAAGCAGCGTGCCGGTGTGCTTGCTGACAACCTTGCGATATGGGGAGAGCCCAATGTGCTTGTCACAAGCGCAGACCCGTCCGCATTTGCATCGCTTGGCGGCTATTTCGATCTCATCCTTGCTGATGTCCCATGCTCCGGTGAAGGGATGTTCAGAAAGGATGGAGATGCTGTTGCCCAGTGGTCCAGGGACAATGTGGCACTCTGCCAGGCCAGGCAGAGGAGGATTATAGCAGATGTATGGCCTTCTCTGGCTGAAGGAGGGATACTTGTCTACTCCACCTGTACATTCAACAGGTATGAAAATGACCTGAATGTTGGATGGATAATGCAGGAGCTCGGTGCGGAACCTGTTCCAGGGCTTATGGACGGGCTGTCTGATGCCTATGCTTCCTGCGGTGTACTCAGGACTGAATATGGATATAGCCTTGTCCCGGGGCTTGTGAAGGGGGAGGGGCAGTATTGTGCATGCATGTGCAAGACCTCGGAAGCAGGACGGACGTTCATGGACAGGAAGAATTCCGGGAAGAAAAGGAATGGCAATGAAAAGAAGAATACGGGCCTGCAGGGGCACTCGCTTGGACAGCTCTGCAGAACTGACGTGGAGCTGCGCCAGAAAGGGAGTCTGCTGATTGCACTTCCTGCGGATGTCGCTTCTGAAATGGAGAGCCTGGCTGCTGAACTGCACCCGTTGAGGGCAGGATGCGCAGTGGGGGAAGTAAAGGGGAAGGATCTTGTGCCGTCTGCAGACCTTGCCCTCAGCCTGCTGTTCAATGCGGAAGCATTTCCCATGGCTGAACTGACGCATGATGAGGCACTTTCCTTTTTGCACAGGGACAGCATCGTTCTTCCTGATGTACCGAAAGGGTATGCGGCAGTCTGCTATGGAGGCCTTCCTCTCGGGTTTGTCAAGAATCTCGGCAACAGGTGCAACAACCTGCATCCCCAGGGACGGCGTATCAGAATGGATATAAAATAACTATATTGGATATATGAAAAAGATAATATTGATGTTGGTCTCTGCGTGCCTTGCAGCAACGGCATTTGCACAGATATCGCTTGAAAACGAGGCTGCTTCTGAGAAATATTCGCAAAGGTATGACGTGCTTGTCTCAAAGCTTGGCCCTGCCGGTGTGGGAATAGAAAACTTGCTCGAAAACTGGGAGAAGATTGATCCTGACAACAGGAAGCTTGTCCTTGCAAAGTACAGCTACTATCTGACTAAGGCGCAGAGTACTGCCATTGTCACAAGGCCTGGCAAGAAGTATCTTGGCAATGAGCCCCTTTTTTCATTGAAGGATTCCACCGGGAACAATGTCAACTATTTTGAGGAGACAAACTATGATGACTCATTGTATTCTGTTGCGTTGAAGAATATAGACAGGGCTATCAGGCTTTTCCCGCTTGAGATGGACATAAAGTTCATGAAGGCGGCTTCACTGGTCTCCTATGAGAAGGAAAGCCCTGACATGGCACTCGCGTTCCTGGAGAATCTTGCTGATGAGTATTATTCCGGCCAGGCAAGGCCATGGAAATTCGGAGGGGATGATATGGACGAGGAGTTTTTCCAGGGAGCAATCCAGGAGTACTGCTATGTGTTCTACAATATTGCCTCACCTTCTTCGTATGAGGCTTTCAGGGCACTTTCCCAGAAGATGCTGGACAAACGTCCTAAGTCAACAGTCTTCCTTTCAAATATGGGGTCGTATTACCTTATTGCACAGAAAGACCCAAAGATGGCATTGAAGTATTATAACAAGGTGCTGAAAATAAAGCCTGACGACTACACTGCTGCGAAAAACTGCGTGCTCCTGAGCAGAAGACAGAAGAATGTAAAGATGGAGAAGAAATATCTCCCGGTACTTATCGCATGTTCTCCGGATGAGGCGGAAGTAATGTCTGCCAAGGCGCGTCTGGAAGTCCTGAAATAGGGAGCCGGAACATACGGGAAAAGCCATGCCGATTATTCTGCATGGCTTTTTCTGTATAGCTGCCAGGAATTGTAGACATTGTGCCATATACTGTAGAAGCCTCCTGCTACAGATGTTACCGGAGTCATGAATGTGTAGCCCATCCAGATGGCAAAGACAGTATTCTTCTGTCCGAGTGACTGGCCTGCTGTTATGGTAGCACCATATCTGCTTCCTATCTTCTTGCCGGCCCAGAACTGCAGCACACAGCATATAAGTGACACGGCTGCTATCCCGAACTGGTAGACAGCGGGTATTGTGCTGTGCACGATCGAACGTGTTGTCATCATTATCGCCAGTGTAAGGCTGACCGCCCATATATAGAATGCAAGGTTCCCATGTATGGTGATTTTACTGTGCAGCCGTGGCATTGCATACCTTATGATCCATGCAAGCAGGCAAGGGCATATAAGGAGAGGGAAGACCTTGGCCATGATCATGCTGAATGCAGTGAAGAATGTTATTCCCTCCACAGGATGCACGATAGGCACAAACAGCGGAACCAGAATGGCTGTCACAAGGTTTATCAGTATGGTATAGGTCGTAAGCCCGGACATGTCACCGCCGAGCTTTCCTGTGACAACTGCAGCGGCTGTCGCTGTCGGGCATATAAGGCATAGCATTGCACTTTCAATCAGTACGCCTCCATGGAATTTCGGCAATATGCAGAGAAGCACGGCAAGGGCTACGAACAGGCCTGCCTGGAAAAGCAGCAGCCATATATGCCATTTGCGTGGACGCATGTCCCTCGGGTCAATCCTGCAGAAAGTGAGGAAAAGCATGAAGAACAGCAGGAGTGGCTGCAGGATTGACACAATATGGTGCAGATATGGTCCTGCAGGGGCCAATGAAGGTATATTGTAATATATAATGTATGCTGCCGCACCGGTAACCATGGCAATGAGCAGCATCCAGTCCTTTACAAATCTGATTACAGCTCCCATGATGATTTACTCTTTATTGCCCTGCGCCTTGTCAAGAAGTTTCCCGAATATAGCCTCTGTCACAGGATCGATGACTTTCATAAGAAGGCCGGTGATGATGGCTGATACTATGGTGCCGATTCCGATTATGACGCCTTCCTGCTGTGCAAGAAGGCTGTCCTTCAAGCTTGTAAATTCACCGGCTGCAAGAGGATTCCCGAATATTGCCCATGATATGAGTGCCGCGATGAGGACAAGGGATATGTCAAATGCAATCTTGACATTGCTGAATTTCTTGCCAGTGACTGTTGCAAATGCCGCTGTAGTCATCTCTCCTGCAAGCATCCATGCCTTTGCCCTTACCTCAATGCTGATTCCTGCTGCAGTAATGATGCATGAGATGATCATCATGATGAATTTTCCTGAGAATGCTGATGCCTGGATACCATGGATAAGCCAGAGGGCACCATCTGTCAGGAATCCGAAAAGGAATGAAGCAACAAGCTGAAGCAGGCTCTCTGCCTTGAACTGTTTGCGCAAAAGCAGTATCTGCAGACAGACAAACAGCATATGCATGCAGATTGTGTACTGTCCTACAGTCAGCCCTCCCCATAGGCTCAGCACGTATGGAGGGCATGAGATCGGTGACGTCCCGAGGTCTGACTTGATTGAAAACGCTACGCCTATTGCAACAAGGACAAGTCCCAGTGTCGCAACGGCATATCTTGTTATGATTCCTGTAATTCTATTGTCCATTGCTCCTGTTTTTTGAAAAATGCCGACAAAGATGCGGATTTTTTTTGAATATTCTCCACAAACAGCTGCCAATTATTGCCGATAAGTCAAAGCAGTTTACTATTTTTGCACTCCACAGAAACAATGTGAAAATGGATGTCTCGTTTTTCATAGCATCCCGTCTGAAGTTCAAGGGGAAAATGGCGGCTGTCTGCATCGCAGTCAGTTATCTTGTCATTATTATCGCTGTGGCTGTCTCTTCCGGATTCAGGACTGAGATACGCAATGGACTCTCTGCCATATCAGGTGATGTGCAGATTACTCCTGTAGACATGAATTTCATAGGTGAGGAGTCACCTATAGAGCGTTATCCGGCATATATGGAGCATTTGCTGGACCTTGACGGAGTGGATGCAGTTGTACCTGCCGTCTACCGTGCAGGAATCGTCAAGAGCGGAGACAATATACATGGAATAATGCTCAAGGGAATCCCGGAAATGGATGGAGGAGATGGTTCTGCCCCCGTCGTTTCAATCCCTGCAAGGCTTGCGTCCCTGCTTTCCCTGGAGGAAGGTGATGAAATGCTTACATATTTTGTAGGCGGGAGGGTAAAGGTCAGGAAATTCCATGTCGGGTCGATATATCATGGCATAATAGATTCAGAGGACAAGCTGATAGTCTATACCGGACTGTCGGATATGCAGAGGCTTAACGGCTGGAATGATGACCAGGTATCCGCATTTGAGGTCAGGCTGGACGACAGGATGCGTACAGTGTCCGGAATGGAAGATATGGCAGGGGAGATAGGTTTCATAGCATACAGCTATGGCTCAGCAGATGAGGAGACTGTCGTGGCCTCGTCTGCCGTGCAGAGCTACCCGCAGCTGTTTGACTGGCTTAACCTGATTGATTTCAACGTCCTTTTCATCCTGGTCCTCATGACCATAGTCGCCGGATTCAATATGGTTTCAGGGCTTCTTATAATGCTGTTTGAGAACATTTCAACAATCGGCCTTCTTAAGGCTCTCGGGATGACGGACAGGGCCATAGCAAAGGTCTTTCTTGCGAGTGCGTCATCCATAGTCCTCAAGGGCATGGCTGCCGGAAACCTGCTGGCTTTTGCCATCTGTGCACTTCAAGGCTCACTGCATGTGATAACCCTTGATCCTGCCAACTATTTTGTGGATTTTGTTCCGGTCCATATCGATGTCATGAAGATATTGCTGGCGGACATTGTCTCCTTTATTGTAATAATGCTTCTGATGACTATACCGTCATTGTTTATTTCCCGTATAGACCCGGCAAAGACAGTTGCAGTAAGATAGGGCTATTCAGGGCATATTTCGCAGAACGCCCCGTAGATATCCATGATTTTCCTGACATAGCTGATTGTCTCTGTCCCGCGGAAACGCCCTTCCCTGATTGTGTCATTGTCCTGGATGCGGTAGCTTCTCATATCCGGAATTATCTGTACAATATTGTCCCATTTGGTGCTGTCAAGTTCCTGCAGGTGTGCAACATGCCTGCAGTCTGCAATCCTGCCTTCACCGGCATTGTATGCAGCCAATGTGAATTTAATCATTTCCTCCATGCTGAATCCTTCTTCCTGGAATGCCTTCTGGAGACGTGCAAGGTGCATTGTCCCGGCGATTATATTCTGCTCCGGGTCAAATGTGTCTTCAATCCCATAGTACATTGCTGTACTCGGCAATATCTGCATAAGTCCGCTTGCCCCCCTATGTGAATGTGCCATTATCGAGAACCTGGATTCCTGGTAGACTATTGCAGCGAGCATTCTCCAGTCCCAGCCTATTGTTCCTGCATGTTTCCTGAACAGTGCATCGTATGGGCTCAGCCTTCTGGAAAAGTTACCCCTTTCTATCCTCTTGAAAGGATCATATATGCCGTAGAAACGGCTTCTCAGAGTGTTGTATTCCTTGCTTCCTATGATTGAACTTGCCCAGATATTTATATTTTTGAATTCTTCTGTCCGCTCATGGCTGATATACCATGCGCAGTCATTCCCAGGCTCGCAGGCTTTCCAGATACCTGCATTTCTTATGGTGTCAGCAGATTGTCTTACAAGGATGTCAATGGCTCCTATGGCCAGTGAATCCTCATAAGATGCATCTTCCATGGCTCTCATTATTACTGCCGGAAGCTTTGCAGTGCCTGCAAATTTCCTCAGCATTTCATAGTTGAATCCGGCGCAGAGACCATTGGAACTGTACATTTCCTCTCCGGTGTCTATGACGCAGCGGATTACACCGTCACCAAAGGCAATGTCCGGTTTTTCAGTAAAGGGGGACCTGCTGCCATGATATGCAATTGGCAGCAGAAGCAGAGTCAAGGCGCCTCTCCGTATCCGGGATTTCGTCTTTTCTGTCATTGGCTCTCCTGTCAATTGCCTATAGCATTGCTTCTTCCGGTCCCGGCTCCGGAACCGCCTCCTCCACCTACACGTGCATTCTTGCCTGCCTGTACATAGAATGGCCAGAAAATACCTATCTTGAATGCTGTCTGTGAATGTATATAATGGTGTGCACTGAAATAGTCGGCCTTGTCGTTAGGCCATCCCATTCCTATATTTATTACCTTTATGAATATGCATGCCCGTTTCCACTGTACATTTACGAATACATCGATGTCCGGGCAGTTGCCGTATTTGAAGTCTTTCTGGTTGTGGAATACTCCGAGTACAGGGTTGTAGGTAGGTGCGTACCATTTTGTGGTGAACCTTGCATCTGCACCGAGCTGCATCTGCATTACATTCCTCACTACATTGAACTGGAAATAGTACCTGAAATTCATCGCAAGCATCGGAAGGGGCATGACCTCGTCATTTGATGAAAGCTGGAACAGCAGCCTGTGGTCAAAATGGAATTTCCAAAGCTTGAAATTCTTCATGAGCGAAGCTGTCATGACGCTCATAGGAGTGCTGTTCTGGCGTGCAATCCCTTCTGTGTCAAAGTATATGTTGTTGCTGAGAAGAGCATAGCCGAATGAGGCTTCCAACTTCCACCTCGGTATGGCAAGTGTAGCCTGCACCTTTGTCGAGGAAATCTTGCCGAACGAGTTGTCCCAGCGGTAGTGGTTCGAATAGAAATGCTGCTGGTAGTAGTCCGGCTCTTTCAGGGTTGTCTCGAAATGGGCACTCAGGGCAAGCGGACTGTTTCTTTCCTTGCGGAAAGGATAGGCCTTGAATGTCAGGTTTGCCTCTATTCCGAAGTCATTTATCTCGTGACCGAGGAATGTGTAGCGTCCTTTTGCGTCCCAGTCCAGATATTTCCTGTACTGTCCCTGCGCTCCTGCATACAGGAACAGGGAATTCTCTATGGCGTTCCTGTTCTTGACAAGGTAGCTTGACGGGGTGAAACGGTAATAGTTCAGGAGCTTGTCACCGATTCCGACATCAAGCTTTGAGACAATCCCGTCTGCCTTCCATGGCTGCAGCCTGATGTACACCTTGTTTTCAAGCCTCATGACCCTCATTGAGTCTGCACTTGATGTAGGGTTCAGATAGAACCTGTTGTTGTAGAAGTTCCTTCCGTTCTCGTCTGTGATATTATCTTCATACCGCTTTGTGAATACAGAATATTCTGAACTATGCCCGATGAATGCGGATGTGACATTCCTGTCGACGCTGTCTTTCCTTGATTGCCTCCTGAGTCCTTCCTTTTCAAGCAGTTCGGCAATTGCAAGGCTGTCTCCTGATGCAAGGATGCTGTCCTTGACCTTCTTGGCTTCACGGCGTTCCTGGCGTGTGCCTTCCTGCTTCAGGAAATTCAGCTGTACCCTGTATGACTGGTCGAGGAATACTGTGTTGCGCTTGATCTTGTTGCTTGCGCTGGTGAGGTTGACTGCAATCTCCCTGGCGTCTACTGTAGTATCCCTTATCCAGAAATTGTCCACGACTCCACCGTTCTCGTTCCTCTGTACCTTATTATATATATAAGCGGCGTGCATGAGGTATTTCTTGCCCATATAGTTTGTGGATGCGATAAAGGTCCTGTTGTCTGTCTTCTCGTTGTTCAGCATTCCGTTTGAGCCGAACCTGTGGTATTCGAGTGTGACATTCAGCTCCGGAAGGATGTTCTGTGTCGTGAGAATCTTGATGTTGGACTCTTCCTTTTCCTTGTTGGAGAAAAGAGTTCCCCAGTATGCAAGCTCTGTATATGGAGTCTTTGTGTTGTAGAACGGAAGATTCTCCGGAGTGTAGGAGTAATGCTGGTAAGGCGTGTAGAAGACAACATTCTCCTCATTGTCCCGTTTGAAATAGTTATAGAGCTGTGCAGCGGAGCCGGTCGTACCGAGATAGCTGGCATTTACGTCTTTCTTGAATATCGGGTTGTCGTTGAAATGGTAGTTGTAGCTGGTGTCCAAGGTCTGCAGCCTTATGTTGTTGAAGTCCCTGTCATGGTCCCACATCAATATGCGCTTATATTGCAAAGAATCCGGGATAGCGTATGTCTCGAGTATCCTCGGAGTCGCTTCCGTGATGCTGTCCCTCCGGGCCTTCAGGCTGTCCTTGCGGTTGAGTATGCTGTCCATCCTGGCCATTTTCAATGGCAGTTCCTTCTCGTACCTGTATTTCTTCTTTTCCCTTCTTGACATGGCGTTGTACCTTGCCAGTTCAGCTGCATCAGCAATGTCTGTGGAATCCTTGATGTACAGTGAGTCAAGCCTTGTGACCTCGAGTGTGTCACCTGCAGCGAGGAGTGAGTCCCTCGTAATGGCCCTTGTGAGCGAGTCCTTAAGCTCCACAAAATATCTGTATCGGACAGGGTCTGCCTCACGGAGGGAGTCCGGTGCAATGATTGTGTCGCGTGCTGTGAGGATGATGGAGTCTGCATTGAGGCTGTCGGCGCTTGCCATTGTACTGTCAATGCTGATGGAAAAGCTGTCTGTCAACGTTACAGCTGTATTCGCTGCCCCCTGTTTATTGCTTTGCCTGGCCGATGTGTCAGCCTGAAGGAGGAACTCGGTAGTGTCCCTTGAAGGCAGGATACGCAAAGCCCTGCCGGCATCAATCCCGAAGGACTGGACAGCGGCAATGCCTACAAGAGTGGCAGGAATCAATATTTTACCGTACCATTTACCCATACAAATCTGCAAATTTAATCAAAATAGCCGAATTGGCAACAGGGGACGGGCGTTTGTATGTCTATAATAGTTACATAGTCAGACAAGAAATTCCTTATCAACTCCGGAGGTGATTACGAGCATGGTTTTGTGCCATTTCAGTGGCTACAAATGCCTGAAGCATTTCTGCACATGGGAAGAGTGTAGAAATTTTGCCATTCAGCGAGCACGTGCTGAAATCATAATCAGCTGTATAATAATCATTTGGTTTTTGGAAGCGTGCTTCATGCACCCTTTTAAAGTGCCACCGGGCACGCAAATCCCCATTCTACGCTCTCCATGGCACTTTTGCGTGCTCGCCCGTTGGCAAACTGCAGCTGCATCGACGCATCATAGGCATATATCTCAAAGCCACAGTCAGGCTGCCAAATCTCAATGACGAACTCAAGGACATGGCTAAGATTGAACATTCCAGACACCGTTCTGTCGTGAACTTCACGGCTAATCTAACCGTGGCTCTGTCATCATACTGTTTCTTCCCGGAGAAACCTGTGATTGCATTGGACAGGGCATGCACCGTAGCAGAGGTTAAGTAATTGACTCTATTCTTAGTTACTTTTCATCTAATCTACGTTAAATAACATTTGCATTGCATTTGAGAATGCAGGTGGATTTTTTGATGGTGATTATGAACAATATGTGCCTGGATTGAAGACTCCAGGGAGATATAGGAATCCATTTTTGATGAAAGCTATGGTGAATATTAAAATGATTGATTCGCAAGGGTATGGAATACATAATATGTTTATCCGGCAGAAAGAGCGTTTTCTGCCTATGCCTGATTATGATGGAACTTCAGATGAGCGTGTTGTGATGCATATGCCGGGAACTGTAATTGATGAAAACTACAGTCTTTTGCTGATGGAACATACGGAGCTTGACTTGATGGATGCGATATTGCTTGATTGCCTGCAAAAAGGCAAAAGAATCAATGACAATGCGATAGACATGCTCCGAAAGAAACATTTGATAGAGGGGCGTCGTCCTGATGTGTACATAGCGAAATCTGTAGCCCAGTCAGTAGATCAGAAGATTGAGTATTCAAGACATAAGGGCCTTGATGCAAAATCGTGCGAGGCAATGCTGCTGGATGCCTTACGTGACCATGGTAAATTGACAAGGCAGGAAATTGACCAGTTGCTTTGGGATGTGTTGTCAGATAAACTGGATGATAAGCAGAGAAAATCAAAAATCGGTAATCTCCTTTCTAAATTAAAGGCAAAAGGATTGGTCTCCAACAGTACTAGAGGAAATATTTCGGAATGGTGGTTAAACTTTAAAATTTAAGAGCGATTTGAATGCTATGCTTTGAATACCAGCTGATTCTGTGCGCTCTTATTTGAATAGAGGGAATCATGTTACACTGTCTTCGCTTCGGAAATTTCAGAAATTGACTGACAGGTTCTGAGGTCTTGATATCTCTTTAATGTAAAAAATCTGTAGTTATGAAGATAAATAGACTGTATGCCATGGCTGGAATCGTGTTATGCCTCATATTTGCCGTGGTAGCTGTCCTGATTGTAGAGAATGTTATTTGGCTTGGCAATTCAGTCACTAAGCATGCGCCTGTCGATTGGCCTTTTGCTATTCTTTGCCTTGCAATATCATTGTCATTGTTGTTGCCATGGATTATGATATTTTGTCGCATGCTGAGATGTCCGGAGGGAGGATTCCGGGCAGCATTAGGTGAGAACAGGGCGTTGAAATGCATTTATTTGTCATTGGGACTGATGCTGATGGCTGCTCTTACCGTATCATGGATATTAATGTTCCAATGCAGTTTCTATCATGAGGTTCTGGTTAGTGATACTTGCTATGACCTTGTTCGTGATAAGACAGGTGAGACTATAGGGGGAATCAGCCTCTTCTATCTATATCCTATATATATCATGATGACATTGGTCTGGTTGACGGATTTCTTTAGTGACGGACCGCGCTCAGTATAGCCGGTCAATTACATTGATGACAGCATCTGCAGGCAGGTCTGAGCCGTAGTATGCATTAAAGGATGGGGCAGTAAACATGGCGCAGATGATGCTGTATTCAGGGGCGGATGCAGGGAAGAACCCTGCAATTGTGCACGCATACTGCCTTCTCCCTAGTGAGTCATAGTATTGTGTCCAATCCTGTTGAAGCTCTTTTGGGAGCACTTGGCGTGAGGTGCCTTCCTTTCCAGCAAATTGGCATTTTGCATTTTGCAATTTCTGTAAACTCCCTCTTTCAGTACATTCCTTGAGTACCTCTGTCAATATTCCTGCATTTCTACGGCTTAATGCATTCTTGCACACAACGTGTTCGCCATAACATCCTATGCCACTTATGGATTCTATGATATATGGCTGCATCATACGTCCCCTGTTGGCTATTGTATTGTAGAATGTGAGGATATCAAGCGGTGATATAGTGTATCCGAAACCGTTTCCGGCCAGTGTCAGGCTCATTTCGCTCCAGCGTAAATCGTCCGGGGTTATGATGTCGGCTTCGTATAGTCCTTCCAGGTCGAATCTCATTGGAGAATAACAGTACATGGCAAGAGCGTCGGTGAATTTTTCCGGGCATGAGTTGTACCATTTAAAGACACATAATCCAATACTGGAGGAAGATGTGATGAATTCGTCTGTCGTAAGAAAATCATCAAGAGATGAGATATACCCGTCGGAAAGGGCTGCTGCTAGGGCTGCCGTCTGCATGACGCTCCCTGGTGAATACCCTTTTCGGATTGCAATATTGCATGTGTCCTGAAGTTCCCCTTCTGTATTGCAGTGCCTTCCGAGATTTACCATTGCCCTGATGGCTCCGGTCTTGACTTCCATTATCACAAGGCATGCTCCGGTAATGTTCCTGTCATCTCCAATAGTATTCCTGAGTGCGGAATCTGCAATCGTCTGCATTTCCATGTCTATTGACGTGTGTATAGTGTGGCCTTCTCCAATCTTGTGCAGTCCTTCTGATATTCCATGCAATTCAATCTCGTTTCCGTAGCGGTCAAGTATGGTGCCGCATTGTTCTGCCAGATGACTTCGCTCCTGCCGTGAATGCCGAAGGGGTATCACAGTCATTGAAATCATGGTCAATGCAATTATCAGCCCTGCTGCAGATAGTGCTGTTCTCTTTTTCATGTCAATCATATTCTGGTTGTAAGTTACTTAAAAAGAGTGTAGGCTTACGTGGTCCGGGAGATATTTCCTTTTTGTGGCGGCGGTTACTACCGCTGTGTCGAGAAACCATGGAGGTGTACAAAGGAAACGTCCAAAAAAGGGAGCGGTGTACAAAAATATCCGGAAAAAATTTGTACACCGCTCACCAATTAGCCTTTTATCCTGACTTAGTCAATGCCTAGCCCGGAACTCATCCGTAAAAATGCAATCCGCATCTCCAGGAACTATTAGGCAATTGCAAAATGCATGTCATTGATTAATAACTTAATACGTAAAGACGGGTGCTCCATTTAGGGTACCCGTCTTTACGTAAATTGTTGAATGAGAGTGTTTTATGTTTTGCACTCACGCTGGTGTTACATGCTGCTGACAGCACCATTGGACCAGGTCAAGCAGGACGGGGCTGAAGTCCAGAGACACGGCAGCCCGTGAAATCGTCCCTCTATTTCAAAACAATCCCTTCTGCAGACATTTCTTCGAGGGCCTTCCTGTGCCCGTCTGCATCGACATAGCCGACTGCATCTTTCAGCAGGATTACGTTGATTCCGGCCTTGAGCAGGTCCTCGCAGGTGTTGCGTACGCAGTACTCTGTCGCAATGCCGCAGACATATACTTCGTTGATGTCAAGCAGCTCAAGTATCTCACCGAGGGACTGCCCTGCAGTGTTCTTGCCCTCGAATCCGGAATATTGTTCACATTCCTTGTCGCAGCCTTTGTAGAAAGTCAGTTCGTCCTTGACGTAAGGCACGAGGTCGGTGTGTATCGAACCTCCACGGGTACCCTGTACACAGTGTACTGGCCATATCCCTCCGAACTCCTTGAATGATGAATGGTCGGCAGGGTGGTGGTCGCAGATGAAGAGGATAGGGTAGGTGTCGAGTATTTCGCACTCGTCACCGCCCTGGCCTTTGGTCATGCTGTCTATGAAACGGACAGTCTCCTTCACTGCATTTTCCGCATTCTGGCAGGCAAGGCTGCCGTCGATGAAATCGTAGAGCATGTCCACGACAATAAGGGCCGTATCTTTCATTTGTCTTATGTTATTTGTTGTTTTTGTCTTTTTTCTGCCATTCTCTCCGGCGGAACATAATGGCTCAACTGCAGTAAAGAGGGCTAAAGCCAGTCCAAAAGCCATAAATGCTGCTGATAATGTCCTGCTATTTTGCACTGAATGTCTCGATTTCATGTACAAGTCTGTTTATGATTTCCATTTTGAGGTTATACAGGTCATCTGATATGTCGACCTTGTAGTAGTGAGGGTTGATAAGACGTCTTTCACTCTGGCTGAAATGCATCAGGGTGTCATTATAGTAGGCCTTCTTTTCTGCAAGAGTATGTACAGGCACGCATCTGGTGCCGTCTTTCATGACCTGGTTCTGCAAAGTGTGCACTGAATATGTCCCGGCCTCGAAAGTCTTGTATTTGTAGCGGTCATATTCGTCTGTGATTGTGAATGTCTCGCCGGCCTCGATCTTCTGTGAAAGGGAATCTCCGCGCAGGCAGGTCACATCTGCCTTGAATATTTCTCCTTTCTCTGAATCCTTCCTGGTGATCCTGTAGGTGATCTGGAATCCCGGGTTGATGAGCTTGATCTTGTCCTCGGAGCGTTTCAGCACAGCCTGGCCGTCAATCTGCACGAGCTTGTAGACATTGCCGAAGCATGGTGCTGCCTTGCTGGTGGCGATGGCGTCACCGACTCCGTATGAATCGATGCATGCTCCCTGCCTTTCGAGGTCTGTTATGAGATATTCATCCAATGAGTTGGTGGCAAATATCTTGCATTTCCTGAATCCGTTCTCGTCCAGGATCCTGCGGCACTCCATTGAGAGATATGCGAGGTCACCGCTGTCAAGCCTGATCCCGTATCCGTACTGGTATGAATCATCAATTCCGTTCTCCCTGTATGCCCTCATCGCATTGAGGATACCGCATTTGAGGCTGTCGTAGGTGTCAATCAGGAGAATCAGCGGCTCGTTCATGTGTGTCTTGATATATGAATCGAAAGCCCTGTGCTCGCCTTCAACTGAGCATCCGAAAGAAGTCACATAGCTGTGCGCCATGGTCCCTGTAGAACCGTAGTCGAACATTGCCCCCGTAAGGATGTTTGAGGTGTTGCTGCATCCTGCGATGATTGCAGCCTTTGCTCCGTATGTCGCTGCCCAAGGCCCATGGGCACGGCGTGAGCCGAATTCGCTGACCGGCCTGTCGGTTGCCCTGCAGACACGGGATGCCTTGGTTGCAACTGCCATCTGATGGTTCATGATGCAGAGCATAGGGGTCTCGAGAATCTGTGCCTCGATAAGCGGTGCTTCCACTATTATTATTGGCTGTGAAGGGAATGCTATCTCGCCCTCACGCATTGCATAGACATTTCCTGTGAACTTCATTGCCGAAAGATAGCCCCTGAACTCCTCGTATTCTGCTCCCGGCAGGAACTTCTCGAAGAACTCCATAGGCATCTTGCCGATGTTCTCTATCATCTCAAGCACTTCGTCAACTCCGCTGACAACTGCCCAGTTGTTGTTCTCTGGTGCCTTGCGGTAAAACATGTTGAATATTGCGGTCTGGTCCTTCATACCGCAGTCGTAGAATGACTTTCCCATAGTGTACTGGTACTTGTCAGAGCAATAGGCATTGTTAAGCATTTCTCTCAGCTTTCTTTTATTCTAATTTTTCTTTCCCGGGCCAGGCTACAGAAGCCGGCAATCCGGATCCGTTCTGGTCTTCCGCCTGCATATTTTAACGGAAAGCCAACAAATCGTGCAAATTTACATTTTTTAAGCGATTAATCAGTAATTTTGCAAAAATATGTGGCCTTGGTGGCTATGGAGACCGTTTGGGAGGAGTTTATCTGAAGATGCCTGACTCTCTCCCGTATATTGGGCTGCAGAATAAAATATACAATGGAAAACGCTTTAACTGAACTTTTTGTCTCATTTGCAGGATGCCGCCCGCCGGCAATGGAGCCTCTCGGGGTGTCCGGCAGCAACCGGAAATACTATAGGATATATTCTTCAGGGAAAACTTCGGAATGTTCCTGCAAAGGAACGGAAGCTGCCGATACATATATAGGAGTTATCGGGACGGATGCCAGGGAAAACAGGACATTCTGCGCATTGGCTCGCCATTTTGCCTCCAAGGGGATAAATGTACCGGAGGTATATGCAATCAGTGAAGACGGCCTATGCTATATCCAGCAGGACCTTGGGAAGCTGAGCCTGTATGATGCTGTGGCCTGCGGACGTCAGGCGGCAGTCTCGGCATTCAAACCAGGGTTTGCGGAAGAGTGTACTGAGTGCTTGTCTGCCGGTAGGTTTAATCCGGTCTCAGGCAGCCTGATGGCAGAATTAAAGCCGGATTATCCAGAATGTTGTGCCGCTACTGATGAACCATATTCAGAGGCGGAAAGGGCATTGTTGCTGAAGACCGTTTCAATGCTTCCGGAAATCCAGATGGAAGGTGCACAGGGACTTGACTTTTCCGTATGCCATCCGCACAGTTCACTTGATGCAAGAAGCATAATGTTTGACCTTAACTATTTCAAATATTGCTTTCTTAAGCTGACTGGCATAGAGTTCAATGCCGTGCTCCTGGAGGATGACTTTGAAAAATTATGCGCTGATATACTTTCGGCCGGTGAGAAGGGATTCATGTACAGGGATTTCCAGTCAAGGAATGTAATGCTTCGCGATGGTGAACCTTATTTCATTGATTTTCAAGGTGGCATGTGCGGGCCTGTATATTATGACCTTGCATCGTTTGTGTGGCAGGCAAAGGCATGCTATCCTGACGGGCTGAGAAATGATATGGTTGCGGTATATATTGAGAGCATGAGGCGGTATATGCCTGTGGATGAGGATGCTTTCCATGCCAGATTGAACCTTTTCGTGCTTTTCCGTACTCTCCAGGTGCTTGGGGCGTATGGATTCCGTGGACTTTTTGAGAGGAAGCAGCATTTCATGGACAGTATCCCGTTCGCACTGAAAAACCTTTTGTCCGTCCTGGATGGATTCGTGGATGCATATCCTTATCTGTGTGGAGTGCTCCGGAAGATGGCTACGGTATCTGCTGTGGCTGGAAATGTATTGAATGCGGATGTCCCTCATGGCAATGTCCGTATTGAGGAAACGGAACAGGCATTAGAACATGCAGTCTCTGAAACTGCAATTGCAGCGGACAAAGAGATGGAGTGTCAATTGTCTGGTGTGGAGGGTGTTATGAGGATAGAGAAAGTTGAACCGGAAGTTGCTCATGTCTCCAAAGCAGGGAACGGAACAGTCGGGAATGTAGAATGGGAACAGACAGTTGGAGCGGAGAATACCGGATGTGCAACATCGGCAAACGTAATGGGTGATGAAGCAAAATGTCTTGAAATAGAGATATATAGTTTCTCATATAAACGCGGCATTCCTGAGGACAGGAGCGGAAACGGTGGCGGATATGTCTTCGACTGCCGTTCCATCCATAACCCAGGAAGATACGATGAATATAAGAAGTCGACAGGAATGGATGCCGATGTGGTAAAGTTCCTTGAAGATGACGGTGAAATCAGCCGCTATCTTGAGCATGTATATGGTGTGGTGGACCCCCATGTAGATACATTCCTCAGGCGCGGGTTCACTCATCTGATGGCAAGCTTCGGCTGCACCGGAGGACAGCATCGCTCTGTCTATTGCGCAGAGCACCTTGCAGAGCACCTGAAGGAAAGATATGCAACCCAGATAGAGGATGGCAGAATGCGTATATTGTTGATACATAGGGAACAGGATGTACGTAAATGCTTCTCCTCTGCGAACGCTGACCACAATGGACAGCCAACGGCTGCGTGGCTTTAGCCCGCAGGACGCGAGAGCCAGGAGAAACAGTCCGGTAGACTGATTTATTTGTCATAAATTAAATTATAATGTAGAAATCAGTGCTTTAACCATAGAATTGTGCAGAACAATATATTTTAAGGGATATGAAGACGGCAATGATATTTGCAGCCGGTATGGGGACGCGGCTTAAACCTTTGACGGACAGGATGCCGAAGGCATTGGTTGAGGTGTGTGGAAAGCCTCTGGTGGTCCATGTCTTGGAGAAGCTGAAGGCAGCAGGATATGGACGTGTTGTCATAAACGTCCATCATTTCGCGGATATGCTTGAGAACTATGTCCGCAGCCAGGGCTGTTTCGGAATAGAGGTGGAGTTCTCCGATGAAAGGGAGCGGCTTCTTGAAACCGGCGGGGGAATCCTCCATGCGAGGAATCTTATTGAGAAATTCTGTACCGGCCATGACGGGCGTTTCCTTGTGCATAATGTCGACATACTTTCTGACCTTGACCTAAGATGGTTTGATTCCATGGTGAATCCCGGTTCAGTGGCTTCACTGCTTGTCAGCGAACGCAAGACTTCGCGCTATCTGCTGTTTGACGGAGACATGAGGCTTTCCGGATGGACCAATATCTCTACAGGTGAAGTCAAAAGCCCATATCTTCCTGGCGGACGCGCTGCAGAGGGCAGTCCGGAGATGATTTCATGCAAGGAACTGCAGGGATGCCGGAAATTTGCCTTTTCAGGTATCCATAGCCTTTCGTCCGCTGTCTTTCCTTTGATGGAGGAACATGTGGCCAGGACAGGCAGTCATCCTGCGGATGGAGAATCTGCAGGGCAATTGTCAAATGGAAAACTCTCTATGGCAAAGTTCCCGATAATGGATTTCTATCTTGACATCTGCTCCCGTCATCATGTCCAGGGCATTGTACCGGAAAGTCTGCACATGGTGGATGTCGGCAAGCTGGATACACTTGCATCTGCGGAGGAATTCTGCAGGGCTATAGATGCCGGCTCGAATGTCTGAAAATCAGCTGTTCCAGGATTGAAGAGTGCAGGCAGAGTCATGATTACGGAATCAAACAGCAGACCATAACTTTGGTGTACCGTCCTTGGCTCTGTCAATTCGCCTTGTCAGGTAGCCGTATTCTATGTCAGACAGTCTGAACAGAGTATGTGGAACTGTTTTTATTTTAGCGATTTCTGCCATTTTCATGGTGAGATCCTCCAACTGTGGAAGCTGACGATATCCAAAAGCCACCCTTCTGGAATCAGGCCGTCAAATACAGGGAACATCATTTCCTTCCCATACTCTTCATCTGTCAGCGGCATAGTCGGACTGACTGGCAATGCAGATGGCATGGAAAGAAATTTCTTGTCATAGGAAAAGTGATACCCTTCTTCATCTGAAGAGTCTTCTTGCCCTGCTCCAAATCTCTGACGAAATGGATTCCGACTCCTGCCCTGTCAGCAAGCTCCTGCTGAGAGAGATTTTCCTGCTTACGAAGGCTTTTTACATCTTTTCCCCTGCCAGAGCTCTGACTGGGGTAAAGATGTTAAAGGAAGACACGTTGGATAGCTTATCGTGCCAATGAAATCATGTCAATGCATTAAAAATATGCAGGAGTGTTGATGCTACATGTTGGCAGGGGCAGAGCCGAATCCGTCATCGTTCCGGAGCACTTCGCATCCATTCTTCTGCCCGAAAGGAATCTCCACTCCTTTTTTCATGCGGATTACAAAATATGCTGTCATCAATGCACAAAGCACCAGCAGGCAGATGTAGTTTACCGGGCTGAGAACCTCACGGAAAGAATCTGCATCCTTGAAGGCATCAACATGTCCCATTATGGCTGCAAAAGTGTTGTTGACGCAGTGCATCAGTATGGTCAGCTTCAGCGATCCTGTCCTGTAGTAGACATATCCGAAAAGCACTCCAAGTGCAAATGCCGGGATTGCCTGCCAAGGGTTCATGTGTATCACTGCAAAGAACAATGCAGAGATCACTATTGCCCATACTGGCTTCATCTTCTGGAGCAGCCCGCGCAATATCATTCCTCTGCAGAGCCACTCCTCAAAGAACGGTGCGAAGATTGACACTGAAATCAAGGTTACCCACAGAGGACCATCCATGAGGTTCTTGAATACGGCTTCAAGGCTTTCAGGCATAGGAGGCATCAGCGACGATACCCTGTCCATCAAAAATGCCAGGGCCAATGTCGCGATTGACACGGCAAGTGCGATGGAGGCAGTGCTGAATTTTCCGAAATTGCTGCTGTCAACGGCATATCCGGTCTCGAAAAAGGCATTTTTCCTGCTCTGGAAAGATGCATACAGCATAGGCGGTATGAACATTACCGGATATGATACCAGCATCCCGTAGGTCTGGAATGCCTCCTGCGATACTATGGCCATGATGGCTGCCACGCAATTCCCTATGATTGCTCCAAGAAGGAACATCGCCAGGAGCATGAACATTCCGCCTGTCCCCGGGACATACCAGCTATATCCCGAGAACAGGTCGAATGACTTTATTTTCCTTTTGGCCATCATTTTGTGTACAATGGTGATGGATATACGCCCTGGTCTGCAAATTCCTGGAATTTTGCCACCACTCCTGGACGGTCCTCCTTGAAGGTTACGCCGAACCAGCGTGAAGGGGTTGAAAGAAGCTCTGTCTGTGCGCTCCCGTCCTTGATCATGCAGTCGATTGCGAAAGGGATATAGAACTCGGCCTTCAGTTCGTTGATGTTCTTCTCAAGGAACTTGTCAAAAATGGCCTCGCTCTTCTCAAAATAGTCTGGTGTGAAGCCCCACATGTTCATTGAGCAGAGAGCCTTGCCCTCAAGCGATACCTTCTCGCCCCTGCTGTTGTCTCCATAGACCTTGCCGTCCTCGGCCATGGCAATGTTGTGGTGCTCCTCCACATGTGTGAGCTGGCCCTTTTCGTCTGCAGTGCAGATTCCGCGTGATACTCCTCCTGACTCTGAAAGGGTGTTGTCAAGCTCAAAGCCGACGATTGCATATTCACCGGTCGTGTTCTCATGTGCCCTGAGCCAGTCACCGATAATCCTGAATGAATCCTTTCCATAGTAGTCGTCACCGTTGATTACGGCAAAAGGCTCCTTGATCGCATCCTTTGCCATCAGTACGGCATGTGCGGTTCCCCAAGGTTTCTGCCTTTCAGGGTTCAGGGAGTACTTTGCAGGGATCCTGTCAAGCTCCTGTACTACAAACTGGAATTCAAGAGGCTGTCCGTCAACGCATTTTACTCCGCTGTATTTCTCCTTTACAACTTGTTCGAACTGCTCCCTGAAATATTCCCTTACAATGTACACGACCTTGCCGAACCCGGCCTGGACAGCATCGTAGATAGAGTAGTCAATGATTGTTTCACCGTTTGGACCAAGTCCGTCCATCTGTTTCAGTCCGCCGTAGCGGCTTCCCATTCCGGCTGCGAGGACAAGTAATGTAGGTTTCATGTCTGTATTAGTTTTTTATTTCAAAAATCTTCCAAAAATAACTATTTTTGCAGAGAACTCAATAAAATATTTGGGTATTATAGGGTCAATTATATTTTAAACTACATCAAATTGGGAAAGATCAAGGACTTGTTCAATGGTGAGCATGGCGGCTTCTTCAAGATGGCTGCCATAGCTACGGCCTTGGCCCTGCTGAATCTTGCATTCGGGCCGGGTACCAATCTTGTGCACTGGATCGGTGCAAAGATGGAGATTTCCCGGCAGGAAAGACAGATAGATGAGCTCCGTAATGATATTGAGAGGATGGACAGGCGTATAAGGATGCTGACTTCAGACAGGGATACGCTTGAAAAATTCGCCCGGGAGCGTTTCCTGTTCGCTGAGCCGGGCGATGATGTTTTCCTTATTGATGAGTAGGGGACTTTAGAATCCCGTATAGCTCATTGGGGAAATCAGCCGAAGCTCTTCCTTTACCGCTTCGCTTACCTCCAGCCCCTCGATGAACTCTGCAATTGTACCGTGGTTGATTCCCTTTCCTGTACGTGTCAGGGCCTTGAGGGTCTCATAAGGATTCGGGTAGCTTTCCCTGCGGAGGATTGTCTGGATTCCCTCTGCCACGACTGCCCAGTTCCTTTCGAGATCTGCACGGATCGCCTCCTCATTGAGTATCAGCTTGCCGAGTCCTTTCTTGAGTGAATTCAGCGCGATTACGCCATGTGCCAGCGGCATGCCGACATTCCTGAGCACTGTTGAGTCAGTAAGGTCACGCTGCAGCCGTGATATTGGCAGCTTCATGGAAAGATGTGTAAGGAATGCATCGGCAATTCCGAGGTTGCCCTCAGCGTTCTCGAAGTCGATAGGGTTGACCTTGTGCGGCATTGCAGAAGAGCCTACCTCGTTTTTGTTGACCTTCTGGCGGAAATATTCCATGGAGATATATGTCCAGATGTCGCGGCAAAGGTCTATCAGTATGGTGTTTATCCTGCGGATATTGTCGAATATCGCTGCAAGGTTGTCGTAGTGCTCGATCTGGGTTGTGGGGAATGACCTTTGGAGTCCGAGCGAGCTGACAAATCCGTTCCCGAATGAAATCCAGTCTATACCAGGATAGGCAACCTTGTGTGCATTCATGTTGCCTGTGGCCCCTCCGAACTTAGCAGGGTATGTCAGCAATGAGAGCTGGCGCAGCTGCTCCTCCAGGCGGACCTGGAAGACCTTGAATTCCTTTCCAACACGTGTAGGTGAGGCAGGCTGGCCGTGTGTCTTTGCCAGCATCGGGATGTCTTTCCACTGTTCTGAATATTCGCTGACTATCCCAAGGACCTCTTCCATGAGCGGAACATACACATTGTCCATGGCCTCCTTTATGGAGAGGGGGACAGAAGTGTTGTTGATGTCCTGGGATGTAAGGCCGAAATGCACAAACTCACCCCATCTGATGATTCCAAGTTCCTTGAACCTGTCCTTTATGTAGTATTCTACCGCCTTTACATCGTGGTTTGTGACTTTCTCTATGTCTTTCACCATTACAGCATCTTCCGGAGTCATCTTTCGGTATATGTCCCTCAGTTCTTCTGTACGTGAAAGGTCAAAGTCCGCGAGCTGCGGAAGCGGGATATTGCATAGGGCGATGAAATATTCAATCTCCACCCTTACCCTGTAGCGGATAAGCGCGTATTCACTGAAATATTCCCTAAGTGGTTCTGTCTGACGTGCATATCTTCCGTCGACCGGAGATACTGCCATAAGTGGGTGATTGTCCATGTCCTCTGTTTTTATTTAGTTGCCAGGCCTGTGCCTGAAATCCGTGGCAAAGATATGAAATGCACTTCTAACTATCAAGAGTCCTGGAGCATCCTGTAGAGCTTGACGGTGCGCACTGCTTCGGCCACGTCATGCACACGCAGGATATCAGCTCCGTTTTGGAGTGCGGCAAGATGGAGCACCTGTGTCTGCGGAAGGGATTCCTCAGGGGTGATGTCAAGCAGACGGAAGATCATGCTCTTGCGTGACACTCCGGCAAGGACCCTGTGCCTTGTCCCGCATATCGGCTCGGAAAACCTTTCCAGCTCCCTCATCAGCTGATAGTTCTGTTCTATGGTCTTTGCAAAGCCGAATCCAGGGTCGATAATCCAGCCGTCTATCCCTGCTTTCTCCGCCTTTGATGAAAATTCGCAGAAATACTGCAGCACTTCCTCTGTGACATCACTGTATCCGCACATTCCCTGCATGGTCTTTGGGGTTCCGCGCTTGTGCATCGCTATATATTCAAGCCCGAGCCGGCCGGCAGTCTCCAGCATCTTCGGGTCGTCTTCCCCTGAGGATATGTCATTGACGATGAAAGGCCCGATCAGGCTATAGGCATTCTCCACAACGCTTGACCACCATGTGTCTATCGATATCTTTATGTCCGGGAATGCGTTCCTTATTGCCTCCAGGGCTGGGGCAAGCCGTCTCCATTCCTCCGCTTCACCGACCGGTTCGGAGCCTGGCCTTGTAGAGCATGCACCTATATCTATTATGGTCGCCCCTTCGTCAATCATGCGGCCTGTCCTTTCGACTATCCTTGAAATGTCCGCCTTTCCGTCATCGGAAAGGCATCTGCTTGATGCAAAATAGGAATTGTCCGTTATATTTACTATTCCCATTATGTCTATTTTCCTGTCCTTTGTCTTCATCCGCTAAAAATATCCCATCTTTTTGGGGTAAATGGATGCAAATATATAAAATGCTTCCGGATTAAAATCGTATCTTTGCCCAGTTTGATTGACAAAAGGATTATGCTTATAGTTTTGGAAGGCCTTGACGGTGCAGGGAAGTCCACCCAGGTCAAAAGGTTGCGCAAATATCTTGAAAGAGTCTGCCATGGACTTGAATACATACATTTCCCACGATATGATGCCCCTGTATATGGAGGGCTTATAAGCCGGTTCCTGCGTGGTGATTTCGGTAGCAACGAGGCTGTGCATCCTCAGCTTGTGGCCCTGCTTTTTGCAGAGGACAGGCATGGGGCAGCTGCTGATATGAAGAGGGTCCTTGCGGAGGGAGGGGCTGTCCTTCTGGACAGATATGTATATTCGAATATCGCCTACCAGTGCGCAAAGCTGGAGGACAGCACGGAAAAGGAGGCCCTGAGGGATTGGATATTCAATACTGAATATGGTGATTTCGGGCTTCCGGTGCCGGATCTCAACATATTCCTGGATGTGCCTATCGGTTTCGTGGAGAAGAAACTGAATGCAGCGAGGAAAGGTGCTGACCGGGATTATCTTGAAGGCGGGCAGGACATCCATGAGGCCGATATCGAATTCCAGATGAAGGTCCGTGACATGTACCGCCGCCAATGTGAGCTTGACCCGGGCTTTATCAGGGTTGACTGTTCGGACGCCGATGGAGAAATGTTGCCTCCGGATGCAATCTTTGCCAAGGTAAAGGCTGTCGTTGATGCCGTAATTGATTAGGACTATGGGGCGTTTCTACAACAGGTTCCGCAGGTTCTGCGCATTTCTGGCAGGTGTTGTCTTCATTGTATCAGGGCTTCTTAAGCTTCTTGACCCGGTAGGGACCGGGCTTGTCGTTGGTGAATATTACAAATTCCTGGGACTGGATTTCCTTTCGTTTTCATCATTGCCGGCAGGAGTCCTTCTCGCGCTTATGGAGACGTTTGTCGGCATCGGGCTTGCGACAGGTGTCTGGAGACGGATCTTTGCAGCTGCTGCAATGGTTTTCACGGGGTTCTTTACATTGCTGACCCTGATTCTTGTGATATTCAATCCGTCAATGGACTGCGGGTGCTTCGGTGAGGCTGTGCATCTAAGCCATTGGGAGACATTCATCAAGAATCTTGTGCTATGCGCCATTTCTGCTGTTGCGTTTTTTCCTTTCAGGAAGCTTGGACGTCCTAAGAGACGCAAATATGTCTCATTCGCTGTTGTCGGTACGGCTGCTGTGGCTTTCTGTGTATACCATATATTATATATACCGGTTGTGGATTTTACTGACTTCAGGGCAGGGGCGCGCCTTGGCTCTTCGGTCGGCAGCTCCAAAGATGTCTATGAGGCTGCATTCATCTATGAAAAAGACGGGAAGCAGAGGCGTTTCAACCTTGACAATCTTCCTGACTCGACCTGGACCTATGTGAGCACTGAGACTGAACAGACCGGTGGCCAGGAAGAATACATCGTGCAGCTTCCGATATCTGATATGCAGGGAGAGCACCATGATGGGATTGCATCCTCAGGGAAGGTCATTGCAATATCAGTGTACAGTCCATACAGGCTGAATGCAGGAAGATGGAACGGGATTGCTGCCCTTGTGCTTGATGCCTATGCTGCAGGATTCACGCCTGTTGTACTTGTGCCAGAGGACCTTGGACGGATGGAGGCGTATCTTTGGGACAGGCTCGGCCATGATGAGGCATCTGTCATCTCGTCTGTAATGTATTTTTCTGATTACAAGACGCTTGTGACAATGAACCGCTCAAATGGGGGAGCCACATATTTCCATGACGGCTATCTGGTCCGCAAATGGACTGCAGGACATTATCCCGTGCTTGAAGAATACAGTGGACTTGGATTTCCGGAAGCCTCTGAAATGTCTGCCGAAGCTTCATCGAAGGGGCAGATGGCGTTACAGGCGTTCCTGCTGTATGTTTTTGCTGTAATCCTGTTTATCTGAGACTGTATCTCCTGCAGACATATCTTCCAGTGTATGCGAGTGAAAGCCCGATGATGGTGCCTGCGATTGCGCCGGCTGTTATGTCACCGAAATAGTGCATCCCGAGGAATACACGGCTTAGGCTTACGAGTGTGCACCATGTATATATCCATGCGATGTAGCCCCTGTACCTTAGCCTTGTGTCGGTACGGAATGCGACTGTAGATGCTGCTGCAAGCCCGAAAGTGTTGGCTGCATGTCCGGAAAAGAAACCGAATGCGCTCCCTATGCGCGGTGCGTGCAGGCCTGCTGCCATCATGGCTGCATCGCGGCATGGCCTCAGCCTCTGTACTGAATTCTTTATGAGGTTTGCAAACTGGTCGCTGAAGAGTACCATAAGGCCGAGGACCACGGTGAAGACCATGGCGCGCTTCCAGCCGAGACGTATGAAAAGGAAGACAACGATGGCTACATACATCGGAATCCATACCGGGACCTTTGAGAAAAAGGTCCAGATGCTGTCGGTAAGAGGAGTGTGAAGTGAATTGATTGCCAGTGTGATTTGCTGGTCAAGCTCTGCAAGTCTGTCTAAGATCATCTGTGTCTGTTTTGAAAAGGTCAACAAAAGTTGGCCAAAGGTAGAAAATATATTTATAAGTCCATGCTTGCGGGATTGAAAAAATGATGGCTTCGCCTATATTGTATCAGGCTTGTCAAAGCAACAAAAAGGAACAGAAAAATGGAGACAACTCCTTAAATTGTCCGGAATATAGGCTGTGTAAAGAAAAAATCAGCTACATTTGCCGATGTTTTGTATGGATACGTTATTATGACATCAATAGAGTTAAGGGCCAAGATAGCCGGAGGATGCCTTTCGTTTTGCGGCAAGCTGCCTCTGAAATGCCTATATGGCATCGGAGGGGCTGTGTCATGGTTTATGGACCATGTCATGGACTATAGGAAAGGGGTTATCTATGCCAATATAGCAAGTGCATTCCCTGAGAAGCACTACAGTGAAATCGAGTCTATTGCAAGGGACTACTATTCGAGGATAGGCGACCTTCTTGCAGAGGCGATATGGTTCGGCGGATGTCCCGGGAACGGGAAAAAGCTGAGGAAGCAGAGAATATACGAATATACAAATCCTGAGGTGCTCCTTGATATCCAGGAGAAGACAGGGGTGATGGCGATGAAGTCCCATTGCGGAAACTGGGAACTTTTCGGGGGAATATATGACTACCTTTGCAATCCTGATTTCGAGGCAAGGCTGCCGAAGGAGCGGGTGTTTGTCGCGTACAGGCCTCTGCGGAACAAGGTTTCTGATATCGTGTTCTATGAGAACAGACGTGCCCCGCTCCCTGACTACCAGGGGCAGATTGAGGACTCAAGGCTTATGAGGCATGCCGTGTCCAACAGGACGCAAAGGCCGGTGTATATATTGAATGCAGACCAGTATCCGTACCAGGCCTGCCATTTTGTCGGCAATTTCCTGAACCAGCCTACCCAGGGGATGCTCGGCGGATTTTCCCTGGCTGCCAAGCTTGGATTCGCCGTATTGTATATGAGAGAAGAGAGGGCAGGCCGTGGACATTACAGGCTGACATTCGAGGTTATCACTGAAAATGCGAAGGGACAGGATCCGGAGGAACTGATGAGGAAGTATTATTCGTTGCTTGAAGCAGATATAAGGAAGGATCCTGTCAATTGGCTGTGGAGCCACAAGAGGTGGCGTAAATAGAATATTAAGAAAAAGAGAGATTTTTTGCAGAAAAAATTTGTAGAGTAAAAAAACTTGACTATCTTTGCATCCGCTTTCAGGGAAGACTTGAAAATTAAGACAAGATTGGGAGCATAGCTCAGTTGGTTCAGAGCGTCTGCCTTACAAGCAGAGGGTCGGGGGTTCGACTCCCTCTGCTCCCACAAGATAAAAGAATGGGATGGCTTGTGTAGAAGGTTTTCCATTCTTTTTTATTTGTCCACCTATCCCTCAGGGCCGCTTCCTGGAATATTCCTGTTGCAGGAAATAAATCCCGAAATCATGGGGGGGGTACATCTAACGATAATTTTTGTTTTTGTAATGTCTCCGGCAAGCATGGCGGAGGCGTTTTAAGTCGCCTCTGTATAAGTGGCATTCAGGTGATAACAAAAGTTCCGGTCTGTGCCGCTTATTGAAGGTAGATGTAAAATATGATGTGGATGAGATGAAAGTTAGTCTAAAAATCGTTTTGTTGTCTTTGGCTCTGTTCCTTGGGCTTGTAGCCAGGGGACAGGATTTTGCCATTAAGACCAATGTCCTTTATGATGCTTTCAAGAACATAAATCTTGGTGTTGAGGCCGGGCTGGCTCCGCGCTGGACCTTGGATGTTTCCGGGGATTTCAATGCGTGGACGCTTTCGCACGGACGCAGATGGAAGCATTGGCTTGTCCAGCCTGAGGCCAGATACTGGTTCTGCGACAGGTTTGCCGGGCATTTCCTCGGTGTCCATGTCCATGGCGGGCAGTACAACGTAGGGGAGGGCTTGGCAACAAATATCCGTTTTCTCGGGACAGACCTGTCAGTGCTTTCGGACAGCAGGTACCAGGGATGGTTTGCCGGTGCCGGCATAGGATATGGCTACGCCTGGATTCTGGGACGTCACTGGAATCTGGAGGCTGAGCTCGGTGTAGGATATGCCTATACACGCTATGACCATTTCCGCTGTGCAGGATGCGGCAAAAGGCTGGAGACCAACCTGCCTCATCATTATTTCGGGCCGACAAAGCTCGCTGTCAGTATAGTGTATTTATTCTAAAGATGCTGGGATGATGAAAAAGACAATTTTTGCAATACTGTCACTTATATTATCGGCCTCTTCAGTATCGGCCCAGAAAGTGGATGAAAGGGTGGAGAATTATGCCGTTGACAGCCTGTCTGTAAGCCGCGACGGAGGATATATGACAGTAAACATTGATATGCTCCTTTCAGGGCTCAAGGTGTCACATAACCGTGCTGTCATGCTTACGCCTTCCATCATAAATGGTGCAGATACCCTCGCCTTGCCTTCTGTCGGTGTATATGGACGTACGAGGTGGTATCATTATCTGCGCAATGACGGTATGATTACCGGGGAGGGGGAGACAAGCTATATGGCCAGGAAGCGGCCTGACAGCCTTTCATACGAGGCTGTCGTGCCATACGAGGAGTGGATGAACCATTCACAGGTGCTTGTGATGCGCAGGGACTATGGATGCTGCCGCACATTGCTTTCAAGCCAGGACAGCCTTTTTGCAGGATATGATGAGCCGGTTGTGCCGGAGCCATATTTCCCTGCACTTTCCTATATCCGTCCTGTGGCGGAGATGTCAAAGCATTTTGCAATCAGCGGTTCTGCATTTATCGATTTCCCTGTAGACCAGACTGTAATCTATCCTGAATACAGGAGGAATACGTCAGAACTGGAGAAGATACGTGGCACAATTGATTCAGTGCGCAATGACAGCGATATCACTATTACTTCAATCTGGCTGAAAGGATATGCTTCTCCAGAGAGTCCATATTCACATAATGAGGACCTTGCAAAAGGACGTACGGCTGCCCTGAAGAAATATGTCCAGAACATGTACCGTTTCGGGGACGGCATCATAGAGACTGACTATGAGCCGGAGGACTGGGCCGGACTGCGCCGATATGTGGAGACATCGGGTCTTGAACACAGGGATCAGATACTTGCACTTATTGATTCAGACATGAATCCTGACACAAAGGAATGGAGGATAAAGTCAAAATATCCTGCAGACTACAGATTCCTGCTGCAGAACTGCTATCCGGCATTGCGCCGTACTGACTACCGTGTAGAGTACAATATACGTGTATTCAGTGATCTGGAGGAAATCAAGCGTATCATGAAGACGCATCCGCAGAAACTGAGCCTCGGGGAGCTTTATCTTGTCGCGCAGACGTATGAACCCGGAACCGAGGAGTTCAATGAGGTGTTTGAAATTGCGGTCCGCATGTATCCTGACGATGAGACGGCTAACCTGAATGCAGCGAATACTGCAATGCAGTCTGGAAACCTTGCCAGGGCGGAGAAGTATCTTGCAAAATCCGGTACCTCACCTGAGGCAATGTATGCGCGTGGAGTATATGACTTCCTGTCGGAAAGCTATGGAACTGCCGCGCAATACCTTAATGAGGCAAAGGATGGTGGAATCAGCCTTGCCGATGAACTGTTGGACAGGATTGGGATGATGGACATTACGAAATAATTGTATTACTAAATATTTATTAACAGATGAAGAAAGTTTTTATAAGCTTGATGGCACTTGCTGCACTCTGCTCATGTGCCAAAGATGAGACACCGGTTGACGGTGCCAAGCCTTGGACCGGCGGGGATGAGGCGTACATTAACATTAGGATTGCAAGCGCAGATTCCATGACAAAGGCAGCTGAAGAGGGAGAAGAGACGACAGATACTCCAGCAGTGGAGAACCCATTCAAATATGGAGATGAGCATGCTGTGAAATCAGCAAGGTTCTTCTTCTATGATGGAGCAGGAGTCTTTGTTTCTGAGGCCAATGTGTGGAATGGCGGTAAACCTAATGAAGAGAAACCGGACCAGAACGTTGAGTTCTTCGGAAATTCCGTGGTAGTCCTCAGGGGACTTACTGAGAAGACTTTCCCTAAATATGTTGTCACTGTCCTGAATACTCCGGATGGATTTACTCCAGGTGAAACTCT
>JAMPAT010000050.1 GCA_023667095.1 Bacteroidales bacterium
CACGCGTTTGAACATGTAGTCGTTTGTCAGGTTTGCGTAGACCCCGCTGCGGATAGGGCGTGCTGGCATCTGCCCAGGCCCACGTTCTAACTTCCGGTCCATTTCATGTCCATGACTCCTGCCAAATTCATTTTCTTCTGATCTTCTCTGCTCCGGTTCCCGGCCACATTCAATTTCATTACATTGTTCCAATTCCATTACTGCATCTTTTTGTTATTTTATCATATGGTGATTTCCGGAAACACCGGAAAAGAAAGTGGTGAGAGACGCAAACATAGGGACATAAAACAGAAACGGCAACCCCAGGGCTGCCGATTTTTACGAATCTTATAACGATTTTTATCTTTTTTATGATTTCGTCATGCCTTTTTCTTTTTTTGTGTAATCTTTTTTTATCTTTTAAATTTATTTTATATTTCATCCCTTCCGGCATAGTACAACAAGTTTATCCTCCGTTCTCAGCTTTTTCATTTATTTTACTCTCACGAAACAATACAGAAATTTCACTCAACAAGACTTATAAAGCGTTAAGCAAATCCATAAAAGAAAAAGGACACACATCATTGCGACATGTGTCCTGGTATAACGATATAAAATTTCAATTTATGAGTATTAAAGGCAATCGCAGTCCGCCTTGCCGTGCTTTTTCCTGTAGACGATGGCATCGATTACGGCAACCGCTGTCAGGTTCACTATGTCACGGACGGAGCTTTCGAAGTCGGTGAAATGTATCGGCTTGTTCAGTCCCATCTGGATAGGCCCTATCAGTTCGCAGTCCCCCATTGCCTGGATGAGTTTGTAGCCGGAATTGGCGGAACTCAGATTCGGGAACACCAAAGTATTGACATCCTTTCCCGCAAGCCGGGTGAACGGATATTTCCTGTCGCGGAGTACTGTGTCCAGGGCAAAATTCACCTGCATTTCACCGTCAATGGCAAGGTCAGGATAGTTCTGCTGCATATAGTCCACGGCCTGATGCACCATAGCCGGACTGCCGTCAGAGTCGGTTCCGAAATTGGAATATGACAGCATAGCCATGACAGGGATACGGTTGAAGAAACGCACGGTCTCATCGGCAAGCCTTGCTACATCTATGAGCGTATCAGTGCCCGGATGCCTGTTTATAAGAGTATCCGCTATAAAATATGTTCCTTTGCGTGAGTTCAGGATGTGCATGGTCGCGAAGTGACTGTACCCGGGACGGATGCCTATGACCTCCTTCGCCACCTTGATGGTATTGGAATATTTAGTATAAAGCCCTGTTATGAAAGCATCGGCCTCTCCGGTCTCCACCATCATCATTCCGAAATAGTTGCGTTCGAACATCTTGTCATTGGCCTCTTCGAACGTAACGCCTTCCCTTGCACGTTTTTCGGCAAGTATCCGTGCATATCTTTCCCTGCGCTCAGCTTCGCGGTCATGCCGGAGATTAATCACCTCAATACCTGTAAGATCCAGTTCCAGGCTCTTTGCCAGAGCCGCTATACGCTCGTCATTGCCAAGCAATATCGGATGACAGATGCCCTCTTCCTTTGCCTCGACTGCAGCCTTAAGCATATTCGGATGGGTACCTTCCGCAAATACAACCTTCTGCGGGCTGCATCGTGCAGTCGCATGCAGTTGCCTTGTCAATTCGGACTCATATCCCATAAGTTCCTTGAGATGAATCCTGTAGGCATCCCAATCCTCAATATTCTTCCGAGCCACGCCGGACTCCATTGCGGCTTTTGCCACAGCTATGGAAACTTCTGTCAGCAGACGCGGATCCACCGGCTTTGGGATAAAGTAGCCTGGACCGAATGAGAAGTTGTTCACATGGTAGGTCTCGTTCACGATATCCGGCACCGGCTGCTTCGCAAGGTCTGCAATCGCGTGTACCGCAGCAAGTTTCATCTCCTCGTTGATTGCCGTTGCATGGGTATCGAGGGCACCTCTGAATATATACGGGAACCCTATCACATTATTTATCTGGTTCGGATAGTCCGAGCGTCCTGTGGACATGAGGACGTCCGGACGTGAAGCCATCGCATCCTCGTATGAAATTTCAGGAGTCGGATTCGCAAGGGCGAAGACAATAGGAGACTTTGCCATGCTGCGTACCATATCCTGTGTCAGCACATTGCCGCGTGACAGTCCAAGAAACACGTCTGCGCCTTTGATTGCCTCCTCCAGGGTATGTATGTCCGTGCGGTCGGTGGCAAAGAAGCGTTTCTGCTCATTCAGGTCCGTGCGCGACTTGGAGATGACGCCCTTGCTGTCTATCATCACTACATTTTCCTTTCGCGCTCCGAGGGAAATATACAGTTTAGTGCATGAAATGGCTGAAGCCCCGGCTCCATTCACCACAATCTTCACCTCTCCGATATTCTTGCCTGCAACCTCCAGGGCATTCAGCAGCCCTGCACCGCTGATAATCGCAGTCCCGTGCTGGTCATCATGCATTACAGGGATATCCAGTTCCTCTTTCAGACGTCTCTCTATTTCAAAGCATTCAGGAGCCTTTATATCCTCCAGGTTTATACCTCCGAATGTAGGTGCTATCGCCTTGACTGCCTCGACAAACTTGTCCGGGTCCTTTTCATCCAGCTCTATATCAAAGACATCTATCCCGGCATATACCTTGAACAGCAATCCCTTGCCCTCCATTACCGGTTTTCCGCCCAATGCCCCGATGTCTCCAAGGCCGAGTACTGCGGTGCCATTGGAAATCACTGCCACCAGATTGCCCTTTGCTGTGTATTTATACGCATCCAGCGGGTTCTTCTCTATCTCCAGGCAAGGCTCTGCCACTCCAGGAGAGTATGCCAATGACAGATCCTTCTGCGTCCTGTAAGGTTTTGTAGGGATTACTTCTATCTTGCCGGGCTTGCCCTCCGAATGGTAAAGCAGAGCCTCTTCTTTTGTTATTTTTGCCATAATTCAGATTTTGGGGCATCAAATTTAGCAATAATTCTTCTTATTCGTTCAATTGCCGATTAATTCGCAATCTCCCATGTCTTTGCTTCAAATATTGAATTATCCCCGTTCAACCACCTGACGGCAAATGTTATCGGCACTACAGCATCAATGACTTGGTTTCTCCTGCTTCAGGGCATTCCCGACCGCTTCCGAAATCTTTTCTATTTCCTCCGGGGATGAACCGAGGGAGCCGAGCACAATACGCCCGTCACGCCCTATCACAAAAGAACGAGGAATGCTCTTTTCAGCATATTTGGAGAAAATCCTCTTGTCTGTGTCAAGAATCACCTTAGCGGAAAGATAGAGATAGGACTGGCCTTTAGGCGATGAAAAGAAATCATCAAGCGTCTTGCGTGAATCTGTATATGCCACAGGCAGATACACAAAGTCCTCATTATCGATGAACTGCTCCAGTGCCTTCGGCAACGCTTCGGGAGCAAGTTCACGCAGGCAGGGGTTGCACCATGTAGCCCAGAAGTTCAGCAGGACCACCTTGCCCTTATAGTCGCTCAGTTTCACCTTTCCTCCGGCATACCTGTCAGCCGTAAAGTCCGCGGCCACAGCACCTTCCTTCAAATATGTAGTCTGTTCATATATCTGGCGGAGCATATCTTCCTGAGACGAGGCTGACTGCCCGTATCCGGCAAATGAAACCAGCCCGCACAGCACGACAAAAACAATTCTTTTCATAACAATACGTATATATCCGGCACAAAAATACGAAAAACTTCGGAAAAGCATCTTCTGCCACATCAACAACAATCTTCA
>JAMPAT010000051.1 GCA_023667095.1 Bacteroidales bacterium
AGGGAAGAAGGCTCTAAGCAATTGACACTGTTTTAGTTGTTTTCATCGAATTTACGTCAACTAACAGTTATTGAGAAGCTGTTTTGATTTTATTCATTATAAATTTTATGGAATATTGCCGTGATTGTCGAACTGTCCTTTTTGAAAAGGACAGCAGGAGCTATCTGACTGAAAAAAGACAGGAATGACATAGTCAACACGGGTATGCCTCAAATCTTCCGCCGGACACCGCGGACAGCTTCAGCCTCAAGTGGATTGTCTGGCCATGAATGCGTCGGATAACGGCGACGAAGCTCCTTGCGGACCTCGAAATAGGTTCCGCTCCAGAAGCTGCGGAGATCTGAGGTCAGCTGTACAGCCTTGTATCCTGGAGAAAGAAGTTCCATCAGGACGGGAAGACGGCCGTCATCAACACGTGGAGTATCCAGAAGCCCGAAGCATTCCTGCAGGCGGACGCGTACAACCGGAGCATCCGCTCCCTGACGGTACTCCAGACGGATACGGCTTCCGGTCGGGACAGTAACATATTCCGGGGCAAGCCGGTCCACAGCCTGCTGCATATCATATGGAAGAAGTCCCCATATTACCTCACAGAGGTTGATTTTCTTCAGTTCGGCAGAAGTCCTGGCATTGCCGATATAGAGAGGGAGCCATTCTTCGGCACGGCCAAAGAGTGCATCTGCACACACATCCGGCAGTTCCATTTCAGGATGCCATGCAGCCACTGCGGAAATCCTGCGGACCATATTCTCAACTTTATCAGAAAAATCAAACATAGAAAGACCGTCCTTAGGAGCGGCACTGCATATCACTTCAACTGTCTTTTCCGCTGTAATATCATGAAGCATTGATGTTTCAAGCAGGATAGCACCAAGACGGACCTCACGTTGCGCAGAGACACATCCCTTCCTGCCGTCCCAGAATATCCTGTCACGTGTCTCCGCCATATCGCGTATATCCTCCACAGAGACAGGTGCGGCAAGAAAGATCCTTCCGGCACCGTCTTTTTTAGGATTAACGCTGCATGCAACAATCCATTCGCATGAGGACAATATATCATTCTCGTCCACAGCGGCAATGCTACCGTCCGGGAACTGGAACCTTCCACGCCCGTCCTGCCATGCCCGGGCGATTCTTCCCGGATATGCAGCTGCAAGAAGTTCACCTATCTTATAAGGGTCAGGAGCAGAATTGTCCGGACGCACACCTGCAATACGGCAATATTGCTGCGAAGCCTTCAATATCTGCGTCCATGCACCACCTGCACTCCGTCCACGCATTTTCCTTAATTCCGCAACTCTCAAATCCAGGCCGGATCCAGCAATGCCTCCCATGGGGTCACGTTCATCAAGAAGCGCAGCAAGATCGGCTGCAAGTGCCTTATATTCCGCATCCGATGCCTTAAGGAGCATTTGTCCTATACGTGGATGGCACGGCAATCTGGCCAGTTCCCTGCCATGTGCAGTAATCCTCCCGTCACTGCCGGTTGCTCCGAGTGACTCAAGCAGTGCAGCCGCCTGCGCGACATTGCTGGAATCCGGAGCATCAAGCCATGGAATATCCCCGATACGTTCTCCAAATGCAGCAATTTCAAGCATTGCAGAAGACAGATCAGATTCAAGAATCTCCGGCACACGTGCAAGGACCATCCTCTGTTCCGTTCCAAGGCTCCATAGCCTATAGCATGTCCCTGGAGCGACACGGCCGGCACGGCCAGCCCTCTGGTCTGCCATATCCAGGCTTATCATGACTGTCTCCAGACGGCTCATTCCGCTGCGGGGATCAAAGACAGGCCTTCTGCAAAGTCCGGAATCCACAACAACCTTGACCCCTTCGATTGTAACTGATGTCTCAGCAATTGAAGTCGCAAGGACAATCTTCCGCTCCCCTTTTACTGAGGGGGCAATGGCAGCCCTCTGCTCTTCAAACGGAAGCATACCGTAAAGAGGGTAGACATGCGTATTTCCAAGGCCATTGCTCAGCATATCAGCACAGCGCCGGATCTCCCCCTCACCTGGAAGAAAGGCAAGGATATCACCTTCATGCCTGCCATGGGCGTTCCTTATGGCCCTTGCGACAGCTTCCGCTACATTCATGGAATCTGCCTCTTCCCTGGAATGCACTATATCAACTGGAAACAACTTCCCTCTGCTTTCCACAAGAGGCGCGTCCAGAGCCCTGCACAATACATCCGTATCCATTGTAGCAGACATCAGTACAATCCTGAGGTCCGGTCTAAGTACATCCTGCGACCGACGTGCGAGGGCAAGGGCAACATCACATGCAAGGCTTCTTTCATGAAACTCATCGAATATGACAACAGAGACACCTTCCAGGCCAGGGTCATCTGCAAGCATACGGGCCAATATGCCTTCTGTAATGACTTCTATCCTTGTTTTCCTGGAAACCATGGAATCAAGACGCATCCTGTAGCCAACAGTCTCACCAACCTTTTCCCCAAGCATGTCTGCCATCCTCCGGGCAATCTGCCGTGCGGCAATCCTCCTCGGCTCCAGCATGACTATCCGTTCCCCGTCTCCAAGCCTGTCCAGGATAGCCAAAGGCAGAAGGGTCGATTTCCCTGCACCTGGAGGAGCAGTGACGACAAGGCGCGGATGCATTGCAAGAAGACGGTTCACCTCTCCGGCAATATCAGCGGCCGGAAGGCTATAGCCATATATATCGCGAAACAATGACATTAAGATTCAGTTCATTTATAACATGAGAGCCTCAAGCCTCCCCTATGTTCAATCCAGAATCAGCTTCTGGTTTTCCGGCCTGGCAGTCAGCCGGACAGCGGCAACTATTCTGCAGGCAGGAACTTTACAACCCTTGCCGGATTTCCTGCTGCCACAGCATTGTCAGGGATATCGTGCACAACAACAGAGCCTGCACCGACTGTAACATTTGAGCCTATCGTAACTCCGGGAAGAATGGTCACACTGCCTCCAATCCACACATTGTCCCCTATCGTGACAGGCTTTGCCCACTCATTCCTCGTGTTCCGCTCCATAGGGTCAGTGCTATGGCATGCCGTGTATATGCTGACATTGGGCCCTATGAAGCAGTCATCGCCGATTGTCACCGGAGCCTCATCAAGCACTGTGAAGGAAAAATTGGCGAAAAAACGGCGGCCTACAGAAATCTGCTTGCCGTAGTCGCAGTAGAAAGGCTGGTTGACTATGATTTCATCATCTGCTATATGGCCAAGCAGCCCTTTCAGGATTTTCAGCTTACCTTCTGTATCTCCAGGACGCAGCATGTTATAGTCATGGACAATCTCCTTTGTCGCATTCAATTCCATTATAAGCTCTTCATCAGCGGCAAAATACTCCTTGCCTGAGAGCATCTTCTCCTTGTTTGTCATCTGCTTGCTTATTTAACTTCAGTCCGGCGAAATTGGTTCAATATAATCAATTGTATATTAGTAAAACAGCAAACGTTTTTTTGTGTATTTGAATAAGCAGACACATCAAAACCACAAAAACAATCGCTATGATGATC
>JAMPAT010000052.1 GCA_023667095.1 Bacteroidales bacterium
CACTGTTGTATATGAGTGCACTGGAATACGTACGACGCATGACATATATCTCTATTGGCAGGTAATCCTTTACCGTATCTCCGGTATAGTCTACTCTCTGCCCTGGCGGAATCGTGTAGTCGGCATATTCTACCCAGACAGGACCCATATATGCGTAGCGTAGCAAGAGTTCCTGTCCTGAAGGGTTATAGACAGTCACCTTTATATATGGCCCGCAAACGCCATGCTCATCCGCATAGTTCTGTCCATTGGAGAGAATGTCATCAAATGCCATTCTGTTTGCATCCTCTACTGACTCCGATGAACGGTATGTGTGGGCCGGGACGGTATATTCTACAGGTATGGGGATATACCCGGGCTCACTGCAGTCACTGTTGACAAATGTCATGCTCATCTGCTGGTTTGTATAATACGGAGAATATATCTGTGGGGAGTTTCCTGCATAGTTGTAGTCATATTGCGAAATGACATCGCCGGAGTCGTCCCTCACCGCCTGCAACCTGCCGCAGACATCGTAGATATAGGATTCTGTAATGCCTCCTTCACCGGTGCGGCTCCTGAGCCCGATGTAGGGATACCAGGAATAAGTCTCAATCCCGGATGATTCCGGTCTGACACGTACATCATCAATCGGATTCAGGCCCTCATTGATAACATAGCTGCTGTCCTGCATCATTTTTGTCACATAATTCCATTTGCCGTTGCGGTAGACCCTATAGTCAAGAATGTATTTATTGTCCACATTCCCGCTCATATATATAGGATATGAGCCAACGAAACATTTGTTGCTTTGATACCCAAAAGGATAAGTACCTTTATCTGTAAATGATTCAAAACTCTCGTACAGAAATTCACGCCTCTCCGGTTCTCCGCTTTCCGTATATGTATTTGCAGCGTTGGACACGACAGCTACAGGATAGGACGAGTCATATCCCCACTGGCATGACACTGGCATGCCGTCGGACGGTTTCACGAGGAGAGGATTGCCGGAGCTGTCGACCTCGAGGATCTCCTGGGCAATTTCATAGCGGCTGTCCATGGAGCTGCCCGTGTATTGCCGGAAGGAGGTGCTGTCAATCCCGGAAGTCAGTCCAAGCTGCCACTGCCTGTAGGGGACGACAAGGGAGTTCATCAGGCTGTACTCCACAAGCTGGCCGGAGACAGCCTTGCCGTCACGGTATGTTACGGTCTCGACAGGGCTGGAGACCATGCCCCTGCGGTCCATCTCACTGTATATCGCGATGGACGGATAGTTGTCCGGATAGGTCACAGCCGTCTTCTCCTCGCCTCCCTCGGAAGTGTTGCGGACTGTGGAAACAGGCATCAGGTTGCCGTTGTAGGAATAATGTTCCTCCAGCATGGAAATCAATGTACTGCCCGAAGGGTCATACTCCTTCTCAACCTTGCTCTCAAGGTAGGGGTAGAAGGTCAGGATCTTGTAGGGGGTGAAACGGACAAACGGTACACGGATCAAATATCCTGGCATTCCAGGAATTGAGAATATTTCAATACTTCTTACAAAGTTATCCATTCGGGCAGGATTACTGTTATACCTGAATTTTGTCTCTTTTACGATATTCCCGTCACTGTACCATATTTCATCAGTAATAAGTCCACGCATCAATGCGTGCGAGGTAAATTTATTTATCAATGACAGACTGTCATAATTAGTATACATCTTGAAATCTGATGTATCAGGGCATGAGTCGTGATTAGTATATCGATATTCCTTGACAAGAGGATTCTCATCTGCGATGGATTCTACAACTCTACTGTAGGTCACATAATTACCAGTAGTAAGCCCTAAAGTATTTATGTATGTCTCGGATAACATTCTATAGCTTTGGGTGAATTGAGCTTTATCATGAAAATAGACCAGGCTCTCCCATGAGGCATAATCATAGTCAACATAATTTCTGCCTTCAGCGACATAGACCGGAATGCCGGACAAAATACCGGAAGACTTGCCATCTTCATTCTTATACTCAAAAGAATGGGTATACGTCCTTGAACCTGTAGAATAGGAAATCCTTTTGATTCTCAATCCTCCGGCAGTTCCATCCTGTTCCAATATCTTGAAGTCCGGTACCTGTGTCGCAACCTTTGAATAGTCATTAAGTTCATAATCAAAAGAAGCAGTTCCACCTGTAGGGTATGAAATACGGGTCAAAACTTCAGCCTTTGTATAGTATTCATTGGCAGAGCGGTATTCAAAAAATCCATCTTCAATGCCGATAGAACGGTAGTCCTTGTTGTTCCAGTATCCCCAGTTGTCTGTCACAGGCGAATTATATTCCGGAAGTTTGAGAGGATTATATGTAAAGCCATATTTCTGTTCTGCAATCCCGTTTTTTCCCCTTATTGCAAGGATTGTCAACTTCAGCCTCTCATTCCTGCCTGTTGTGTACGCGAACCCAAATGAATGCAATACATCAGTCCCACGGCTTACCTGTATCCTTGCCAAGGCCTCTGAATAGTTATGGGGTGCATATGCAATGTCTCCAATACTTCCATTTTCATAACAGACATGGTCGACAATATTATTTGAAAACCCTTTTGTCTGCATGTAATATACAAACCTGGAACCAATGGTACTCAAATCATTGGCATGATTGTATGAGAAGTCCACGGTCAAATCATCCACTCTAATGCTTTTAGGATATACGGGATGTTTCACGATGAATGAGATTCCACGGTCAGGTGATTGTGATGGCCATACTGCCTGTTGTCCATCAGGGAAATATGTGCATATGTCAGTAATTACATCACTTAATATTATAGGGCTGCCGTTTCTTTGATACTCAAATGTCATCCTCATTCCATCGGGGGATATCACCTCCCTCAGCATCCATGCTGAAGGCCAGGTCTTTAGATATGGGCTATTACCATGTGGATATTTTTCCGTATAGAATTCTATACAGTCATCATCTCCACCAAAGATGAGCCTGGTCCCGTCATTTTTTGTCACTGTGAATTCATAGAAAAGTTCATAGATACGATATGCCTTCAACGGTTCACCGGGGCCTCCACGGAACGTAATTTCACCAGGATTGTGTTTCATCACAGGAAAGTCGACACGGAACGACTCTCCATTATTGCTCTTGACATGGCTCTGCAGATTACCGTCCTCATCTCTGTCAAAATAGACACTTCCACTTACGCCATAGGCATTTATCACAAATTCGTCAGGCTCCATGTCAAAGCTCACAATCATAGACTTGTTTGCAAATTCTCTAAGTTTCTCTTTAGATGTCCAATCATCAGTTGCCATATACTTCGATGAAAAATAGTGACCTGGATTAGTATCTCTATATATTTTATCCGTCTCATCTCTTAAATCTTCCCAACATTTTTCATCATGCATCCCGTTGACCACCCTCGTGATGCACCCTCCTGCATTGAGGTTCCAGCACAATGGACTTATAATAGAGG
>JAMPAT010000005.1 GCA_023667095.1 Bacteroidales bacterium
AGCGAAAGGATGATTTTCTTTACCATAACCTGAAGGTTTAGTTATGGACTGTCCCATAAGACAAGTATGATGCCTGGAAAGGATGCCAAAGAAAAGAAATAATGCAGGCGATTTTTCTACAACACAAAAAAATGCTATATTTGCCCCGGATTATTAACAGATTTACGTGGAACCTCCCAGTCATATATTGACAGACCGCAGTGCCGCTGCGGAGAATTTATCTGACGACCCTCTGTCGGAATATATTTTCATGGTTGTAGATACGCCTTCAGATGATGAAGGATATTATGTATGTGCATATTCTGCGCATACAGGATTGTCGTATATTGGCATGCCCGGTAACATAGAATCATAACAAACGCAAAACACTATAATATAATATATGGGACTTTATCTAAGAAAAACCCTTGACAATAAAGCAGAAATCTCAGTCTGGCAGGTAACGGAGACGGAGGAGGAGCTCCTGTCACTCTGTTCGGTGCCGACGGATGAAATGGAAGAGATCTCGCTTATCCGCAGCGAGGCACAGAGGAAGCAGAAACTGGCAGTGAGGGCACTGCTCAACGAGGTGTTTGAGGAAAAGATGTACCTCAATCACCACGACAACGGCAAACCATACCTGGAAAACTGCATCACCAACATCAGCATCACACACACCGACAGGTATGTGGCAATCATCACACACGATGAGGATGACCTCGGAATAGACATCGAGTCACTTGACAGGGATTTCTCTGCTGTAGAGAAGAAGGCACTCTCCGAAGACGAGATCGAGGATCTGGATGAGGACAGGAGGAATGAACAGCTCGCCATATACTGGTGCGCAAAGGAGGCAATATTCAAGAGAATGTCGCAGAACCGCGTGGATTTCTCAGAGCAGATAGAGGTTGAGAAATTCAATCCGAAAGGAGAGGGCGAACTTGACGCCACATTCATCCATAAGGACGGCCACGAGGAGGAATTTGAGCTTGGGTATATCACATTTGACCGCCACGTGCTGGTCTGGGTTGTCGGATAGCCGCTCCAAACGTCCAATGTAACATTTTTGTTTAGAATTTATAATAATTCTAATTTAAATATTTTTATAATCGTCTGCTAAGCAAAGACTTAACAGGCGATTATCTTTATTGTTAATAACTTTTCACAGGAAATCACATAGAAACTTTGAAGTATTCACTTATCTTTGTCTTCCGGTTTTGAAAGACCAATCCGGCGAGACAACAATCAATCAAATATAACCTTTTCGGTCCGAAGCACGCAAAGCTCGCGGACTGATACAAACTAGACTTCATAATGGTTCGGAATGTTATAAAGCGCGACGGCAGAATCGTTGAGTTCGACAAGAAAAAGATTATAGATGCTGTGACAAAGGCAATGGATGTCACAGATGGCGGCGAAGACATTGTCCTGGCGGCTGAAATTGCAGCTGCCATCGCAAAGATTGGACAGGAGAGCATGAGCGTAGAGGCAATCCAGGACCATGTCGAGATGGAGCTGATGAACAGTCCGCGCAAGGAAGTCGCAAAGAAATATATAGCATACCGTAACCAGAGGAACCTCGTCCGCAAGGCAAAGTCCCGCGAGATATTCAAGGAAATCATCGAGGCACAGGCGACTGACGTGACAAGGGAGAACGCAAACATGAATGCGGACACCCCTGCCGGAATGATGATGAAGTTCGCGTCAGAGTCAACAAAGTCATTCGTTGACGAGTGCCTTCTGTCGGAGGATGTAAAGGAAGCCGTACAGGATGCCTACATCCATATCCACGACAAGGACTACTACCCGACAAAGAGCCTTACCTGCGTACAGCACCCGCTTGACAAGATTCTGAAGAACGGATTCTTCGCAGGACATGGAGAGTCAAGGCCTGCAAAAAGGATAGAGACAGCAAGCATACTCGGATGTATTTCAATGGAGACAGTCCAGAACGAGATGCACGGAGGACAGGCAATCCCTGCATTCGATTTCTACATGGCACCTTTCGTAAGGAAGGCATACCAGGAGGAAATCGAAAAGATAAGTGACATGACCGAGACTGACTATTCTGAACTCAAGGAAATCGAAATCGATGACTATATCAGGAGGGACCTTCTCGGCATCCAGGGCAAGGAAAGGGTCGTGCAGCATGCCATCAACATGACTGTCAGCCGTGTCCACCAGTCAATGGAGGCATTCATACACAATATGAACTCCATCCATTCACGCGGTGGCAACCAGGTGGTGTTCAGCTCTATAAACTATGGAACAGACACATCTGCAGAAGGACGCTGCGTAATCCGTGAAATCCTCAACACTACATACGAAGGTGTAGGCAACGGCTCGACTGCCATCTTCCCTATCCAGATATGGAAAAAGAAGAGAGGTGTCAGCTATCTGCCTGAGGACAGGAACTACGACCTGTACAAATTTGCCTGCAAGGTATCTGCAAGACGTTTCTTCCCTAACTTCATCAATCTTGATGCACCATTCAACCACCACGAACTGTGGAAGGCTGACGATCCGAAGAGATATGAGTACGAGTGTGCAACAATGGGATGCCGCACCAGAGTCTTCGAGAACAGGTTCGGACCGAAGACTTCTATCGGACGCGGCAACCTCTCATTCACGACAATCAATATCGTAAGGATTGCAATCGAGTGCATGGGAATCGAGGACAGGAACGACAGGATACAGGCATTCTTCCACAAGCTTGACTGGGCACTTGACATAACAGCAAAGCAGCTCTGCGAGAGATTCAATTTCCAGAAGACCGCACTGAAGAAGCAGTTTCCTCTGCTCATGGGTGCACTCTGGATTGGCAGCGATGACCTGAAGGAGAACGATACAATCGAGCCGGTAATCAACCAGGGTACACTCGGAATCGGATTCATCGGCCTTGCAGAGGCCCTGATTGCTCTCATAGGCAAGCATCATGGTGAATCAGACGAGGCCCAGGAACTCGGACTCCGCATCGTAACCTACATGAGGGACAAGGCAAACGGATATTCAGAGATGTTCAAGCACAATTTCAGTGTAATCGCGACACCTGCGGAAGGTCTCTCAGGAAGGTTCACCAAGCTTGACCGCAAGAAATTCGGAATCCTGCCCGGCATCACCGACAAGGATTACTACACCAACTCCAACCATGTGCCTGTATACTATCACTGCACCCCTAAGCACAAGGCAGAAATCGAGGCACCTTACCACGACCTCACACGGGGAGGACATATATTCTATGTCGAGATTGACGGAGACGCCACACATAATCCTGAGGCAATCATGGCAATCGTTGACCTTATGGACAGATACAACATCGGCTACGGCTCTGTAAACCACAACAGGAACAGGTGTATGGACTGCGGCTATGAAAATGCGGATGCATCGCTTGATGAGTGCCCTAAATGCCATGGACACAACATTGACAAGCTCCAGAGGATTACAGGATATCTGGTCGGCACAACAGGAAGGTGGAACAATGCCAAATTAGCTGAGCTACATGACCGCGTTGTCCACAAATAATTCAGATTCCATGTCTTATTGAAATCTGTATCTTGGAAACAACTGAATTTTAATATAAGGGCTGTTACCGGAAGAGAACCGATGCAGCCCGAAAATTTTGGATATGTACAATATCAAGGATAATAGCACAATAGAAGTTGGGGAAAGTTCTTCCAGTATGTTCAGGATCCGGATTCTGGACATACTGGAAGAGACCATGGCCGATGGTCCTGGACTCCGGACCGCCATTTATTGTGCAGGCTGTGCGCATCACTGTCCGGATTGCCACAATCCGCAGTCATGGGACTTTGCAGGAGGGCATGAAATGACAGTCGATGAACTTCTTGAGATTGTCAAGGCTGATGAATTCAGCAACGTATCCTTCTCAGGAGGCGACCCTTTCTACCAGGTAGAGGCATTTACGGAACTGGCCAGGCGCATCAAGGAAGAAACCGGCAAGACAATATGGTGCTGGACAGGATTCACATACGAAGAAATCCTTGCTGACAGCCGCCTGTCAATGCTTCTGCCATACATTGACGTACTTGTAGACGGACCATTCGTAATAGAAAAGAAAGACCCGGAACTGCTGTTCCGGGGCAGTTCAAACCAGAGAATAATCTATCTCACAGAGCACAAAGAGGATGTCATTCCTGGGACTGTGCCCTTAAAACCTGCGAAATAAAACGGTTCTTCCCGGTCGTATTCCAGAAAACCTCATCGATAGGGCAGGATGTACACCATGCCCCTCCAAGAAGGACAAGCTCCAGGGATGCAGAGAAACGGTGGCCATTCTCACATTCCCATTCGAAGACAGCGCCCTTTATACCAAGCTTTTCAGCAGGGCCAAGGAAATGCCCTCCACGGAATGCAGCTGCGGCTTCAACCTCCTCATACGTAAGGTCATAGATTGACTTGCTTTCGTCATATCCATGTGCAAGCCTACGTACCTCTCCATTGCATTCAGCTTTTTCAAGGTTTTTCTCATAATAAGGAGGACGGGCCTGCTCCCAGGATTTGATTGAACGGTAATTCTCCTCTGAGCCGTAATAGGCATTCAGCTTATCCTTGTCATTTTCCACCCACCACTGGGTTCCCATCCCTTCCTCAAAGGCATACCGTCTCATAAAGGACTTGACAGCCCACGCTGGAGCAAGGAAAGCAAGGTTGTAATACCAGGGAAGACGCGTCATCATTCCCTTGAAATACTCCCCGACAGGGACATTTGCCCTGAAATGAAGATAATTCTCCAGCACATCAGCGTCAGTGTACCACATTCCATGGAAATTCTGGGTAGCAAACCATTGAGGTTCAAACGATTTATCCGGACCAGGAAGCCCAAGGGCAGTCATCATCCTGTACTCGAACTCATAGTTGGTCATACGGTACTGCTCACCGCTGCTTATATTGTAGAACCTGTTCCAGAACTCTTCCGGCACCCAGTCTTCAACTACATTGGACAGCACCCTCCCGGAATCCTCTATCGTAGCCCATTCCAGGACTCCCCTGACCGGCACATGGAAAGCCGTAGGATTTACAACCTTCATGATTCCAGGATACAGGATACCAGTCTGCCTGATGGAGACCCATTTCTTGATTCCGGAATCCACAATCGCCCTCTCGGCCTCACATTTGGAAACCGAATACTTGTCATACCTGCTGGCATAGACAGGATCTCCTGCCCGTCCCCAATGCACAGGAAAGAGCCTGTCTCCGCATTGCGCCACAGAACCTATATATACGACCTTGATATCATCTGCATTTTTCTGGGCAAGTACGGCCCTTGCAATATGCTGAGCAGATGAAATATTGACTTTCAATGTCTTTTCAGGGAAATAGTCAGCGGCAGGAGAAACCATTCCTCCGACATGCAGTACATAGTCCACACCTGTAACACCCTTGAATATATCCTCATAGCATGTGAGGTCACCCCATACCACCGACACGGCAGGGTCATCAAGATATGGCTGAAGCTTTTTTCTGTTCACTTTACTTGGACGGGCAAGCAGACGGATGTTGAACCTGTCCTTTTTTTTCATCAGTTCCTGGAATCCGGCCCAGCCCATATTACCGGTAGCTCCGGTAAGGAATATTGTCTTTTTCATAGTTAATTATCCGTTTGTCACACAATTAGTTGGAGTCATACAGGGGATACGCGGCCTATCGCAGCCAAAGTTCAGGGTTCTGTGGGGACTGGTCCTTCCATATCTGGAAATGGAGCTGGGTCTCACCGTTGATTGTATCGACAACTCCTATCGCCTGCCCTGTCTTGACCGTATCGCCGGGCTTGACGTAAGTTGACTTCAACTTGCAGTAGAAAGAGAAATAGTTGCCATGCTGCACAAGTACACACTGGTTGTATCCGGGCATCACGACAATCTGCTTAACGACACCGTTGAAGACAGCCTTGATCTCCGTCCCTGCCGAAAGTGCAATGTTGACTCCATTGTTGAAAGGCAGTTTCAGCTTTGTATATACAGGATGATAGTGCTGCCCGAAACGGTCAACAACAGGCCCCTCTGCCGGCCACGGCAGCTTTCCCTTATTTGCAGAGAACTCTGAAGCAAGCTTATAGTCCACAGGCTTCCTTGCTGTCTGTGAATTGCCGGAAGCAGGCTTCATGGCAGCCTGCACAAGACGCCGGATCTCCTTGTCCAATGCTTCAACCTGACGTTTCTTTGACGCAAGTTCCTTCTGGTACTGCGCCTTGTTGCGGTTCAGCTGTGCAACTACCTTTCCTGCCTGCCTTTCCTCATCCGCAAGGGAATTCACCTCCTTCTGACGTTCTGCCCGCAATGCCTCTGCCTCTTTCTTCAATATCTGGAGCTTTGCCTTTTCGGCTTCCAGGTCTGCCTGCGCAAGCCTTATTTTCTCTGCCTGCTCCTTCATCTGAGAAGAAAGGGTCCTGAAATAGCTGTAGCGGCGGAAAGCCTGCCCAAGATCCTCGCTTGCAAGGATATACATATACCAAATCTTTGCATCGCGGTTCTTGTACGCTCCCCTGACAAGGCGGGCATAATATGCAGAAAGGGTATCGACCCTGGCCTGATATAGATTTATCTGTCTCTGAGTCCTGTATATCCTGTCAGAATATCCTTTGATTTCACGGTCGCTCTGTGCCACGAGTTCCTTTCTGTTGGATATCTTCTTCCTGACAAGGGACAGCTCAGAAAGTGCGCTCCTGCTCCTGGAGGCATTGTCGGCAAGCTGCCTGTCAATAATGGCAATCTCCTTCTCAAGCTGTGCCTTTCGGTTCTGCTGGGCAGAAACGTCCTGGGCAAGAAGTCCCGTTGCATTGCATGCAAGCAATACAACTGAAAGCAATATTCTGCAGAAAAACCTGTTCATCCGTTAAACTATTTCTTGACAGCACTCCTGCGTTCATTGACTTTCTGTTCAAGTCCAGGAACATCCCCTGACTTGTCTTTGGCAAGGGCCTGGTTCCAGTAGACGAATGCCTCATCATACTCCCCGAGCGCATAGAGGACTTCCGCGTAATGGTCAAGGATTACAGCATTGTCCCTGCCACCGTACAGCATTGCATGCTTGAAATTGCGCTTCGCCTCCTGCAGGTTGCCCTGAAGGTACAGAATCCACCCGTAAGTATCAAGATATGTCGGGTTGTCCGGTTCCTTCTCCACTGTCTTCCGGCTCATCACAGCAGCCTTCTTCAGCTGTTTGCCCTCCACGCTGAGATAATATGCATAGTTATTCAGGACAGGAAGATGGTCTGAATTGATTTTCAATGCCTTCTGATATGCTTTATATGCGTTCTTGTTCTCACCCTTGAGGTGATATATGTCCCCTATTGTCGTATAGGCATTGAGTGTCCTGGCACTGTCAGCCGGAGAGATGGAAAGAATCCGGCTGCATGTCTCAAGCACATTGTCATATTTCTTGAGATTATAGTCAGCAAGCACAGCAAGCTCAAGGAAGGCGGGCTCCGACGGAAAATCAGCATACGATTTCCTCGCCTGCACAGAAAGGGAATCCCATTCATGCAGGTACATCAGCACCTCAGAATAGCTGGCGGCAGCCGAAAGGCTCGCCGGCCAGTTTTCCATATTCCTGCGGAAATATCCTGCCGCTTCATTTCCACGTCCGGTAGAATAGTAATATATCCCGGCACCTGTCATTGCAGTGCTGTCACCAGGATGTGCCTTTATACAAGCTGTGAACATTGAGTCAATCTGCGGGCGGAAATTCTTCAGGAAATTGGGGTCTGTCCCCTGTGTCAATGCCTTAAGATAATCGCTCTTTCCTGAAGCGCTTATATCCTCACGGGAAAGGAAATCCCCCATGATCTTGAAATAATCAGTGTACTTCCTCGTAATCCTGTAAGCCTCAGCCTTTCCAAGAAGTGCAGGAGCATAATCCGGAGCAATATCCAACGCCTCGTCATACATTGCAAGGGCCGTAGAGTCATTGTACATTGACATCTGCCAGTCTGCAAGGACTGAAAGCACCTGTGGCGATGAATACTCCTTATTGTATGCTTCAAGCGATTCAAACGCCTCCGGCTGGCGGTCAAGACGGCACAGGATATCAAATCTGGCCATTGCAGTAGGCTCGCTCTTGCCGAATACGGTCTCAATCTGCCCAAGGGTCTCCAGCGCCTCAGCCATCTTGCCCTGTGACATGTATGTCTCTACAAGATTATAGTACAGGTCGCTCTTCTTCGGAAAATCCTTGAGCATCTCGACATACATTGATTCGGTCAGCTCCGGACGTCCGGTTATGCTGTACAGGGCAGCAAGACGGTATCTGTACCAGAAATTGCCAGGATCAAGCCTCACAGCCTCCTTAAGTTCCTTTTCTGCAGCCTCGAAATCCGAACGGAGCAGTTTGGAAAGTCCCATGTAATAATGCGCGGCATCATCCGTGGATGCGTTGTCCAGCAATACCTTAAGTTTCCTTTCCGCCTCACTGTAGCTTTTCATGTCAAAGTCAAGGACGGCATCGACAAGCAGGTTCTCCCTGTTCCGCTCAATTCTATAGGATTGGGCAGCCGCGTTTTGCTGCACGTAAAACAGGAAAGGGACACACAATATAAAAAACAAACGCCTAACAGTCATAACATCTAATCTCCAAATGGAAAACAATACAAAAATAGTATAAAATTATTTACTTTTGCATTTTATGCGTCTGCAATGCAACAATTCAGATATGAACTGCATCTTTAGCCACGCATAGGAAAGGAGAACTGATTAGCTATTATTGTGGGCATTACAGCAGAGAAAGAACTGATAGACCTGTGCATTGATGGAGACCGGGCTGCGCAAAAGGCCGTATATGACCGTTTTGCGCCGAAGATGTTCCTCATTTGTCTGCGTTATGTCAGCGATAGGGCTACAGCCGAGGACCTCCTGCAGGAAGGTTTCGTCACATTGTTCTCCAAACTTGACAGCTACAAGGGAGACGGTTCCTTTGAAGGCTGGGCACGTAAGATCTTTGTCACAACGGCACTTATGTATCTGCGCAAAAAGGATGCGCTGAAGATGAGCGAGGATATCGAGAATGCAAGGCATATCTCTTCCGAATGCTCCACTCAGCTTCAGAATGTAGGATACAAGGAGCTGCTGAAGCTTATCGCCGCCTTGCCGACAGGGTTCAGGACAGTGTTCAACCTCTATGTACTGGAAGGATACTCCCACAAGGAAATAGGCCAGATGCTCGGAATATCTGAAGTCACCTCCAGGACTCAGCTTAGCAGGGCAAGGACGATGCTTCAGGAAAAGATAAGGAGAATGGGAAATGGATAAATTGAACGATACAGATTTTGACCTTGAAATAAAGGCAATCCTTGATGGAGCGGAAGAAGAAGTTCCGACACACATCTGGGATTCCATAGAGGCACGTCTCGATGAGATTGAGGTCTCCAGGAAACGCCGTATCATACCTCTTTGGCTGAGGAACACCGGATTTGTAACAGCTGCAGCAGCGGCTGCCGCATTGGCAATTGTATTGACAGGCACGTTCGGCAGCCATCTCGCAGGCCCTGCAGACACGGACAACATTGCAGTTGCGGAGCCGTCCACCGTTACAGCAGAAGATACCATGGAGGAGGCATCATACAGCAGCAATCCTCGGGAGATACTCATATCTACGGAAAGCGGCAGGACAAGGGAAATTTCCGGAGCCAGGTTCCTGGCACCGGATCCGGAAATGAAATATGTCGCAGAAGCATCGGAAACCGGTGAACCAGCACAGGAAAATGACATCTGCACATCCAGGCCTTCTGAAATACCGTCTTCCAAATCAGCAATCAACGGCAGCGCAAAGACAGAGAAATATGTTGACCCGTTTGCCTTTGAAGAAGAGGCAAGGAAAAGCCCTAAGATTTCCATTACCCTCAGCGGCAATGCCATAGGCACATCTGCATCAAATTCAGCGGCTCCGGCAGCAAAACCGATGAAGGCAAACGCGACAAGACCAGCCGCGAGGAAGACAATCAACGAGACAGGCAATTCTGCATATGGGGTTCCGATATCTTTCGGAATCGGGGCAAAGGTGGCACTCGCACCAAGGTGGTCAATAGGGGCAGGAATAGACTACACCCTCCTGACACGCTCCTTCAAAGGGACCTATATCGACGGGACCGGGATGCCTGTAGAATACGCCAAGATACGCAACAGCCAGAATTACATAGGAATCCCGGTAAATGCCTATTTCAGCATCATCAGCAACCGCAGGATTGACTTCTATGCATACGCAGGAGGCACCGCAGAGAAATGCATTGACAACAAGTACAGGATGGCACCGAATGTAATATACAAGGAGAAGGTAAAGGGGTTCCAGTTCTCTGCAAATGCTGGCATAGGCGTGGAATTCATATTCGCTGACATGCTAGGACTGTACGTAGACCCGAGCCTGAGGTACTATTTCAAGGACAAGAACCAGCCAAAGAGCATCAGGACACAGAATCCGCTGGCATTCGGATGTGAGATAGGACTGCGTGTAAGGCTGTAGAGTTCTATTTCCTCCCTTCTATAATATTGCGGGCCAATGTATTGGCACATACAAATTCCCTAAGTTCCATGCAGTCTGTATCAAGTATGGAGTTCTTGTCCCCCTGCCACAGCAGGGTGCCCTGGTGAATGAAACCGATCCTGTCCCCTATCTCGAGTATGGAATTCATGTCATGTGTATTCACCACCGTTGTCATGCCATATTCCTTTGTCAATCCTGAAATCAGCTGGTCTATAAGTATTGAAGTATAAGGATCAAGTCCGGAATTAGGCTCATCACAGAAAAGATATGACGGATTGAGTGCTATTGCACGTGCGATACCGACCCTTTTCTGCATTCCGCCGCTCAGCTCATTCGGATATTTGCTGTCTGAATTGATGACATTCACCCTGTTAAGGCAGAAACGCGCCCTCTCTATCTTCTGTGCCTTTGTCCAGTCTGTAAAGAAGTCCATCGGGAACATGACGTTCTCCAGCACAGTCGCGAAGTCAAAGAGTGCGCTTCCCTGGAAAAGGATGCCGATTTTCTGGCGAAGGGCCTTCTTCTGGCCGTATGTCATTGCGGAAAGCTTCTGGTCACCATAGAAAATCTCACCGCTGTCAGGCTCAAGAAGCCCGATCAGGTTTTTCAGCAGCACTGTCTTTCCCGAGCCGCTCCGGCCTATAATCATATTGCACTTCCCGGCCTCGTAGTCAGTTGTTATGTCCTTGAGCACGGTCACCCCGTCAAAACCCTTGTATATATGTTCTACCCTAATCATAAAGACAAGATATCAATAAAGCATCAGCTGTGTAACAATAAGGTCAAACATCAGTATCAGGATGCTGGACACTATAATCGAGCGGGTGCTTGAATACCCTACTCCAAGCGAACCTCCCTTTGCATAATATCCGTTGAATGCTGATATGGATGATATGAGGAAGCAGAAAAGCGACATCTTGAAACAGCTGTAGAAGACATAGAATCCGTTGTAGCAGAATTTCAGTCCTGTAATGTACTGCGCTGTCGTGATTATCCCCGTGGCAGATACCACAGCATATCCCCCGACAAGCCCGAGCGCAAAGCTCATAAGCATCAGGAGCGGACTTAGGACAGTGGCGGAAACCACTTTCGGGAGTACAAGGAAGCCGGCAGAGTTCACCCCCATCATGTCCATGGCATCAATCTGCTCCGTAATCCTCATGCTGCCAATCTCCGAGGCAATGTTTGAACCCATTTTTCCGGCAAGGATCAATGCTATCATTGTGGAGCAGAATTCCAGTACGAGGCTTTCCCTTACCATGTAGCCGACATACATCTTGTCTATTATCGGATTCTCCAGGTTTGATGCGGTCTGGATGACAAGCACTCCGCCGATGAAGACAGAAATCACTCCTGTTATTATTATTGAGGAGAGGATCAGCTTGTCCGTCTCAAGGATGGCCTGTCTCCAGAAAATGCCCCATTTCTCAGGCTTTCTGAACACCTGCTTGAGAAACAGGAAATATCTTCCGATGGATTCAAAAAAATTCTTAATCATGCCTCTTGCCTAATTTTGCCCGGCAAATTTACTTATTTTTCCTCACCGGCACGAATTTCACCACATTTTTCTCTTTTTAAACTTTTTCCGGGAAGAGTTTTTCCATATTTGGGCATAATCCTGTGAAGACGGCCGGCTGCGCACCTGAATACAGGAGAGGGGTGACAAAGCATGAAATCAAATATTCAACAATATGATTATCAACATACATAGTGCAAAATGCATCGGGATTGACGCTGTAGCAGTAACAGTCGAAGTGGACATAAGGCTTGGCATCGGGATACACCTTGTCGGGCTTGCCGATGCTGCTGTCAAGGAAAGCCTCCTGAGGACAACGACCGCACTGCAGACACTCGGATTCAAGATTCCCGGAAAAAAGATTGTCATAAACCTGGCTCCTGCCGACATGCACAAGAAAGGGAGCGGATATGACCTGCCTATAGCAGTAGGGATAATTGCAGCTTCCGGACAATGCCTGCTTCCTATGGCCGACCGGTTTATCATCATGGGAGAGCTCGGGCTGGACGGGACTGTAAGGGCGATTCCTGGTGCACTGCCGATAGCAGAACTGGCATCAAGAGGAGGATACCGCGGCTGCATTTTGCCGGCTGAGTCGGCAGCAGAGGCAAGTGAATACAGTGGTGCCGAGATCTATGGAGTCCACACTCTTGATGACGTCATCCGGATATTGTCAGGAGAAGAAGACTGTTCCGGACTTATTGTCAGGCAGGACCGTGGATATTCACCAGATGTCTCGGAAGACATTGACGTCATGGACTTTGCAGACATCATGGGACAGGAGGGAGCCAAGCGTGGTCTCGAAATAGCGGCGGCAGGAGGGCATAATGCCCTTCTTATCGGACCCCCTGGGTCCGGCAAGAGTTCGCTGGCCAAGGCGACAGCGAACATCCTGCCGCCATTGTGCATTGATGAAGCACTGCAGACGAGCAAGATATATTCAGTAGCCGGAAAAGGCGGACAGATGCAGAGGCTTGTAAGGAGAAGACCATTCAGGACACCGCATTACAGTACATCCGTAGCAGCACTGATAGGCGGAGGCTCAGACTGCATAATGCCTGGAGAAATATCATTGGCGCATAATGGCGTACTTTTCCTCGATGAATTCTGCGAAATGCCGAAAAAGGCCATCGAGGCACTCCGTGCACCGCTTGAAGACCGCAAGGCCGTAATTTCCAGGCTGAAGACGAAAGTGGAGTACCCGGCCTCATTCATGCTGATAGCAGCCACTAACCCATGCCCGTGCGGCTACTTCGGGGAAGGGGCCAAATGTATTTGTACACCTGCCAAAAGGTCTGCCTACCTGTCACGGCTGTCCGGACCGATAATGGACAGGATAGACATACACCTGTGGATAAAGCCTGTAGAGGCTTCCAAGATTGTACGCAAGCAGAAAGAGGAGCCAAGTGCAGAAATGGCAAGGAGAGTCATCATGGCAAGAAAAATACAGGACACGCGGTTTAAAGGGTATGGCATACATACCAATTCCGAAATGCCAGGGACACTTGTAGAAAAGTTCTGCAGCATAGATGCCGGATGCCAGGCGTTCCTTGAAAAGATAATAGACAGGATGGGGCTCTCGGCAAGGGCATGCAACAGAATCCTTAAGCTTGCAAGGACAATTGCAGACCTGGAAGCAGTCTCTGCTTCCATCAGTACCGGGCTTCCGCCACGTGAAGTTCCGATCAGCGGATCACATCTGGCAGAAGCCGCAGGTTACCGTCTGCTTGACAGGCAGGAATTGTTCTAATCATGGTAAATGCCGAAAAATGCCGAGCCGCTGCCTGACATCGAAGCATATGACGCCCCGCTGTCATAAAGCGACTGCTTAATTACGGCCAGTTCCGGATGGGCTGCAAGCACAGTCTCCTCAAAATCATTGACAAGCAATGCCTTCCACTCCTCTATAGGCTTGGCAAGTATTTCCCTCAATGGCAAATCCGGCAGATGCGGCCTTATCCCACGGTATGCTTCCGCTGTGGAGACCTGGATATCATCAGGTACGACAACCTTGATCCTGTAGCCGTCAGAGAGGAACCCCTGCCTTATGGCATCCTCCGGCACAGGCATCGGATAATCAGTCAATATCTCCCCCCTGCCTTCACCAAGCATCGGACGGTTATATATAAAGAACGCGCAATCGCTGCCAAGACGTGCCGCATACGATGCCAATGCCGCTTCATCAAGTCCGAGAGAAAACATTTCATTCAGCATCCGTAATGCAAATGCAGCATCAGAGGAGCCTCCGCCAAGTCCTGCTCCAACTGGCGAACGCTTCTCAAGCCATATCTTCACAGCAGGCAGGCTGAAATCTTCCGCAAGCAGGAAATAGGCCTTTGCAGTAAGGTCATCCAGAGGATTCCAGTCAACACCTTCACGCCTTGCAATCGTAATCATCAGCTTCCCGTCAGCAGAGATTTCCTGTACAAGCATTCCCCCGGTCTCACTGCAAGCACCCATGGAAACATCCCTGTATCTGGCAAACAATGATGCCGAGGTCCTGCTGTAGTCATCACCTGCAGTAATTTCCAGGACATCAGAAATCTCAAAGTATGGAAAGAACAGGGTCTCCAGGTCATGATACCCGTCTTCCCTGCGTCTCAGGACATTGAGTCCTATATTTACCTTTACATTCGGATAGGATATCATATCAGTCCTCCCATGAGACAGTCCTCGACAGATCATCGTTCACAGAAATGGAGACACGCAAGGTTTCCTCCGGAAGCAGTTCCACAATATTCTCCGGCCACTCCATAAGGCACATGTATCCACTGTACAGATAATCATCCAGACCTATATCCACCGCCTCCTGCAATTTATTGATCCTGTAGAAATCAAAATGATACAGAGGTCCCCCGTCCTCTGTCATATACTCATTGACAATTGTAAACGTCGGGGAGCAGACAGCATCAGCGACTCCAAGCCTCCTGCATATTGCTGTCGTGAAAGTTGTCTTCCCTGCCCCCATAGGAGCAAAGAATGCAACAAGCCTATGTTCACCTATTTCCCTGAGGAAAGTTCCGGCTGCCTCATCCAGTCCGGCAATGTCCTTTATGGTAATCTCGTGTTTCATGTCAGATCAAATGTCATTTTGATAGAGCGGACAAATATAGCTGTTTTTAGCGGTTATCAAGCCTTGCTTGCAATCCGATTTCTACAAAAAGAGTTGTTAAAAACAAGAAATTCCACAGAGCATGGCATACAAAAAAAGAAAAACTGTAAAAAAGAGAAAAATATTGAGGGGCGAAATCAGATTTTGCATGCAGGTCTGTTTTTCATTTATAAATTGCCGGCAGCAAAAGAGCCAGGAGATTCCAGTACCGGATGATACGGCAGCTGGCAGCCATGATGAGGGAGGCATTCACATTGGCTCATGACAATGACATATACACAAAAAAAGATATGCAAAGAAGGGAATTGAAAAAACATGTCATGGAAATAATGACATTGTATGCAGCAATGGCCTGGAGCTGTTCCGGGCCAGTCGAACTTAACCGTCCTATAACCGACATCGGCAGCGGATGGCAGGGCAGAGATGATCAGGAAGAGATCGAAAAGACAAAGTCACTGTATGTTACGGGTGTGGAATATCCGGATGGCTATGACTGGAGGCAGGACCTTGGATACAGCACCGGAGGCTGCAAGGTATTCCTTATGAAAGACGGCCAGCGGGTCTTTGAGGCAGAAGTGGGATATTCCAGCTGCATCTCAGCAGATGCCGATATGCACAGATGTATCGACGGACACCTTTACACAGACTTCTCAACAGATATGGAAACAATTGTCAAGCGTGACGGGGCAGAAGTGTTCAGGTATTTCGGACGGGAGATGATTTCAGAAATGATTGTCAGGACAGACGGGATATACACTATCGGCCTGCCACGCTCGGGAAGCGGATGGACATACCGGAGAAATGGTGAAATACTGCTCCACAAAGGCTCCGGCAGCCTCATTTCGGAACTTCATGAAGATATGGGAAAACTGTATTTTGCATATGAGGACCAGCTGGAATCCTCTACAGGTACAATCAACCGGTACTATCTGGTAGAGAATGCAAAGCCATCCTCAATACAGGCAACAGACGATGTCCTCAAAATCGAGTCTGCAAGAATGATTGACGGCACTCTGCATTATACTGCCCAGCTTAAGGCTCTGGCTCCAAGGGTACTTTTCCGCGGTTCTGACTGCCAATCGTATGGGATGAGCCAGGGAAGTACCATGCGCAACTGCAAAATAGTATATTCACAGGGAGGAATCTTTACACATGGAGAAGTCCTGGTCAACGGAAGATACGAAGACTGGTTCTGGAAAGATACAGGGCCGGTGGCCAGGGCATCATACCCGGTCAAGGCCATCGGATGGCGTACGGATACGGAAAACGTGTATTTTGCAGCCAGCACGACTGCAGCAGGACACGGGGTAGCCATATTCAACGGGGAAAACCTCGAGCACCTGCCTGCCTACTACGACTTCCTGTATTCAACAGCCATCGGCGCAGACAGAGGAAGATGCTGCATCGGGCTGATAAGCAACCTTGCCGGCAACAGGCCTGCGCTCTGGATTGACGGCAAGATAACGGAATATGACTTCAACGGTGCATTCACATCAGTCTCATACTGGTGACAATATTGCTGCAGGCATTATGCTAAAACTGACGCACAGCAGCCTCCACGGCTTCAAGGACTGTCTCACGCTCCACAGCATCAGGGATAGCCCCGGCAACAGGGGAAAGGAATGAAATCATCTGCAACGCCCTTGCATCATCTGCAGAGATACCGCGGGAACGCATATAGAACTGCTCCTCCTCGTTGAGACGCCCTATTGTTGCACCATGCGAACATTTCACATCGTCAGCATATATTTCCAGCTGCGGTTTCGTATTCACGACGGCATGTTCAGAAAGCAGGATGTTATGGTTCTCCTGATACGCCTCAGTCTTCTGGGCATCCTGGGCCACAATGACCTTTCCATGGAAATCCACCTTGGAACCACCTCCCGCGAGACCTTTGAAAAGCTGCCTCGAGATACAGTGGGGTGCTTTGTGGAGAAGTTCCATCGAGATGCTGACCTTTTCATTGCCCGGGCACACATAGAGTCCGGAGATATTGGCCTCAGCCCTCTCCCCATCGAGGATGACAGCAATGTCAAGCTTGCATCCCGCACCTGGAAGCACAACAACGACAAGATCAAGACGCGAATCGGAATCAAGGACAAAGCATTCCGGAAGAGATGCCATAGAGGCATTTTCCCGGGCTGTACCATCTGTAGCTGGACTGCCGGAAACTGAATTTCCTGTGGATGGATTTCCAGGAGAAATCACAACCACCTGGCTGAATGACTGCCCCTTGCCGATAAATGCAGCCTTTTCCGCCATGGCGGACATACGTTCCGCTGAGACTTTTGATATATTGCCCATCTCTACCTCCTATAAGCTGTCATAGCCCTTGCCCTCAATCTGTGCCACAAGCTCGCGGCCTGCAGTCTTTACAATACGGCCATCCTTAAGCACATGCACGATATCCGGGACAATATAGTCAAGAAGCCTCTGGTAATGCGTAATCACAATGGCCGCCTTCTCTGGTGTATGGAGCGAGTTTACACCGCCTGCGACAATCCTGAGTGCATCCACATCAAGTCCGCTGTCGGTCTCGTCAAGGATGGAGAGAGTCGGGTCAAGCATCGCCATCTGGAATATCTCGTTACGTTTTTTCTCTCCTCCGGAAAAGCCTACATTGACCTCCCTCTTTGCGAACTCCGGCTTCATCTTTACAAAAGCCATCTTTTCCCTCATCAGCTTGAGGAAATCACCGGCCTTCAGTTCCTCCAGCCCCTTTGCCTTACGGTGGGAATTGACTGCCGTCTTCATGAAATTTGTTATTGTAACACCCGGTATTTCCACCGGATACTGGAATGAGAGGAAAATACCGGCCCATGACCTCTCCTCAGGAGACATTGCAAGCAAATCCTGCCCCATGAAAGTCACAGTTCCTTCTGTCACGGTAAACTGCTCCCTTCCGGCCAGCACTGCAGACAATGTACTCTTTCCGGCACCGTTAGGGCCCATGATTGCATGTATTTCGCCCTTGCGTATGGTAAGGTCAATGCCTTTCAGGATTTCCTTGTCCTCTACGGAAGCCTTGAGCCCCTTTATTTCCAATAATATATCGTTCATATCTTCATTTATTTTCTTTACTTTAGAACTATTCTGACCTGCCGTAGAGCCGGTACCAATGATAAAGGGAGATAACCCCGTTTATAAGGTACAGTCCACAGACTATCGGCATAAACACATGTCCTACAGATATATGCAGAATCATCTGCGTAATGTTCACAAGGAGCCATGCAATCCAGCAGTCCCATTTCTTGAGTGCGGAAAGGAACTGTGCGACAAGTATCAGCACAGTCACGCAGGCATCAAGGTACGGAATCGGGTCAGACGGGAAAATCCCGACAAACCATCTGTTCCCGAGCAGGCTGAGGAGCCAGCCCCATACACCGGCCAGGACAAACACCGATATGACAGCAAGGCAACGCTGAGGCCATGTCAGCATGCTTACTTTCAATGCATTGTGATCTTTCGAACTCTCTTCATCCTTCTTGGGATGAGTCCAGCGGTAATGTCCCATTACATTGATACCTAACGAAATCGGCTGCAGGAGCAGACTTGCATACAGGTTCTTGTTCCAGAACATCAGGAAAAGCATGAATGTGTAGACATACCCTACCCAGAAATTGTATTTGCTGTTGCGCCCTGCCAGGAAGACACATGTCAGTCCCACAATTGAGGTCAGCAGGTCAATCAGCAGCACCGGAGTATCACCTCCGATAGTAAACAATGTATAGTTCAGTATTTCGTGCATATTTTCTATCCTTTAAGATGAGACATTCAGACGCATGGCAAAAGCCTATCCCACAGATCCTTCAAGAGAAAGCGAAAGCAGTTTCTGCGCCTCCACGGCAAACTCCATTGGGAGCTTGGACAGCACTTCACGCGCATATCCGTTTACAATAAGCCCTACAGCCTCTTCCGGCCCGATTCCCCTCTGGTTGCAATAGAACAGCTGGTCCTCGCTGATTTTCGATGTAGTCGCCTCATGCTCAACAATTGCAGACCTGTTAGCATTCTGGATGTCCGGGAATGTATGTGCCCCGCATCTGTCCCCTATGAGGAGACTGTCGCATTGGGAAAAGTTACGTGCATTGTCAGCACCCGGAAGCATCTTCACAAGTCCACGGTAGCTGTTCTGGCTATGCCCTGCCGATATTCCCTTGCTGACAATACGGCTGCGGGTATTCTTGCCGATATGTATCATCTTTGTCCCTGTATCAGCCTGCTGATAATTGTTTGTGACAGCAACTGAATAGAACTCGGAAGACGAGTTGTCTCCTTTCAGGATTGTCGAAGGGTATTTCCATGTAAGCGCGGAACCGGTCTCCACCTGAGTCCATGACAGATGGCTTCCGGAGCCTTTGCATATTCCTCTCTTTGTCACAAAGTTGAATATGCCTCCCTTGCCCTGTGCATCTCCCGGATACCAGTTCTGGACAGTGGAATATTTAACCTCGGCATCTTTTTCCACCACAATCTCCACCACAGCTGCATGCAGCTGGTTCTCATCCCTCATAGGTGCCGTGCATCCCTCCATATAGCTCACGTACGAACCTTCATCCGCAACGATAAGCGTCCTCTCAAACTGTCCTGTACCCTTTGCATTTATGCGGAAATAGCTGGACAGCTCCATAGGGCATCGCACCCCTTTCGGTATATAGCAGAAAGAGCCGTCGCTGAATACCGCTGAATTAAGTGCCGCATAGAAATTGTCCCCGACCGGAACTACGGAAGCAAGGTGTTTTCTGACAAGGTCCGGATGCTCCCTGACCGCCTCTGAGAACGAGCAGAAAATTATACCCTTGTCTGCCAGCGCCTTGCGGAATGTAGTCTTGACCGACACGGAATCAAATACGGCATCTACGGCCACCCCGGCAAGCGCGGCACGCTCATGGAGAGGAATTCCCAGCTTGTCAAATGTCTTTTCAAGCTCCGGATCTATCTCTTTAGGACGGTCGCTGTCCTTTTTAGGGGCTGCATAGTAGATTATATCCTGGAAGTCAATCTCAGGAACATCAAGGTGCGCCCATGTCGGAAGCTTCATGTTCTGCCACCGGCGAAAGGCATCGAGACGGAAGTCCAGCATCCATTGTGGCTCTTCCTTTTTTGCAGAAATCAGCCGGACAATGTCCTCATTCAGTCCCTTGGGGATGAACTCCTGGTCCACGTCCGTCACGAAGCCATGCTCGTATTCCTTCTGCGCAAGTCCCTCTATTATTTCTTTTTCAGAAGTGTTTTCCATATACTTGTCCTCTTTTTCAGAAACCGTGCCCCGATTACGGCAAGGCCGGACCGGGCCAACGGACACCAAAGGGTGCAAAGATAATATTTTTATTGGAAAAGTTCCCGAAGGACCTTCAGTGAACGTATATTGACAGTGGAGTCGCTGTGGTATTCGATATACCTCAAAAGTGCCTCCGCGATGTCGTTTCGGGACTGCCCGGACATCGGTATCAGCATGGATTCCTCGAAAGAGGATTTCAGGAACTCGGCGACCAGAGGAATCCGGTCTCCGGCAAAATGCTCTATGTCACGTTCTTCAGGAGAGAATCCAAGCACCACGGCCAGTTCAAGCAGGAACCTCACATGGAAATTGCTGAAATCACTCGGCATCGCATCCAGGAGCAGGATATTCTTCACGCACCATTCAAACATGCCCGGCTCTTTTGCTCCGTCCTTCACAACACGGTACAGGACCTCGCTGATGAACATTGTCATTGAATTTTTGTACAGGCTGTTGCGGATACCCAGGAGAGGATGCCGTGATGAAAGGTTCCTTGCAACCGGCAGGCGCGACATCTTGCCCTCCACGATATCTGCCTCCAGGATATTCAGCGGCAGGAACAGCGACATTGACTGCCTTTTACCTATGCCGCGCACCAGGAAACTCTTCCTGCCGTATTCCCCGCTGAGGGTATGGAGGACAATGGAATTTTCACCATACTTGGTGGTATGGAGGACAATAAGCTCCGTACAGGTCGTCATTTGTCCAGCCTAAGATATTCAGCCATGGCACGCAATGCCTTGCCACGGTGCGAGACAGCATTCTTCTCCTCCTCTGAAATGTCTGCCAGGGTCTTGCCCGGGAATTCATCAGCAATGAACACCGGGTCGTAGCCGAATCCTCCGTTGCCTGACCTTTCCATGGAGATTTCACCGTCAAGGGAGCCTTCGAAATAATGCCTTTGGCCATCGATTATAAGTGTCACAACACTCCTGAAGCGTGCACGGCGGGAGACTTTTCCGGAAAGTTCGTGCAGAAGCTTGTCGATATTCCTGTTGAAGTCCTTGTCCTCGCCGGCATATCTTGCAGTATTCACCCCGGGAGCACCGCCAAGGGCATCCACCTCAAGACCGGTGTCATCTGCAAAGCAGTTGCAATGGCATCTGTCCCAGATGTAATCTGCCTTCTGCCTGGAATTTTCCTGCAATGTATTGCCTGTCTCGGGAATATCCTCAGTAATTCCCATTTCGGCAGGTGTGACAAGTTCGAATCCATCACCGAGAATCTCTGATGCCTCGCGCAGCTTCCCGCTGTTGCCGGTTGCAAATACTATTTTCATAAATATTGTCCCACTAAACTAAAATCCGTGCAAAGGTATCAAATCTACACCAATTAATACAAAATTTCTTAATTTTGTGGGCTGGTTGGCAAAGTTCCTGTGGACAGGAATTGTCCCGGGCAGACCAAGGCTGAAAAAGCAGGTAGCTGAAAGAAAGTTTCAGTCACAATTGATAAAGGAAGACATAAAAAACCGGAATATGAAACAGACAAGATATGCATTGGCAGTTCTGGCAGCATTGGCGTTCGCAATAGGCGCATCAGCCCAGAGCAAAAGCTTCAGGCTCGGACAGTGGACCGAGATACACAGTTCAATCCTCAAGGAACTTAACAGGTCATATGTGGACAGCCTGCCGATAGACAGGATAATGCGTTCCGGCATTGACGAGATGCTTGAAAGCCTTGACCCATATACTGTCTATATCCCGGAAGAGGAGAACGAGGATTTCCAGATGATGCTGTCCAAGACATACGGAGGAATAGGCGCAATCATACACAAGGCAGACAAGGAAGACAATGTGACCATCAATGAACCATACTACGGTTCACCAGCATGGAAAGCCGGCCTGGTATGCGGTGACGAGATAATAACTATTGACGGCGTGCCTGCAAAAGGCCTTGACACCAAAGAGAGTACAGACAGGATGAAAGGCAAGCCAGGGACAACAGTAGTATTCAGGGTAAAGAAACTGCGCACCGGAGACACAGTGGATGTACCCATTGTCCGTGAAAGGATCCATCTTCCTGATGTCGAATACGCAGGAATGCTCAACGACACTACAGGATACATCCTGCAGAGCGGATTCACCGACAATGTCTCCGGAGCTATACGCGAAAGCTATTTCAAGCTAAAGGAGCAAGGAATGAAAAGACTTGTGCTTGATTTGCGCGGAAACGGAGGCGGACTTATGAATGAAGCCATAAACATAGTCTCGCTATTTGTTCCGGGAGGCTCGCTTGTCGTGTCTGCCAAAGGCCTTGACCCTGATTCCGCGAGGGAATACAGGACAACCGCAGAGCCTATAGACACAGAGATACCTCTTATAATAATGGTGGATTCCGGCTCGGCATCTTCATCGGAGATTGTCGCTGGAGCCATACAGGACCTTGACAGGGGAACAATCATGGGCAAGAGGACATATGGGAAAGGCCTGGTACAGTCTATCCGTCCTGTTGCATACAACGGACAGCTGAAAGTCACTACTGCAAAATACTACACCCCGAGCGGACGCTGTGTACAGGCAATCGACTACAGCAGCCGCAATGAGGACGGCAGTGTCGGCCATATACCAGACTCCCTGACACATGAATTCAAGACCCTCAAAGGCAGGACAGTACGCGACGGAGGAGGAATAACACCGGACAGGGAGATTGACTCCAAATCATACAGCAGGCTAGTATATTCACTTGTCCTGGGCGGAATAATAGATAAATACACCCTCAAATTCGTCCGTGAACATGATTCAATCGGCCCTCTTGATGAATTCCATTTTACGGACAGTGACTTTGATGATTTCATAGCATTTGCCAAGACCCAGGACTTCGATTACCGCAGCAGTGCAAAGACCCTTTTCGACCAGATGAAGAAGGAGCTGGAGAAAGACGGGATTGCAGACAGCATGGAAGATGAACTTAAAGCCCTTGAAAAGGCGATCGAGATGGACAAGGAAAAGTTCATCAGGCTGAAGATGGACGAGATAAGGCCATTCATTGAGGAGGAAATTGCCGTGAGATACTATTATCAGGAAGCCGGAATCAAAGTCCGGCTCAGATATGATGACCAGTTGAAAAAGGCACTCGAAAGTTCCTTGATTGACCAAGAAGTTGTTTGATCCAGTGACAGATTCCTAAATGCAGAAAATAAGAGAAATCCTCAGGATAGGGATTCCGATAATGCTCGGGCAGGCGTGCATCATCATACTTGCCTTTGCAGACAACATCATGATAGGCTGGTACGGAGTCAATGAGCTTGCAGCTGCATCGTTTGTCAATGGAATCATCAATCTGTTCATATTTACGGAACTGGCATTTGCCTGCGGAATGACCCCTGTAATCGGTGAGAAATTCGGGCAGGGAAATAGCGTAGAAGTAGGGGCAACGCTGAAAAACAGCATTGTCCTGAATACGATTACCGGACTGGCCGGGCTTGTCCTGCTCGGAGCCATATATGTGTTCCTGGACAAGTTTGGACAGGAGGAACAACTGCTTCCTCTCATCAGGCCATACTATGCTATTGTTGCTGTCTCGACATTGTTTGCCCTTGGCTTCAACACATTGAAGCAATTTACGGACGGAGTGCAGCAGCCTGTCGTTTCAATGTCAGTACTGATGGGAGGCAATATGCTGAACATTCTCGGGAACTGGCTTCTTATCTACGGAAAAGCAGGATTTCCGCGTCTCGGGTTGACCGGGGCCGGCATCAGCACATTGGTGTCACGTATTCTCATGCTGGCTGTATTTGCCGTCTATGTAATGCGTTCCAGACGATTCAGACAATATTCTGACGGGATAAGGAAATCAACCGTATCCGCCAAATCTGTCAGGAGACTGGCTTCGCTTGGGGTGCCACTTGCCTTGCAGACAGCAATGGAGTCCTCTACTTTTTCATTGAGCGCGATAATGGTCGGATGGATTGGAGCAACAGCACTTGCTGCCCACCAGGTGACAATGACAATATCCCAGATATCCTTCATGATGATGATGGGACTGTCAACCGCTGTCTCTGTGCTTGTCAGCAACGCATACGGCCGCAAAGACCTGAACGACATCAAGGGATATGCTTCCCACGGTTGCCTGCTCACACTTTCCATCTCAGCTGTACTGTCTATTTCCATCTGGTTTACAAGATATGAGGTTGTCTCGCTGTTCACTGATTCAGATGAAGTCACAGCCATTGCACTTTCACTTCTTATGGTCCTTTTCGGATATCAGTTCGGTGACGGCCTGCAGCTATGCTACAGCAATGTCCTACGTGGTATCCAGGATGTCAGGCCAATTGCATTGATGGCCTTTGTCAGCTTCTTCCTCATAGCCATGCCGTCATCATACCTTCTGGCATTCAAGGCAGGCCTTGGAACAGTCGGTGTATGGCTCGGATTCCCTATAGGGCTGACAATAGCAGGAGTGTTCTACTATTTCAGGTTCAGGTACCAGATAAGGACTGTGCTTCCAGGCCGATTTTTGGCAAATTGATCCGTATGGAGGCTGAAATCAAAGCCACTTTGACTTTTAGTCAGTCTCCTTCCTTTTTTGCAAGCATCTGACACATTGGTCTGTACATTGGGAACCAAGATAAATCATATTTCATTCTCTATCAATAGTTTACAAAGCCACAAGGTTCCCAATGTACATTTTTGGGAGACATTGGGAACCATTGCAAATCATATTTAGCTATCTATCAGCAACTTACAAAACAGGATGGTTCCCAATGTACAAAATAATGTTACACTGGGAACCTCGCAACCTCACAACATACTGATTAACAGCAACATATATTCAACCAAGGTTCCAAACAGAAAGGTTTTTGCACCGTTGGGAACCTTGGTCGTCAAGAATGCAGTCTGTCCATTGACTATCCAGTTACTAGACAGCCAATGGTCATCAGAAGAGCCTAAAGCTCGTAGTCGACACAGGTGCGGCTTTCGCGGATTGACTCGCAGTGCTGACTGATCGGGACATGAAGCGGATGTACACGGTAGGCATCGAGTGCGTCCCATGATTCAAAGTCTGCAGTCAGGGCTGCATCGTATGAGCCTTTTGAAGCCTTTGCATTGACACCTACTTCGATATGCAGCAGACCGGGAATCTTGCCGGTCAGGGCCTCGAGATTTGCCTTTGCTTCTTCTGCTGCCTCCTTTGGGGTCATTCCGGGGATGTCCTCACGGAATTTCCACATTACTATATGCCTTATCATAATATTCTGTCTATAATATTGTCATAACATAACTGTTCTGGAGCAATGGAAGGCATTACTGAACCATGGAATATATCATTATTGTCACAGCCTTGGCTAAACTCCGTACCTTATACTAACTGCAAAACTATTTTTCGCCACCTTTCTTTCTTGATGATTTAGCCGGTTTGGCAGATGTACTACGTTTCATTGATGCAGACTTTACTTCAGCTGCTTTTCTGGACAGCTTTCTTGAAGCCACCGGACTTTCCGGAGCTGGCTTTGCCTGTTTCACAGACTTTCCAGAAGAAGACTTCGCTGGGGATGGCTTTCCAGAAGAAAACTTTTCTGCAGAAGCCTTTCCTGCGGATGACCTTTCCGGGGAGGATTTGCCTGCGGAAGATTTTTTCGAGTTCTTTCTGGCTGCACGTTTCTTCGAATCAGCAATAGCCTTACGTACCTTCTCCTTGCGCGCAGCCTTGTTCGCACCTGCAGAAGCCTCAGATGCAGGCCCGGATGAAACCCCTGTCTGGGCATTATTTACGGACGTCCTGTCCTCACGCTCTTCCTGGCCGGTCTCAACAAGTTCATAGTCCAGCAGTTTCTGCTCAAGGTTGGCTTTCTTTACACGTATCTTCACATAGTCTCCGAGATTGTAGACCACACCGGAACGTTTTCCGACAATGCGGTACCTGTCCTGGTCAAACTCAAAGAAATCTGAACGGATGTCGCGCAACGAGACCATTCCCTCAATCTTTGTAGGCTCAACCTCGACGTACATGCCCCATTCTGTCAATCCTGAGATATGCCCCTCGAACTCATATCCTACCTTATCCTGCATATACTCCACCAGTTTATACTTGATGCTTGAGCGCTCAGCTTCGGCAGCAACCACTTCACGCTCAGATGAGTATTTGCAGAGCTTGTCATAGACATCCTTTTTCTGCGATTCTGCTCCGTCAAGGTACATGGCAAGCAGCCTGTGCACCATCATATCAGGATAGCGGCGGATTGGGGAAGTGAAATGAGTGTAATATTTGAATGCAAGGCCATAATGCCCGATATTCTCAGTGTCGTAGCGAGCCTTCGCCATTGTCCTCAGCGAAAGCAGCTCGATAGCATTGTATTCCGGAGTATCCTTTGCCTTCTGGAACAGGCCGTTGAGTTCCTTGGAAATCTCCTTTCCGTTGCCGGTAGGTCCCATGGTATATCCGAAATTGTGGATAAATGAGCGCAGATTCTCCAGTTTCTCCTGGTTCGGTTCATCGTGGATTCTATAGACAAATGTCTTCTCCACCTTACGCCCTTTCAGCGGACATCCCGGAGTACCTTTGCAGCCTGTAGCCACAAATTCAGCGACACTCCTGTTGGCAAGAAGCATGAATTCCTCTATCAGCCAGTTGGCTTCCTTGGAAATCTTCTGGTAGACACGGACTGGACGTCCCTTTTCATCAACCTCAACCTTCATCTCAGGACGTTCGAAGCTGATTGCGCCTGCTGCAAATCTCTTTTTGCGCAGCTTTGAGGCAAGGTTGTCCATAACAAGGATTGCCCTCTTCAGTTCGTCCGGGATAAGCATTCCCTCTGTCACGCCCTTGCCCATTGCGGAGCCGTCCGCCACACCTGCCCCTTCGGACACAGAGCCGTCAGTACCGCCGCGAAGTTCCATTGACATTGCCTTTTCACCAGCATCAATCACCTGCTGCGCAGTCTCGTATGCAAAACGGTAGTTTGAATCTATCACAGTCCTTCCGAACCAGCTGCTGACCACCTTTGCAAGCGGTGTCAGCTCAAACACGGCAGAGAATGTCAATTTAGGTTCACCTGGACGCAGGGAACAAAGCTTGTTGGACAGTTTTTCCGGAAGCATAGGGACAGTGCGGTCCACAAGATATACCGAAGTGCTGCGCTTGCGCGCCTCCTCTTCCACAGCCGAACCTGGAGTCACATAATGCGTCACATCAGCGATATGGACACCTACCTCATAGTTGCCATTTTCAAGCATCCTGAAAGATAGCGCATCATCAAAGTCCTTTGCATCCGCCGGGTCGATTGTGAACGTAAGCACATCCCTGAAATCGCGCCTCGACTTTATATCCTTTTCCGTTATCTCCTCAGAAATACTGTCAGCCGCATTCTCTACATCCTGCTCAAAGCGGTATGGAAGTGCATATTCCGCAAGTATGGCATGCATCTCCGTGTCGTTTTCCCCAGGCTCTCCAAGCACATCGACAATGTGGCCCTCAGGACCCATTGCTCCCTTAGGCCAGCCGTCCACAACTGCAGCCACCTTCATTCCGGATACCGCACCGAGGCGGGAAGCATCCTCAGCAGACACTGTAATGTCGTACGGCATCACCCTGCTCTGCATAAGCACCCATGCCTGGTTTCCCACTATATGCAAAATGCCGACAAAAGGACGAGGGGAGCGTGCCACAATCTCAAGCACCTGTCCCTCGCGTCTCTGGCGATCGGTTTTTTCCTTAGTGATGGCCACTCTCACAGTGTCGCCATGAAGTGCCCCGCGAGTTTTCGAGGCCTTTACAAAAACATCATCAATCTCTCCATCGGCTATGACAAACACATAGCCCTCACGGGTCATCTGTACCCTTCCTGTTACTTCCGGATATGATTTCTTTTCTTTCTTCTGCTTTCCGGATTTCCTGTTGCCGCCCTTTTTTGCGCCGCGGCCTTTTCTTGATACCATATTATTCTGTTTATTTTAAAGCTCCATGCCTGAACTTAAGACCGGTAGATCAGCCATCTACCAGGCATGCAGCCAATAGAAATGCAAATATACCTAATTATCAGTGCATTTCAGCATAATATGCAATATTTCTTCCTATCTTGCTGCAGATGACACCTCATATCCGAACCATTCATCCAGCTTCATGTCAACTTTCTGCTCAATCTGCGGAGTGAGCTTCGACTGTATCTTTTTCCACACATAATATACTGCCCCAAGGTCATCGACGATACCGAGAAGGTGAAACACCTTGCGCGGTACAAGGTCTCCGGGAACAGCTATATAGACAAGTGCGGCATATACAAGCAGCTTATCGGCTGTTGAAAGTTCTCCTTCAGTCATGACATAGTACAGACTTAGAATCTGTCCTGCCGCGACACGCCCTACACGCAGGGCGGCAGACTTCAATCTGCAATATATATTGGCAGATTCAGCTTTCCAGTCAATTTCACGTGCCTTTGCAAAAAGGTCTTCAAAGATATTCTGTGCCATATTCTTTGTTTTAAACATATTTGTCCATCCTGGCGTCCCAAGTACATGCGTGGAAGACAAACCAGCTGAAAGACGGATATAATCCTGACAAATTTATAAATTTTCCACGAGGCATGGGCATATTCAAAAGTTATTCCGTTGAACAATATTTACTATCTTTGCAGGTTGGTTTGACCCCCATAGTCATTTGATGGGGCTTCAAATAGATTTGCAGTAAATTATTGAACAAAAATATAGTATTATGGACAGAAAAGTTCTTCTTATGATCCTCGACGGATGGGGCGAGGGCAAGCATGACTGGACAAACGCAATCTACACACAGGGTGCTCCCTACATCAATTCACTCAGGGAAAAATACCCTTTCGGACATCTGCAGGCATGTGGCGAATACGTAGGTCTTCCTGACGGACAGATGGGAAACTCTGAGGTAGGACACCTCAACCTCGGCGCAGGAAGGGTCGTCTACCAGGACCTCGTCAAGATAAACATGGCATGCCGCGACCACAGGCTTCTCGAGAACCCTGAGATCAAGGCCGCATACGACTACGTAAAGGAGAGCGGCAAGCAGCTCCATTTCATGGGACTTGCATCAATGGGAGGAGTACACAGCTCGCTGAACCATGTGTATGAATTCCTCGCTGTGGCAAAGGAATATGGACTGGAGAATGTGTTCGTGCATTGCTTTATGGACGGACGCGACACCGACCCCAAGAGCGGCAAAGGCTTCATCGCTGACCTTGAGGCAGAGATGGCCAAGACTACCGGAAAGGTGGCATCAGTCTGCGGACGCTACTACGCAATGGACCGCGACAAGAGATGGGAAAGGGTGAAACTTGCATATGACCTGCTCGTAAAGGGAGAAGGCACAAAGGCTACATCTGCAACCGAGGCTATTGAGGCTTCATACGCAGAAGGAGTCACTGACGAGTTCATCAAGCCGATTTCAATCGTCGGTGCAGACGGCAATGCCCTCGGGACAGTACAGGAGGGAGATGCAGTGATATTCTTCAACTTCCGCAACGACAGGGCAAGGGAAATTACATCAGTCCTCACACAGCAGGATCTCCCGGAATTCGGAATGAAGACCCTCCCTCTCTACTACTGCTGCCTTACTCCATACGACGCATCATTCAAGGGCGTGCACATCCTCTTCGACAAGGAGAACGTGCAGGACACCCTCGGAGAGACAGTTGCAAAGGCAGGAAAGAGCCAGCTCCGCATCGCAGAGACAGAGAAATATGCACATGTGACATTCTTCTTCAACGGTGGCCGCGAGGCACAGTTCGAGAACGAGGACAGGATCCTTGTGAACTCACCGAAAGTCGCAACATACGACCTGCTTCCTGAGATGAGCGCACCTGAGGTTACCGAGAAGCTGGTGGAAGTCCTCAACACAGGCAAGGAAGACATGATCATCCTGAACTTTGCGAACGGTGACATGGTAGGCCACACCGGAATCTATTCTGCAATCTGCAAGGCCATCTCAAGGGTTGACCAGTGCGTCAGGGAGGTTGTGGAGACAGCCATTGCAAACGGCTATGTGGTGCTCCTTACAGCAGACCACGGAAATGCCGACAACGCACTCAACGTAGACGGCTCGCCAAATACAGCCCATTCCCTCAACCCTGTTCAGTTCATCGTAATCAATGCAGGCGAGGAAGTGAAATCCGTAAAGGACGGCAAGCTCGCAGATGTTGCGCCTACTATCCTCAAACTCATGGGAATCCCTCAGCCTGAGGCTATGACAGGAGAAGCACTTATCTAAGAATCACAACAATAGCACTATGGCAAATTTCAAAACAGATTCACGCATAGTCCTGACACTGGACGCAGGCGGAACAAATATGGTATTCGGAGCAATGAGGGGAGGTGAGTTCATCATCGAACCTATAACACTCCCGTCCAATGCCAACAACCTTGACCTCTGTCTGGAGACAATGGTACTTGGATTCAATTCGGTTATCAACAGGCTGCAGGACAAGCCGGCTGCAATCAGTTTCGCTTTCCCCGGGCCTGCTGACTACCCTAACGGCATTATCGGCGGATTCCTCCCGAACTTCCCTTCATTCAGGGACGGTGTGGCACTCGGTCCATTCCTCAGCAAGAAATTCGGAGTCCCTGTCTTCATCAACAATGACGGCGACCTGTTTGCATACGGAGAGGCACTTGGCGGCTGCCTGCCGCAGACAAACGCACGCCTGAAGGAGATGGGAAGCAACAAGACTTTCAAGAACCTTATCGGTTATACATTCGGCACAGGCTTCGGAATCGGCACTGTCATCAACGGTGAACTGAACAGGGGCGACAACTCCTGCGTGGAGACATTCTGCCTGCCTCACAAGAAGATAAACGGTGTAATCGTGGAGGAAGGAGTTGCCGTAAGGGCAGTCAAGAGGGTATATGGCGAAGTTGCCGGCCAGCCAGACCACAAGTTTGAGCCAAAAGATATCTTCGACATCGCGGAAGGCAGGCGCGAAGGCAACAGGGAGGCTGCAATCAAGGCTTTCGAGGAAATGGGAGAGGTCGCAGGATATGCCATGGCAACAGCAGTGACCCTTGTTGACGGACTTATCGTAATCGGAGGAGGAATCACAGCTGCAAGGAAATATATCATGCCTGCATTGTTCAAGGCACTCAGGAGCAAGCTACACACCCTTTCCGGAGAAGAAGTGAACCGTGTACAGATGAAAGTCTACGACCTTGACAACGAGGAGGAATTTGCACAGTTCGCAGCCGGGGAGCAGAGATCCCTCAAAATCTACGGCAGCGATGAGGAGGTTATCTACGATCCTCAGAAACGTGTCGGTGTAGCTATCTCACAGATGGGTGCAAGCAAGGCAATCTCTGTCGGAGCATACACATTTGCACTGAACCAGTTGGACAAATTATCAAAAGAGTAAGAAAATGAACCTATATCCATTGAAATTCAAGCCAATCCTCAAGACTGTTGTCTGGGGAGGCGAAAAAATTGCCCCTTTCAAGGGAATTGAGACGGAGCAGCATAATATCGGCGAAAGCTGGGAGCTTTCCGGAGTCAAGGGCAACGAGTCCGTTGTTGCAGAAGGTGAATTCGAGGGAAGGACAATCACATCCCTCATAGAGGAGTTCAAGGGAAAGCTTATCGGTGAAGGCAACTTCGCAAAGACAGGTACAGAATTCCCTCTTCTCATAAAGTTCATCGATGCAAGGCAGGATTTGTCAATCCAGGTTCACCCTGACGACAAGCTGGCTGCAGAAAGGCACAACGGTTCCAAGGGGAAGACCGAGATGTGGTATGTTGTCTCGGCAGACGAGAAGGCACACCTGATGTCCGGCCTTACGGAGAAGATTACCCCTGAGGAATATGCTGCAAAAATCGGGGACAACACCATCACGGATGTGCTCCACGACTACAATGTTGCTGCAGGAGATGTCTTCTTCCTTCCGGCAGGACGTATCCACAGCATCGGCACAGGATGCTTTATCGCCGAGATCCAGCAGACCTCGGACATCACCTACAGGATATACGACTTCGGACGTGTAGGGCTTGACGGAAAGCCACGCGAACTTCATACAGAGCTTTCAAAGGCAGCAATCGACTACACAGTGCTTCCAGACTACAAGACTGCATATACCGAGGAAAAGGATGCCGAAAATGTGCTCGTGGACTGCAGCTACTTCACGACCTCCCTGTACAATCTTGACAAGCCGTTTGTGAAGGACCTCTCCGGCACAGACTCATTCCTGATTGTAATCTGCACGGATGGGGAAGGAAGCCTGTCTGACAACAAGGGCAACAAGGTATCGCTCCGCCAGGGAGAAACCATACTCGTTCCTGCCGATACAGATGAAGTTACATTTGTTCCGGCAAACGGGAGCCTCAAGGTTTTGACAAGCTATGTAAAGTAAAGGCAGCAAACCTATAAAGATAAAAGGTGACTGATTGCGATGCATCCGGTCACCTTTTATTTATTGTACCTGTCTGCCTTGGCTATTCAAGCCCTCTGGCACGCAGAAGAGCGGCAGGATCCGGTTCTGCACCACGGAACCTTCTGTAGAGGACCATCGGCTCCTCGCTTCCTCCTTTCTCAAGTATATTATGGCGGAATGACAAAGCTGTGGCCTTGTCGAATATACCGTTCTGCACAAACAGTTCAAAGGCATCCTTGTCAAGGACTTCTGCCCAGAGATAGCTGTAATATCCCGCATTGTAGCCTCCATTGAAAATATGGTTGAAATACGTTGTCCTGTAGCGAGGTATTATCTCATCTATAAGCCCCATTTCCTGACATACATATTCTTCAAACTTGATTGGGTCAATCATATACATCCCGTCAGCACTGCCTTTGACATCAGAGGCATATTGGCAGTCAGCAGGCACTTCAAGGGAAGTCAGCTCATGCCATTTCATGTCAAGTATAGAAGCCGCTACTAGCTCAGTTGTCATGAAGCCCTGGTTGAATGTACCTGCATTTCGGATTTTTTCAACAAGTTCTGCAGGTATAACCTCACCTGTCAGATAATGGCGTGCATATCCGGCAAGCACTTCAGGCTGGAAAGCCCAGTTCTCATTGATCTGGGACGGCAATTCAACAAAGTCACGTGCAACCGATGTTCCGCTGACTGCCTTGTACCTGCATTGGCTCAAAAGTCCATGAAGGGCATGGCCAAACTCATGGAACATAGTCGAGACTTCATCCAGTGTAAGCAGGGAAGGAACATCTCCGGATGGTTTGCTGAAATTCCCGACATTCACTATTATCGGCCTTATGTCCTCACCATCGGCAGTCACCTCCTGGTTGCGGAAATTGTTCATCCACGCACCTCCCCTCTTCGTGCTGCGTGGATAGTAGTCTGTCAGAAGGATTCCAATCAGGGAACCATCAGCATCAGTCACCTTGAAGCCCTCTACATCAGGATGATATACTGGTATGCTGTCAAGTTTCTCAATATTAAGGCCATAAAGTCTATGCGCCGTGGCAAACACCCCTTCGCGGACATTCTCCATCTTGAAATACGGCCTTGTCTCGTCCTCATTGAGCGCGTACTTCATCTGACGGACCCTGTCTGCATAATACGCCCAGTCCCAAGGCCTGATGACAGCATCAGGGCCAGCAGGCAGCAGTCCGGCTGCGACATCCTCATCCATAAGTTTCTGCATATCCGCAATCTCTTCACGCGCCTTTGCTACAGCAGGTATCATCAGCTCTGAAAGGAACCTGTCAACAGCTGCAGCATCATGCGCCATCTTGTCTGACAGGACCTGGTTTGCAGAATTGTCATATCCAAGGAGTTTTGCCTTTTCAAGACGCAGCCCTGCTATCTGGAGCGCAATCTCCTTATTGTCATACTTTCCTCCATTGTTTCCACGTGAAGAATATGCACGGAACATTTTCTCGCGCAGGTCCCTGTCGCTGCATGAAGCCATCTTTCCTGCATACTCTGAAACAGCTACCCCGAACTCGTCTGCAAATGCATTGTTCTGTGCAAGTATATTGTTGCCGAAACGCTGAGTAAGGACAGCAATGTCCTTGTTGATTGCACGCATCTTCGCCTGCCCCTCCTTATCCAGGGCAATACCGTTGTTCACAAATGCACGGTACATCTGTTCAAGCACCATTTCCTGCTCACGGTCAAGTCCAAGCGCTTCCTTTTTGTCATAAAGGCTCTTGACCCTGTCAAAGAAATACGGGTTCATGAATATGTTGTCATTGTGCTCTGTAAGCATCGGTATTATCTTGTCCACAATCCTCTGGAGAGAAGGCGTGCCGTCTGTTTCGGAAAGATTGAACAGCACTCCCTGCACTTTGTCGAGAACTGCCCCTGAACGCTGGTATGCAGCAACGGTATTTTCGAATGTAGGCTCTTCGCTACAAGCTATTATTGCATCTATCTCCTTCTCCTGCAGCTTGATGCCTATCTTTGTCGCAGGAACATAGTCCCTCTCGCGGATCTGGTCGAACGGAGGAAGCCCGTATGGCGTCTTCCATTCACCGAGGAAAGGATTGATCTTATTGCATCCTGATGCTGTCATGATAATGGTTATTGCTAATAAAAATCTGTTAATGGTAGGTTTCATATCGCTTCATTTAGTACACAAGGCGCAAACTTACATAAAAAGTTCCGTTTTTTATACCTGGTCAGCGGTAAAAGATGCCTTTAGCTGCAAATGAGAGGGTAAAAATCGCTTTACAGGGCACTTTTGTGTGCTCGCCCATTGGTAAAAAATGCTCTGCTCATTGATAAACAGTAGTACAGTTCATTTGCAGGCGTAAAAATCGACACCCAAGATGCTCCGTGCTGTAAGGCAGAACAGGGACAGAACATCATGGGTGCCAAAAAGATACCAAGCTGTCAGAAACGCTGTACAACGTTCATCATTTTCTGCGTCCTCCACCAAAGGCAAAACCTATGTTCAATGCCGCACACGAAAAATATCTGGTTATCAGGCGACACTCAACAGTCAGGCGCAGATGGTTGAACAGTTCAATCCCGGCACGTGGAGCAAGCACGAACTGACTCGACAGGGCAGAAGCAGTCCATGTACTTCCCGTCTGTTCATCCACATAAGGATAGCTATAGTCAATCGAGGCAATTCCGGCCCCGAGACCGGCAAACAGGGCGACACGCTTCCAGCGATAGTTATAGTCAAGGAATGCGCATAGGGAGCCACGGCTGCTTACACTGGTCTCCCCACGGCTGAAACCATAGATTGAAGCCTGCGTACTGACATCAAGCGGCAGACAAGGAATGTTGAAACGCGGCTCTACAAAAAACATTATGCCTGGCTCAGAAGATATGCATCCACAACGGTTCCCGAGAATTCCTCCCAGGCCGATCTCGCACTCAAAGAAACGGACATCCACAATGTTCTGCGCCGACAGGCAGACACCGGAACACAACATCATGGACATCAATATCAATGACTTTTTCATACATTTCAACTGATTTAACATCAGCAAGCAACAGCTGCATATATTTTCAAAATTCTATTCATAACATTCAATACTTCTTTTCCAACGATAATCCAGTGTAACAAATCCTGTAACCATACTGTCAGAATAATAGTCATAATAGCTCAAAATTACCTCAACAGCAAGTCCTTTATCCGATAAGGACTTGACCTTGGCCGAGCCAACATCCATAAAATGAATATTTTGAGAAATATCCGACATGCCATACACACCCGAATAGTCAATATCATCTCCAACTGAGATATTACCCGATTTATCAACTGAATACATAAACTTAATTATTGGAGTAACGATGTTGCTTACTTCTTTTTTCTCCCCACTCCCAATCTCCTGCAACGGTACCAGTACCGATATTGAAGAAGATGGAGAATCAATGTCCGTTATGGCTTCAACTGTTGCCCCCAATCGTTAGTCAAATTTTCAATATTCGCATATCCATCAAGCTCCGACAGAATATCATTTGTCAAATTCCCATCTCCATTCAAATCAAGGAACGTACTGCCATCGCTTCCTTCCCAAATAGCGGAGTGAAGGACATAAACGCCACTGACATCAGCATTTACCTTATCAATACCTGCTTGATATTTTGAACAGGAGATAAACTGCGAATCTAAAGTTGCAAGGGCAAATTTCGCTATATATTCATAAATATGGGCATTCCTTTTACCTGCGGTAATCTCATTTGTCATACCATAGTAAATATAGTCTCTGTGTGCAGCATAATCATTGTTTCTGAATTCATTATACGCCCCTATCACCAATGGATCCAGTTCATTGGCAGAAACAAAATTATTGCAAGGCTCAGTAGCTATCTCCCTGTCATATTTTGTTGTTTTGGTTTCTATCACATTTCTGCCATCGAACTCTGGGTCTATAAAGTCATATTTCGCTTCAGAAACCCTTGTTGCAGGAGAAGATATCTTCATTCTCTCATTATTCTTTACTATCAGCACTGGGAATGATGGAATATTTCCTGCCAATATCAATCCTTCATACTTTCCATCCTGATACACATGCAATCCGTAGTCTTCTGTAAGATATCCAACAGATATATCGTTGTCAGCAACATCCCAATCATGTATGCTATTTGATAAATTCTCTAAATGACGCATCTTGACTTACCGCTTTAGATAAAATTACAACAAACTCTCTTGTTGCTGATTCTGTATTCAACAACACTTCCTGTGACTCACTGGCAATCTCCAGGTCACTCTGTTTTGTACATCCTATACAGCAAGAGATTATCGCTGCAAGGAAAATAAGTATAATTTTTTCATAATAAAAATGTGTTATAGTATCGGATTCCCGGTCGAAATCCACGATGCAAAGGTAGAGGGCTTCGGAAAAAAAGACGGCAAAAACAGCCAGGAAAACCCTAACACACCGGAAACAAGAAATCGGCCTTCCACACACATAGAAGGCCGATTTTAGGATATATGTTAGATTGCATTTCTAACAGGGTATATTTTCATGGCGTTCAAAACACTGAAAATCAACAAAATACAGACACCGTACAATCAGACATAGCGTTAGACTTTTATTATCTGTTGATTAACAGCATTTTAACTAAAACAAAGACTGATATTCATCCTTATTCGCCAAATTAGAAGACAAAATCTGTTTCTTCAACATTGACTTCTTCATGTAAACGGCAGACAACATCAGGAACAATCATAGACGGCAGATTACACCAACGCTTATCTGATGGAACGGCCAATCCATCAGCCCGGCCTGATAGCCGATGCTGAGTTCCACGATCTTCAGTTCATAGCCAAACCGTACCTTTATGGTCATCGGGGCATCTCCATCCTTTTCCCACCCGACATAGCCGCCATATTCGGTAGAAGCCTTCAATCTCCTTGCTGTCAATTCTGTCTTCAGGCCATACATTATAGCATCATTCTGACGGCCATTGTCTGTCTGCCAGCAGAGGAATCCTCCGGAAGCGGCAAGCCTCAGTTCCACAGGGCTGTGCCCAAGCTTGAAACTGTGTCCGAATGAGGCATCGAAGAAATAGCCTGCGTTGTCATAATACCTGGCGTGCGCATACTCTCCTCCGGAAGCACTTTTGAGTGCAGCCCTGATTGTGGCATCTATGTAATGCTTTTCCTGGACAAGCACCATTATATCAGTCGAAACATAGATGTCTCCTACCAGATTTCCTCTTATAGTCTGCCCCCCCCCATCAACTCTCCGCCAGGCACAGACATCCGGTCCGGAACGGTAATGTTCAAAGAGCGCGCCCCAGACGGTCAGATTGACCCTTGGAGTGAAAAGCGGAATCGTAAGACGGGCGAATATATCCGTTGTGTAATCTTCTGCAAAGCTATATTTTTCATTGAAATAGCTGCCGGCAAAGAGTTCGAGCTTCCATTTTGCGGAAGTCCGTCCGTTCAGCATATCCGGTACAGGAAAGGCATTCGGCCCGAAATACTCCGGAGCAATTTTAGTCGGGACTGACAGGTCAGATGCAATTATAGGAGTCTGGGCACTTACAGTTACGGAAAGCAGCGATGATGCACAGAATAGAAGGATAGACAGGACTCTACGTTTCATGAATTTTTAAAGTTAAGGTACTACAACTAACTGCATAAAAATACATCTACGATGTTCTGTGCCGAAAGGCAGACCGGCACAGAACAGCATAGAGAATATCAAAATTGATATTTTTCATCCGGAACGCAATATAGTGAAAATTATTCATATGACAATCATCCTGGCTGACAACGATTGACATAATTTTATCTTCCCCATGGAGAATGCCATGGAAGGGCTGAATAGAGATACAATACCGGAAGGCACAGATAAGGTAGACAGAAAACTCGCAAGATGATATTGTCCCTGATTGAAGAGAATCCAGTAATCACATCTTCATCAATGGCAGAAAGGCCCGGCATAAACAGAAGGCCGTCTCCAAGCACCTCAAAAGGATGCAGGAAGACGGCATCATTGCACGCACCGGTCCCGACAAAGGGGGCCAATGGTCGATATTGCAGACTATTTCACAGTAAAATGCACTTCTGTGCGGATATCATCTGAGGCAGAGCCGATGTAGGCAGTAAAACTGCCTTTTTCAAGAACCCACTCACCTTTGGTGTCATCATAGAATTTCAGCATGTCAGGAGTAACCTCAAAAGTCACTGCAGTTTCCTCACCAGGCTCAAGGGCCACCTTGCAGAAGCCTTTAAGTTCCTTTAATGGACGCGGAAGTGAAGCCTCGTCATCACCTATATAGAGCTGGACAACCTCCTTGCCTGCAACCTTGCCGGAATTCCTTACAGTAACAGACACCTTCACAGAGCCATTTATCCCCATGGAAGCCTTGCCAGACACACGGGCATCACCATATTCAAACTCCGTGTAGCTGAGACCATGTCCAAATGCGAACAATGGCTTGACATTCTCTTTCTCTGCCCATCTATAGCCGACAAAAATGCTCTCCTTGTACTCTGCCTTCCTGCCGTTAGGATAGCATCCGAGTGCAATTGCACCGTTGTCCTCTATCTTGACAGGGAATGTAAACGGAAGCTTTCCGGAAGGATTCACATTTCCGAAAAGCACATCCGCAAGCGCATGCCCGGTCTCGGAACCTGAATACCATGCTTCAAGTACAGAAGGCACTTCATCTATCCACGGCATGGCAACGGCATTTCCTGAGACAAGCACTACGGCAAGCCTCGGATTGGCAGCAGCCAACGCCTCAATGACCCTGTCCTGTGCATAAGGGAGACCATATTGAAGGCGGTCAGTATCCTCGCAGTCCTGGTGGCCGCTCTTGTTCAGTCCACCGATGAAAATTACAGCATCCGCACCTTTTGCAGCATTCACAGCGTCCTCCATAAGCTGGTCTTCAGAACGGCTTTCAAACAGGTCCTGCCCTGTCACGACACCATTGTACGAACCTGTGACATCACCGACATATCCACGTTCGTAGACTACATTGACCTTGTCTCCTGCTGCCTCCAGAATCCCTTCCAGAGGGGTATATTCATGCTGTACCTTCAATGAGGACGAACCTCCTCCTACAGTCATCATCTTCACGGCATTCTCTCCTATGACTGCTATCGTACGGACCTCATTCAGGTCAAGTGGAAGCACATTCCCGTCATTTTTAAGAAGCACCATTCCCTCCCCTGCAATTGTACGTGCAGCAGCCAGGTGTTCATCCGAGCAAAGCGCACCAAAAGGCTTGTCCCTGTTCATTGCAGTGCGTAATATCAGTCTCAGCACCCTGCGGACCTTCCCATTGAGGATATCCTCTGAGGCAGCACCGCTCCGCAGCCTTTCGAGATACGGGTCAGCAAGATGATAGGTGTCATACGCACTCTTTGCGGAAGTGCTCAGTCCATTGGTCCATGTACCAAATTCCAGGTCAAGCCCGTTTGCAATCGCCTCCTCAGTGTTGTGTACACCACCCCAGTCAGAAATCACAGCTCCGTCAAATCCCCAGTCCCTCTTGAGTATGTCATCCAGAAGATACTGGTTATGGCAGCAATGCTGCCCCTTGTACAGATTGTATGAGCCCATTATCGACCATGAGCCGCCCTCCTGGACCGCAGCCTTGAATGCAGGCAGATAGATTTCATGCAGGGCACGGTCATCGACTACAGCATCATATCCATGGCGGTTAGCCTCCTGGTTGTTAAGGGCATAATGCTTCACGCAGGTAGCAACACCGTTTTTCTGTACTTCCTGGATATAAGGTACGACCATCCTTGATGCAAGGAACGGGTCTTCTCCCATATATTCGAAATTACGTCCGTTGAGAGGCATCCTGTAGATATTGACTCCTGGACCAAGAAGGACATCCTTTTCCCTGTAGCGGGCCTCCTCGCCTATCGACTTGCCATAGAGGGCGGACATCTCTGTGTTCCATGTCGCTGCAAGACATGTCAGTGCAGGAAACGCCACACATGAGTCATTGGTCCATCCGGCCTGGTTCCATTCATCCCAAAGCACTTCAGGGCGTATTCCATGGGGACCGTCAGTGCACCATAGTTCAGGAATACCGAGACGTGGCACGCCTGCAGATGAGAATTTTGACTGTGCATGGAGCACCTTTACCTTTTCTTCAAGGGTCATTCTTGACAAGGCATCCTCTATCCTCTGTTCAATAGGCTGGCTATCATCCAGATATACAGGTACAGCAGGAGCAGTACCGCAATTGCAGCAGCCAGACATGGCTACAGCAACGGCAGCAAGTCCGGCCATTTTTTCAAACAATTTCATTTTCATATAATTAGATAACTTGTTAGAGTCTGTTTTAATTTCAAGAAAGTTTCTTGAAATTTCACATAATTAGAGGGTGATCAAAAGTTCAATTTTGATTCACCCCCAATTGTCCTGAAAAACGAGACAAGCCTTTCTTGCCGCCCCTTTTTCATAAAGCAATGCTATTCGTCTGCCTCCTGCTCAATATAAGCCTTGAGAAGTTTGTCCTGTACATCAGAAGGAACTGCCTGGTACTCTGCGAACTCCATAGTAAATGTAGCACTTCCGGAAGTTAAAGAGCTGAGGGAAGTGGAATATTTGTAAAGCTCGGCAAGAGGGACACGTGCCTTGATTATGTCAAATCCCTTGTCACTGCCCATTCCCTCGATGATGGCACGGCGGTTCTGCAGGTCAGACATACATGAACCCATATACTCCGACGGAGTCATTACCTCCAGATTGTAGATTGGCTCCATAATCTTCGGGCCTGCATTGCGAAAAGCCTCCTTGAAGGCGTTGCGTGCAGCAAGCACGAATGAAATCTCGTTTGAGTCAACCGGATGCATCTTTCCGTCATAGACATAGACACGGATATCACGTGCAAGCGAACCTGTTAGAGGTCCCTCGCTCATCTTGTCCATTATACCTTTAAGGATTGCAGGCATGAACCTGGCATCTATTGCTCCTCCGACTATACAGTTGTAGAATTCAAGCTTTCCGCCCCATTCGAGGTCGTATGTCTCCTTGCCCTTGACATTGAGGACCATTTCCTTGCCGTCTACCTTGAAGCGGTTTGTCGGCTCTACACCCTCGACAATCGGGCAGACAAGGAGATGCACCTCACCGAACTGGCCTGCTCCTCCGGACTGTTTCTTGTGACGGTAGCTGGCTGCTGCAACTTTTGTGATTGTCTCACGGTACGATATCTTAGGGGCAAACATGTCAATCTCAATCTTGTTCTCGTTCTTGAGACGCCATTTGACGATATTGATATGGTGCTCTCCCTGGCCTTTCAGTATGGTCTGCTTGAGCTCCTTTGAGTATTCAACCCTTATTGTAGGGTCCTCTGCGGACATCTTGTTAAGGGCCTCGCCCATCTTCTCCTCGTCTTTCTGCTCCTTTGCCTTGATTGCGGTACGGAACTTCGATGCAGGGAACTTGATATGTTCATATGCTATGTCTGTTCCTGGCTGTGCAAGCGTAACATTGGTTTTGGCTGCGCGCAACTTGACTGTACATCCTATGTCACCGGCATAGAGGTCAGAAACCCTTTCCTTCTTCTTTCCCGCTACAGCATATATTGTCGTAATCCTTTCCTTGTCACCGGTCTCCGGATTTTCAAGATCCTGTCCCTCAGTCAATTCTCCGGACATGACCTTGAAATAGGCGACTTCTCCCAGATGCTGCTCAACGGCAGTCTTATATATAAAGAGTGTAGTAGGTGCATCCTGACGGCACTCCTGTTCTTTTCCATCACGTGTAAGGGCCTTCCTCTCAGCCGGAGAGGCAGCCACCTTGATTGTAAACTCCATGAGTCTCTTGACTCCTATATCCTTCTTCGCAGAAAGGCAGAAGACAGGAAGTACATTGCCTGCCCTGCAACCTATTCCGATACCCTTGCGGATCTCATCCTCAGTCAGTTCACCGGACTCGAAGAATTTCTCCATGAGGGTGTCGTCATATTCGGCTGCACGCTCGATAAGGGCAGCCCTCAGCTCCTCGGCCTCTTCCTTGTACTGTGCCGGGATTTCAAGGTCCTCCCTTGTCCCGTTCTCATCCTTGAAATGATAATATTTCATCTTAAGGACATCGATGAATCCGTCAAATGACGGTCCCGGATTGACCGGATACTGGATTATCACAGGCTTTCCTCCGAAAGCCTCCTTCATTGTGTCAACTGTGTTTTCCCATGAAGCCTTCTCCCCGTCCAGCTGGTTTACCGCTATGATCAAAGGTATGTCATACTGCTCTGCATAGCGTGCGAAAATCTCTGTACCGACCTCGATACCCTGCTGCGCATTGATAACCAGGACTCCCGTGTCACAGACCTTGAATGCCGAGACAGCTCCGCCGACAAAGTCGTCCGCGCCAGGAGTGTCGATTATGTTGAACTTTGTATCCATGAACTCCGCATAGAGAGGGGTCGCATAGATTGACCTCTGGTTGATCTGCTCAATCTCAGAATTGTCGGATACTGTGTTCTTTGCCTCTACAGAGCCTCTTCTATCGATTACCTTGCCTTCGAAAAGCATTGCTTCAGATAATGTGGTCTTGCCTGACTTCGTGCTGCCGAGGAGTACCACATTGCGGATGTTTTGAGTTGAATAAGCTTTCATTGTGTACTACTTATTATGTTATTAGTGTGTCCTTATGCGTCTGTGGAGACGCATCCTCGCAAACTTAATAAAATAATATGTAATAAACAACAGATACCGGTGCATTTATAACCAGGAAGAGACAACAATGCAAATGCAGCATTAAAACAAAGGCAGACTCAACTGGCTGTGCGGCATTGCATGCCTTTATGACTTGCAGTCTGACCGCATCATCATAAAGACAGTCATATTCAGGCGGTAGACTGCAACCAGTTCCTCCCCTGTCACCCCGAAATTCTCGTCCAGGTATAGTTCCACCTGGCCGGGATCTATCTCAAGTTTGCGGCAAATGTCAAGGAAAGAGAGCGAGCCGTCCTCGTATATCTTGTCATACTCCATTGCCTGGGCGAAGATCAAAAAGCATTTTTCCTTTCTCATAATGTCTGTCATTTAGGTCCGTTATTATAATTATGTCGTATGTTTCAAGGACTTTCTGGATGGGGATGTAAATTTTCGACAAAATCCGACATTAATCCGAGATTATCAAGAAAATGTGGTGAAAAGATTAATTTGGAATGCAGATTTTTCTCTTTTTTATAAAAATTTCTGTTTTTGATAACTTTTTCTTGAAATTTTCAACAAAATCTTGCCTTAACGCTTCTGGCAGATGTGATATTTTTGCCTGCTCCAATAAGACTGTAATGGACAATAATTCTGTCAAGGAAAACATAAGGAAGATAAGGCGTGCATCCGGACTTTCACAGTCGGACATGGCAGACCGGCTTGGACTGTCAAGGACCGCGTACAACAACCTGGAACAGGGAGACACGAAGCTTATCAACGGCAAGGTTGAGCAGATTGCAGAGATTTTCAACACGACATCAGAGGAGCTGGTCCTCGGATACAAGCCTTTCAGGAAAGATTCCGGAAAGCTGAAGGATATCCATGCGGAGTTCGAGGCGGAAAAGGCTGAAATACTTGGCAGGCATACAGCGGAAATTGCAAAGCTGCAGAAGCAAATCGAAACCTTGACAGAATATGTGGAGATACTGAAAGACTCCAACAGGACAAAAGATGAAATCATATCGATGCTGAAGAAAAAGCTTTCAGACCAGAATCAGTAATTCCTGATGCATGCCAGGCTGCATAGGCATCCACAACGGCACTTTACCCGTTGAAAATAGTTTTTTCTTGTCGCCCAAAAATGGTACCTTTGTAAGCTATGGAAGCCAATCTGCTAAATTATCTCAACGGAAACGCCATTGAGGCTGGCTGTGACGAGGCCGGACGAGGCCCTCTTGCAGGACCTGTCTTTGCAGCTGCTGTCATACTGCCGCATGATTTTCACCATCCGCTGCTAAACGACTCGAAGAAGATGACGGAAAAGGCAAGGGAACTGTTGCGCCCTATAATAGAGCGCGAAGCGATTGCATGGTCTGTGCAGGAGGTCAGTGCAGAGGACATTGATTCCATAAACATATTGAACGCATCCATTGCCGGGATGTGGCGTGCGATTGTGGGACTTGCCCCGAAGCCGGAGCATCTCCTTATTGACGGGAACAGGTTCAGGCCATACAGGATGACAGGAGATTGCTGGATACCACAGGAGAAGATAGTGGAATACGAAAATATGCCTTTTGACTGCATAGTGAAGGGCGACGGCAAATTTGCACCGATTGCAGCGGCATCCGTGCTTGCCAAGACATACAGGGATGAATACATGAGAGACTTGGCAAAGGAATATCCCGAATATGGCTGGGACAGGAACATGGGCTACCCGACAAAGGAACATATCGAGGCTGTGAGAAAGTTCGGGATGACACCGCACCACAGGAAATCGTTCCATGTCAAGGAACTGGAGGCCACCCTGTTCTGATGCCATTTTTCAATCCCATAAAGAATCACAGGCTACCGCTTCCCAAAATTTCTTATATTTGCAGGTTGGTTACCATGGTGTAATATTCAACCTTCGGACCGGTTCCCATTTTTAAAAAGCCGGCACATCCAGGCCATGGCGACAAGGCCTTAAGCAGAAACAATTAACAGACAACGATATATGAAAAAGTTTTTTTGCAGCATTATCGCTTTCGCCGTGCTTGCCACAGGTATGCGCGCAGACGAGGGCATGTGGATGCTCCCGCTTCTGCAGAAGATGAACGGCAAGGCGATTGAGCAGGCCGGATGCAGGCTCACACCGGAGCAGATTTACAGCATCAACCATTCTTCACTCAAAGACGCCATTGTACAGTTCGGAGGTGGATGTACGGGAGAGATAATATCCGGCGAAGGCCTTCTTGTGACCAACCACCATTGCGGATACGGAAGCATACAGAAGCTCAGTTCCGTGGAGCATGACTACCTCACTGACGGATATTGGGCCATGAACCGCTCGGAAGAGCTTCCATGCGAGGGGCTTACCGTGACATTCCTTGAATATATGCAAGATGTGACAGCTGTCATTGAAAAAGCGGAGAGAAAGGCAAGGAAGCAGTTCAAGGGACAGGAGAATGAAGAGGCACTCGTTGCCGAGGCCATCCAGAAGGTATATGACGGCCTTATCGAAGATGCAGAGAAGAACAACCCTCATTGCGAGGCGAACATTGTCCCTTACTATGACAACAATGTCTACTACCTTATCGTTGACAAGGTGTACAATGACGTGCGCTTCGTAGGTGCACCGCCTTCATCAATCGGAAAATTCGGCGCAGACACAGACAACTGGATGTGGCCACGCCACACAGGGGACTTCTCCATGTTCCGTGTCTATGCGGATTCAGACAACAACCCGGCTGCATATTCACCGGACAATGTGCCGTATACCCCGAAGAGAAGCCTCAAGATTTCGCTGAAGGGAATCCAGGAAGGAGACTACACCATGATTATGGGATATCCCGGACGCACAACCCGTTTCCAGACTTCTCCTGAGCTGAAGTTCCAGATTGAGCAGAATGACATCAGGATTGCAGCCCGCACTGTCCGCCAGAACCTCATGATGGAGGATATGCTTGCAGACCCTAAGGTAAAGATCCAGTATGCAAGCAAATATTCAGGCTCTTCAAACGGATGGAAAAAATGGCAGGGAATGAAGCTTGCCTTTGACAAGCTGGACATTATCCAGCGTGCAGAGGATGAAGAGGCAGCATACACAGCATGGATAAATTCAAGCAAGAAGCGCGCAGCACAGTATGGTTCTGCAATAGGTGCAATCAAGGATGCCGTTGACGGACAGAGGGATGCATACAATGTATATACAACACTGGTTGAGTCTGCAGCAAAGATAGAGCTTGTAAGTGCCGCAAGCATGTTCAACAGAGGCATGCGGAATATAGAGGGGACAGACACTCTGGGTGCTGCCCAAAAGGCGGCAGAGGCACTGGCTGCATTCTATAAAGACTATTCTGTGGACACTGACCGCAAGATTTCAAAGGCAATGCTGAAATTCTACAGGGACAATGTGGCTCCGGAGTATTATCTTGACCTCGGCGAGGATTTCGCGGCATTGGATATAGACAAATATGTAGATGAACTTTTCGACAACAGTGCGTTCACTTCTCCTGCAAAGCTTGCGGCAGCGATTTCAGAGCACGGTCAGGCTATTTCCGATGACCCTGCATTCAAGGTGGCAAAGGCCATCAGCGGGATTGCCTCGAAGGTCTACCCTGCACTTGTCGAGAACCAGGAAAAGCTTGCAGAGGGCCGCAAGGCATACACTGCAGGGCTTCTCGAATGGAAGAACGGCGAGCCGTCATATCCGGATGCAAACTTCACAATGCGTATGACCTACGGTTCCGTGAAGCCATACTCCCCTAAGGATGCAGTCATATACAGGTATTACACAACCCTTGACGGAGTGATGGAGAAAGAGGATCCGGACAACTGGGAATTCGTGGTTCCTGCAAAGCTTAAGGAACTCTGGCAGAACAAGGATTTCGGACAGTATGCAATGGCTGACGGCAAGATGCCTGTGGCTTTCCTTTCCAACAATGACATTACAGGAGGAAACTCCGGTTCACCTGTCATGAATGCCGACGGTGAGCTTATCGGACTTGCATTCGACGGAAACTGGGAGTCAATGAGCAGCGATGTAATGTTCGAGCCTGACCTCCAGAGGTGTATCAATGTGGATATACGCTATGTACTTTTCATCGTAGACAAGTTCGGCGGGGCTGGATACCTGCTCAATGAAATGGACATTGTGAAATAACACAGACATATAAAGAATCATGGCCGCGCCTTCCGGGGTGCGGCCTTTTTTGTGTCCGCAATCATAATCCAAAATTATTGCCATATTTTTGGATTACAATCCTAAATTATTGCCATATTTTTGGATTAGGAAGCATTTTCTGCTATATTTGCCAACATTAAAAGAATTTTTCCACACATTAAATAATATATGTATGATTCAGCGAGCTCTCAGACAAGTTATTGAAAACAAGATATTTAGAGAAAAAGCGGTAGTCCTTATAGGGGCACGCCAGGTCGGTAAGAGCACTCTTTTCAGGCAAATCACGGAAAGCCGTGAAGAGGCATGCCTGTCATTGAACTGCGACGAGCCTGAAGTCCGTGATGTTCTGACAAAGACAAATACCGCAGAGCTGAAACAGCTTATCGGACACAATAGGATAGTCGTGATAGATGAAGCTCAGCGTGTACCGGACATTGGACTGACGATGAAGCTGATAACAGACAATTTTCCTGATGTACAGCTTCTGGCAACAGGTTCATCAGCATTTGAACTGCAGAACAGTCTGAACGAGACTCTTACAGGCAGAAAATATGAATATCACCTGTTCCCGCTTTCCACCAGGGAACTGATGGATGACAAAGGTGCACTATTTGTACGTCAACACTTTGAATTACGGCTTATATATGGTTCATATCCCGATGTCCTGACTCATTCGGATGAAGCAAAAGAACTGCTTATGAATCTCGCTGAAAGCTACCTGTACAAGGATTTGCTTACACTGGATTCAATACGGAAACCTGCAATGCTGGAGAAATTGCTCATCGCATTGTCTCTCCAGCTTGGAAGTGAAATTTCCTATAACGAACTGGCACAGACAATAGGTTCTGACAACAAGACCATTGAAAAATATATTGACCTGCTGGAAAAGTGTTTCATAATATTCAGACTTGACGCATTCAGCAGAAACTTGCGCAATGAGCTTAAAAAGAGCAAAAAGATATATTTCTATGACAACGGAATCAGAAATGCTGTCATCCAGAACTTTGCGCCACCTTCCTTGCGTCAGGATATGGGAGCATTATGGGAGAACTTTGTCATTTCCGAAAGGAAAAAGGCCAACATGTATTCAGGCCGCTTTGCCAAACCATATTTCTGGAGGACAGTCGGAGGCCAGGAAATAGACTATATCGAAGAGGAAGATGGAGAGTTCACAGCACTGGAAATGAAATGGAACCCTAAGAAAGGCAGGGCTTCCCTGCCCGATGCTTTCCTGAAATCATATAAACTGAAAGACAGTGCGGTGGTCACTCCGGAAAATTACATTGAATGGGTGTAATTGTTATTTGGAATTTTAATCACTATTTTTGCACAGCAATCGGATATCTCCGGACAATTCCGGTGAATTTTCAACAACATTGCAAGACTGATTCCCATAATCGCATGACTATGACAAAAGAAAATATAATCAAGGCACTCAAGGAAGTGCAGCATCCGGCCAAGGGAGACCGGAATGTAGTTGATCTCGGGATGGTGGAGAATATCGCCATCGAGGGGAACAAGGTGACTGTGACCCTGGCATTCCCGAAACATCGCGACCCGCTCGCAGAATATCTTATCGGAAGCAGCAAGGCTTCGCTCATCAGGAATGTCCCTGGCGTGGAAGTCGAGATACAGACTGTCGTGAAAGAGGAAAGTACGCCAAAGAAGAAGCCTGGCCTTGACCTTGGATTTGAAGAACTGGACAATGTAAAGCATATTATCGGCATTGCATCAGGAAAAGGCGGAGTCGGCAAATCGACTGTGGCAGTGAACCTTGCTGTGGCATTGGCACGTCTCGGATATAAGGTCGGGCTCGCTGACGCCGATGTCTACGGACCGTCTGTGCCAAAGATGACAGGAACGGAAGGGGAGATGCCGGATGCGTTCAAGGAAGAAAGCACAGACAAGGAGGTGATACTGCCGCTTGAGAAATATGGCGTCAAATGGATGTCAATAGGATATTTTGCAAAGCCTGAACAGGCATTGATATGGAGAGGCCCGATGGCCTGCAATGCATTGAAGCAGATGATTCTCCAGGTCCGTTGGGGCGAGCTTGACTTCCTGCTTATCGACATGCCTCCGGGAACAGGCGACATCCACATCAGCCTTGTGCATGACATTCCGCTTGAGGGTGCTCTCATCGTCAGCACCCCTCAGGATGTGGCGCTGGCAGATGTTGAGAAGGGCGTAAACATGTTCCGCAATGACAGTGTGAACAAGCCGCTGTTCGGCCTTGTGGAGAACATGGCGTGGTTCACTCCGGAGGAGCTTCCTGAGAACAGGTATTATATCTTCGGCAAGGATGGCGGCGCAAGGATGGCAGAGAAATACGGAATTCCGCTTCTCGGACAGATTCCTATCGTGCAGAGCATCCGTGAAGGTGGAGACAGCGGAGAGCCGGCAGCACTTTCATCACGCCCGGACGGTGTGGCATTTACCGAACTGGCGGCACGGCTGGCGGAGTCGGTTATGGCGAAGTAGGATTTTATAGATTCCAAGCATGAAAAAGGGGCTAATCTTAATACTGGGAATAATTTTGGGTGTCATTTTGACAATTGTAGCCGGTGTAATAATATCCAATCTTGGATATTTGTCAGATAATGGCATTGAATATCTCGAAAAGACTGGGCCCGTAATGGATGCCCAATCGTACGAAGTATTTCAGGTCCTTGAAAACGGGAATGCCTTGGCAAAAGAAACTCTTTTTAAAGGGATGTCCAACATCCTTAATCTTGGGGCAGTAGTACTTATTGTCGCTGATGGGAGCAGCAGCTACTATGACGATCAATTCATTACAGCACCAGAAGGAAAAGAATTCCGTCAAGTCGGCACCTACAGATACCAGACTAAAGACGAATACGTCAAGACTGTTCCTGCTATAGCCCTTTTCAAAAAATAGGCATATCAATGTAGAATCCTGATTCTGAATTGATGTGGACAACAGTGAGGGCGATTAACAAGTCTGAATAACTCTCTGAGAATTGAAAATTTAGCGACAAGGGTGAGGTTGGTCGCACCGAAAAAATGAGAAAAAGGGGTCTGACTAATACTTTTAGTCGACTCTTTTTTTGTGTGGCTGGATGGATCACACGGCGAGGGTATGCAGAACAAATGATTAATCAGCATTGCAAATAGAATTGAAAATGATGTGCAGAAGCTGGATGGCCGTGCCAGACTGGCGAACTAATACACCGGACGGGAACGTAAGAGGGCAAAGGACGCAATGAAAAAGTGCGTGCTGTGCCAGACTGGTAGCAGACATGACCAGTCGGGAACGCAAGAATGCAACAGGGATGCGCAGGAGCTTGGATGGCCGTGCCAGACTGGCAAACTAATACACCAGACGGGAACAAAAAGTATCACAAAATATTATAAAACAGTTGCATTCATCAGTAATTATTACGACATTGCGAAACAACTTTTATGTACAGTCTCTGCCTGTAGTCTGTAAAAGGTGAAAGAGAATATTGGATTGAGAAATGTGAAAGAGATGAGTAGTTTGAATTATCAGACAGTAGTACAGAGTAACTATTCGGATCACGGTACTATTCCAGACATGTACCAAGAGGAAAAGAATGCCAATTTTTTCCATATCACAGCAAAGGGATTGGAAAGTGAACTTCTTTTCCATGACAAAGAAGACTTCCATAAAATTATCAACATAAGTGCAATTTGCGCTTTTGACTGCAACGTCAGCATAGTTGCATATGCACATATGTCTAACCATTCGCATTATGTTGTCTTTTGTGAGACTCTAAATGAAGCAGGAAGGTTCATGAACAGAAGCAAGCGAATGTATTCACAATTCTGTCGACAAAAACGGGGATCCCGAAACCTTCAAAGACGTACAAATACGACAATTAAGCCGATTGAAACATTTCAGTATCTACGGAACTGCATCGCGTACGTTTTACGTAATCCTGTAGAAGCCAAAATTGTACGATATGCCGATCAATATGAGTGGTCAAGCTATAAATGCTACTTTAAGGATTATGTAACAGCATTAAGGAACTATGAGCCGATACAAAATTACAAAAAGCGAGAAATCAAATATATTCTTGGGACACACACAGATCTTAAGGACAGTAAATTAATGATTGACAAAGACGGGAACATTGCTCCTGAATCATTTGTTGCATCATCTATGGCAGAAAGTTTATTTAACAATTCTTCTGAAAGCCTTATAAGGCAAATTCTGAAAATCAATTACTATAGTATTGAATTTGAATTGACCTATAATGGAACACCAGGAAATAATGACATTGATCTAATCGCTGTTGCCCAAAGACTGGCAAATGACTGGTTCAAGAAAGAATTGAACTGTCTCTCATTTAAGGAGAGAATCAAATTGATAGGAGTTCTGTATAAAAGGGAGCATGCATCGCAATCTCAAATAAGCAGAATACTTAATCTTCCACAGAAATTGATCAAACGAATCATCTCTGGAGAATAACTCAAATCATTTACCAACATTCTGTTCCAGACTGGTAGCAGACATGACCAGTCGGGAACGTAAGAATGCAACAGGGATGCGAAGGAACTGGATGACCGTGCCAGACTGGCGAACTAATACACCAGACTGGAACACGAAGAATGTACAAGTAGCGCACAGTAAAGTACACATTATTTGAATATCTCAATGAATGGATGCTAAAAATACGGATTGAACCATGAAACGTTATGCAGTGAATGTGCATCTGTATTGCTGCGAACATCAATATGGTATCATGCAAGTATTCCGGCAGGACAGGAATAGGCCAGGTTACACTTTGAAACATTACCTATAAAACAAAATACATAAATATATGATTTCAGGAAGAAGTACCGCTAAGGCATTGCCAATATGCCAAAGGATTTTCTTTTCAGCACTGATATTGCTGCTGTCTGCAGCGGCAATGGCAGGAGACTGCATGTATGGTCAGCAGAGAATTTCGACACAACCGGTGTCGGCTCTGAAAGCTGGCGAACAGAAGGCAACACCACAGGAATCAGCACCGAGGGTAACGGCACAGCAAGCAGGCACACAAGAGTCAGCAAACCAAAAACCAGTGGCCCTGGGGCCTGTGACACAATCTGCAGCACAACAGAAAGAAGTCCAAAAGCCAGCAACACAGAAATTCACCATCAGCGGGCATATTATAGACGCCAAATCAGGAGAACCGCTTATCGGGGCGGCCATATTGGTAAAGTCTTCATCAACAGGTGCAGGCATCCAGGCCAGGGCAGACAGCAAGAAACCAGCATCAGCCGGCACGGGCACACTGACAAACACGGCTGGCAAGAAAGCCTCACCCTCAGGCACTGTCACCAACAACTTCGGATTCTACAGCCTCTCCATTCCGGGAGGAACAGTGCAACTGACATATTCATTCATCGGATACCAGGATGCCACAGTCAGCATAGACACACAGAAAGATAGCGTCATCAACATTTCACTTGAGCCGTCTGACATATTTATCAACAGTGCAGTGGTCACAGCATCACAGAACGAGACAGGAGTAAGGGGCACACAGATGAGTGCGGTTGAAGTACCTGTAAACCAGATAAGGAACATCCCTGCTTTCGCAGGAGAGACAGACGTGCTGAAGGCAATCCAGCTGCTTCCGGGAGTCCAGTCAGGCACAGAGGCATCTGCAGGACTTTATGTCAGGGGCGGAGGACCTGACGAGAACCTGCTGATGATAGACGGTATTCCGCTCTACAATGTCAGCCATATGTTCGGCTTCTTCTCTGTATTCAACACCGATGCAATCAAGAATGTAACCCTGTACAAAGGCAATTTCCCTGCAAGGTTCGGAGGCCATCTCTCAAGTGTCGTGGATGTCAGGATGAACGACGGAAATGACCAGGGCTACCACGGAAGCGTCTCCATAGGGCTGATTTCGGCCAAGGTCAATGTTGAAGGCCCTATCGTGAAAGGCAAGACCAGCTTCAGCGTATCCGCAAGGCGCACATATATGGACCTGCTTCTGCAGCCTGTGCTCTGGATTGTCAACAAGAAAGATGAGAAATATGGCGGAGGATATGATTTCTATGATGTCAACGCAAAGGTGACACATAAGTTCTCCGACATGGACAAGCTCACGCTCAGCTTCTACATGGGAGACGACAATGCCCACTTCAAGATGAAGACGAATGATGAGCACAACTATAACGGCATTGACGGCAGCGGGTCTCAGACAGAAAGCTATCAGGAACATAGCCAGGAATTCCTCAAAGGCAGATGGAGATGGGGGAATATGGTCACGGCCCTGAGGTGGAACCATGTCGTGAATCCAAAACTGTACATGAATACTACTGTCAGCTACACACGCTACCGCCAGAGGCTCGGCGTCGGGTATGAAGAAAAATACAAAAAGACATACACTACAGGGGAAGAGGAATCATCAGAAAGCAATATGGATGTCGACTACCATTCAAATATAGGGGATGTCTCCGGAAATGTAGACTTCGAATATACCCCCAATACAAGACATAGCGTTAAATTCGGCGGACAGTACACATGGCATGCATTCAATCCGGGAGTCAACTCAATGTCTGCATCAGACTCTTCCGAGGAGATGGACTTCTCATACAACTATGGAGACAGGAAGGTCAACGCACATGAAGCCGCCATATACGCCGAAGACAACTGGACTGCAACCAAATGGCTGAAAATTAATTACGGGCTGCGTGCCTCACTGTATTCAATAGACGGGAAGAACTGGCTGTCAGCAGAACCGAGGCTAAGCGCAAGGGCACTACTGTACAAGGACCTCTCCTTCAAAGCATCATATTCCGAGATGAGCCAATATGTACACATGCTCTCCAACAGCAGCCTCACCCTCCCCTCAGACCTCTGGGTGCCAGTGACAAAGGATATCAGGCCAATGCGCTCCCGCCAGGTGGCAGCAGGGTTCTTCTATAGCCTCGGTGTATTCGATTTCAGCGTAGAGGGCTACTGGAAGACAATGGACAACATAATAGAGTACAAGGACGGGGCATCATTCCTCGGCTCAACAACAGGCTGGGAGGAAAAGGTCTGCATGGGCAAGGGATGGTCATACGGACTGGAACTGTTCGTGCAGAAGAAATTCGGGAAGACAACCGGATGGATCGGATACACCCTGTCCAAGGCAATGCGACAGTTCAACAAGGAGGGCAACATGCTCAACAAAGGGCTGCCTTTCCCTGCGAAATACGACAGGAGACACGACCTGAACATCACTGTCACACACGCATTCAGCAAAAAGTTTGACCTGTCGGCGACATTCGTATTCAGTTCAGGGAACTGCGGGACATTGGCCATGCAGAAATTTTCCGGTTCACATCTCGATCCAGGCAGCAACAGCTTCGACAGAGAGATTGACTACAATGAACACAGGAACAACTACCGAATGCCTCCGTACCACCGTCTCGACATCGGAATGAATTTCTACCGTTTCCATAAGCGGGGCACGGGCATCTGGAACATAAGCATATACAACGCATACTGCCACATGAACCCGTTCATGGTCTATGCCGGATACGAAAGTGAAGACATCAACGGAGAATATGTAAGCAGAGGTGCCGTAAAGCAGATATCCATATTCCCTATAATCCCGACATTCTCATATACATATAAATTTTAGGACAACAGGAACAGGTATCTTTAAAAGCCTGATATGTACAGCTGAATCAAAACATAAGACAGTAATGAAAATCAACATAATATCAACAACCGCCATTACCATTGCAGCATCAATGGCACTGGCATCATGCGAAAAGGAGATAAAATTCACCGGCAGCCAGCAGAAGACCTCAATAGTGCTAATGTCCCTGGCCGATCCTGACGGTCTACTGTCAGCCGTTGTCAGACAATCCGCATTCATTCTTGACAACAACAGCTATCAGACCATACAAAAAGGGCTTCCGGATGCAAACCTGAAGTTATTCGTCAACGGAAGACTTACTGGAATCAAGGCTTATCTGGACAATGATGCAAGTGCGAACTCCACATTCAATTTCTACTATAGGCCTACAGCAGGTGAAAACATAAGGATTGAGGTGGAGGCAGACGGCTTCACGAGCGTAGCCGCCGAGACAACTATTCCCCAGAAAGCAAAATTTGATGTTGTATCATTCCGGGCAGAGACAGGCAGCTACAATGAAGAGAAAAACATCTACATGAAAATCCGCATTGATGACCCGGCAGCCGAGAAGAACTATTACCGTCTGTCCCTTTCACAGGTCTTCAGCATGGATGCAGGCGATGACATCTGGACAGAAGACTCATCAGGACAGGAAGGCGGAGAAGAATCTTCCGGCAGGAAAGACGGTGAAGACTCCAGGATAGAATACACTTCGCCCCTGAAATTCTATTCCAAGGACCCGATATTCGAGAAGGAAGGCTTTGGACACATATTCGAAATGGACGAAGACACGGAGATAAAGGATTATTTTTCGGATAGCTGGTTTGACGGTGAATCATATACCTTTGAGATATATTTCTCCTTATATTCAACAGAATACGTAAAGACAAATGCGATTGATATCAACCTGCAGGCCATGTCAAGGGAATATTATGAATACACAGCATCCCTTGACGCATATTACGCCACGGAGGACTTCTCCCTTTTCTCGGAGCCGGTACAGATAATCTGCAATGTCGAGAACGGCATCGGCTGCCTCGGAAGTACCACTTCCTGCATAAGGCGGGTTGATGTCGGTTCTGCTATAGAATAGACATCCATTGCCAGACAACACGTAAAAGACTGCAATCCTGGAATCCGGTACGGGACTTCTGGATTGCAGTCCGTGATTAATTATTGTATATGCCTCCTATTCTATATAATGTGTATATGCGCCATAGGTGTCATTCATGTAGACAGTATAAGTGCTTGTCCTGCCCATTGCATCGGCTGGGAAAGCCCATGTCCCGGCAGCACGTGGATTTGCTGCAGTCGCTGCTCCCCCGATCACTGTGACAATACGCCAATATCTGTCCTCCCTGTCACTTGAATAAGCCTGTGACGGATATTCCGCACCGGTAGGCTGGTCACTGTCAAGCCCCATGAAAAGGAATTTGTATCCGAATGATCCTGCGGGTACATTCAAATCAATTGACCATACTCCATTGCCTTTGTACTGCATGGTGTTGTCATGCACCGAGCCATTCCAGTACCGCAGGCTCACTGAATTGACCTTCTTGATATAGATTTCTCCAGAAGAAGTGTTCATCCTTATCCTGTAGACACCTGAGGACGACACGGAAGCAGTCATGTCTGCATCCTTCAGTATTGACCTTGTAACAGTACTGTATCCCTGAGGCTTTTCAGGATTTACAGCAAAGATCCAGTCCTTGTCTCCAGTAGTAGTCCCTGACCAGAAATAGTATGGCTTTCCGGCTCCAAGTTCAGTGAATATCTCGTAATTGAAATTCTTCAGGCTTGAATTGTCGTTATAATGGGCAGCCTTGAAATCATAGTCAATGGACGGGATATATGTCATTGACATTCCACTCTCCAACGCGCCTTCTCCTGCTATGTAGACAGGATTTCCGGCCACAAAGGCATCAGGGTCCGGAGTCATTGCCATATGGATTACTGCCGGAGCAGAGGAAAGTTTCTGTGTCCCTGCCGCTGTCCTTACGATCCATTGCACAGAGACCTCACGGTCCTTTGAGGTGACTGATGCAGCAGAAAATACAGATTTCATTTCATCCTTGGAAAGTTCCATGGACGAATCCTCTATCCCTGGAGCATGAAAGACTGCGACAGGCCGTGAGAAGTCACCGCCGATACGGTCAAATGCAATGTCATACGTCATGAATCCTATTCCGTCCCATTCCGCACCAGCCCATTCAAGCGACACCGGAGTATAGTCGTCAAGGTCAACACTGATTTCTAAAAGAGACGAAATCCGGGCTGGCACAAGTGTCCCTGAAAAGTCCAGGGTCCGTTCAATACGGTCACTGCATCCTGATACAATGGCAATTACTGCAGCAATTATATATTTTTTCATAATTTCCAATCCGTTAGAATGTTTCTACACGCAGTTCACGTTCTGCCCATTGCCTGAGCACAAGGGTTTCCTCAACCCGATAGGACTTTCCGTCAACATTTACAGTGTATCCGAGTTCAAACTGCGGAGCGATGCTGTCCCCTGTATAGAACCTGTAGTCTCCATTGAGCCTGTATTTTCCGGAAAAGTCAATAATCACGGTATTGCTGTCCGGGGCTGTTGCGGAAACTCCCCAGACACCGTCTTCCACTTCCTGCCCGACTGAAAGCAGAAGACCTCCTGATGTCATGTTGCCGATTCCAGGCCTGAGGATGTCATATCTTCCTTTTGTCGTACACACGACGGTCCCGTTGGAGCTGAGATTGTTTTTGCGGTATTCTGTAACCTCCCCTGCCTGTACTCCATTCTCATCCACTTCATATATCTTTCCAAGCCGGTAATATGTTCCGGAATACTGATTTATATACTTTATGGCCACGACTGCCGTCTCCGCCCCGGAGCGTATCGCCCCGTAGGGGTTGACATATCCTGTAGAGTCCGGAGATGCTGGAATTGATGTAGCAACCATCCTGAAAGGAAGGGCGTAGGTATTGCCTATACAGTCAAGGTCATTGTAGAAGTCATCCGTGAATGTGATCCCGACATCAGCCACGGCAAGGTTGCTTTTCCTGACAAGGAAAAGGTTCGGATGGGAAAGTTCATAGTAGCTTTCCGGAAGCATCCTGTACGGCGTTCCGTCCAGAAGGGATTCGTCAAAGGAAAACTGCGCCCAGTCATTGACGTTGACTTCCCGTTTTCCGGCTATAGAGACCCCTACATATATGGTGTTGGTGGAGGAGACTACCGTACGGATCTGCCTTGGACGGGCAAAGCCCATGTTCGGATAGTCATAGTCACCGATATAGTCACTGTAGCAGGAGCATGCAAAACATACTGTAGCCAGCAGTGATGCTGTCCTAAATATCTTTTTCATATTCTTTCTGGATTAATAGTCCATATTGTTAATCATTCCGGGATTCTTCCTGCATTCATCGTATGGTACAGGGAGATAATAGTACCTGAGCGCATTGAATTCGCGTTTCTCAACTTCCCTTGTACTCCAGACGACATTGCCGTCATCTTCCTTTTCAGCAACAATCCCCATTACGCTTCCGCTGAGCGGAAGGAGACGTCTGCGGAGATCCCAGAAGCGGAAATTCTCGAATGCGAATTCAAGCCTGCGTTCATTGAGGATGAGTTCACGGAAGCCGTCCTTCGAGCCTTTCATTTCCTCGATATACATGTCATTGGCAATCCCTCCTGACTTTGCCCTGATGTCCTTTATTATCTCGTATGCAGACTGCTTGATTCCCTCACCTTTTCCATCGGGTCCCCAGACTTCATTTGCAGCTTCAGCAAGGCAGAGGAACATCTCTGCTGTACGCATTGTTGGATAGAAATGCAAGGCTGTTCCTGAAAGCACCGGATTCAGCAGGCCAGCCTTCTCGGACAAATGCTTATGGAGATAGTATCCTGTGCGTGAGCCGATACTTCCTCTATAGTCAAATGATTCCGAGTCCTTTCCTCCATCGGTGATGTCAATGCATGAGTCTTCTTCACCGAATTTCGAGCCATGGTGATAGACCGTAGCCTCTAACCTGTCATCCCTGCCGTCATAAGGGTTCTGAGGGTCGTATCCGGATGCCTTGTCTGTTATGGGATATCCATTGCCCTTCATCGGATAGGCGTCCACAAGATTCTGCGACGGCGTTGTATTGGATGTGCCGTAATAATAAGGAGGGAAATGCCTTCCTTCTATTCCGTTGGTAGAATAATAATAGCGGAACATGAAATGGGATGGTGTCGTCGGATTGTTCTGGTCCATGTCCACAAGGTCTGTTCTCTTCATCGCCACGTAAGACGGGTTGCCCAGGAGGTCCAGGACCTTCTGGGCCTGCACAGCGGCACGGAGCCATTTGGCATTATAAGCCTCTTCGTCGACTACAGTATAGTCCCCCATGCCGTCTATCCTTACAATTGATGAAGGCTGATAGGCCGGACATGCCGCATAGAAAAGGACACGTGCCTTAAGGAATTCTGCCATTATGGAGGTAGCACGTCCGATATAGGAATCAGTCGCGACCGCAGGCAGCACTTCCGCTGCAGCATCGCAGTCCAGGCAAATCCGGGAGACACATTCTTCGTATGTATTGCGCCTTATCTGGCTGAAGTCCGCAGCCTCCTCCGGAGTGACATATTCTGTAACTATCGGGTAACCGAGAGCCTGTCCGTCTGTTGTCCTGCCACCATGGAACTGGAGAAGATATGCTCCCCACCACGCCCTTAGATACATTGCTTCCGCAAAAAGGCGGGACTTCATGGCTGCATCCTCGGCTTCATCTCCCGGGACATACCTGGTCGAATCACCAAGCCCCTTTGCCAGGAAGATATGGATATTCTGGAACTGGCTGTATACGGAGTTCCATACAGACAGGGCATTGTTGGTGCTGCTCATGGTCCCCATGGACAGGCGGTAGATTGCAGTCCCGAATGAATTCGTCACGGCATTGTCCGTGGCGGCATCAAGGAAATTCCCGTCCCACGTGTCAGGCCTGTCGGGAATTGCACTGTACGCCTGCATAAGGACTCCCTGGGCCATGTCCGGAACCATCCACATCCTGTCGTCCGGGACCTCACCGGTCGTCTTCGGAGCAAACATCTTGTCACATGAGCATAGCAATGCTGCAATGGACAGAATCATATAGAATGAAATGTACTTTTTCATAATAATGCTGTGTCTATAATTAGAATCCGATTGTCACTCCTCCCGTTACAGTACGATAGATCGGATAGTTGGAAATTCCGGCATTTATGACCTCCGGGTCAAGGTCCTTGATTCCTGAAGCGACACAAAGGTTTGTGCCCCTTATAAAAAACCTGAACGACTTGCATACCCCGTCTGCCTTCCTGTTGGTCCAGGTGTAGCTCAACTCCACATTCTTCAGACGGAACCAGCCCGCATCGGCAATCCAGAAGTCAGAATTCCTGTAAGAGTTTGAGCCCGAGGTTGATGTCAGGCGCGGAAGTGTACCTTCCGGATTATTCTCCGGATGATAACGCCTGAGGGCATATACAGAATAGGAATTGGAGCCGGTATTCCAGTAATAGCTGTTGTTGAGCATTACAGAGGCACCGAGTTCGGCAGTGCCGAGGACATACAGGCCGAATCCCTTGTATTTCAGGTCAATATTGACACCAAGCGTACCTACAGGAAAACTCTGTCCCAACATTGTCTGGTCCTTGTCATCTATGATTCCGTCATTGTTCATGTCCCTGTATGCAATATCTCCTTCGGTATAGTATCCATACATCTGCCTTGCATGGCCCTCAAGGCTGACATCCTTTCCGAAAAGGCCCTCACTCTGCAGTCCCATTATTGCACTTGTAGGGCGTCCTGCAGATTTCCTGTAGTCTTCCATGTCGACTTCATCTGTCTTGAGCACCTTGTTGCGGGTATATGTAAAATTCGCCCCTATGCCATATCTGAAATCACCTCCGGAAACGGTATCGTTCCATTTCACGTCAATCTCAAATCCCCTGTTGGCAACAGAGCCATAGTTGAACGACGGGAGATAGTTCCCTGCTATCGCGCTATACTTTGAGCTGAGTGAAGTGATTGTCCTGTTTCTCTGCTCATAGAAACCGTTCACCTCAACATAAAGCCTGTCTGTGAAGAAAGAGCCTTCGACCCCGAGATTGGCCTCTGAAGATGTCACCCACTCCAGATATGGATTGCCTATCCTGGCAAGGTTGGTGATATGGGCACTTGTGTTATTGTTGTTTCCAAGCAAATAGACACTTCCTGAATTGACCCACGCTGTCCTGTAGAGCATATAGTTGCTGTTCGGGTTGTAGCCGAGACGTCCCCCGCCTGCCTTTATCTTCACATATGGGCTTGTACTGATGACATATCCGAGGCTGCCGGTGTATGTAAAGAGCCAGCGGTTCTCCGAGAACTGGTTGCTGCCCGCCACACCGAGGATTGCCTCGGCAAAAAGACGGCAGTTGTAGCCATAATTGAGCCGGAGCGTACCGTTTGCAGTCACACAGTTCTGGTTTGCCCCCTCGACTTCATCCTTGTAGTAGCGGAATGCAGCCTCGGCGGAAAAGTCATTCCTGCCTATACTCCTTCTGTAGGATATGTCTCCATTAGCCCCTAGACGGCGTGTTGTGCTCTCGTCATTGACATGGATGTCATCACTCTGGTTAATCTTTGTCATCTGGGTGACTCTAAACCTGTCCAGTCCATCGGCATCCAGGAAACTGTCCACGGCATAGGTCGCGTAAGTCCTTGTAATTCCCTGCAGCACATAGTTATAGTTGTCGAAAGTAATGAACGCATTGGCTGTAAGCCCCTTGACATATCTGTTGAAATCAAGCTTGATTCCGAAATTGGTCTGGCTGTTTACATACCTCTCGGACTTGCTTCCGCCATATTCCATATCCACAAGCAGGTTATTGGTATGGAGAGTGCTTGCTCCATAGTACGGTATCCCACCCTCCTGCTCCTCCTTGCCAATCTGCGCTGCATCCATTACAAGAGGATATTCGTTTGGCCTGTAAGTGGATATCGCCCCGTACAGCCCTGTTGAATTCAGGCCGCTCCAATTCTTGATTTCAAGACGCGCAGCCACATCTGCAGCCACAGTGAGGAAGTCCGTTATCCTTATGTCAAGGTTTCCCCGGACATTGATGCGGTGAAGCGTTGAGCGTTGTCCGACTTTCTCCAGCCCGTCACCTCCTGTGTATCCTGCGACAAGGGCATATTTCACCTTGTCGCTTCCGCCGATAAACTCGACAACGGCCTTGCGGTAGGTTCCCATATTGCGGGTGAATTTTCCGTACCAGTCGACATCTGGATACAGAAGGTCATTCTCGCCGGAGGAATTCCTGTACCCCTCTATCTGGGAAGGCTGATATCTGGCGGCAAGTCCGTCATTGAGCCTGGCTTCATTGTAAAGTATGGCATAGTCGGCTGCATTGAGGAACTTTGGAGTCCTGGCAGTTGGCGTTATGCCATATTCAATGGTTGCATTTATGCTTCTCTTGCCCATGATACCCCTCTTTGTGGTTATCAGGACAACGCCGTTGGTTGCGCGGGGCCCGTAGAGGATCTTGGCCGAAGCATCCTTGAGAATCTCTATGCTTCCTATTTCCTCGGCAGTCAGGTCATTCATGTCACGTTCGATGCCGTCCACAATCACGATGGCAGACGTTGCACCTGCATGAAGCCCCCTTATGTATATGCCCGGGATATTGTATCCCAGTCCGCCTGTTCCGGAATGCACGATAAGGCCTGCTGCCTGTCCCTGGAGGGCATTGGAGATGCTGAAGTCCGGGTATCTGGCCACCTTGTCCACATCTATTTCCGACACTGCTGTTGCCTGGCGGAGGTCATCTGCCTCCTTTTCCTGGGAAAATGCCTCTGCACAGCACAGGCATGATATCATGAAAGCAGGTATTATTGATAATGGATATATGTTTTTCATTGCTGTATTTCTTTATTACCACCCAGGGTTCTGTACAAGATTGCCCAAAGATCCGATTTCCGCTCCTGGAAAAGGATAGAAATAGTACTTATCCGAGCTGGCGAAGACGCGGTTCTCTACAGTGTTGCGCTCTTCACGGTATGTAAATGTAAGGTCCTTTCCGTCATTATAATCCGCCCCATTTGCATTGTCACCCTGCAGACAAGTCCAGACAGTGTTGTGGAAAGGAGTGTCATTCGGCAGAATCTCGTCATAAATCATCCAGCGGCGTATGTCTTCAAGACGATGGTTCTCGAACATCAGCTCAACTTCACGCTCTCTCCGGTATGTCTCGCGGAAAGCAGAGGCTGCCGTATATTCATCGGCTATCGGCGTGACGCCAACCCTGGCCCTGACAATATTCAAAGCCTCAGCAGGCGTCATGCTGAAGCCCGAAGGCGCAGATGTCGCGCTTCCTGTAGCCTCGAAAAGGGCTTCTGCATAGTCCAGGTACATCTCTGTAACCCTGATATAGAAACTCTTTATCCTGTACATGTTATAGCCAGTGATGTCATGCGCAGTCACATAGAAATGCGATGCCTCAGGCCAGAAATATTTATGGCACAGCCACCCCGAGAACTGCCTGCTGGCTGTCTCTGAACCGGTCTTGACACGGTTATATGCAGTACCGTTCTCCCATGATGTGATATAGTATGGAGTACCGTCCTTGCTGCCCCATCTCTGTCCAGGAAGAAGCAGGTTATTGTAGAAGCGCGGATCCCTGTCCTGCATGTCAGACCAAGGTCCGTTCTTGCCTTCAGCATCAACACCGACATAGCCGGATCGGGCATCCGTTACAGGATAGTATATCCCGTCAGAACCTTTCCTCTCGTAAAGTTTCACTATGTCGGCTGTGGGAGCTGCAAATCCCTGTGCATCCAGTCCAGTGTTCTTGTCCCAGTCAATCCACTGCCAGAAAGACCTGATTGTATTCGCCTGCTCGTCATTGCTCATGACCTTGCGGTCCCACCACAGGTACTCCTCGTGGCTGAATGTCGTGGTCGGCAATATGAATATTCCCCTGTAGTCATCCATTGTACCTTTTGTGAAACGGCGTCCTGTATTGTTTTCCGAAATGAATTCAAGACATTCCTGTGCAGCCTTTGCCGCTTCCAGGCAACGCTCCCTGCTATAGCCTTTCTTCTCAATTGAAGTCATGTCATTCTGGAAGAGAGGAGATGCGCCATAGAGCAGGGCCTGTGCCTTTACCCCCATTGCTGCAGCTTTGTCAGGACGTCCATAGTTCTTGTCGTCCCAAAGTACAGGAAGCATGTCAATAGCTTTTTCAAGGTCTCCAATCATCCATGCAAGCGATTCATCGAAAGATACTCTCGGGATATCATCCTCACCGGCATCGAATACCCTGTCAATTATAGGCATGCCACCGTAGCGGATTATGAGCTGGTAATAATACCATGCCCTGTAGAAATATGCCTGTCCAAGAATTTCCTTTTTTTCGTCTCCAGTAATTATCTTGACCTTGTCAATGTTGTTTATAACCCGGTTCACTATCCTCAGTGCCTTGTAGGAGTTGCTTATCACCGATCCTCCGTTGACCCCGACCTCCCAGTTGGAGGTACGGCTGGTAGAATACCAGTTGCCCTGGTTGAAATTGTTGACAATCCAATTGGTATTCTTCATCATTGAGACAAGTTCATCGGTACATGCCATCGGGTTTGCACATCTGCTGAGGCCGCCGCCATATTGCATATTCCACCTGTTGAGCAATCTGTAGCTTTCATCAAGGAAGCCACGGATTGATTCAAAATCCTTATATATGGCAGACTCGTCAAGGCCGAGGTCCGGAGACTTGTCCAGAAATTTTTCACATGCCGTTGCAGATAGCACTGCCGATATGGCCAGAAATATGGTTCTTATAGTTTTTTTCATCGTGCTGTCCTTTTAAAAGCCGAGCCTGAGCCCTATTGTGTATGTACGCAGAATAGGATAGATGTTTGCAGTCTCGTTGACTGTACCGTCACTGTTGGATGTCTCCGGATCTATACGCTTGTCACCTTTCCACCACGTGAAAAGATTGTTTCCGGATACATATACCGAGCAGTTGGCCATCTGTGCCGCCTTACGCCATCTCTTTGGAAGAGTATAGCTCAATTCCACATTCTTGAGCCTGATGTACGAATAGTCCGTAAAGCGGTATGTGCTTGGAACTGTATTGTTGGCAGTATTGTTGACATGGATTGCAGGCCGCTGCACACCTGCAGTGCCAGCGGTTTCGTATGTCCATCTGTCAAGAGTATTTGGCTGTGCCTTGACATAGCCGGAAGGGAAATCCCACAGATAGGCATTGATATAGTTCTTGTACACTCCCTGCGGAGAATAGAACATCATGCTGAACGACAAGCCTTTCCAGTCGAATCCCAATGTCAGTGTATATGTGCTGAGCGGATAGTTGAGATTCTTTGTCACGACCTGGTCATTTGAATCAACGACTCCATCTCCATTGTAGTCGATATAGGCAAGGTCTCCCGGAATTATAGTGGAGGCAGCTGCCGAATTGAGTGTCGCTGAATTGAATATATCATCTATAGTCTCATAGTTGCCTGAAACTACATATCTTGTCTGCCAGTTGATAGGCTTTCCGGCATCTTTCTGATAGTCAAGGAAATTATTCGGGTCATCCCTGAACACTATACGGTTCTCGCTGGCCGCAAATGCAAAATTCACAAAATAGCTGAAAGATGTCCCCACCCTGTCGCTCCAGTTGACTTCAAGTTCCAGTCCATGGTTCTTTGTCTTTCCGAGGTTGGCTGCCGAAATGGATGCGCCAACCCATGCCGCTGTTGTCCTTGGGGAAAGAAGGATGCCGTCACGTTTCTCGTCAAAGAGGTCCAATGCTATCTTAAGCCTTTTCCAAAGTCCGATTTCGATGCCGAGATTCTGCTTGACAGATGTCTCCCATGTTGCATGAGGCTGTGCAATGGACCCTTCGATATATGTTGGCCCGAAAGCCGTGTTCTCGTCCTTTCCGAAATTGACCGTCCCGTTCTGGTCATAGAGCTGGATGTACTGGAAACGGCCTGCACCTATGTCCGTCCCGACCTTTCCGCATGAATATCTTACCTTCATGTTGGTGAGTACCTTTCTTGACCATTTCATCCACGGTTCCTCAGTAATCCTCCAGCCCACAGAGAATGACGGGAAGAATCCGAAACGCATCCCGGGGGCGAATTTCTCTGAACCCGTATATGAGGCATTGGCCTCAAAAAGATAGCGTTCCTTCCAGTTGTATGTCACACGTGCGACCCAGTCCTCACGATATGCCGGAAAAGCGAATGTAGAGCCGCCCGAAGTCTCTGTAATCTGGCGGTTCATAAGTGCCATGGCAGAGACATCATGTCCGTTGAACTTCCTTGCGTAGCTTATCCCGAATTCGTAGAAAAGTTTTCTGCTGAGCGATGTTGTTGTGTCGAAATCAGTTCCTGGAGGAGTTGTGTAGTATCTGTTTCCATGATATCCTGCCGTGTATGGATAAGATACCGTACCGTCATCTCCATAGACAGGGGATGTGTAGTCGTAGATACGGTATTCCCTTGGGAAGGCATTCATCTGGGAAAAGTCCGACCCGCCAAAAATTCCGCCAGTCCTTACCCTGTCCCTGTTGACCGATGCGGAACTGTATGAAATGGAGGCATGGGCCTTAAGCCCCTCTGTGATGAACCTGAAATCCTGCACAAGCTTTGCATCATACCATCCCTGGAATGACTTGTGACGTATCTGTCCACCGGCAGACATGTCTGCAATCGGGTTCACGCCCTGGTTTGTCGCATCACCCCAATATCCGTCAGAATATCTGATCGGGAAACTGTTGGACGGGGCCACAGTCAGGAATCCATAGACATCGGCATAGTACTGGCTGTTGCGGTATCCCATTTTTCCGGCCACATTGACAGAGAATGTGGTTGTCTTCGTTATGTTGAAATCGAAGTTCGCCCTCCAGTTGAGCCGGTCAAAATATGCCCTCGGGTCATAGTCCTCGGCCTTTTCGATGTTATAGATGCTTCCGTCATGCTGGTAACCGACAGAGGCGAAGTACCTCATGGCCTTTGCCTTTCCGTTTATATTGACATTATAGCTGTGGGAGACTGCCGTCTGCAGAATTTCCTCATTCCAGTCTACATGGGGGAAAACGTCATTGTATGGTCCATAGTTCCCTGTGGCAAATGCATGTTCCCACGCATCTATGGTTTCCTGGGAGATAAGCCCGTTCCAGTTGCCTTCATTTGCCATCGCTTCATTGTACATCTTCATTGAAGTCACATAGTCAGCCCAGTCGCTCTTTGTGGTCGGTGACTTTAGTCCGATGTTCATGCTGAAATTTATACGCGGCTTTTCTTCCGTACCCCTTTTGGTCGTCAGCAGGATTACACCATTACCCCCCCTGACTCCGTAGACAGCGGTTGCTGAGGCATCCTTAAGGACAGATATGCTCTCTATCTCATTGAAGTCCACATCATTCATATCCCTTTCAATGCCGTCTACGAGTACAAGCGGACTGGTGTTTTGCCATGAACTTTTGCCACGGATATAGATTGATGCGGAATTGTCTCCGGGCTGTCCGGTCGTATTGAATGCAATGACACCGTTAAGCCTGCCCTGCAATGCCTCAGAAACAGAGTTCACGTTTCCGGATTTCTGAAGTTCAGAGCCGTTGGCCTGGGCTATGGAACCGACCGAAGATGTCTTCTTCTGTGTTCCATAGCCGACCACGACAATCTCTTCTATAAGTTCGGATTTCACATTGATTGCAATCCTGCCGTTCCTCCGGAGCGTCCCGAAAGAGACTTCAGTATCCTCATATCCGACACAGATGACTGTCAGCACGGCATCATCCTTAGTCGATACAGGCAATGCAAGTTCATATCTTCCGTCCAGGTCCGTCATGCATCCATGGCCGGAAGAACCTCCAAGGGAGATGTATGCACCTATGACCGGCTCTCCCCCGGAAGCATCGACAATTGTTCCCCTTATGACTGCATCCTGGCTCCACAACGGAAGCCGGCACAGGCACAGAAGGATGCAGAGAAGCATGTGCCTCAATGCAGAATTCTTGTATTCCATGATTGGTTATCAGTTGGTTGTGGTCTTGTCTATTTGCTGTTTTTCTTCTTGCGGAAATTGTCCGGAGTAGGCTCTACCATGCAGCGTTCAGCCCATTCATTGTAGGCGGCAATCATTTTCGCAAGACGTTCAGGATTCTCTGAAGCCACATTGTGCTTTTCAGTGCGGTCCTCATTAAGGTTGTAAAGTTCCCACTCTGCCCTGTTTCCAGGCCTTACAATCTTCCAGCCGTCCCGTGAAATAAATGCCCTTTCATTGAAATGCTCAAATCCAAGATATTCATGGCCCTCGCGATGTCCTTCCTTGAGGACAGGAACAAGGCTCAGTCCTTCCATAGGAATGATGTCATGGCCCTTATATTTCTCAGGATATGCAGCACCTGCAAGGTCAATGCAGGTAGCCATTATGTCCATCACATGTCCTGACTCTGTTGTAACCGTACCGTTCCTCTTCTTGTCTATGCCCTTTGGCCAGTGCGCAATCATAGGGGTACAGATTCCTCCCTCGTAGGACTTCGCCTTCCAATAGCGGAAAGGAGTATTCGCCACATTTGCCCACTGTGCTCCAAGGGCGGCATAAGTGGTCTCCGGTCCAGGAAGCACTTCCTTGTTCTTAGGATAGACCATGGCTTCCCCTTCCCTTGTAAGGCTTGGACGGTCATTCTCCCCAGGAAGCATATGCTGGCACTCCTCAGGGCTGCAGCCATTGTCGCTCATGAAGAATATGACTGTGTTGTCAAGCTGTCCTGTCTTCTCAAGTGCACGGATTACCTGGCCGATTCCCTGGTCCATCCTGTCTACCATCGCCGCATGGACTGCCATTGCACGTGCATCCCACTCTGCAGTACTGTTGTCTTCCCAGCGTCCCTTGAATTGACGCTCGGTAAGGAAGTCATCCTGGTCTCCAAAAAGTCCCATCTCCCTCTGGCGTCCATAGCGTGCATCCCTGATTGCCTCCCATCCGCAGGTATATGTGTCCTTGTATTTCTCTATATCCTCAGGAAGGGCATGAAGAGGCCAGTGCGGAGAGGTGTATGACAAATACATGAAGAACGGCTTGTCATCATTGGCGTACTCAATGATTTCCTGCTCGGCACGGTCAGACAGAGCCTGGGTAATGTAATATCCGTCCGGAACCTCCTCGATAGGGACTTCCCCCTCGACAAGGCTGAACGGGTCGAAGTAGTCCACGACACCGTAGATTGTGCCATAGTGTGTGTCAAATCCACGGTTTACAGGATAGTTGCACAAATCAGAGAATGTCTCGTGAAACACCTTGTGGTTGAGCCAGTCTTCCTGGTCTTTTCTGAGAGGTGTCTCGGCAATATGCCATTTGCCTACCATGCTTGTAGTATATCCTGATTCCTTCAGGACCTCCGCTATCGTCACGGCATTGCGTGAAAGCGTTCCCCTATAGCCTGGAAGGCCGGCATCGAAAGTCATACGTCCGATACCTGCCTGGTGCTGGTAAAGTCCAGTCAACAGAGATGCCCTTGTAGGGCAGCTCCTTGATGTGTTGTAGAACTGTGTAAACCTAATGCCGGTCTCGGCCAGCCAGTTCAGGTTCGGTGTCTGGATTTCACCTCCGTAACATCCAAGGTCGGAATATCCGAGGTCATCCGCAAGGATTACGATGATGTTTGGACGTTTGTCCTTTTTTGCAGCATCTGCCGGAAGGGCTGAAGTGGCCAGCAAGGCCATTGGGATCAATAATTTATCAGTTTTCATGTGTATTGGGTTATTTTTCTGGCATTTCGGTGATACAAACTTATAAAATTCCGTCTTCATTGATTATACATCAATATAAAATGAATGTATTTTAAAGGCTATTGAATGATTTTTGATAGCCGGGATGTGCATCCGGATGCGCTTATTGCTAATTTTGCAGATACAATAAACCAGCACGGCATGAAACTGTACATTCGATTTTTCCACATGGCAACCGTGGCAATCCTTGCCCTCGGATGCAAAGGCAATGGCACGGCATCCGACAGTTCCGGTGTCTACACCAATCCTGTGATACCGGCATCAGGCAATACTTCCATATCATTTGTCGACGGGACATATTACTATATCAACAATGGCAACGGCTGCCTGTCGCTTTCTGCAGCGAAGGATCCTGCTGACCTGCATACGGCAGAAAAGAAAATAGTGGCATATATGGAGAGCCGCTACAACCTGAAGCATCTCTGGCATCCACAGCTTATACGGATAGACGGAATATGGTACATCTATGTGACTGCAGATGACGGCAACACGGACAACCACAAGATGTATGTCCTTGAAAACAGGGAGAAAGACCCTTTTGACGGAATATTCGAAATGAAGGCAAGGCTGGTAACTGACAAGGAAGACAACTGGGCCATGCACGGGTATGTATTCAGCCACAACGGCAAGCTGTACATGACGTGGTCAGGATGGGAAAACAGGAGAGAATACGCAGAAAGGCAGAATATCTATATCGCCAGCATGAGCAATCCATGGACAATTGACAGTGACAGGGTGATGATCTCCACTCCAGAGCATGAATGGGAGCTTCAATGGATAAACAGGCAGGGAAGAAGTATCTTCAAATATCCGGTATTCGTGAATGAAGCACCTTTCTTTTTCTGCAACGAGCAGACAGACAGGGCCTATATATACTTTTCCGCAAGTGCACAATGGACTGCATTCTCATGCTTCGGGGAACTGTCTGCCGAGAAAGATGCAGACCTCCTCAACCCTGCGTCATGGAGCAAGCTGGACAGGCCTGTGTTCCGCGAAAACAGGGAGGCGAAAATTTTCGGGCCAAGCTTCCCGTACCTTGTCCCTTCTCCCGACATGGAATCATGGTATCTTGTATATTCCGCATTCCAGGAAAAGGAGGAAAGAAGCATATTCATGCAGAAAATCGACATTGTGGACGGTATCCCGGTTTTCGGTACCCCGGTACCTTCCACGGAGAAAATCCCGCGTGTCACCTTATAGCGTCACCTTTCTTCACAGATTCGATATACTGGGTTGCTGATATGCCGAACTTCTTCTTGAAGCATGTGGAGAAATACGATACGCTGTTGAAGCCGACAAGGGCATATATGTCACCGACGAGGTATTTGCCGCTGCTCAGCATCTCGGCAGCCTTCTTGAGCCTGAAATCCTTGATATATTCATTCGGTGACATATCAAGCAGGCTCATCATCTTCCTGTAGAGCGAGCTTTGGCTCATATAGAGATTCTTTGCCATCATCTCGACATTGTATTTGTCATTTGAAAGATTGGCTGCTATCTCGCTGTTTAGCTTCTGGATGAACTCCACATTGCCTTTAGTGATGGAAGACACCTGTTTAGGATGCACGACAGGGAGTCCGCGATAGAACTCCATGAGCCTTTTCCTGTTGTCCAGCAAAGTCTTTATCTTGGAACGGAGAAGCTCAGGGGAGAACGGTTTCCCTATGTAGTCGTCGGCACCGTATTCAAGACCCTTTATCTTGTCCTCAAGATTGGACTTCACGGATATATGCACAAACGGTATATTGCTGTAGCGGATGTCTGATTTCACGAATTCGCAGAATTCATTCCCGTCCATCTTCGGCATCACGATATCGCTGAGAATCAGATCGATGACATTGTTTTCAAGGACATCTATACCTTCCTTGCCGTTGCCGGCCTGCACGATGTCGTATTTTTCCTTGAGCAATTCTGCAATAAGCTGACGCAAATCCTCATTGTCGTCAACAATAAGGATCGTCTGACGCTGCCTTGAGCCCGGGTCCGGAAGATTCGGCAGAGGTACACCGGCAGGCTCCTTTACAGGTTCCTTTGGCTGTCTCTTCACAGGAATGTATATCCCGAATTCCGTTCCACCCTTCCCGGAGGATACGCCTACTGTGCCTCCATGTTTCTCTGCAAGCATCTTTGCAAGGGGAAGCCCGATTCCTGTCCCGGCCTTGCTCCTGTCTATCTGGTAGAACATCTTGAATATCTTCTCCTTTTCTTCCGATGCGATATGGCTGCCGTCATTGAACACCGATATCCTATAGCAGTCTTCTTCTGTCACCAATGTAACTTTGATCAGCGATTTGGCGTATTTCACCGCATTGGAAAGCAGGTTGTTGACAATCTTGGACATTGCCTCCGGATCGACCTCATATACAGCCGTCACATTGTCTGTCTCCAGCTCCAGTTTCTTGCCATCAGATTCTGCAAGGACCTTGAAACGTCCCGAAATATCATTGAGCAGCATGGCGATGTCAGTTTTTTCGGGATGCAGCCTGTAATGCTCGCTCTCACCTTTCCTGTAGTCCAGGAGCTGGTTGATAAGATTGAGCATATTGTCCGTATTCCTCTTTATGACATTCAGGTAGCTGCGTGTCTGTTCATTTCCGTCTCCCGATGACATTATTTTCTCGAGAGGCACCTTGATGAGCGTAAGCGGAGTACGTATCTCATGTGTGATGTTGGTATAGAAATCTATCTTCGCCTCATAGCTTTCCTGCTTGCGCCTGCGTGAGAGGTACATTGAGATTCCTGCGACAAATGCAGCAATCAGCAGAACATACATGGCGAACGCCCAGCCGGTCATATAGAACGGCGGCATTATCGATATGGAAAGGGACGTCTCTCCGATATTGTGCATGTTGTCGAATGCCCGTACCCTGAACACATACTTTCCAGGATTCAGGTTATTGAATTCCGCAGATGTGGCATTTCCTGCCTTAATCCATTCCCTGTCCTGTCCTTCAAGGATATAGTCATAGCTGATTTTGCCGGACCTGCGGTAATCCAACGTTGACCAGTCAACAGATATACTGTTGCCGGAATGGTCCAGACGTATTCCGTCAGTGAAATATGCCGGCCTCTGAAGGCACCTTTTCCTTGATGTGCCATATCCAAGCGGCTCATTGTTGACAGAGATGCCTGTGAGAAGCAGAGCATTCCCGCTATAGCCAGCAACGGCTGTAACGGCAGAAGTGAAATCAGCAGGATCAAATTCGTTGTATCCGTCAGAGCCTCCGAACAGCATCTTCCCGGACGATGTCCTCAACGAGCAGTTGCCCTCAAACATATAGCATTGCATACCGTCCGACTTGTCAAATGTCGCAAGTATGTCCTTTTTGTCTGGATTCATACAGCATAGGGAGGACGGCATCGAAATCCACAGATTGCCCCTGTAGTCCTGCTCAATCGACAGGATATTCCGGGCTCCGAGGACATCCTTGAAATATCCATCCATGAAAAAGCGTGATGAATCCCTGTCAAAATAGCACAGTCCAGATGATGTCCCGACCCATACCCTGCCTTCAAAATCCTCATAGATATCATTTATGACTGTCCCGGGGATATTCGGTCTCTGCCCGAAGGATGTCCAGTTTTTTCCGTCAAGCCCGACACGGTAGATTCCCTCATTGTGGGTTGCGATCCAGATATTTCCCTTTGAATCCTCATGAATATCAGAGACATGTGTCCTGTTGGAAGCCCTCGGTTCAAGACGGAACGCCTCAGTCTTCCTGTTGAAGTAGCCAAGCCCCCACTCCGTCCCGACATAAATGCGCCCATTGCTTGCACGGAACAGGGCATTTATGCAATTGTCGCTGACAGATGCCGGGTCAAGGCGGCTATGCCTGTAGTTCTTCACATTGCCAGTAACAGTATTATACACGTATATTCCATCTGTTGCAGAACCGATCCAGATGTCATCGCCGTCTGCCAGCAGGCAATTGATGTTGGAAATGTCCAGATGCGTCTTCTGGGGGACAGATTTCCCTGCCGGTATCTTCATGAGGCCCGCATCCATGGTCCCTATCCAGATGTCACCTCTTCCGTCTTCGCAAAATGAGGTCGTATAGACGAAGGTGGACTGGCCGTCAGCATCCATTCCAAGACGTCCCCTGAACAGATTGTCAGGACGCCATATATAGTTCAGCCCGCTGTTCTGGGTCGCCATCCAGATTCCCTGTCCGCGGTCAAGGTAAAGGCTGTTCACATTATACAGGAAGGGCTGATGGAAATCCTGGGCCTCATGAACGAGGGAAAATTCACGTGTCGTCACATTGAAGACAAACAATCCGTTCTGGGCACCTATAAGCAGATTGTCTCCGGCCACATGCAATATGGACTTGACCGTAAGGGAACCTGCTGTACCGGAAGGATAAAGGAACTCAGGGGTGCATCCGTCAGTCAAGTCAATGTGGCAGAAGCCTTTCTGCCCGAAACCGACCCATACAGAAGAACTGTCTGCATACATGGCAGTTATGTCTGTATTCCGCGACCGGGATGCCTTGGAATCGGCATATAATGTCCTCAGCCAGGTCCCGTCAAGCATCATTTCAGATATAGTGCCCTCCTCCGAGCCGATCACAATATGGCTGTCCCCGACATAGCACAGAGCCTTGACCATCGAGGCATGGCGGCTTTCCTGCCTCAGGCTCCCGTCGTGCGAACCATAGATGAAAAGGCCTTGGCCGTTGGTTCCTACCAGTACATTGCCCTTGCCGTCAGATGAAAGCACATTGACACGGCATGCGATAGGGACTCCATAGCTGGTCTCCTTTGTAAACTTCCCGATACTGTCTGTCCTGTTGTCATATACGAAAAGCCCGGACTCAGTCCCGACCCAGAGCAGCCCGTTGTCATCGGCATATAGTGCGGTGACTATGTTTTCCTGCTGCCATTCAGTGCTCAGGGTGTAGTGCCGCGACCTCTCTCCGTCGAACCGGACAAGGCCGTCGTTCATGCCGATCCATATGAAGCCAAGATTATCCTGTGCCACACATCTGGCCGTCATATACGGGAATCCGTCTTCGTGACGTATGATGAATGAGTCCCATTGCGCGTATGACACAATGGACAGCAGACATGCCAGACATGTGACAAGAATTTTCCTGGAATATATCATCTATTCATTCTCAGATTTAAGGTCCATGACAACGTTGTCTATCCAGATCTTCCCGGTCCCGGAGCTGCCGAAATAGAATGCAAGCTGATAGCGGCCCTTTTCCAGCTCCACATTGTCAAACACGGCCGTTCCTCCCCCGGGAGAGAGGGTTATCTCCTTTGAGAACTGCTTTTCAGAAGGATTGCCGGCATTCTCCATTCTCAGCCAGAGAGTGTTCTCCACGTCTGTCTTATACGAGAATCCGATTGTGGCAGTCATCTTCTCCCCTGTAGGAAACACCCATTTCATGATGGCATCAGCCGGTCTTTCACCTTGGGATACAATGTCGACAAGGGCGCATTTCTTGCCGTCAATTGCATAGCTGCCGTCAATTGAGAAACGTACATCGGCCCTGCCTGAGCAATGTCTTCCCCAACCGCCGAAATTGTCATCAAATGTCCCGTTTATTACACGTCTGAAGCCTTGCTGACGCTGTCCGTATCCCCTGTTGCAGAGAGGATATACACCAGCCCTTCCTGCCCACGACTCCCATGCCCTGAACATCTTTTCTGCCCTTTCTGGATACTGCGATGCAAGGTTGTGAAGCTCCGTCGGGTCCTTTTCCATATCGTATAGCTCGAACCTGGTAAGGTCAGGAATATCATTTTCCCTGTTCAGGATATTAAGTTTCCATTTCCCGTCACGGACAGCGATATTTATCTCATGCTCCCAGAATGTCATGCCTCTTCCTGTCTTCTTTCCACTGAAGTTAGGGAGAAGGCTTACGCCCTCGCAAGGGGTGATTGCGTGTCCATTGTATTCAGAGGGGTATTCCGCACCGGCGAGGTCGATGCAAGTAGCCATGATATCGGCAAAGTAGCCATATTCCCTTACAAATGTACCATTGTACCTTTTCTTTATGCCTCCGGGCCATGACACGATGAGAGGGGTTGCAATTCCTCCCTCGTTAGTATAATGCTTGTATTCTCTGTAAGGTGTGCTGCTAAGGTTTGCCCAGTTAATCCTGTAGCTCTCGTATGTGTCCGCCTGGCCTGTAACCTCCTTGCTTCTTCCACCGCTTATATATTCTGCACAGGCTCCGTTGTCATCCATAAGCATAATTACAGTGTTATCGAACTGTCCGGCGTCCTTCAGAGCCTGCACAAGCTTGCCTACACCTTTGTCTATTGCATCCACCTGTGCGGCATAGATCGCCATACGCATTGTAAACTCGTGCTGCTGCTCCGGCGTAAGGCTGTCCCATGCAGGGACATTCACATCCCTTGGAGACAGTTCCGTATCCTTGCCGAACAGCCCCATCGCAATCTGTTTTGCAAAACGGGCCTCACGCAAGCTGTCCCATCCCGCCCTGTAGGTGTCGACATATCTTGCGATGTCTTCCTGATGTGCATGAAGCGGCCAGTGCGGTGCATTGAATGCCAGATACATAAACATCGGCTTCTCGCCATAGTCGTGGCGGTGGACATAGGCGGCAGCCGAATCGGCAAGCGCATCCGTTATGTAGAAGTCGTCACCTGATACTTTCAATCTTGTGGAGTCAGAGACCATCCTTGCATGGAAATAATGCGATGCGCCCTCCGGTATTCCATAGAAATGGCGGAATCCGCGTCCCATCGGCCATGTCTCCTTCACTTCCCCTTCGCACTGACGCTCTGAGCACAGATGCCATTTGCCCACCATATATGTCTCGTAGTCTGCTTCATTCAGCACCTCAGCGATTGTGACACAGCTGTTGTTGAGTCCGCCATGATATGATTCAGTCTGCTCGTCTGCCGCCGCCATCCAGCCCATTCCTGCCTGGTGCGGATAAAGCCCTGTCATCAGGACTGCCCTTGAAGGACAGCTCCTGGCATTGTTGTAGAACTGGCTCCACCTGAGTCCGTTCTGCGCAAGATTGTCTATATTTGGAGTCTGGATTTCCCCTCCGTAGCATCCGAGGTCCGAATATCCCATGTCATCAGTCAGTATGACAACAATATTGGGACGCGGGGCAGATTCCTGTCCTGAACACGCAGCAGCTGCAAGAGGAATCAATGCAGTTCCTGCCAATTTTAGTTTTTTCGTGTTTTTCATTATGCCTTTAAATATATAATCAGCGCACAAAATTAACGTTAATATCCCATATAGGGTTTAAAATCCATTCAAAGGGCAGCAAATTTCTGTCAGGCATTGGATATTGATGCACAAATCACATGAATCTGTATAAATTTGGACCACATGGACATTGGCTGCATACCATCATGGAAGCAGCAACAGCATCAAATGAAATGAACAGTATATTGAAAAGAACTGCGCTGTCTGCCGGAATAATTCCTGCAGCGGCAATCGCGTCAGCCCAGGGTACGCCAAGGGAGGACGACAGGCCAAACATTGTCGTGATTGTAGCAGATGACCTGCTCACGACAGAGCTGAGCTGCTATGGAGGACAGAACCTTGTCACCCCCAACATTGACCGCCTCGCGAGAGAAGGTGTCAAATTCACCAGAAACTATGCCTCCGAGGCCATGAGCGTACCTATCCGTGCCTCGATGTACACTGGACTGTATCCGGCACGCCACGGCTCATACCAGAACCACAGGGGAACTTTCCCGGGCACCTTTACTGTCAATGAATATATGGCGGAAGAAGGCTACCGTGTCGGAAGGACAGGCAAGGACCATCCTGGCCCAAAGTCGGTCTACAAATTCGATGAGATACCTGGATTCACAGTCGGCTGTACGGCGAAGAAAGCCCCATACAGCTGTGACGGCATACGCGAATGGATGACGCACAGCGATGACCCATTTCTCCTTTATGTATGCAGCATCAACACGCATGCCCCATGGACATGGGGTGATCCGTCTGAATTTGATGCAGACAAGGTAATTTTACCTGAGAACTGCGCCAAAGGCCCTGAAATGCGCGAGATTTTCACACATTACCTTGCCGAAGTGAGGGCACTGGACAACGAGGTCGGTTCTGTCCTGGAGACACTGGAGGAGACAGGACGCCTTGACAATACCATTGTCATCTTCCTCGGAGAGCAAGGCCCACAGTTCCCTGGGGGAAAATGGACTCTCTGGTATCCTGGATGCCACAGTGCACTCATTGCCCGGTATCCTGCAAGGATAAAGGCAGGACGTATATGCAATGCCATAGTCCAATATGAGGACCTGCTGCCTACATTCATTGACATCGCAGGAGGTGATGTCCGCCCGGAACTTGACGGTATAAGCTTCAAGGACGCTCTTTTCGGAGACTCAAGGACAGCAAGGAAATATGCATACGGCATACATAACAACTATCCAGAAGGGCGTCCATACCCGATAAGGAGCATAAGGGATGACCGCTATTGCCTTATAATGAACCTGATGCCGGAAGAGCAATATCACGAGAAACATCTCATGATGGAAAACAGGAGAAGTGTCACTGGAGTCTGGGAAGCATGGGAGGCAGCCTCCAGCAGAGGCGATGAGGAGTCCATATTCTGGAAAGACAGGTTTCTTAATCGCCCGGCAATTGAATTCTATGACCTCAAAAAAGATCCATGGGAGAGGAAGAATCTCGCAGGTGTGAAAAGATATGCCAAGAAGATTGAGGAGATGAAAAAGGAACTGTTCAAATGGATGGAGGAACAGGGCGACACAGGCATAGGGATGGACGGCACAAATCCGGACAAGACACAAAAAGACAGATAGAATGGGCATAAATCATTTCTCCGGAAGGCTTACGCATGACTGCAGGCATCTGTATCTCCCTGCAGCAATGTCAATAATGTGTCCATGGGCAATATCAGCCCAGGAGACAGGAGTCAAGGCACAGAAGCCGAATGTCGTGATAATAATGACGGACCAGCAGAGAGCTGACCTGTGTGGACGGGAGGGATTCCCTGTTGACTTGACTCCTTTTGCAGACCGCATGGCTGAAGAAGGGGCGTGGTTCAACAAGGCGTATACGCCATGCCCTGCAAGCGGTCCTGCGAGGGTATCGCTCCTTACCGGACGCTTTCCCCGTGTAACCCATTCGGATTCAAATCACAATATTGCAGATGCAGTCTACAGCGAAGACCTTTTTGACGTTGCACGCAAATGTGGATATACATCTGTACTTGTCGGAAAGAACCATTCACATGTCAAGAAGACAGATGTGGACTGGTGGATTCCATACAGCCATCTCGGCCAGGACTGCCCTGCATCTGAAAAGACTCCGGAGAACAGGGCGTTCGACAGATTCCTCGGCAGCACCTCTTTCTTCACTGAACTTGAACCGGCCCCTGGAACCGTTGAGAACCAGATGCCATACAGGATGGTCAGCGACGCCCTGGAATGGGTCAGTGGACACAAGGACGAGCCTTTTGTGATGTGGCTGTCTTTCAACGAGCCTCACAATCCATATCAGGTATGCGAGCCGTATTGGTCAATGTTTGACGGACAGATTCCCCCGGCGAAGACAGATTCCTCTTTCCTTGACATCAAAGGGGAAAAATACAGGCATCTGTTTGAGATGATGAACATTGGCCACAGGGGATGCAAGGAAAATCTGGAGAGGATAAGGGTAAACTATATGGGGCAGATAAGGCTTCTTGATGACCAGATGTCCCGTTTTGTGGAAGGGATGAAAGACATGGACATGTATAGCAATACCATGTTTGTAATTATATCCGACCACGGTGACTATGCCGGTGAATACGGCCTTATGAAAAAGGGTGCAGGAGTTGCGGAATCAATTACACGTGTTCCTATGGTATGGTTCGGGAATGAAGTTGCAAAGAATGGACTTCGTGAAGACTGTGTGTCGCTCGTTGACATATTTCCAACCATCTGCGAGGCAATCGGAGCTGAGATTCCTGCTGGAGTACAGGGAAGAAGCCTTGTGGAGATGCTTGCAGGCAGGGACTATCCAGAGAAGGAATTCCGCAGCATAATCTCCGAAGCCGGGTTCGGCGGAGAATACATAACAAAGGAGGATATGTCCGACTACAGGGCAGAAGGAGCTGTCGGGAAAGGGCTTTTCTTCGATGAACTAAACACCTGGAGCCAGAGCGGAATGGTCAGCATGGTACGGATGGGAAAATGGAAGTTTGTCATGGACATGCTTGACAACTGCGAACTTTACAACCTTGAAAAGGATCCGTCAGAAATAGACAATCTGTATGGAAAGAAACGGTATATCAAAGTCCAGGACGAGCTTATGCATGAACTCCTGAAATGGGAGATTGCCATAAATGACCCGATTCCGGTACCACGCAACAGATACCGGTTCAAAAGATTCCCGCACAACTATCTTTTCTCTTTCTGACGTATCTATTCCCTGCGGAAAGCCACCATTCCTCCTGCACTGAGGAGCAGAAGGAGAAGCAGGGTTATTGAGCTGGCGCGTGAGAGGGCTGCACCCGTTTTATAGGACTGCGGCTCGAAACGCATCACAAGTTCACCTTCCCCGGCAGGCAGGATGGCTCCACGCAGGATCCAGTCTGCACGGAAGAGGTCTATGCTCTCCACTGGTCCAGCAGAGGCCGCATCTTTGGAATCGTCACCGAAATTTCCGGCAATCCATGCCTTCCAGCCTTCAGGATAGTATATTTCGCTGAATACAACGGCCCTGTCATCTGCGAGACGGTATCTGTACCTCAGTTCATTCGGTGCATACGACACCATTTCGATAAAGTCGTCATCGCTGCACTGTCCGAGTGATGATATTCTCTCCGCTGCCCAGCTGAAGTCCTTGCCGACAACAGCCGTTGTGCGCAAATCTGTAGAACGCAGGAGGGCAATCTCGTCATCCGGAGTCTCTGCCGGGACATACGAATCCACAAACCAGGCATTCCCGAAGGCATAATTGTTCACAACAGGAGGATACTCGCCACCTACAATTATATATTTCCCGTTAAGCATCGAAGTGACAGGGAGATATGGCAGGGCAGACTCCACATCCTGGATGGTCTGCGCCCCGTTGACTGTCTTTACTACAGAATTTATCTCTGACGTGAGATACCTTTCGATAAGGTCCTGGTAACGCTGCATCTTGGCAGGGCTATACCCTCCGATACACTTATGATGATAGCTCTGGTGCGCATCATTGAATGTATTGACACTTACATCCAGCACCCTGTAGTCAAGGTCCGTATCTTCATGTATCATCCTGTCAACCGGCCTTTCGGCAAACTGGCTGCTGAAATCCCTCTTTGTCACGAAATTATCCTTGTCCAGATATCTCTTCCCGACAGCAAACAGGTCAAAAAGCACAATAAGGCACACTGCAACAGATGCAATTGTCATCCTTCCCTTTACTACAAAGGGCTCTTTTTTCGCGTATGTCCAGGCTATAAGTGCCCACATTACTGTAATCAGCGTAAATGAGCGCATTGCATCCTTTACAAGGAGATGCCTTCGGTCTGCGGCAAGGGCATCCACCAGGACATCAGGCTGGCCTGCATCAACACTGCCGCTGAATGTCCCGGCAAGACCGGGGAAGATCACGAGCAGCAGACAGATTCCGGCAGAGAATCCGTATGCAATCCAGCCTGCCCGCACAACAGCTTTCCTTGGATATCTTTCCTTGAATATCCTGTCAAGCACAAGGAAGCCGAGCACCGGCAATGTGACCTGGAGCACGACAAGGGCCATGGAGACGGTCCTGAACTTGCTGTACATCGGGGCATAGTTGAACCACAGCCTTGTGAACCACATGAAATGGTTTCCCCAGGCCAGGAATATGGCAATGACAGTAGCTGCGAGAAGCCACCATTTCTCCTTGCCCCGGTATAGACAAAGCCCTAATATAAATAGGAACACAGTTATTGCACCCATATACATCGGCCCTGCCGTAAACGGCTGCGGACCCCAGTAGAGCGGCAGCGACTTCATCACCTGGTTCAGGTTCGGCTGCCCTGCTCGTTTCAGAAGGTCGTATGTCTCGGAATCCTTGTCAAGCGGACCGGCAGAAGAGCCTCCGTTGAAATTCGGAATCATCAGGTTCGGCATCTCCTCTATCCCGTATGACCATGCTGTGGCATAGTCAAGGTCCAGTCCCTTGTCATTATGGCCGGCAGAGGTCGCAGACAGCTCCGAACCGCCACGCATTGTATATTTCGTATATTCCCATGTAGGGATGAGCTTGTTGGAATTTGTGGCTATCCCGGTTCCACCTATCACAAGAAGGAGGGTCGATGCGGCAAAGAAACGCCCAAATCCCTGTTTCTTGACACATATTGAGATGAACAGGGTGATGGCATAGAGGAATATTACTATTGCAAGGTAGTATGTAATCTGAGGATGGTTGGCCTTTATCTGCATGCTAAGGGCAAGCGCAAAGAGTACAGAGCCTAGCAATGTCTTGGGCAGCCATGATTTCCAGGACTGTTTTCTGTCCGTAACGGCATCCCCGGATTGAGATGAAGCCTTGCGTATTCCCGCCAATGCGCTCCTGTATGTAAACACAATGCCGGCAAGTACCCATGGCATGAATGCTATAGCCTGCATCTTGGTGTTGTGCCCGACCTGTATGATCTGGAGGTTGTAGGAGCAGAATGTCACTGCAATTGCCCCGGCAACTGCAAGCGTTGTCTCAATGCCGAACGCTAGCATCAGCAGGAAGGCTCCGACAAGCGATATGAGCAGCCAGTTGGCAGGACGCAGCCCCGACATCATAAGCTTGTACAGCGGATTTGTCCAGTCACCGTCAAAGTCGTCATACATTGCCACTGTCGGCATCCCGCCGAACATTGAATTCGTCCATAGTGTCTTGTCGTCAGGATGCTGTGCATTATGTTCCGAAATTTCGTGTGTCATGCCTTTCCAGGAGGACGTATCCGACTGGTTCAGTACCTTTCCGCTGAACACCTGTGGTACAAAGCCGTAGGCGAGTACGGCGAAAAGCATAAATATTCCGATATATTTCAATACCTGTCTTACTGTTTTGCCCATATTTCCTAATTATATCATTTACTACTTCTATTCTGTCATAAGCGTTATTCAAAGCAATCCATATGCACGAGACCGATGGCTCGTGGACTTTTTCCTTCATGGAGAGCAGGCTGCTATATCAGCCTGTCCTTTACAATAAGCGAATCCATCAGCGAGGCCATCCTTGACGTCAGCTCCTTCCTTGAATATTGCGATATTCCTGTTGTCCCGTGACCGGTGTTTCCCGCCCGGAACCTTGTCCAGCACTCATCCACATATCCTGCAATCCGGTCTGCATCCTCCCAGTCGAAGACCTTTCCTGCCTTTGCAGAGCCGACAATCATCGCCATTGCCCCGTCGGGCTGCCCTATCCCGAGAATAGGGTTTCCGGATGCGAGGTATTCAAACAGCTTTCCTGGAATTGTGGCCTTGTATTCAGGCTCCCTGCGCAGCGGAAGTATCAGCAGCGATGCACATTTCTGCTCTTTGACTGCGACTGTATGCGGCTGATAGCCATTGTCCCTCAGATATTCCGAAAGTCCGGCATCCTCTATTGAGGAGATTATCTCCCGGTCCGTCTTCCCCACAAGCCTTATCCTGAGCATTTTCCGGAACTCCACGTCCTGTCCGCACTTCTGTGAAAGCACCTGCCAAAGTGCAGCCGGGTTTCCGTCAGCGGCAAAAAGCCCTGTATGCGTCACGTTGAAATATCCATCCGGCTCCACTACCGCATCATCGAAATCGCTCTCGTCAAAACCATTTGTTATAAGTTCAACCCTGGTGGAAGTCATCGCTTCAAAGTCTTTCTGGACCATTGGCGAGACAGCCACGACTGCAGATGCCTCATCAAGTACCTTCTGCTCCAGCCTTTCATGTCTCCTTTCAGTCCAGCGGGTCAGGGACAGATGCTTGAAATAGAACATCTTTGTCCATGGGTCACGGAAATCTGCAATCCACGGCGTACCTGTAGCCTTTGCCAGCCTGCGGGCAATCAGATGCATTGAATGCGGGGGTCCTGTACTGACAATGACGTCCACGGGATGCTCCCTGAGATATTTTTTCAGATAGCATACGGACGGGGCAATCCAGAAGCACCTCGGGTCGGGGATAAAGAAATTGCCCCTTATGAACATCGAAAGCTTCTGCATAAAGGTCTTTTTCTTTGCATTGACAGGATTGACCTCATTGCTTCCACCCTCTGAGGCATCCTTGCCGCCAAGCAGACGGCGGTATATGCCGTAAGGCTCGAAAATCGGCTTTTTCAGCACTGTCGTGCTGGCCGGGATTTCGTCTTCCAGAGTATTGTCCACTGCAAGGAGTTCCGGGTTCGCCGGTGTATATATGACTGGTTTCCACCCGTATGCGGGAAGATATTTCGAGAACTTGACCCATCTCTGTACTCCGGAACCGCCGGAAGGAGGCCAGTAATATGTTATTATCAGAACCTTTTTCATGCCTTTTTCTGCAACATGGCAGCCCGTATTTCCTTACGCTGCCACGATAGAACCGCCAAATGTACGAAAAAATGTAATATTTCCCGTTATCATAGAATGTCAATGGTCCGTCAATCCACTGTCCCAGGATACATTTTGCTGCCATATTTTCTTTCCCAGTTCAAGTAAAGTTGCTATTTTTGTAAGCTTGAAAAATTGAATATGAAAGAGAAGAAAATATCCGAGACACCGATGATGAAGCAGTTCTTTTCCTTCAAGGCTGAACACCCTGAAGCCCTGCTGCTTTTCAGATGCGGTGACTTCTACGAGACATACGGGGATGATGCGCTGGTCGCCAGCAAGGTGCTTGGTATAGTTCTGACAAAGAGGTCAAATGCCTCCCCAGACTCCATACCGATGGCCGGATTCCCGCATCACTCCATAGACATGTATATGCCAAGGCTCGTAAGGGCCGGATACAAGGTTGCCGTATGTGACCAGCTTGAAGACCCGAAGCTTGCCAAGAAAATAGTCAAGAGAGGCGTAACTGAGCTTGTCACTCCGGGAATAGCCTTCAGCGACCAGCTCCTTGAGCAGAAGGAGCACAACTATCTGGCTGGCCTGATGTTCGGCAAGAACAGATGCGGGGTGGCATTCCTTGACGTATCCACAGGAACATTCCAGGTGGCCGAAGGCTCAGTGGACTATATAGGAACTCTTCTCGGTTCGTTCGCCCCGAAGGAGCTTCTTGTCAAGAGAGGATATGAAAAAGAGGTCAAGGAACGCTTCGGCGAGCATTATTATGTCTCCACCCTTGAAGAATGGGCATTTGTCCATGACTCGTCTGTGGAAAAACTCAGGAAGCAGCTCAATGTGGACTCACTCAAGGGATTCGCCATAGACACATTCCCGCTCGGGATAACTGCAGCCGGAGCATTACTTATATACCTTGAGCAGACACGCCATTCCGGACTGAGCAACATCTGCTCAATATCAAGGATAGACGAGGGGGCATTTGTCTGGATGGACAGGTTCACTTTCCGCAACCTTGAGATTTTCAATTCTGCGGCAGGCGGAGAAGGGGTGTCGCTTGTGAGCGTAATGGACCGCTGCTCCTCCCCTATGGGTGCACGAATGCTGAGGACATGGCTGTCAATGCCTATAATGGATCTGGAGGAACTGAATTCGCGATATGACATCGTAAGCCATTTCATAGGAAACAGGGACGACCTGACGGATGTGCAGGAAAGAATCGGGAATATCGGTGACATGGAGAGGATTATCTCCCGTGCAGCTGCAGGGCGCATTGTGCCGAGGGAAGTAATGCAGCTCGGACGTGGACTTGCACAGATGGAACCGATTGCAGGGATATGCAGCGGGAAAGGTGTCGGGCCACTGGAGAAGATGATAGCCTCAATGAGCAACTGCAGCGGACTTCTCGACAGTATTTCACGCACCATGCATCCGGAAACTGCCGCAGCCATAGGGAAAGGGCCTGTAATTGCAGAAGGCGTGAATGCAGAGCTTGATGAACTGAGAGATATAGCTACCCACGGCAAGGACTATCTGCTTGCAATACAGCAGCGCGAAATGGAGCGTACAGGAATCACTTCCCTGAAGATAAGCTACAATTCCGTATTCGGCTACTACCTTGAGGTCCGCAACACCCACAAGGACAAGGTTCCGGAGGAATGGATAAGAAAGCAGACCCTCGTAAATGCAGAAAGATATATCACACAGGAGCTTAAAGAATATGAGGAGAAGATCCTCGGTGCTGAGGAGAAGATTTATGTACTTGAAAGCCGGATTTTCTCGGAACTTATAGCAGACATACAGAAAAATATCCCTGCAATACAGAACAACTGCCGTGTAATAGCCAGGCTTGATGTACTCGCAGGATTTGCCGAACTGGCAATCTCGAACAGATACTGCCGTCCGCAGATGGACGACAGCCGGACAATTGACATCAAGGGCAGCCGCCATGCTGTAATCGAGACACTTATGCCTGCTGGGGAGGAATTTATCCCGAATGACATTTACCTTGACAACGAAAGGCAGCAGATTATAATCCTGACCGGTCCGAACATGGCCGGTAAATCAGCATTGCTCCGGCAGACAGCCCTCATTGTCCTAATGGCCCAGGTGGGTTCATTCGTGCCGGCATCCGAGGCCAGGATAGGATATTGCGACAAGATATTCACACGTGTCGGGGCATCGGACAACATATCACGAGGAGAATCCACATTCATGGTGGAAATGCTTGAGACATCGATGATTCTGCATAACCTTTCGTCACGTTCGCTTGTCCTTCTGGATGAAATCGGGCGCGGTACATCTACATACGACGGAATGTCAATCGCCCGCGCAATTGTGGAGTATATCCATGAATACGGGGACGGGGCAAAGACACTGTTTGCAACACATTACCACGAGCTTAACGACCTCGAGAACATCTATCGGCGGGTAAGGAATTTCCATATTGCAGTAAAGGAAGTGGGAAAGAACGTGATTTTCCTGCGCAAGTTGAAAGAAGGGGGCGTTGCACACAGCTTCGGTATCCATGTGGCAAGGATGGCGGGAATGCCTAGACAGGTGGTCGAGGCCGCGGAAAGGACGCTTGAATCGCTGGAGAAAGGCTCACTGAGGAATATGGTCTCTGCTTCCAATCTGGATGAGACTGCGGCAGCTGCCGATGCAGCACAGGAGGAGACCGTCAATAAGAAAGGTACATCAAAACCGCACAATGTCAAGGAAGGACGTGTCGAGAGCGATGGATCAATCCAGCTTTCGTTCTTCCAGCTGGAAGACCCTCTGCTGATGTCACTCCGCGATGACCTGAACGCTGCTGACATCAACAGCATGACACCTCTGCAGGCCTTTGACCTGCTCAGGTCCATGAAAGAGAAAATGGGAATATAAATAACTGATATATAATGAAAAAAGCACTAACTCTACTGGCCTTTGCCCTTTTTGCTGCAACAATGTCATCTGCAGCACCGAAAAATTTCAGCCTTGTCTCACCGGACGGCAGACTGGCAGCATCGATTGAACTCGGCGATGGTATAACATGGGCGGTGTCACAGGACGGTGTCCAGCTGATTGACCCGTCAGGAATATCAATGTCCCTCACGGACGGGACCGTCTACGGGAACGGCAAACTCCGCAGGGCAGTACGCACAAACTCAGTAGACCACAATGAGATAACCTTCATCTTCCAGAAATATGACCTTGTCTTCAGGGCATACAATGAAGGGGTTGCCTACAGGTTTGTCTCCAAGGCAGATGAACCGTTCAAGGTTGCTTCCGAGGAAGCCACATTCAACTTCCCGGAAGACTGGAACATGTGGGCTTCATACGTATGCCAGCATACGGAGACACTTGAAAGCCAGTTCTGGAACTCATTTGAGAACACATACACATATTCCCCGATATCCGGATGGAATACCTCAAGGCTTGCCTTCCTGCCACTGCTTGTGGACGCTGCAGACGGGAAGAAAATCTGTATAACAGAATCGGACCTCACAAACTATCCGGGAATGTACCTCTACAACGGAGACGGCAAGGCTTCCATGAAAGGTGTCTACGCAGGTTATCCGAAGGAGATAGAATACGGCGGGCACAACAACCTGCAGGGACTCGTGAAGAGCCGTGAAGACTATATCGCAAAATATGACGGGGCTACTGCATTCCCGTGGAGAATTGTCGCAGTCTCCTCTTCAGACAAGGAGCTCCTGGCCAACAGGATGGTCTACAACCTGGCAAAGCCTGCCGACCCTTCAATGGATTTCAGCTGGGTCAGGCCTGGAAAGGTTGCCTGGGACTGGTGGAACGACTGGAACATCAAGGGAGTGGATTTCCGTGCAGGAATCAACAATGACACTTACAAATATTACATAGATTTCGCCTCAAGTAACGGCATCGAATATGTCATCCTTGACGAGGGCTGGGCAGTGAACATGAAGGCGGACCTCATGCAGATAATTCCAGAAATAGACCTTGTGGAACTTACAAGATATGCCGCAGAACGCAATGTGGGCCTTATTCTCTGGGCCGGATACTGGGCTTTCGAGAGGGACATGGAGAATGTCTGCCGCCATTATTCAGAAATGGGAATCAAGGGCTTCAAGGTCGACTTCATGGACAGGGACGACCAGATGATGGTGGATTTCCACAGGAGGGCAGCAGAAATGACCGCGAAATATGGCCTCATGATAGATTTCCACGGCACATACAAGCCTGCAGGACTGGACAGGACTTTCCCGAATGTAGTCAACTACGAGGGAGTCTTCGGCCTGGAGAACATGAAATGGAGCAACACCGTCGACCAGGTCACCTACGATGTCACAATACCGTTCATCCGTATGGTTGCAGGACCGATGGACTACACCCAGGGAGCTATGCGCAATGCAACCAGGGGCAATTACAGGGCAGTGAATTCAGAGGGAATGAGCCAGGGTACACGCTGCCGCCAGCTTGCAGAATACGTAGTCTTCAATTCACCTCTCTGCATGCTGTGCGACTCCCCTTCAAACTATATGGCAGAGCCGGAAAGCATGGAATACATCTCCAGCATCCCTACTGTATGGGACGAGATTGTGCCCCTTGACGCAAAGGTGGGAGACTATGTTGCAGTTGCAAAGCGCAGCGGTGATGTCTGGTATGTCGGTGCGATGACCGACTGGGATGCCCGCACAATGGAGCTTGACCTTTCTTTCCTCGGTGACGGAGAGTGGAATATAGAATACTTTGCAGACGGAATCAATGCAGACCGCATGGCATCCGACTACAGGAAAGGCACCTCTGTCCTGCCTGCATCACGCAAGCTGACAGTCCGGATGGCTCCAGGCGGCGGATTTGCAGCCCGCCTCAGCAGATAAACGCAATGACAATGAAAAGAAGACATAGGCTGCTGGCTGCAATGGCAGCCGCCATATTGGCAATATCGGCATGTGAAAAGGAAGGTACTCCAAGATTCAGGGGCAACTACACCTTCAAGACCGGAGGGACACTGACTGTAAGGTCCACAGACGCTGTCGCATCAGAAAATTCGACAATATCAATAGTCTCCGAAAACGGACAGATGGACATTGTCACGACAGACAAGTCCACCGGGGAAATGATTGTCACAATGAATATCGTAGGCGGCCCTGCCGTAAGGTTCAATGCCAGGGCGGATGGAAAGACACTTACATTGTCACCTGTCAGGCGGCAGGTGTCACTAAGCCCGGCAAACACATCTTCAGAGATTCTGCGCCCATTGGCGGATGTAGCCGTAGGCGGGACAGGGGAAAGATACGACAATCTGGTCATTTTCAGACTGGACTATGAGGGAAGCTACACATACGCCGGCAAAGAATACGAAATCGTGGCAAGTTCGGTAGACTGCATCGCAAAGCAGAACTGGCAGGCGCACTAACATCCAGGAGGACAAGCTGTTAAATTTTACCACCCCGACAATTTATGAATACATTGAAACGACACATTGCCATCCTGTCAGGAGCAGTCCTTGCAGGGGGAATGCTTGCAGGATGTGTAAATACCGGCACAGGAGCAAATCCGGCAGAAAGGGAAGCCGTTGCGGTAAAGGTCATTGAAGTCAGCATGGACGGAAGCGCGGCAACGAAGACATATATAGGCACTGTTCATCCAGCCAGGTCAACAGTGCTGTCATGCAGCCATTCCGGAACATTGGTGGAGCTTAATGCAAGGCAGGGGCAGCATGTCAGGCAAGGAGATGTCATAGCAGTCATAAATTCCCAGGGTGTCAAAAGTTCTCTGGATATGGCCGCAGCGACTCTGCAGCAGGCCCGTGACGGCTACAGACGCGCCAAGTCAGTCCATGGGAGCGGAAGCATGGCAGATGTCAAGATGATAGAGGTCGAGACACAGCTTCGGCAGGCAGAGGCGGCATACGCTGCAGCAGAAAAGGCATATTCAGACTGCACAATAAAGGCCCCGTTCTCAGGTGCAATAGGGGAAGTATATGCTGAAGCCGGTGTGGAGATGTCAGTGGCTGGACCCATTGTCAAGATTATGGACATTTCATCCGTAGAAATCCGTTTCCCCGTACCTGAGGGAGAAATAAATTCTGTCCGGACAGGCACTGGAGCAATAATCGGCATACAGGCTATTGAAAAGGAGAATATCCCTGTCCGCATCACTTCGAAAGGGATTGCAGCGTCTGCACTTGCACATACATACGAATGCACGGCTGTCCCTGACGCAAGGATTGACGGGCTTATGCCGGGCATGGTATGCAAGGTAAGGATCCCGGGTGGAAACTCACGTTCGGCAGTCATCCCTTCTTCTGTGATAAAGACCGATGCCTCCGGCAGATATGTATGGGCAGTAAAGGACTTGAAGGCAGTAAGGCTTCCTGTTGTGACAGGAGGTTTTTCCGGCAACGGTGTCATCATATCCGAAGGACTTCAGGCCGGTGACCTTGTGATTGTCGAGGGGGCAAGGAAAGTAAGTTCTGGAATGAAAGTCAAAATCGTGGAATGATGCAAAGGCAAGGTAAATTCATACGCGCCTCCATTGCCCAGAAAAAGATTGTGTATTTCATCCTTTTTCTGCTGATTGCCATCGGAATATATGGGTTGACAACCATCAACAAGGATGAGTTCCCGACATTCGAGATCAAGGAGGGGCTTGTTGTGGGAGTGTATCCCGGAGCTACAGCCACAGAGGTAGAAGAGCAGCTGACAAAGCCATTGGAGGAGCTTCTGTTCACATTTTCAGAGGTAAGCAGGTCAACATATTCATATTCAAGGGACGGGATATGCTACATATATGTCATGCTTGACTCCCCCGCAAGCAAGAAGGACGAAGTGTGGTCAAAGATAAAGCACCAGCTCAATTCATTCAAGCCTATGCTCCCTCCCGGTGTGCTCGCCGTAGCGGTAATGGATGATTTCAGCTCGATATCCTCACTGCTGATTGCAATGGAGTCACAGGACAAGAGCTACAGCGAGATGAAGGAGTATTCGGACGGACTGTGCGAAAGGCTTCGGGAAATTCCGGCACTTGCAAACGCAAGGGCCTACGGCACCCAGGAGGAGGAAATCGCTGTCCACGTGGACATGGACAGGCTTTCAGCGTATGGAATCACCCCATCCATGCTGATGCTTGACTATCAGACATCGTCCCTGCAGACAATGGGAGGCACATTCAGGACCTCCTGCACAGAATCACCGATACATGTCACGGCAACAGCCGGAAGCGAAAAGGAGATAGCCGAAAAGATAATATATGCCGGTCCACAGGGGGACATTCTGAGGCTATGCGACATTGCAACAATCGAAAGAAGATATAAAGAGCCGTCATCAATCGTTGGCTATAATGGGCATACCGCCCTCATTGTCTCTGTCGAGATGCGTCCGGACAACAACATCGTGGCATTCGGGCGCGAGGTGGACAAGGTGCTGAACGAATTTGGCAAGGATCTGCCGGAGAGCGTAAAGGTGACCAAGATAACAGACCAGCCTAAAGTTGTCAGGACATCTGTGTGGTCATTCCTGCGTGACCTGGTGATTTCCATGCTGGTGGTGATTGTGGTGATGCTGCTGCTGTTTCCGGCACGTTCCGCGATGATAGCAAGCACCGGTGTCCCTGCCTGTACAGCTGTCGCAATTGCTGTGATGTACCTCACAGGAATGAGCCTCAACACAGTGACACTCGCAGCACTGATCGTTGTCCTCGGAATGATTGTGGACGACTCAATCATAACAATGGACGGCTACATGGACAAGCTCGGACGCGGGATGGAGCGTGTAGATGCCGCCTGTGCAAGTGCAAAGGAACTGTTCATGCCTATGCTGCTTGCCACTGCAGCCATCAGCCTTATGTTCTTCCCTATGCTCGGAATCATCTCCGGATATCTCGGTGATTTTGTCCAGTCTTTCCCTTGGGTAATCAGCATTGCACTTGCAGCTTCCCTGATATATGCAGTCACCGTGGTGCCTTCATTGGAAGTCAAATACATACGTTCCGCAAAGACAGACGGCAACGGATGGTTTGCGCGGGGTCAGGAGAAATTCTTCAACGGGCTGCAGAACGGCTACGAGAAGCTGCAGGGAATCTGTTTCAGGCATCCGTACCTGACCATCCTTGCAGGAATTACGGCAATTGCGCTCGGGATACTCATGTTCCTGCAGCTGAACATCCAGATGATGCCTATGGCAGTCAGGGACTGCTTTGCGGTAGAGATATACCTTGATGCAAACGCGGGACTGGACAAGACAAGGGAAATCACAGATTCACTCGAACATATCCTGCTGTCAGACAAACGTGTCACTTCGGTAACTTCCTTTGTCGGGACCGGTTCACCACGTTTCCATTCCACATACGCGCCAAAGGTCCCTGCACCGAATTTTGCACAGCTGATAGTCAATACCGGCACGACAAAGGAGACTGAGGACATATTGAGGGAATATGAGACCGTGTATGAAAGCTATTTCCCTGAGGCACAGATCCGGTTCAAGCAGATGGACTACCAGGGAAATGCTACGGCACAGGTGGATGTCACATTCAAGGGAGCATCAATGGATGAGATGAGACCGTATGCCGATTCCCTGAAAGGCTTCATGTCCGGCATGGATGATATGCTGAAATGGGTTCACAGCGACTGCGATGAACATGTCTCGACCATAAATGTCAACCTTGACCCGGAAGAGGCCGCACGGCTTGGTGTCAACAGGACATTGCTGTCATTGTCGCTTGCAGGCGCGTTCAACGGCCTTGCAATTGCATCGGTATGGGAGGACGGCACAAAGATTCCGGTAACCCTGTACAGCAAATCAGTTTCATCAGACATGCCTTATGAAACCGTCGGCAACCAGATGATCCCGACATCACTGCCTGGTGTGGATGTCCCGTTGAGACAGGTGGCATCCGTAACCCCCGGATGGGAGCCGAAGGAGATTCCGCACACAGGAGGCCGCCAAAGCATCGGTGTCTATGCTGACATGGTCATGGGACAGAGCCAGCCTGAGGCAATGGCTATGATTGACAAATATATCAATGACAAGATTGCACCGGTACTTCCGGCAGGGATACAGATTTCATACGGAGGGCTTACCGGAACAAACAATACAGTCATTCCTGAAATAATGCTCAGCTTCTTCTGTGCAGTTGCTGTGCTTTTCTTCTTCCTGCTTTTCCATTTCAAGAAGATGTCCCTTGCAGTACTGACAATGGTGCTGAGCCTTCTATGCCTGTTCGGTGCGTTTTTCGGGCTGTGGATATTCGGACTTGACTTCGGTATGACATCTGTGCTCGGGCTGATAAGCCTTGTGGGAATCATAGTCAGGAACGGCATAATAATGTTTGAATATGCAGAGGAACTGCGTTTTGCCGGCGGACTTTCCGTCAAGGAAGCCGCAGAGGAGGCCGGGCGCAGGAGGATGAGGCCGATATTCCTTACTTCATGTACAACAGCCCTCGGGGTGCTGCCGATGATTCTTAGCGGAGACTCGCTGTGGATGCCTATGGGTATAGTGATATGTTTCGGTACAATGATGTCCATCATCCTTATCGTACTTGTCATGCCTGTCTCCTATTGGCAGCTTTTCCGCCGTTCCGACACTGCTGGCGGTCCTTCTTTCGGGAGTGAACCGAAAGAGTCGTCCTCATCCGTCAAGGCTATAGTAACAGCAACTGTAGCTGTGACTGTTTTCTTCCTTGCAGGTACAGCAGTATCTGCACAGGAGAAAAGCATCGCCCTGAACCTGGAGGATTGCCGTAATATGGCCATGCAGAACAATGCATCCATCAACAACGCCCGTCTTGATATATATGCAGCCCAGGCGCAGAAAGGCGAGGCACTGGCAGAGTATTTCCCTAAGGTCTCCATAAATGCCTTTGCCTACTATGCCTTCGACCCTCTTCTTGAAATAGGTGTCAAGGACATCCTCGGGAACTCCGACATGGCCCACAATATTACATCCTGGGTCAACCAATACGCTCCCATGTATGGTATAGACCCGTATTTTTCGGCATTGAAGAAAGGATACAGTGCAGTCATCTCTGCTGTCCAGCCGGTCTTTGCCGGAGGCAGGATAGTCTATGGAAACAGGCTTGCATCACTCGGGGTGGAAGCAGCTGAACTCCAGGGCAGGATACAGACCCGCAAAAGTAACGGGGAGATAGAGCAGATGTACTGGCAGGTGGTCTCACTGCAGGAGAAGATGAAGACACTGGACCAGGTTTGCGAAATGCTCGACACACTGCAGAAAGACCTTTCTTCAGCCATTTCAGCCGGCCTTGCGACACAGACTGACATGCTCCAGGTAAAGCTCAGACAGAACGAGCTAAGGTCCGCAAAGACAAGGCTGCACGGAGGCATAAGACTGGCCAAGATGAACCTTTGCAATTCCATAGGACTCAGATACACCCCATACTCAACGATAAATCCAGAGTCTCTGCCACATATTGACAGCATATCAGTCTCAGGTGACCTTGAGATACCGGAAGAACCTATGGCCTACTGGAGAGACGAAAATGAGATTGCAGCAGGGCGTGAGGAGACAAGGCTCCTTGACATTGCAGTGGATGCCAAAGCCGCGGAGAGACGTATGGTCCTCGGAGAGGTCCTGCCACAGGTCGGTGTGGGTGCATCGTATGGATATGGCAGCATTATAGGTGACGGAAGTTTCAACGGGGCAGTCTTTGCCACGCTCAAGATTCCGATTACGGACTGGGGCAAATATTCAAGGCGTCTCCAGAGATACGGCTACCAGGTGGAAAAGGCACGCAACGACAGGGAATATCTGGGGAACCAGCTTCTTCTGCAGGTTCGGCAGCTATGGCTCGAGGTTACTGTCTCGTGGGAGCAGATGCTCCTTGCCGAGGAAAGTGAATATGTTGCACAGTCTGTGGTGAAAGACCAGATGAGCCAGTACAAGGCCGGTCTGATACCGCTCTCCGAGCTTATGTCCGCACAGACATCGCTCCGCCAGAGTGCAGATGCCCATATAGACGCCCAGATTGCATACCACACTGCGCTGCAGCGGTATATTGAACTGTTCAGGTAGCAGATGAACGTGTGTCACTCATCATCATTCTCCTCCACTGCCTTGCGTGGGCTGACGAGACGGACTGAGAGTTCATACAGGAAATACAGCGGGAGGAAGACTACGGCAAGGGTGAACGGATCACCGGAAGGGGTTATTATGGCTGCCAGCACAAGAAGCACCACAACAGCGTATTTCCTGTATGTCACAAGGAATTCACGGTCAATTATGCCAAGCTTGGACAGGAGCCATGCAAGGAGCGGAAGCTCGAAGACGATTCCCATGACGAATATCATCATCAGGAAATTGTTGATATAGGAATTCAGGTTAATCTGGTTGACTATATGCTCACTTATCTGGTACTCCACAAGAAAACGGAAAGTGAACGGGAACACTATGCAATAGCCCACAGCGCAGCCCAGGTAGAACATCCCTGTACCGAACACAAAGGCCATTCTCATGTTCCTTATTTCCTTCGGGAAAAGGGCAGGGCGCACAAACTTCCAGATTTCATATATGATATAGGGAAACGCCAGCACCAGTGCCATCCAGAAAGAAGTGCTGATATGCGTCATGAACTGAGACGCGACATTTATATTTATGATATCTACAGAGAAGCTGCTGTTGCCGAAGTCAGGCAGGAAAGGAAGCCTGTCCCCCATCTTTGCAAAGAACCTGTACAGGAAGAAATCCGGACCGGTCGGGGCCAGGATAAAATTGTCAAACACGTATGGCATTGCGACAAACGACACGATAACACACACGACAATGGCTATAAGCATCCGGAAAAGAGTCCATCTCAATGCCTCCAGGTGTCCCCAGAAAGACATTCCTCCATCTTCGTCAGACAATATGGCATCATTCTCTGCCACTGGCATTCCTTTTTCCTCCACAGATATTTCCTTTTCTTCCATATCAAACCGGTTTTTAGAAACTGTCCTCCACTGCCGGAACTGGACAGATACTTAGACAACAAAAGCCGTCCCGGACATCTTCCAAAGTCCAGGACAGCCATAAAACAGATTAGGTCAATTCCTGAAATAAGGAGAAGCAATCAGATAGTCGATACTTGCCTTCATTCCTGCTTTCCAGTCATTGTCGACAAATGCCTCCTGCTCGACGACAAAGTCAACAGCACCGGCAACATCCACATTCGAGAAGATAGCGTCGAAACCTACCATTCCGCTCTTGCCGACATCAAGATGGTCCTTGACGTGAAGAACTTTGAAACGGCCCGGATATTTCTCGAAATACTCGACAGGAGCGGCTTTTCCCATCACTGTCCAGTAGACATCCATCTGGAAAAACACATACGCAGGGTCAGTATGCTGAATCATATAGTCAAGCATGACCTCTCCCTCAACCTTGTTGAATTCATGTGCATGGTTGTGGTATCCGAATGCTATGCCGCTCTCAGCGCATTTCTTTCCGACCGCATTGAAATACTCGCAGTATGTCTGGAGGACATCAAGCGTCTCTGGTACACCGAGCCATGGAACGATAAGGTATTTCATGCCGGCAGCCTTGTGGGCAGCGATACATCCGTCCCACCATTTGAGAGACTCGCTGAAGTCACCGCTCTCACATTCCTCTGCTGAAAGCCCGTGTCCGCAATGCGAAGAAAGGACCTGCATGCCTGCGGCCTCTACATCAGCCTTGAACTGCTCCGGTGTACAGCCGTAGAAAAGGCCGTCATTGTAGTTCGCTGCCTCGACAGCTGTATATCCCATTTCTGCAAGCGCAGAGAAGACAGCCTCATGGTTCGCTGCATATTTCTCTGCATTGCCGATTTCGGAACGTATGCTGTAGAGCTGTACTGCAACCTCCTTTTTCTGCTCAGTGCATGAAAGAGCCAAAAGGAGCATAACCGGAAGTATAAGATACTTTTTCATATTTACCAAAGTTTCACAGGTGCGAAACTGCCCTGTTTCAAAAAATCCGGAAGCCTTGCGGACAATTATGTCCATGGCTTCCGGAAATATAAGGATTACTCAAAAAGCTTTACACGGATGTTGCGGAACCACACATCGTCTCCATGGTCCTGGAAACCGATATATCCTTCGTGGTTCTCGCCGCCGCAGTTGTTGAGAAGCTCGAATGCGAGAGGCCATTTCTCCTCGCTGAACTTGCTTGCCTGGAGCATGTCAGTCCACTGTGGAGTCCAGAGATGGTACTCAAGTACATTGACATCGTTCTGGCCATGTACAACAGTGCCCTTGTAAACCATGATCTTGCCTTTGTTCCACTCACCGAAAGGTTTCTGGTTCTGCGGCTTTGCAGGAATCATGTCATAGAGCGATGCTGACTGCCTGTTTCCGTCGACTCCAAGGAGGGCATCAGGATGGTTTGCATTGTCAAGCACCTGGTACTCAGGACATGAGATATAGATAGGCTCGTAGCGTGTCTCGCCGTCTTTCTCTGTAGTGACCTCCTGTGCGAGGTAGAACACTCCTGAGTTGCTTCCCTTTGCAACTTTCCAGTCGAATTCAAGTATGAAGTTCTGGAACTTGTGTGCGAAGATGATGTCTCCACCCTCTGCTGTCTGTCCCTCGCCTGTACCTGTGCCGCTGAACTTGAGGCATCCGTCCTCGATTGTCCACCTTGCAGGGACATGGTCCTTGCCATATCCTCTCCAGCCGTCGAGTGACTTGCCGTCGAAGATCACATAGTATCCGTCTGCGTCCTGTGCATAGGCAGAAAGGTCAACCTGTGCATTGTCCACCACTGTATATTCAGGGCAGTTCGACTTTGTTGCAGGAGCTGTCTCCGCTGCTTTGTTGTTGTTCTGGCAGCTGCAGGATGATACTGTTGCTCCTGCTATAAGGGCTGCTGTGTAGAATAATATCCTTTTCATTTTCATGTGTTTTTAATATCATTATCTTGAGTCTTCCAAGCCTGTATTTCCGTTACGGAAAATGTTAGCGCGGCATTTCAGGAAGTTCCCATCCAGCGCGGTAGTTGTGCTTGATAAGCTCTGCAGCGAACTCCTGCGCATTGACAGGGTCTGTCCATGTCTTGTTGAATGTAGGGTGTCCGTCCTTGATTGAGAAACCGTCCTTGACAACTGAGCTGATTGTAGCATCTGCAGGGATATTGGTGAACCTCATGTTCTCGCCGTCCCAGTCAAGCACCTGGTTGAGTCCCTGGAGCCTTACTGCGAGCACGCCCATTACGACCATTTCGTTGAACGGACCGGCCTCGCTGAAGTCTGAAGACGAGAGGACCCTGTATTCAGGAGATTCCTTGCAGGCACGTACCCAATCCTGCTGATGGTTTCCATTCGGAACTTCCCTGAGAACCTTAGGCGCGTCAGGGACACGTCCTGAAAGAAGGTAAGGCTCTGCACCATAGCATCCGTAGATAAGGGTATCCTTTGTTCCGTGCATGATTACACCGCCTCCCTGTATGTTGAGATCCTTTCCTGCAGGAAGGCCTTCAGGACGGTTTGGCTTGAGGCCACCGTCATACCAGTGCACCTCTACCTCAGGCATGCCGACCTTAGGCATATTGTCCCTTGCAGGGAAAATCATCTTTACCATCTGTGCATTAGGGCATGACTCAGAAAGAAGGAGAGTCGAGCTTCCCTGGACTTTCGTAGGATATCCGAGATTGAGTGCCTTGAATGCGCCGTGGAGGATATGGCAGGCCATGTCTCCAAGGGCACCGGTACCGAAATCCCACCATCCGCGGAAGTTCCACGGAGTGTAGATTGAATTGTACGGACGATACTGTGCAGGACCGATGAATGCATCCCAGTTCATTGTCGAAGGTATCTTCTCCTCCTTGCCCGGACGCTCCAGACCCTGAGGCCAGATCGGACGGTCAGTGAAAGCCTCCACCTTTGTAACCTCACCGATTTCACCGTTCCATACCCACTCGCAGATTTTCCTTACGCCTTCTCCGGAAGCACCCTGGTTACCCATCTGGGTAGCTACCTTGTGCTTTGCAGCAAGCTTGGTAAGGAGCCTTGATTCATATACGGAATGGGTCAGAGGTTTCTCGACATATACATGCTTGCCGGCAGCAATCGCCTCAGCCGCAATGATTGCATGTGTATGGTCAGCTGTTGCAATCATGACTGCATCCGCATCCTTGAGCATCTTGTCATACATCTTGCGGTAGTCGTTGAACTTCTGTGCTGACGGATAGCGTTTGAACACATGGTCAGCATATTTCCAGTCTACATCGCAGAGTCCGATGATATTCTCAGTCTCAAGTCCACGGAGCACTGATGCACCACGTCCACCGATTCCGACTCCGAGAATGTTGAGCTTGTCGCTCGGTGCAGCGGTATGGCCATGGACCTTACCGAGGATAGTGCTCGGGGCGATAGTCATACCCAGCGCAGCAGCCGTTCCGGTCTTGAGGAACGATCTTCTTGACATGTCTTTTCCCATAAAAGTTATTATTAAAGTGTTAATATTGTTTATTGTTATTCATTTATCTCCTTCTCAATCTCATTCATCCCGTCCTTGAAGCTCTTGACTCCCTTTCCGAGACCTTTCATGAGTTCAGGAATCTTCTTCCCTCCGAACAGGAGAAGGACTACCAGGGCGATGATTATTATTTCACCGGCACCGATGTTAAAAAAAAGCAAAGAATTCATAATATTATGCAGTTAAAAGTTATTTTCTCGGTCTTGGAAGCAGGCCATATCCGTCAGTCATGTTCCTGCGCCTTTCCCTTATCGCCTCCAGTGTCTCATTGTCGCCTATCGAAGGCAAGGCATTCCCCTTTGCACTGTCAAGGAATTTCCATGCGTATGCAGAGGAGATTGCAGCATCCTTGAGTTCAGGCAGGGAAGGATTCCGCACACCGGACACGACAGAATCGGCAAAAAGGTCGCAAAGGACATCAATATTCTTTCCTCCGAAAGGCTTCTCCACAATCTCTGTCCTTGTCACTCCCCTCATCTCCACAACGGCCTTCTTGAAGTCATGGGTCATCCGGACTATACCCTTTGTCCCGATTATGTCCACGTATGAATTGTGTGTCTGGTCTTTCGAAAGCTGCCCGTACACGAATCCCTGGGTAATGTCATAGACGACACCGTTGTCAAATGTCCCGTGCACCTGGAGCCACCACGGCTCCTTGTAGTCCCACATCCTGATGCCCTGGGCATTCCATGTCCTGTATTCCGCCCCAGCATACCACCTTGCAATGTCAACATAATGCATTCCGCAGTCATGGAAAGCCGGTCCCTCATATTCATGTCCCTCCCCCGGAGCCAGTCCCGGAGTCATGTGGCATATACGTATGACGGCAAGTTCACCGATCTCGCCTGAGGCGATGAACTCCTTCATTGCCTTATGGTACCATGAATTCCTTAGATAAAGGTTAACTGTCGAGATGACATCGGAATGCTCCATAAGGGCTACAAGCTCATTCTCCTCACCGACAGTGCCTGCTATAGGCTTCTCCGTGATGAAATGCTTTCCGGCTGCAATAGCCTTCTCTATCTGCCCCTTCCTGGAGTCCGCCAGGGCAAAAAGCCCCACGGCCTGTATTTCCGGGTCATTGAAAATAATGTCCTCTGACTCCACTACCTTCACTCCAGGGAACTTCCTCTCTGCCACCATACGCGCTTCCGGGAAAATGTCGCATATATATACAATGTCCCATTTCCCGCTGTCGCGCATCTGGTTCAGATACATTTCTCCCATCCGCCCGAATCCGATTACTCCTACCTTTATCCTGTCCATTTCTAACACTGTGTTTTGACTAAAAGTAAAATCATGTAAAGATACCGTTTTTTGCAGTAACAGGCAATCAATAGAATACCGGTTTAAGACAATTTTAATGATTTTTATACAAATCTGTCATATTTTTATAACTGATTTCGGGTTCTGAGTCCATAAGCCTGCGGTAATCGGTGCACCATTTGTCATAGACCTGCCTTGAAAGGCCCTTATGGCCGCGCCTGTAGAATATAGAGCATTTTACCCTGATTGCAAATTCATCAAGCCTGTCCTCACGGAGGATACAGTCAGCAATCCCGAGCATATATCCGGAATTTGAAGAGACAGCAGGTTCGCGCGCAGCCTTCATCATGACACGTATAAGAAGTTCCGAATATTCAGACTTGTAACTGTCAAGCCACTCATATTCATATCCTGAGAGCAAATTCCCCCTGACGGCAAGCCCCAATATGGCTGCAAGTGCACCTGGACCTACAGTATCAGCGTCATCGGCATCATGAAGGAGCTGCATCAGTTCAATATAGTCGCAACGTACATCTTCACCGAATGTCATCTTGAATATGTCATTGCTGAAGACAATCTGTATGTCACCGATTTCCTGGAGCACAACACGGAGTTTCCTCATGTTGACATTCCTGTTGTTTGAGGCGACTGACTTTTCCATACCGAACCAGAACACTTCATTCAGTTCCTCCGCCGTAACGGCCTTACGGGAACCGCATGTCCTCATAAGGGCAAACAAGAAAAGGGAACGTAGCATCGGGCTCAATTTGGACGTCGCATCATTTCCGTCCCTGTCATATATCTTCAGACCTCCAAGAAGAGAAATGTTATGCTCCATGCCATGCCCGTCGGCATATACCTCATCAGCAACAGGAACTGCCTGCAGCAATTCCTCTGACGATTCCGTCAATTCTGTCTTGACCGGTCCCATTACCGGATGCCGCCTCCTGTATATCAGGTAACCACAAGCCAGAGCCACCAGCAGGACAAGGATTGCCAGTACCATACAGACGGCATGGAATTTCGGCTCCGGCACCTGCATGATTTCGTCCATAGAGACAGGAGGATATGCCAACGAATAGACTTTCAAGTCATTGGCCCCGCTTATCCTGGTATTCAGCACTACTGCGTAGAACATGGAGCTGTCCCTGTTGAACACAAGCTCCACATATGAATCCATATCGTGGAAATTGAAATTGACAGGGGAGGAATGATAGACAAGCCCATCCCCTTCAAGACTGCATGAGACAAGGTTCAATGATGATTTGAAACGGTTGTTGCTGAAGGCAAGCGCATACAGGTCGCCCTGCCTTCGGTCAAGGACCATTGATGAGGCAAATATCATCTGGCCTTCCGTCCATGAGAACGAGGCGATGCTGTCACATTGCCCGCTCCTGCAGTCTATCCTGAATATGTCATTCAATGCCCCCGGACATTCCTCCTGAAGTCCGGAGATGTTGCCAAATCCCCCGAGGACAATCAGATTGCCGTCTCCGTCCGGGCACATGGCCCCGAAATATCGCGGATATACCTCATCAGCCAGGCTGACCACGGTACGCTCTGAGGTCACCAGGTCTATTTCAGTAAAATCTGCATAATACCTGTGGTTACCGTACCCTCCGAATATATAGAGCCGGCCTGAAGACTGGTCGAGCCATTTACAATGACCTACAAGAGGCGGCCATGGCTCATCAAATGAACCTGTCCATGAAGATGTTGCAAAATCATAGAAAGCCAGTTCATTTCCATGCATGCTATAGCAGACAAGACAGTCTGCATCACGGTCATACACCATCTGGTTGCCGGAATGCATTACAGGCTTGCCGGAAACTTTCACGGCATCTGTGACAGCTCCGTCTGCAAGGGAACATACAAACAAGGAATCCTCAGTTGCCACAAAGAGCCGGGAAGTCTCGCTGTCACACGCAATCAGAGGCGCTCCAGAAGTAACCCTCATTCCAAGGACATCCTTCCATTCGCAATGTGAATCTATGGCCCATACGCCATTGTAAACCTGTGCACGGCGTCCCTGCAGGAGGTCATATACTTCATTTTTATTGTGCTGAAAAAGCTGCCAATGATACTTCGGGCCTTTCTCGTCAGAAAGGACAATCTCCCTTATGGAAACCGAAAGGACATCTGTCGTGTAGAACACTGGATGGTCATTCCATCCGAACCTTATGTCCACATTTCTCAAATCCGGGGCAGCGTCATCTATCTTTTCCTCCGTATCATCTATCGAGCACGACAGGCCAGCGGGTGAAACTGTGATGCAGACGTGATGCCACAATTTTCCGGAACCGGTTGGCAGGGCAGGGAAATCAATCTTTTCAACAACATGCTGTCCATTGGAAAACAAAAGGTTGAAATGCCCTGTCACGGCATTGGAGACCAGGTCTATCGAACTGTTGCCAGCTATAATTCTGAACACATATCCATAGAGGGCATCCTCCCCATAGTCAAGGCGCATGTCAAAATCCATGGAAAAGCCTTTCCTGAAATTGAAATTACCGTCCGCAGAGAGATTCAGACCTGTACGTTCATCAAGGTTAAAGCCATGTGAGCGGAAAATAAGACCATAGTCAACTTCATGGATATCTGCGGCAAAAGTCCGGCAGAAGCCGGACAAAAGGATGATATATAGCAATATATGTTTAAGCCTCATGGTTCAGAAGTGCTTGGAAACAGTTTTATATGCCTTCACTACATGCTTAAAGACAGGCCAGCTTCCAGATACAAAAATAGTGACTTTTTCTTACTTTATAACCTTGGCGGCAATCATAAGTTCCTTGACTGGCGCAGACGGATCATTGGTCAATATCCTCAAAGTCCTGAACAGGGAGCCTTCCGGAAAATGACATGTATTGACAATGACATTGAACCCACGTGACGCACCGGCAGGAATCTCCATGCCTTTTCCCAACGTAATCTCCATTCCGTCCGGACAGAATACATCATGGATGACAAGAGGTGCATCCCCGTCATTCCTTATTGTATATGCGACATTCCTGGCCGGAGCGGCGGCTGACAATGTACCAAGATTGATGTATGTATTCCCGATGCGCATGACAGGTTTCGGAAAATCGGCATCCTGCGATGAAAAGTCATCCGTAACTGCAACACTTGTCCTGACCATGAGCACGGCCTCATTCCCATTGACAGAAATGGCCAAGGTGTCTGTAAAGAATCCTGGAGAGGCCTCCATTGCATCATAGACAAGGGTAATCTCACCTCTTTCACCAGGGCGGGAGATTTCAGGACAGGAAACAGAAAGCAGCCCGCTTTCACGGACAGTGGCCAGGCCCAATGAAACCGTCTCCCCGGAGACATTGGTGAAATGCAGTGACAATGATTTCCGATGTCCGGACTGCAGATTTGAGAAGTTGAAATCATTCTTGTCAACACGCAGGCCGCTGCCAACAGCTACAGGATATTCTTCATCAACAGTCTTCTTGCGAGGTATGAGGTCGACAGTGAACGTCAGCTTGTCCTGGGCATTATTCCCTGTCACGACTGTGACGCCCTTGCTCTGCCGTCCGGAATAGCCATACGGATTGAATGTCACCTTTATTGTCCCTTTTCCGCCAGGTATTATCAGCCTTGACGACGCCATGCCCCTGGTACAGCTGCAAAGTGTACGTATCTGCGTTATCATTACCGTGTCATTGCTGACATTTGTGAAATGATATTCATGGACAAGTTCACCTCCATCTTCCTGGGCGGTGCCAAAGTCGAATGAAGTCCTGTCAAAACGTAGAGGTGAAACCTTGTCCTGCCCTCCACAAATCATGGAGAACAGGACAAAGTTCAATAAAAATGACATCAGCTGCCTCATAGTGCTACTCGGAAAAGCCCTGCCCGCAAGGCTGCAGTTCATCAACCTTATACTCCCAGTCCTGACCTGCTCCGGCACGTCCTATTGCTGTAATCGTAGCATCCGGAGACATTACTCCGTTTTCCTTGTAGCCCTTGAATATGCACAGGCCGACCTTGTCCGTCCCGTAGTCATTTTCCGGAAGCCAGTCTCCGCTTCCCGCTGGCCTGATTACAACTACATTGCCTCCAAGTCTTGTCAGTTGATGGAATCCAAGGAAATTCTCAAACAAAGGACAGCCTGTAATGACAAGGTCACCACCGATTTCCCTCAGGGTTGTACTCCTGAAATCCCAGAATGAGTTTACATTTTCAATGATGAAGTCACCGCCGATTTTCTCTATTGCAGGGAAGAACCTTGAACCGAAACCTTTCGCCATGTCTGTAACCCTGATGCTTCCTCCGACTTCGGTCAAGGTGGTGAAAGGATCCCAGTCTGTCGGGAACTGAGGACAGTTCTGCAGAATCACATCTCCTGTCAACTTCGTTGGGCGCAGGCCGTTAGGGTTAATATGGGCTGGTATGTTGCGCATTATTATCGAGCCTCGGATATCAATGTTTTCAAGACACTGGTCAGTACTCAGCCAGCCGTCATCGGTCATCAATGACTCCATGGTCAAGGTTCCCCAAATAGTTGAAACCCTGTCATCTATACTTCTGAAGCCACCCTCTGTAATATCAGCTCCTGTGACATACAGGTCCTGTACGATTTCCTTTTCAGGGCCTTTGCCGTCAATGAAGGCCTGAAGAGCGGCCATTCCATTGATTACATAGCTCCGTGGTGCATCCGGATTGCAGGACTGAAGGTCATCAACATTGATTTCATTTCCGGTAGAGCCAAGTTTCACTGCTACAGACGGGCTGATTACACCCATTTCCATATAATCCTTTATAAGGCAGTAGCCTATGCAGTCTTCACCTTCAACCGGCCCATTTGACATAGGTATTGCAGCATTGTTGAAAATCACGACATTGCCTCCGATATGGAGAAGGTTTTCGAAGCCATGCAGGCTCTTGAGATTCCTGTTGTCCTGGAGTACAAGGTCACCGCCAATACGTTCTACTGCCAGGCCGTTATTGAGACGCCATACACCGCCAATGCCGCTTATCTCAAAGTTTCCTCCCACATTCTTGAGACCCCGGAGCGTAAATCCATGCAGCTTTTCCAGGCCTCTAAGCACCAGGTTGCCTGAAATTTCCTCTATCACATCAAGGCCTTCACCAAGAATCCAGTCATCCACGACAAGGCGTGGGCAATTGTCAAAGACAAGGTCACCGTCTACCTTTACGGTATTCCTGAAACCTTTAGGGTTGATTATATTCACTATATTCCTGAAGATGATACTTCCCTGGCAGTTACAAGACTCAATGATGTTGTTTGTATCAAGCCAGTCACTGTCATTGTCTGTCCCTATTCCGTCAAAGGTCAGGGTTCCGCGGACTTCGGAAATCCTTGTCCTCAATGCAGTCAGTTCTGTTGTCGTAATTCCGCGGCCTTTAAGCGTAAGGTCAAGGACAACTATCTTTTCTCCCTCAGGTACAGCAGCTACAAAAGCGTCTACATCTTCCTTGCTTTCGAGCGTCCAGCTTCTGTAGCCAGGCATCTCCCAGTCATTTTCAGCAATACTGAAATTGCCGAGGAACTTGTTGCCGTTCCTTTCAATTGTCACCTTGGAATTGGCTGTCTTTGTGCAGGTAGCTTCGGTCAAGGCATTGGCAAATGTGAGTGACAGGCCGTCATATTCTCCAGGAGCAACAACAAAATAATATTTCTGTCCTGCCTCAAACGTTCCTTCAAGCCTGACAGATGCGGATCCGGTGCAGGTCATGACAGGAGTGTCACCACTTGCATCAATTGCCGCTTCACCGGACATCATTGTCTTGCCGTCAAGACTTGACAGGGTTACGGATGTGACACCTTCCGCCTCAACAGTGAAACCGACAATCGCACCGGCATTCCTGAAATACAGGTCATCTCCAGAGGTCTTTGCCACTGAAAGGTTTGCTCCTGGCATGAATGTCCCGGCAACAGCCTGCTGAACTGACGGGAGAGATGTCGTGATGATTGAACCGGACATCCGGGCATCTTCATTGTGTGGATATAATGCAATATATGTATCGCTATGTGATGCAAGACCTTCAAATGTAGCTGTCCTGCCGTCATCCTGAAGATTGGTTGCTGTAAATTTGGTGTTGTCCTCCCCAGCAAAGACAGAGATTGCGTCCTTGTCGTTCCAGATTACCCTGTAGTCTGATGTAAGGGTTGTCTTTGTCGAGACACCGTTGTCGGCATAGCCTGTGAAGACCTTTGGCACAAGGGCTTTTTCTGCTGGAGCCTCGATTTCCTTTGCACAGGCAGCCATTGCAGCAGCGGCAGCCGTATAAAGCAATATCTTATATGTTTTTTTCATGATTTTTCTTTTATAATGTTCTAATCCCAGATGTCATGCAAGTCCTCCTCATCGGAAAATTGTTCTATCCGCCTTTAGTTCCATCCTGTAACTGTATCTGGATCAGGATATTTTTCGTTTCCTCCGTTCTTGTCTCCTTCGTATGTTGCCGAACATGACAGGATTGTGCTGAAATCAGTCTGGCTGCCGTCCTTGATTATAGTCACAGTCGCATCCTGGTTCATTACCTTGTTGTCAACGAAATCCCTGAGAACACACATTCCGATGCAGTCCTGTCCGTCAACTTCACCGTTCTTGACCTGGAGCTTGCCATAGTTTGAAATCACAACATTTCCTCCGAGATATGAAAGGTTCTCAAAGCCGTTCAGTCCCCAGAACAGAGGCAAATCCTTGATTACAAGGTCTCCGCCGATTGACCTGAGGGCAGACATGCCGTTCATGAACCATATATTTGTCATGCCTTCGAGGACAAATGAGCCGCCGACTTCTTCAAGGTCATGAAGTATGGTCCCGTCAAGTCCACGGCTGCTCTCCATGCTGGAATTCATTATCTTGAGGTCACCACCGACTTTCTTGATATTGTACAAAGCACCCTGGGCCTCTCCTGCCCAATGGAAACAAAGTCCAGGGCAGCCGTCAATGATGAGGTCTCCCTTGATTTCATGGATTTCCTTGAAACCGTCCGGATTGTTGGCTGTTCCGGCAAGATTCCTCAGGACAATGCTTCCCTCAAAGATGCGGTTGTGGGCAAATCCTCCAAGGAATCCGTTCGTGCCGATTCCCCATACCGGCGTACTGTCAGGATTTTCCACATATGTGATATTCTCTATTGTAAGCGTTCCTTTCACTGTGTAGACACGCTGGATTATCGAGCACAAGGCAGCCGTAGAGACATCTCCGGTAATTGTCAGGTTGTTGACAGTCTCATTTGTGATTCCTGCCTTTACGAAGGCCTCTACTTCGGCTGTCCCGTTGAGAGTATAGCTCTGCGGGTCACCAGGCTTAGTGCCGTCACATGAAGGAAGTTCAGAAAGGTCAATCTGTTCTGAAGATGTCCCGAGCCTTACATTTGCCGTGGAACTGATTATGTTCTTGTTGAGATATTCCCTGATTACACAGAATCCAGCCGACTCACCGTCTGACACTACGGGTATTGCACCATTGTCAAGAATGACGACATTGCCTCCGATATGGGTCAGATGGTCCATACCTTCAAGGCTGTGCAGGGACGCATTGTCCGTTACGTTTATGTCACCTCCTATTGTGGCAAGGGATGCTCCTGAGAATGAAGTGAATGCAGAGCTACAATTCATAATTTCCATATTGCCGCCAATCTCTGCGAGCGATGCAAATGACTGGTTGTCACCGAATACTGCCCCGGAATTGTCAAGTTTCAAGGAACCGGATACGGTTTCAAGTGCATTGAATCCACGCCCGAGTCCTGGACAATTCCCTATCACAAGGTCTCCGCCAATTCTGGTGTATTTGTCAAATCCTGATGCTGAGGCAAGTGCTGCACAATCCTTTAGTGTAATCCCTTTCTGGCAGTCAATCCTGTCAAAGAATCCTGCAGTTCCAGATGCACCAAGATTTTCCCACACAAGATTTCCAAGGACAGCCCCTACCCTGCCGTATACTTTAGCAAGCATGGCATCAGTAATGTCATCCCCTTTTATCGTCAAGTCTACAACCTCCTCCTTTGGATTAGGTTCAAATGCGCAGAATTCTTCAAGTTCCTTTGCTCCGCTGATGACATAGCTCTGTCCTACAGGAGGCCTCAGGACCCAGTCAACCTTGGAAAAATCGGCCTCACAAGTCATCACACTGCTGCTTTCAAGGGTAATTTCATCAGATACCCTTATTTCAGCCGACAATCCCTTTTCATTCACTCCTGTGACAACAATGCCGGACAAAGTTCCTGGAGCTACAGCCACATAATAGGTCTGTCCAGACTGCGGGACACCCTCAAGCGCAATCCTTTCAGTACCTGTAATCATGGTTACCTTGCCTGTTCCTGTATTCATCCTTACCTTCCCCGCAATGCGGTCATCCTCTGAGGCACCGCTGACCGAAAGGCTCCTGATGTCTCCGCTTACCTTGACAGCAATAAGGGCGACCATATTCCTGAAGTCAAATTCATTACCGGATGTCCTTGACACAGCAAGGAGCGCAGCCGTGTCAACTCCTCCTGCGACCAGAGCCTGTGTCTCAGGAAGGGAAGAAGTTATGTTGTCACTGCTGTTTGTCGCGGATTCACTGTATGGATAGAGTGCATAATATGTCTTTGCCGACTGAATTGAACCGGCAAAGACAGCCTCATATCCATTGTATGATTCAGCCTCAAAATTATTGTTCTTCTTGTTTGCAAAGACAGAGATTGCCTCATTTGCAGACCAGTCAACTGTCGGCTCCAGCCCTTCCTCTGAAACGAAATGTTCAAAATGTGCCGGCCATGAGACATCGGACACGGACGGTTCCTCAGGACCGTCTATGCCGTTATCCTTGCAAGACGCCATGGTGATGAGTGCCATCACACAAAGGCCTGATGTATAAATACGTTTCATGGTAAAAATTTATTGTTTTAGTGTGTTTTCCATCAATGCCGCGGAATTGAGTATTCAATTTCCTCCTCGGCATATACCCTTATATAGTCGACATACATATCTGTGCCGTTGCCATAACGCTCCAGGTCTATTCCCCATCCGCTTATGCCTCCGATAGCATAGTTGACAAGGAAGAGATGAGGCCTGTCGCGGGAGACATCGTTGGTCGGATGCCTGAACACCTCAATGTCATCACAATAGTACACTGTATCATCCAAGTCTATGCGGACAGCGTACGTATGGAATGTCGTTGACCAGTAGGAGCCTCCTCCTATCTCCATCATAGGCACTACGCAGTCCCTGTGTCCGCGGTCTGTGCCGTCGGGATTCTTCTGTCCCCAGAAATGGCTGCATATTGAATATCCGGGATGGTTCGGATTGCCCGGCCCGACTCCTCCATAAGCCTCAATGATGTCAAGTTCGTCTCCGGCCGTATCCCTGTCTATGCCTGTTATTGTCCAGAAAGCAGGCCATGTACCTGGGGCGGACTGGGCTGTAAAACGGCATTCAAGATAGCAGGGGGCCTTTACCCACAGTCCTTCGCCGTCCATATTGACAGAAGCTATCAGTCCTGAGCTTCCGTTTGTGCCGGGACGCTTGCGTGCAGCTATCTTGAGATATGTGTCCCTCTGGAAGAAAGGATTGTCCGGACCGTCAACATCCGCAAACTGCCATCCGCTGAAATCTCCGAAACGGGGCTTGTGTGCATTGTAGCGTGCATTACGTCCATCATTTGAGATGGACAAAGGACCGTCAAAGTCATCTTCAAAAATCAGTTTCAGTCCCTTGGCTCCAGCCGGTGCAGATTCCGGTATCCCCTGGCTCCATCCTACTCCGCCAGTGTTATAGAGCTGAAGTTCAAAAAAGTCCTTCTCACCCTTGTCATTATGTGCATAGATACGTACATTCATCGGACCTGCCGGGAATCTGTCTGCATTGAAAGAGAATGAGGCTGTGCCGTCTTTCCCTATTTTCAAGCCTTTCCTTGGTGTCAGGCATTCATCATGCCCCCACACTGACCGGTCTGAACCGGACGGCTGTCTCCATAGCATTGCCTTTGCCTCTGTCATGCCAGGTGCGCTGAAACGTACAGTAACCTTTCCTTTCACATCCGAACGGCATTCCGGCTCTATAACAGAAATGTTTTGTATCCACTCTGTGTTGGAGTTATCGCTTTGGCCATAATTAAAGTCGGCATATTGCGGATTTGGGACAGATATTGGAGTCGCTTTTTTCGTATCTATCTGAAATGACGGAGGATAGCTGTCCGGAGATGATGCCCGGCCCTCGTTGGGATGCCGTCCCATTTCAAGTTCAAGCAGACCGCCATCAATGACATCCTCATGCGAAATCCAGGACCTGTCCCATACCTGTCCATTGAGCCTTGCCCCTTGAACATATTTGTTTTCCTCGCTATAGTCCAGACATTTTACCTTAAATGTTTTTCCTTTGCCGACTTTCACCTCCACTTCCTCAAATACAGGACTTGTGAGTACATACACAGGAAGTCCGGGAGTCACAGGATAGAATCCCATCATAGAGAACACTGCAAAAGAGCCAAGCCCTCCGCCGTCCTCGTCTCCAGGAACTCCCATCAGGTCGTTCCGGAACCACATGTCAAGAAGTTTCCTTGTCCACTTCTGGGTTTTCCATGGCTGCCCTGCATAGCAATACAGATAAGGGATGTGCATGCAAGGCTCGTTTCCCATCGAATAGTTGCCCACAAGTGCGCTGTGGTCAGGTGCCTGCTTCCATACATCGGTCTTCTTCAATGTAGCCTCAAACATCCTGTCAAGTTCTCCGACAAACTTCTCTTCCCCTCCCATCAGCTCAATCAGGTCAGCTACATTATGCTGTACACCCCATCTGTAGATATGACCGTTATTCTCATCGTATGCATTGCGGAAACCGGTTCCACCAGACCAGGTATAGTCAAACGGTTCGATAAAATTACCCTCTTCATCCTTCGGATGGAAAAAACCGGTCTCCTGATTGAATATGTTCCTGTAGTCAAGTGCACGCTTTGCGTATTGCTCTGCTGCCCTGCTGTCTCCGGCATATTCTGCAATCTTTGAAAGGCACCACTGGTCAAAGGCTGTACCGAGTGTGACGGCGACAGGCTGGCGTTTCTCGAAGCCATGGATTTCAGACTCTGTTTCAGGCTCGTCATCCCTGATTCCTGGATAATATCCGTGTTCTGAATAGAACCTGTCAAGACGTCCCGCAGGACAATATGTCCATGGGGCAAGGGACTTTGTCTTGAGAGTATTCTCTGCCATCTTGAACGCCATATCCACATCAAAGTCCACAAGTCCCTTGGCTATACAGTCAGCTACTGTGGCCATCCCATGATTGCAGTTCATGGAATGGCTGTCTCCAGTCACAAGCGGAAACATTGGATACCATCTGTTTTCAGTCTGCGAAGCGGCCATTATGGCGGAATTGACCATATCCATTTCCTTTCCCGGGTCTATGATTGTGCGGAGAGGATGTGCAGCAAGATATGTATCCCAATACCAGTCATCCACATAGAAAGGCCTTCCGTTGTCACGGTGCACCTGTCCGTCAAATCCGCTATAGTACGAACCGTCTTCCGAGATGCAGACCGGACGTTCATAAATCCGGTACAGGGATGTATAGAACACTGACTTTTCATCATCCGAACCTCCTTTCACCTTGATTTTTGAAAGGGTCTCGTTCCAGATGCTGCGGCCCTCATCGGCAACCTGCTCCAGCGTCCTGCCGTCAAGTTCACGCCTCATGTTGGCCGCTGCCTGGGCTTCACTGATGAATGACACTCCATATTTCAGTTCGACCTCTGCGCGGTCAAACACCAATGCAGTCCGGCTATCGGAAATTCTCACTACGGATGACGGAAGCTGCTGAGGTTCAAGATGAAGATAGGCCCGTGCACCATTCTCCAGTTCCTCGTATCCGGACACAGACTTTCCGTCAGAAGAAAGCTCCCCCCTGAATGAATTTACAACGATGTAGTGAGAACCTTCTGAAGCGAACGCGATGCGGTAGACAGCACTTTGATGCGACGGGGCATAGTGGACATCAGCCTTGACTTCCTCCAGATAGACATCATATCTGTATGGACATATCTTTTCGAGGTCATAATGATATGAGAAACTGCCGTCAAGCGTATCTGGACAATTCCATGGGCAGATGCTGAATGCCTGCGCACCGCGGTGTGAGGTGAGAAATACAGGCAGGCCGTCAAGAGTATCATCCGTAAAGTCACTGCGAAGCGGCACCGTGCGCATCATGCTGTTGGGCAGATGCACCGTAGGATATGTCGGCACAAGCAGATGGCTGATGTTGCCCATATACGGATTGACATAATCCACCGGGGCCTTGTCCTGTCTGCTGCATGAAGCCGCCATAGCAATGATGGAAGCAGAGACTGCCACAAGCGATATTATATGTTTCATATTTTTCATCTGTCCGTTTTTTCGTTCGACATGACATATCTCAATTCACCTCCTGCCATTATCTGGCTGTATGTTATGACATTGTTTTCAAGAGGTTTCCCGTTCAGTTCGGCAGACTTGACATATCTGTTTTCATCCGAAAGCCCTGCTGCCCTGATATCAAGGACATTCCCGCCATGAAGCCTTAGCCGGAATCCGGCAATCTGAGGTGCGCCTATTACATATTCACCTGAAATGCTGTCCAGAGGATAGAATCCCATGGCTGAAAACATATACCAGGCAGACATCTGGCCGCAGTCGTCATTTCCGCAAAGCCCGTCAGGGCGGGGCCGGTAGAATTTATCGAAAATTTCACGCACGAGTTCCGCAGTACGGTCATTGTCGCCAAGGCGGCTGTAAAGGTATGCGACATGATGGCTCGGTTCATTGCCATGCGCATACTGGCCGATAAGTCCTGTGACATCACCTGTGAATCCGGTCTGCTCTGCACGTGCCTGGATTATGAACAGGGAATCCAGCTTAGTCATGAAAGCCTGCCGGCCTCCCATCAGTTCCACCAGGCCTTCCAAATCGTGCATTACATGCCATGTGTACTGCCAGGCGTTGCCTTCTGTGTAGTCTCCTCCGGCAGTTCCGCCATGCGAGAGATGGAATTTGTCAAACGGAGTCCTCCAATTTCCGTTGCTGTCCTTTCCACGGACAAGCCCGTTTGAGGTGTCAAACAGGTTTTTCCAGTATCCTGACCTTTTCATGAAGAATGCCTGTTCCCCGGCCAGTCCGAGTTCTCCGGCAAGGACAGCTGCACAATAGTCGTCATATCCGCATTCGAGCGTCCTTGATGCAGACTCCTCATTTATTATGTCGAAAGGATAATACCCATATTTGTCATAGACATCCCAGTCCGCCTTGTAATGAGGCTCTGTCAAGGATTTCCTTACCGCGGCAAATGCCCTGTCCCTGTTGACATGAGGCAGATTCTTAAGACATGCATCCACCACGACCGGTACAGCATGGTTGCCTATCATGCAATAATTCTCCTTGCCCCACAATGCCCATATAGGCAGGAACCCCTGTGCATCGCAATGGTCAAGCATATTGTCAACCATTGTTCCGGCAAGCTCCGGCATCATGAGCGCGTAGAAAGGATGTGCCGCACGGAAAGTATCCCAAAGTGAGAATGTGGAGAAGTATCTTCCTCCCACGGCATATCGCACTACATCATCTGCACCGCGATATGACCCGCTGACATCAGCGATATTGTTCGGCTGGATGAGGAGATGATAGAACGAGGTATAGAAATTCGCGAGCTGGTCTTCCGTCCCGTCAACTTCTATCATGTGGAAGTACCTGTTCCATTCATCTGACGCTGCCTTCCTGACAGCACTGAAATTCCAGCCAGGCACTTCTGCCGCCATGTTTGCCTTTGCCGCATCTATGCTGACAGTGGACATCGCCACCTTTGCCACAAGTTCCTTTGAGCCTTCCGGAAACATCAGGACATATTTCGGTGCCATATTGTCCGGAGAGCCGGCTACGCGAATGGTATCCGCCACAGGCACACTGAATTCTATCACATAATAGAAATGCCTCTGCACCCACCCTGTCACATGATGATGTCCGGAAATCACAGTCGGAGACTCAAAATTGACCTCAGCCTCAAGGACATGTGTGTCATACTGGTGCTCGGAACTCGTCTGTGCCGTCTGGAAATCAATATACAGCCCCGCTGTTGCAGTTTTGTAGTGATACCTGTGCATCGCCACATGAGGGCTGCAGGTCAGTTCCACATCGACATTGTTGTCTGTCAGGGTGACACTGTAATATCCCGGGACAGCAAATTCCGTTTCCTTGTCCCATGCGCTTCTGAAATCAGGATTAGGCCCTTCTGAGAATGGCATGAACATCAGGTCACCGAGGTCAGGGCAGCCTGTACCGTTGAGATGGTTCTGTCCGAATCCCCAGATCTGGCTGTCGTCGTTATTGTAGCCGCTGCAATGTTCCCATCCATAGTTCCCTGTATGCGGGCTTGGTTGCATAAGGCCGAAGGGATATGCAGCTCCAGGGAAAGTGTGGCCAGTATAGGCCGTCCCCACCATAGGATTGGCGTACTGCACCAGATCCCGTCCGTCCCGGCATGAGACGGACAGGAGGGCAGCACACACATACATTATGAAAAACTTTCTCATTTGAATTCAAGGATATATGGATGATTTGTCATTGTCAAGGAGACTTCAGATGTGTTTTTGGCTGTCTCGACGACATCCGTACCCTTGGTAGGGTCATAGATATTTATATTGCTGTATTCCTTGTCAAGCTTGACCACGATCTCATCCTTTCCTCCGGCATAGCGTTCTCCCCACACCACAAGTTCATACGTCCCGTCATATTTCTGCAGAAGAAGCGTATGCACTGTCTCAGGCTTGTCCGGAATGGAATACGAAAGCCTGCCAGGATGCTCTATTGACTTGTCATCCTTCAAGACAGTGGTCAGATTGTGCAGATAATGGGCAGAAAGCCTTGGTTCGTATGCAGGGGTGTAGAATCCGAAAGTCTGGTTGCCGGATTCGTCCGAACGGTCCCTGAGAATGTACATTGAAGTGTATTCCCATCCGCGTGCATACTGTGAAAGGTAGCATGACATATACATCAAAGCCTGTATCTCTTCTGTCACAGGACCGTTTTCCCCGTCAATCGTTGTTCCTGTCTCTGTTGTAACCTTCCTGAGCTGCATACATTCCTGCTCGGTATATCCCTGGTAGCCTTTCCCCCATGTCACACCATGGTTACCGTAAAGTCCGTCTACACGGCAGGCCGATGACGGATCGGAAGCGGCCCATGTCTGGTTGTTCTGGAGTGCAGGGAAATTAGGATGTATGAAATAGTTATGTACGTTGGCAACATCAGCGAACACAGTTCCTGCAGGAAGCAGGCATCCCGCGCCTGCAGGAATTGTCAGGAACTGGACACCTACATTGTCTGTCTCGGCACCGGCCTCTGTCAAAGACCAGACATCCACATCCTTAAGCAGAGGATCGGCTTTTATGGCAGCATAGAAGTCCCTGTGCAGCTTGGCAACAGGCATCCATGTGCCGGCTCCTCCTCCCTGTTCGCCTTCATAGTATATGGTCCAGTTGTTCGGCTCGTTGTTGCCTTCCATCGCAATAAGCGCATCCTTTTCCTTGAGATAACGGGCGGCTTCAAGCACCTTCTCCATGTCACCGTCCTTGGAACCTGTACCTATTGCCATTGAGAACTTTATTCCTCCATTTTCCATCAGGTAGTCGAAACTGCTGTATCCCTTGGCACCATATCCGCTGCGGATCCATCTTGCTCCGATGTACTGCATGCACTCCAGTGTCTTTTCAAGACTTTCCCCCCTTGAATCAATAGATGAGTTGACACCGATGCTTGAAAGGAAGTCATTGGCAGGCACCGCCGTATAGACAGCATCCGACGGGATTACATAATCATCGTAGGAAATCTTGTTGTCACATGCGACAAACAATGCCAGGGTCAAAAATAGTGATGTCATTTTATTCATGGTTTTATATATTGTCAAATATGGTTGTATCAATTATTATTGCCAGGCGGCAGTATTCTTCATTCATTTCACGGTCATCAGTATTGATTGATACGCCGAATACAAGCTCCTTGTGCCTGTTCAGGCGGTCCATGAGGTAGTCAAGGTCAATTACCACATTGAATGCCGCGTATGCCTGACCGTCCTTCACGATGACCCGCTCCGTGCACTCCCTCAGGTCAATGGGGATAATGTCTGTATCTTCCGGAAGTGTCCCGTCCAGAATCATGTCATAGACTACATCATCGTCCATATACACATCTACAGCGACATTTCCATGATTGTCAACGCCTGAGCGGTACACTGACAGAGGGATGGAGAACGTGTATTCATCATAATCTATAAGGAAACGGTAGGTAGAACCTTCAGTAGGAGTGCTTCCTGCACTTTCCTCAGCCTTGTCGATGAGATAGATTGATGATGACACAGCCGCAGGGAGATATATCTTCTGGGCAGGGTACACGGCATCCGTGACCCCGGTCCCGCATGAGACTGCTGCAAGAAGCAGCAATGCCATGCAGAATGTACTTGTTATTCTTTTGATTATATTCATGATGCCATAGATTTAATGCCTACCATAACGGGTTTTGCGGCCAGCCGCTGATATTGATGTCCGACTGCGGGATAGGGAACAGATACATCCTGGCCTCAAATGTCCTGTTTTCAACCACTTGCGGAGTATAGATATATGTCTGCGAATTCTGCCGTATGTCCACACCTCTCAACGGAGCTCCGAGTGTCTCTTCTGCAATCATCCATCTCCTTACGTCAAACATACGATGCCCTTCAAATGCAAGCTCCACACGCCTCTCGTTGCGGATTCTTTCGCGCATCTCATCCTTTGTCACTGTAGACGGTACTGCAGGCATGTCGACCCCCTTGCGCTGACGGATCTTATTCAAGGCCTCTATTGCAGTCATGCCGTAGCCATGCGCATCGGAAGGGCCGTAGGCCTCATTCATTGCTTCGGCATAGTTGAGATACATCTCTGCAAGACGGAAGATTATCCATGCGTGGACAGTCCCCCTGCCCTGGAGCAGATTGGCATCCGGATCGACATACTTGCGCAGATAATAGCCTGTCCTGGTCGCGTTGACAATGCCTTTTCCGTCACGTCCGCCCTCGAATATCTCCATGGTCCTGTCCTTGAATGACGAGCCGTTGGTGATAATTGCATATGCAAGACGCGGGTCACGGTTTGCATACGGGTCACCTGCCATATCCGGATTGCTCCAGTCAAACCGCTTGCCTGTCTTCGTTTCAAAGGCATCCACAAGGTTCTGTGACGGCGTTGTTCCGCTGTTTCCCTTGTCAAAGCCTATCGGATAGTTGCTCTCCTCAAATGAGTAGCTGCTGCCGTAGCGGCGTACAAATATCGCCTCGTTGTTGCTGTATGACTTCAGGAAAATGTCAGGATAGCTGGTCATCAGCGTGTATCTCGCCTCCGAAAGGTCAAGCACTGCCTTGGCGGCCTGCGCTGCCGCATCCCACCTGTCTTTCCTGTCAACGTCACCGGGCATTGAGATAAGTTCCGGATGGTCATACCCTCCGGCCCATGACGGGTCATTGAAAAGGTCACTCGCCGCAAAAAGCAAGGCACGGCTCTTCAGGGCAAGTGCAGCACCTTTTGTAACCCTTCCTGTCTCGCCGGATTCCTTGACTGCAGGAAGTTCAGGGGCAATGTCATCACATTCATTGACTATGAAACCGATGCACTCTTCAAGGGTATTCCTTCCTATTCCACTGTAGTCATCATCCACTCCGTATGTCCTTTCAAGGACCGGGACACCGCCATAGCGTTCCACAAGCTCGAAATAATACAGTGCCCTGAGGAAACGCACCTCCAGCTTGGCTTTCTCGATGTTGTCCATATACAGTTCAAACTTGGCCTGCTCATTCTGGTCCGGGTCATATTTGAGATAGTCCATCTGGACATCATCGGACTTTTCAAGGAAGAGATTGGCGGCATAGATTCCTCCGAAGCACCTGTTCCAGGCTCCGTCCGGATTGTCAAGATAGCTCCAGGAACCGGTATTGAACTTATGGACAGAACTTCCTTCACTTGTATGTTCCGCTTCGTCGCAAGCGGATGCCAGCATTGCGCCTCCTATATACGAAAACCCGTCAGGGAGATAGGTATAGACGGCATTTGCCCTGCCCATTGTGTTGTTGTAGGTATGTATGACGTCCTCCTCGGTAAGCTGCAGTTCAAGCTCCGGGTCCATGTCACAGGACACGGTCGACACAGCAAGCATCAATGGTAAAATATATCTGATCTTTCCCATGGTCTTTAGAATTTAATGTTGAATCCAAGGCTGCATGTCCTTACTGCAGGATAGCCATAAAGCACTTCAGGGTCGCAGAATCCCTGCATGTAGTCAAGTGAGAACAGGTTGGTTCCGCTGACATATATCCTGAGCCCGTCAATATGGGCCTTCTTCATGGCAGGCGTGGAGACCGTATATCCGAAAGACAGGCTCCTGAGCTTGAGGAAGTCACCTTTGCGCTGCCAGAATGAGGAATACTGGAAATTGTTTTTCTCCCCGTTGGTTGAAAGGCGCGGATAGACTGCCGTGTCCGCTGTCTGCGGAGTCCATCTGCCGAGAGCCATGTCCGTGACCTTGCCGTTGTTCTGGAAAGCCCAGTATGCCTTTCCTTCAAGGTAGACTGTCCTGTTCATGGCACCCTGGAAAAGCATCTGCAGATCAAATCCTTTGTATTCAAAACCAAGGTCAAGGGCCAATGTTATCTCCGGACGGCTTGTGTAGCCCATCGGGAAAAAGTCATCTTCATCAATCTTGTTGTCACCGTTCTGGTCCTTGTACTTGATGTCGCCAGGGACATTCTCTGCAAAAATCTGCTTAGGAGAGTTTTCAATATCGTCATAGTCGCGGAAGAATCCGATAGCCTCCAGGACAAACGGCTGGCCTACAGGATGTCCTGTACTGTACCTGTAGGAATAGACCTGAGGGGATTCCGAATTGAATACCACATTGTTGTGGGCATACCATGCACTCGCCTCAACCTTGTACCTGAATTCCTTTTCAGACTCACGCCATCCGAGCACGGCCTCAAAACCGGTATTGTCGACTATCCCTATATTCATGCTTGGCTTTGAGAATCCGAGCCAGTCCGGAACAGAAGACCAAGGCTTTGTAAGTATGTCATACCTGTGTGCACGGAACCAGTCGAATGTGAAATAAAGGTTGTTCACAAACCTTGCCTCTATCCCGACATTGAGCTTGCGGTCTTTCTCCCATGTGACAAACGGATTGGCCTTCTCACCCTCAAAATATGTGTCAGCAGCCGAGTTGGACGAGCCGAACCAGTAGTTGCCGCCCCAATTGTAATACTGGTTCTGCATATATCTGCTGCCTCCGATGTCCGCATTGCCTACAAGTCCGTAGGACGCCCTTATCTTCAGATGGTTCACTGCACGGCTGCCTTTAAGGAAGCCTTCCTCGGAAATTACCCATGCGACCGCTCCCGCAGGAAAGAATCCATATCTTGAACCGGCAGGGAAATTGTCGTTCCCACGATACCCGAAAGTAAATTCAGCAATATACCTCTTGTCATATGAATACGAGAAACGTCCTCCGAAACCGAGATTCTTGAAAGGAAGCGTAGTCCCTGTCACAGTGTACTCGTCATAGTCGAATTTCAGCAGGCCGTTGACATAATGCTTTCCGCCAAACACCCTGTCATAATTGATTGCCGCATCTGCAACAATATTGCGCCACTGCCATGAGGAAGACTCGTCTCCGCCGAGGGCTGTATCCTCGCCGTACTGGACGAAAGAGATTTCCCCGGAAGAGTCCTTTACAGGGCTGTAGCGTGCGTATGAACGTGTCTTGCTTGAATACGACTTGTAGAAATTGTTGAAACTTATCGCACCTGTAACCCAAAGCCCCTTTGTGATGAAATCCAGCCTTTCTGAAAGACGGATGGATGCCTGGGCTGTACGTCCGTTATATGAGACATAGCCTCTTTCTGTCAATTCGGCGACTGGGTTGGAATATGCTGCATTTCCTCCGACCTTTGTAGCGGATGCCAGCACAGGAAACGCATTTGGCGGAACCGTTGCTGCAAGATCAATGACATTCCATGTACTTTCCGTGACTCCAGGAGTTACCTTGTCCTCGATGCTTCCTCCGAGAATCACCGAAGCGGTAAGCCTTTTTGTAAGGCTGATGTCAACATTGGTCCTGAAATTATATCTTGAAAAGCTCTGCTTCCTGGCAAAGTCATTCACTCCTGACGGGTCCCTGAGAAGCCCCATATTGTTCACTCCGTTGAAATGCACAAGATATTTAACGGCATTTCCGCCGCCGGATGCAGTCAAGTTGTAGACAACTACCGGACTCATCCTTGACATTATCTCGTCCTGCCAGTTGATATCCGGATACAGCATCGGAGAGTCACCGGCTGCATATGCATCAAGGTCCGCTGTTGAATACAGCGGGCTTTTGCCTTCATTTGACAAAGCTTCGTTGTATAATGTCGCATAGTCGTAGGCCCCAAGCCACTGAGGAAGCCTCAACGGCTGCTGGAACCCGGCCCTTACACCGAAGTCAATCTTCAATGGAGTGTTTTTGCCATGCCTTGTCTTGACAAGCAGGACACCATTGGCTGCACGGTTCCCGTAAAGTGCTGTTGCAGATGCATCTTTCAGCAATTCTATTGACTCGATCTCCCCAGGTGTAAGCCTTTCAAAGAAGTCCTGTGTGGATGCAAAGCCGTCTATCACGAAAAACAGCCCTGAACCGGAGCCGAATGTGCCTATACCCCTGGAAGAGAGCACCGGGCTGTCAGAGCCTGGCTCTGCACCGCTGCCCTGGACGGTGAGTCCGGGGATGCGTCCAAACAATGTATTTGCAACATTTGAAATATACGAATCGCTCAACTCCTCCCCGGAAATCCTGGAGACAGCCCCTGCAATCTGCCAACAGGGAAGCTCAATGGAAGGCACAGTCACCCCACCTGTCACAGAAGTATCACCAGGCTCCTGGGCATTTGCTGCTACAAAAGCACAGGACATGATGGCTGCCAGGCCTGAAAATATGGTTGTCTTGTTGATTTTCATGTCTTCTGTCTTTAATATCCGGGATTTTGGAGGAGGTATCCCTTGTTGACCTCATTTGTACTGAACGGATGCAGATAGCCCCTGCGGTTCCAGCTTCTTGTCTCGAAGACGTACGGTTCATAATGGTATTCCCTGCTGTTGCCCTCAATCTTCGTTATCCGGATGCCCCACATGTTTCCCTGCATTACACCTTCCTCCTCAGCTATCATCCATCTCCTGATGTCCCAGAACCTGTGGTTGTCGAATGCAAGCTCAATATCCCGCTCATGACGTACCTGTTCACGGAACTGTTCTTTTCCTGAATCAGGAAGGGCAGGCATGCCAGAGCGTGAGCGTACCTTGTCCACAGCTTCGCGTGCAGTCATTCCATACCCGTTGTCATTGTCTGGACCATATACCTCATTCATCGCCTCCGCATAATTAAGGTAAATCTCATTCAGCTGGAAAAGGGTGGAGTTGGGTACATACTGCCAGACGACATCGCTGATTTCTGAAGGGTAATGCTTATGGAGCCAGAAGCCTCCGTAGCATGTATTGGCCTGCTTGCCTCCCTCGAAGAGTTCAAGGGCAGGAAATTCACTGTTCCAGCGTCCGAGATTCCCGGTAATGCTTGCCTCAAAACGCGGATCAAGCGCGGCCATCTTTGCCTGCAGGTCATTCCCGCCATTCCATACAGGCATTGAGCCGTCCCTGTTCTCATATTTGCGCACATGGTTGAGAGTGACCGTGATTCCGCTCTGTCCGGCATTTCCGGGATAGACATTTGGAGGTGCCATTGATGACCATGGCCAGGTCCATTTGCCAAGGGCACCATGGGCCTTTTCTGCAAATATTATCTCCGCATTGTCGTAATGCTCCCACGAATACCTGTAATTCTCAGCTGTTCCCTGGTCGTCAATCAGACGGCATCCGTTTTCTTCCGCCCAGTCCAGACATTCCTTGGCCGCAAGTGCGGCATCCTCCCATCTTGCCGGGTCATATTCCCCATAGCAGATTAGACCATTATTTTCACCGAAGTCCATATAAGGGACATCTGTGTTGAAAAGCGGGCTTGCTGCATATAGGAGAGCCTTCGACCTGAGTGCCAGGGCTACACCCTTGTCAACCCTGCCGCGGAGCGAACCGCGCTGTGCATCGGGAAGATGCTGCAACGCCTCTTCACAGTCCGTCACAATGAAATCAACGACCTCCGCAACGCTGCTGCGCGGAATGGAAAGTTCTTCACTGACCTCGATGAAATGGTCAATTATAGGGACTCCACCATAGAATTTCAGCATCTCGAAATAGTTGAGTGCCCTTATGACACGGCTTTCCGCCTTCAATTGGTTTGCGTATGACGGTGATATGCCGGGCACATCGTCAACCCTCTTTATCATCAGGGCGACTTTCCTTATGGCCTCCCATCTCAGGCTCCAGCGCCTGTCATCCGTCTTGTCTGCACTGACCGATGCTGAATTCCATTCATTCGGCTCATACCATGGCGCACATTGCTCTGACTCATCACAACGCCCGGTCCATGGAGAACTGTGCGGATTGGTCGTATCGTCACCGGCATTGTTCGGAGATCCGTAGCCGAGATTGGAATGTACTCCTTTCTGATATATGCTTGCAAGCAATGTCTCCACCTCCGTGACAGACGAGAAGATGTCGTCTTCCGTCACATCCACACCGGGAGCCTTGTCGAGATAGTCACACGATATGGCTGACGACAGGAATGAGACCATTGCGATTAACCTTATTATATATTTCATAGACATTAGACTTTAGAAGTTGATGTTCACACCTAAGTTAAAGACCCTCGTCAGCGGATAAGGCTCCGAGTTGGCCGCACCGGTCGGATATTCAGGGTCTTCTCCAGGGAACAGCCTGCAGAATGTAAGGAGATTGTTTCCGTTGAAATAGAACCTCACGTTGGATACCCCCATCCTTGAAAGCCATGAAGCAGTAAATGAATATCCAACTTCCACTGACTTCAGCCTAAGGTATGAAGCATCCTCAAGCCAATAGGTACTTACCACGTAGTTATGTTCGTCATTTGTGACGGAATATCTCGGATACACGATTTCAAGACCCTTCTCATATCTCTCCTGGGACCAGCTCTTCAACAGGTCTGCTGAAGCACCGGTGCCAGTATAGAAGCCTCTCATTGTCCTTCTTGAAGGCATGTTGGAGACATGCGCGGCACCCTGGAACAGGATTGAGAAGTCAAGGCCTTTCCAGCTTCCGCCCAATGATATACCGTACATGATTTCAGGAAAATTTGAATAGCCTATCGGCACGATATCCTTGTCGTCAATCCTGCCGTCACCGTTGATGTCCTTGTAGCGGATGTCTCCGGGCTGTATCCTGTTGTTGTTCCACTGATAGACCGGACGGTTGACATCATTGACCTCTTCCCATGTATTGAACAGCCCGTCAGCGACATATCCGAAGAACTGCCCATACCTCTGTCCTGTGCGGTACTGGTATTCATAAGGCCATTTCACCTCGTCCTGCTCCAGGATCACATTGTGCGCGTATGTGAAGTTGCCTTTTGCGAAGAAACGGAACTCTCCCCAGCGGTCGTTGTATGACAGTTCACCCTCATATCCCGAGTTTTTCATCTTTCCGAGATTGTAGGCAGGCATGTTGGCTCCTATAATGTCCGGGACAGTCCCCCTGTTGGTCAGGATGTTGTCCCTGTTTTCAAGAAACCATTCGAATGTCAGGGAAATCTTGTCTTTCATCAGATGCGCATCAAGGCCGACATTCAGCTTCCTGGCCTTTTCCCATGTAAGGAGCGGATTTCCTATCTTGCCCTCATACGAGCCTTTGTACGACTGGTAGTTGTCACCTACTTCACCGAAATGGTAGACACCGTCCTTGTAGGTATAGGATGTCGGCATATAGAGGAAACGGTCGCCTCCGACCTTGTCATTTCCGACGATACCGTAGGAAGCCCTTATCTTCATGAAAGTAAGGACATTGTTCTTCGGGAAGAAATTCTCGTCAGTAGGCACCCAGCCGACAGAAAATGACGGGAACCATCCGAAACGCCTGCCTTCGGCAAAGTTCTCGGTACCGTTATATCCGATATTGAACTCAGCCATATATTTGCTCCGATAGTCGTATGTGACCCTGCCGACCACACCCTGGTAGCCGTTCGGGATAAGGAATGCAAGGCTGGGACTGTGATATTTGCTCTGGTTGTAGAGGACGAGTGCACCGACGCTGTGCCCGTTGAACGTATTTCCCCATTCAACCCCTGCCTCAAGGTAAATCCTCCGGTTCTTGTCGGTAGATGAGCCGCTCTTTGCCTGGGAAGGTTCCCCGTTAGGTACAAAGATGATTTCATCATCCTCTCCCGGCCTTGCATCGTATGTCACAAGTGACTTTTCAAATGTCTTCACCTCCATGTTGTAGCTCTTGTAGGAGATTGCTCCGCGCAGTTTAAGGCCTTTCAGCAGATAGTCCATGCTATAATTGAGACGCACAGCACCATTGAGGGTGTTTCCATAGTCATTATGCCAGCCCTTGTTGTATGCGGCAAGAGGAGACCACGATGAATTGGTCACCTGGTCCAGGGTGATTATATTGCCGTCCACAACACCTGGAGTGGCATTGGCCGGCACAGAGGAAAGCATCTCGAACAGCAGGTCGGTGTTCCAGTTCGGGCCGCGCCTGTTGTCTATCTGGGTGGAGATGTCCACACTTGCCTTCAGGTTCTTTGTGATGTCAATATCAAAATTGGAGCGGAAATTATACCTGCGGTATTTTATCTGATAGTCATAGTCCTGCCTTACGACATCAGTGTTCAACATTCCGTTCTGGGTAAAATAGCCCAGGGAGAAGAAATATTTCACTCTCTTCCCGCCTCCGCGTATGTTTATGTTGCTCTGGGTCTGCATGCTGTAGTCCCTCAGCATATAGCCGTACCAGTCCATGTCAGGATACAGGACTGGATTCTCCCCTGTCCTGTAGTATTCAAGCTGCTCCTCCGTATATTTAGGTGAATAGCTGCCTGTAATATAGGAGTCATATGCCAATGCCTGGTTGTAGCCGCTTGCCCAGTCGTATGAACCCATATTGTCCCTGAGAAAAGGGAATGTGGTAAAGGCTACGTTTGTTGAAAGGCTGACCTTCGGCTTGCTGATCTCCCCGCGCTTGGTCTGTATAAGAAGCACCCCGTTTGCCCCGCGCACACCATAGACAGCTGTGGCAGAGGCATCCTTGAGAATGGTAATTGACTCAATTTCATTAGGGTCGATGTTGTTGTAGTTGGTGGATTCAATGCCGTCAACCATGATAAGGGGATCCTGGTCTCCGGCAAAGGTACCGACTCCACGGATGCGAAGCGTAGATGCATCATTTCCAGGTTCACCGCTTCTCTGGACAGACAGAAGTCCAGGCATACGGCCTGTCAGTGCATTGCTGATGTTTGCCTGCGGGGACTGGAGAAGTTCCTTGGTATTGACCGCGGCAACGGAACCTGTCACTGTAGCCTTTCGCTGTGTGCTGTAGGCCACGACCACCACATCATCCAAAGTGTGGGTTTCATCTTCAAGCACCACATTCTGGACAGCCCTCGCACCCACAGTGAATGAGAATGTCCTGTAGCCGATGAATGATACCTGAATCTCGACTCCGGCTTTCGGGACAGTAATTGAATACCGTCCTTTCGAGTCGGTCATAGTGGCAATGTTGTATTCAGGCGAATAGACAATGGCCCCTGCCATAGGCTGTGATGCCATGTCAGAGACAGTGCCTGTGACTGTAACCTCTTTCACCTGCCCTACTGGAGCATTTTCATGCGAGGCAAGTGCAGGAGGGGCAGCAAAAGATGCAGTCGCAAGAATCGACAGAATAACGGCCACTCTTAAATCAAAAGCGAATATCCGCATATCAGTTAGTTTTTGCAGTGTTATTAATTCTCTCACGAAGTTATAACACGTCTATTATTTTTTGCTTAATTCCTGCTTAACAGCTACACTTTTTCTGTATTTTTAACTGCAATGTTCCTTTTTTATATGATTTGTCAATCGGACGGACTGAATATCCTCCTTAATATTCCATGCTCCGGCTGTATAGACATATTGCTGTTCGACCTTATTCAATGCTCCAGACATAATAGGCATCTATTCAATGCCCCAGACTATATAGGCATCGTATTCCATGCCTACGATGTCTTCTGCACCAGCACCTGTACTGCTTCAGCTGGACGAACTTCCATTTCCCGTTCCTTGCGGTTTTGACATATTCCTGCCCTATGCTGTATCCAATGCCTATGGGGTATTCTATACTGACTTTCTGTACTGATTTCTATTCTGAGCTCTATACAGACCTTCAAGACTGACCTCTATATGGATCTTCGATGCTGACTTTCTATGCTGTTTCAACTGTTGTCACTGCCATGTCGCATTCCAAACTGGTGTATTAATGAACCTGTCTGGAACAGTAATCGCCTTCTCAGACGCCTATAGCACGGTTCTGCGTTCCACTCTGGTCATATTTGCTACCAGTCTGGAACAGCCTTGGCATTTCTGATGTTTGCATACATATCCTCCTGCTTCATGGAAAGTGCAGGTAAGGCTTTACTGGACCTGTTGTCTAATGTGACAAATTCCATTCTTGAAAATGCTCCCAAAAGTATCTGGCCAGGAAAAATTTCCATTCCTGAGCATGGACTCAGACGAGCCTGTCTTCCGGTCTCCCATATGCCTTGGATATAATGCACTTAATAGTTTGAAATGACATCCATGGCTGGAGACTTATTTTCATTATATCTGCATTTCAGCGAGCACGCCTTACAAACATAATCAGCTGAAGCACAGATACTTCACTTTTAATTTTGTGCGGATGTCTACCAATTTTAGGACTTAATGGCACACAAAAGTGCCATAGAGAGCATATAATGCAGATTTGCGTGCTCGCTCATTGGCAAACACCTTCATTCGAAATACGGCTCAACTTATATTTGAACTACGCAGGCTAAAGAATATGCCAACTATGGAAAGTCCGGAGCTACATAAAGAGACTGGAACCACAGAAAGAACTCGGAGCTACAGAAACAGTCCGGAAATCAGAACCATGACAATTGCAGCCGGGGCAAGATACCTTATTACGAAATAGAGATATGGGAATATACGTCTATTGCCTGCCAAGGTTCCGCCATTGGTGAATTCATCCATTACATCTGACCGTTTCATCTTCCAGCCGACAAAAAGCACTATTGTCAATGCACCGGTAGTCATCAGCAGATTTGCGGACAATTTGTCAAGAAGATTGAATACAGTCTCACCGAATATATGGAAGTCTGAAAGCGGTCCAAAAGAAAGTGAGCACACTATGCCGACAGACCATGTTATTGCATATACAATCAGGGCAGCAGCCTTACGTGTCATGTTTCTTTCCTCAACAAGATAGGCAACACCTACTTCAAATATGGATATGGACGATGTCAGGGCAGCCACCAAAAGGGCAAGAAAGAAAAGGATTGCTATGACTCCTCCCATCGGCATCTTGGAAAAGATGAAAGGAAGTGTCTCAAATACAAGTCCAGGACCGGCCTGCGGACTGAGCCCGAATGAAAAGACTGCAGGCATTATCGCACAGCTCGCGATAAGTGCAAATATGAAATCTGCAATTGCAGTGTATGACGAAGATGCTGCTATATTCTCCTTCTTGCTTATATAAGAAGAATACGTCATCATTATCCCGAACCCGACAGAAAGTGAGAAGAATGCCTGCCCGAGGGCTGCCATGCAGACTGGGCCATTTATTTTGGAGAAATCGGGACGGAAAAGGTAGGAAAGTCCCTCACCGGCTCCCGGAAGTGTCAAGGAGCGTATCGCTATAGCTATGACTATCAGGAAAAGGAGAGGCATCATGACCTTGCCGAACTTTTCGATTCCGTTCTTTACGCCACGTACAACTACTATGGCTGTAATTCCCAGGAAAACAGTATGCTCCACAAGAGGACGCCATACAGAAGATATATAGTCACCAAATATATGCCCAAGCCCTTCCTGAGTATGTGCACTACCGGTAAAATCAAACATCAGCGACTTGAGGAAATACTCCACTGACCAGCCTCCTATGACGCTGTAATACGAAACGACAATCATCGGAGTAAGCACCATAATGATTCCAGCCCATTTCCACGGAGTTCCTGGAGCAAGGGAGTCAAAGGCACGGAAGGCATTTTTCTGGCTCCTGCGCCCCACAATGGCCTCTGCGCATAATATGGGAAGGCACAGCAGGAATACAGACAGGATATATACGAAGATAAATGCAGCCCCTCCGTTTGTCCCTACCATGTACGGGAAACGCCAGAGATTGCCCAGCCCCACAGCGGAGCCTGCCATAGCCATAAGCACACCGAAACGGCTGCCGAAATTCTCTCTTTCCATATTGGAACCAGTTTGAGATATTATCTGTAAAGTTCGTTTGCAGGTGCAAAGTTAGCTATTGTTTTCCAAATATCTAAACACACTTCTGCTGCTATCCGGAGGATTTGTTTCCTGATGGCCTCCTGAGACTGAAGTATGCCATTAGTGCAAAACACAATTCACAATGACACAAATATTTACGCAAGCACATATACCCGATTTGGAGTACCTGTGCTTGCATAAACAAGTATCTATCTGCATATTAATATTACATTTTGCGCATTTAACATTAATTCAAGTTCTGCAAGTGCCAAATTTCATTGATAACTGTGCATTTATGCAGCTTGCGAAACTTTTTCCAGGCAAGCAGCCTGGAATATATTTTACGCTCAAATATCATAGATTTATCAAGATCTTTGGATATCCCTATGCAAATATAATCCAAAAATATTAACAATCAACAAAATAAAAGATAAAAACCGATTATGCGCAGGCTTGTATAGCTTCAGATAATCCTGTACCAGGATTTGATGCCTCCAGGCATCTTTGCAAAAGTTCCGACCGTTCATGAAATGCCCTCTTCCACAGTCAGTCTTTAAGACAATTTATCGGTACGACATAAATACCGTCAGGACGTCTGTATGCAGGCCCGGTAGCAGTAATTATCATCATAAATGCCGGTTCTTTACTGACAAGTGACTTTAATTTATTAAGATTTGCTATTCCAGCATTTATAAGTTTTTCTCCTCCAAGCTTGACTTCGACAGCAGCCCAAGTCCCGTCAGGCAAATGAATAATGGCATCACATTCAAGGCCATTGCTGTCACGGTAATGTCTAACCTCCCCTTTCAGACAACTTGAATATATTGTAAGATCCCGCACTACCATATCCTCAAAAAAGAGACCGAAAGACTCCATGTCACCCATTAAGTCATCCGGAGATATGCCAAGTGCAGCGCAAGCAATGGATGTATCAACAAAATGCCTTGTCGGGGTCGACCGGATTGCAGCCTTGCTCCTGATATTGGGATTCCATGCAAGAATATCCTCTATTATGAACAAGTCTTTCAACGCATCCATATAATCATCATACGTCTTGACATCGAACGTATTCCTGCTGTTCGTCTGGATAATATCCTGGATAATGGTTGAGACCGATGCTTCTGTAGATATGTTTCTGGCGTAGCTTCTAAGAAGCATTTTGAGGATTTCCGGATTTTTGTTCCGGAATTTATCGTTGTCAGAATTTTCAAAGCTGAACAGACCTTCATAATAGTTGGCTGTAATATCCAATGCGACCTCATCATCTTCTACGATGGACTGCGGCCATCCTCCACGGCAAAGCAGAAAAGCAGTCTTTCTGAGATTATATTCTGTATTTTCATAAAGCACATTCACATCTTTATTCTCAAAAAGCCTTCCTATGGAAACCATTCCATTTGATTCCAAAGATTCATATAAGCTCATAGGACGCATTTTGACAGGAGTTATCCTGCCTGCCCCGGAATGATGTATCTGCGTCTTGTCTTCCGGAGTGGAACTGCCTGTGAGAATAAATTGACCGAAACCGGAATTTTCATCTATATAGTTACGTACTTCATCCCATATCTGCGGGACGGTCTGCCATTCATCGATAAGCCTTGGCTTCTCGCCGTCCAAAGTGGCCCTTGGCTCCATACGGGCCAGGTTTATAGCACTTTCAGTGCTGAGTTTCTTGATACTTTTGGCAAATTGGGTCGCAGTTGTTGTCTTACCACAGAATTTTGGCCCTGCAATAAGGACTGCCCCTGAAGATTTCATCTTCCTTTCTATTTGCGACTCTACAATCCTTTTCAAATATCTGCCCATATCCATGTATTTTTCGCAAAATTAATGCTTTATATTAAAATTCCCAAAAATATGGCAAATAAATTCCTAAAATTACAGGAATAAAATTCCCAAAGATATATCAAATAAATTCCCAAAATTATAGATAGTCCTATCTGATGAAAAAGCAGATCTATCTGCGGTGATAGACGACAAACTCAAACGCCAGGCCGGTCTCAGGGTCGCTCTTCATTTCTGAACGGGATGACACTTCCCAGACTGCTGGATCAATTGCAGGGAAAAAGGTATCGGCATCCTCTATTGACGTATGGACCTCTGTTACATACAGCCTGTCTGCATAGTCAATCGCCTGACGGTAGATTTCTCCACCACCTATCACAAAACATCCGGCTTCATCATCTGCCGCAGCCATATCTCCTGACGTAAAGCAGGAATGTCCAGAAAGGCTGTCTCCTCCCTTTATTCCTGGAATGGAAGCAAGATTCCTCACTGCAGGCATCCCTGCCATTGCAAACGCCTCCTCCAGGGAATGCGCCACAAGTACACCGTCAGGGAAAGGCACTGCCGACCCGTCAGGCCCGGTCATCACATCACCCCTTGTCACGACAATATTTGTCCGTTTCGGAAGCGGACGTCCGATTGACTCAAATGTCTTGCGCCCCATGATGACAGGGCTTCCGAGAGTCACAGACTTGAAATATCCAAGGTCTTCGGAAATATGCCACAAAAGACTGTTGTCCTTACCTATTGCGCCATTGTCAGCGACTGCTACTATTATGTTTTTCTGCATGTTTCTTAAAAGTTACACCGCCACAGGAGCCTTGATTCCAGGCCATGGGTCATATCCTTCAAGGGTAAAGTCCTCGTACTTGAAGTCAAATATATCCTTCACCCCAGGATTTAGCTTCATCACCGGAAGCGGACGCGGTTCGCGCGAGAGCTGGAGTGCTACCTGCTCAAAATGATTCCTGTAGATATGTGTATCGCCTGTAGTATGCACAAACTCACCTGGCTGCAGGCCGCATACCTGCGCAATCATCATCGTCAGCAATGCGTACGAGGCAATGTTGAACGGCACACCGAGGAATACATCAGCACTTCTCTGATAGAGCTGGCATGACAGCTTTCCGTCAGCCACATAGAACTGGAAAAGCGAGTGGCACGGAGGCAGTGCCATCTTGTCCACCTCGGCAACATTCCATGCCGAGACAATCATCCGGCGTGAATCCGGATTCTTCCTAATTGTCTCTATCACATTGGACAGCTGGTCAATAGTACCTCCGTCCGGAGTAGGCCAGCTGCGCCACTGATGTCCGTAGACCGGTCCGAGGTCACCATTTTTGTCTGCCCATTCATCCCATATAGAGACACCGTGATCTTTGAGATACTTGATGTTTGTATCACCTGAAATGAACCACAGGAGTTCATATATTATTGATTTAAGATGCACTTTCTTGGTTGTCAGAAGCGGAAATCCCTCAGCAAGGTCAAAACGCATCTGATGTCCGAATATGCTCTGCGTACCCGTCCCGGTACGGTCTTCCTTCATCACGCCATGCCCCCTTATATGGCGGAGCAAATCAAGGTATTGTTTCATTATCTGACTCCAAATGCAAAGATTATAGCCTGTTCATAGACTTCTCCAGGACGGAGGACCGGTGACGGATAGTCAGCCTTGTTAGGTGCGTCAGGGAAATTCTGGCACTCTATCGCAACACCCTCATAGTCATTGTAGCTGCGTCCGCATTTGGCCACAGGACAGCCTGCAAGCCAGTTTCCTGTGTAGACCTGGACACCAGGCTGGGTTGTAAGCACTTCAAGTGTACGTCCGCTTTCCGGGGCATAAAGTTCAGCAGCACTCTGTATCTGGCCAGGCTCGGCTCCGTCAATAAGCCAGCAGTTGTCATATCCCTTTCCGTATTTCAGTGCAGGGAAATCCTTGTTGATGTCGCGTCCGATAGCCTTTGCATTGACAAAATCCATAGGAGTGCCTGCAACAGGTGCGCTTGCACCTGCCGGAATCAAAGTATCGTCTGTAGGAAGATATTCTGAAGCATTCAGTTTCAGTTCATGACCAAGGATGTCTCCGTTGCCCTCACCGTTCAGGTTGAAATATGCATGGTTGGTAAGGTTAATGACCGTAGGCGCATCAGATTCAGCTGTCAGAGTCAGGCGCAGTTCATTCTCCTCGCTCCATTCGTAACGTGCAACTGCCTTCAAGGCTCCCGGATAACCCATTTCACCATCCTCAGCATAATACATGAACTCCACTCCATCATTCTCCACACGGCTTTCCCACACCTTGTTCTGGAATCCGTCAGGACCTCCGTGGAGATGGTTGGGACCATTGTTGACAGGCAGTCCATACTCCTTGCCGTCAAGAGTGAATTTGCCGAAAGCAATACGGTTGGCATATCTTCCTGGCACTTTTCCTGCACAAGGGCCGTCACCGAAATAGCTCTCCGGATCAGGATATCCGAGCACCACGTCTGCAAGATTGCCATCCCTGTCCGGAACAGCCACAGCCAAGATACCGGCCCCGACATTAGAGAGCTGCACGTATGCGCCCTTTGAATTTGCTATAGTGTAGCGGAATATCTCTTTTCCGCATCCAGTCTTTCCCCAGAGTTCCTTTTTTATTTCCATAATGTATTGATTTTTAGTTTTCTGCTATTGCCTATCCAAAATTTCCACAGCTGCGTTGCTGCAGGGCACCGGACATGGACCGCCACAATGCTGACGCAGCTCCTCCTGGCACTACCCTGCTCCATATAAGGCTTCACGGTGGAGCCTGACTACGGATGAATGAAACGGCTTCACCTGGCGATGCCGGACGGATTGCAAAGCTAAAAAAAAATGTACGCTTATGCAACACGGGGGGTCTTGCACACAAGTGGATGTTTCTGTGTTTTTCCCACGTTTTTCGGAACCGGTGTACAAAAAACAGCAGAAAAAGTTGCACTCCGGTATGCACCGGCGATAGTTTGGAAGTTCACCGGCAGAAGCCGGAAGTGCATGCAGAAACTGGAAGTACCGGCAGAAGCTGGAAGCAAAGGCAGAATCAGCTAAAGCCTGCCAAGAAACCCGAAAACATTCTCAGGGGTAGCATCCTTCATAAGCACAGTCTTATGGCTGTCAAGAAGATACAAAGAAGGAATCGCCCTGACATTGTATAGGGTATCCTCCCTTATGATTCCGTTGGGATCATAGCCATTGTACCATGAAGACGGGTAGACAGGCATATATTCATACCATGCGGATATATCCTCATCTATATAGATATTCGCTACGGCAAGACGTCCGGTAGCAACCATGGCAGACACGACAGGGTCTTCTGTCAGCACATTGATTATGTCCTTGCAGGCAGCGCATCCGGGATTACTGAAAAACAGGAGGGTATATTCCGCCTTTATCCCATAGAGGGAATGCATCTTGCCGGAGGCATCGCTGAACTGAAAATCAGCTGCAGGTGTCCCGACGGCATTGAGCGCACACATCTGCGCATCATACGCATACACAGCCCTTTTCTCCGGAGAGAACCCCTTATATCCGGCAAGCAGACCGGCATAGACACCATACAGGTCCTCCATCCGCAAAGGGGAATTCGGGTCATAAAGATACCGCTCTGTCAACGCAGTCAAGGTCTCGAACACATTGGAAGAAGTATCCTTGGCTTCACATGCAACAGCCTTCCCGTACATCCTGGCAACAGCATCCCTGGCAACAGCAATGTCAGCCATCCCCATCATCCCGAGGAAATTGGCATACGCATGCTCCACATCATCCCTGCGTACCCCGCTCACCAATGACGAGTCACATGGGTAAGAGCGCGAAGTATCTGCGAGTGCATCCCAATAATGCATCAGTGCATATTCCACAGCCGCTTCCCGGTCATCTGCATACACGCCGGGCACATTGACAACGGGGAAAGGCAGAGGAGAAAACTTCTCTACCTTTCCCTGTCCACACCCGGCAGCAACAGACAGCACGAGTGCCATATAAAGAATACGTTTCATCAGATTTGACTTTAGGACAGGCATGAGCAGCTGCTTTCTGCAAGCTATTTTACAGCCTCCTCAGCCTGGGAGACATTGATTATGAAGTCACCTATCCTCTCCAGCTCAGCAAGGACGTCCATGTAATAGACTCCTGTCTGGTAGTTGTAGCTGTCATTCTCGATATTGGCGATATGCTCCTCGCGCAGACGGTTGCGGCACGAGTTGATTGCATCTTCGGCGTTCTGTGCATTTGTGATGTCATTGACATCCTCGTATGGCCTGCGAAGGTTCTCAAGCATCGCATCATATGCAGTCTGCACTGTGTCAAGCATAAGGTTCAGCTTGCTGAGCATCTCCTCATCGAACACCTTGTTGTGTGCATTCTTGCGCTGAAGGATACGTCCGATTGCCTCGCCGGAGTCACCGAGGCTCTCCAGTTCGCCGATAATCTTGAACATGGCCTTTATCCTGTAGTCAGACCTTTCGCTCAGTTCCCCGTTCGAAACCTCGCTGAGATATGCAGCTATCTCATACTCAATCTTGTCGGTGATGTCTTCATATTTGACAAGCTTCTTGTTAAGCTCCGCAAACTTGTCAGGATCCTGCTCATTGATTGCCTGGCGGATATATCCATATCCTTTCTGGCATATCTCTGCAAAATATGTAATTTCCTGCTTTGCCTCGTCAAGCGAAAGCTCCGCTGTGCTCAGAAGGCCTCCAGTGATATATTTGAGACGGAACACCTCTTCCTCCTCGCCTTCCGGAGCCTTGACCATTACAGTCACAATCTTTACTATTGTAGGGATAAACCATATCAGTATCAGAGTATTGATAAGCTTGAAAAGGGTATGGAGTATGGCGATTCCGAAAAGGAGGGAATCCTGCGTTGCAGGGTCAGGGTTTGTCAGGTCTGCAGACAGAGGGTCAGGAAGTCCGAGCCCGGACACAATCAGCCCTACAAGCCTAAGGAAAGGATTGTACAGCAACAGTACCCAGACCGCTCCGAAGACATTGTACACTGTATGTGCACGCGCAGCCCTCTTTGCCGAAGTATTGCCGACAGAAGCCGCCATATTGGCAGTAATGGTTGTACCGATATTCTCTCCAAGCACCATCGCTGCAGCAAGGTCAAAGCCGATAAGCCCGGATGTGGCAAGGAGCATGGTGATGGCCATGGTCGCACTTGATGCCTGCAGAACCATTGTCAGTATGGCTCCTACCAAAAGGAAAATCAGCACAGATCCGAACCTGTAGCCGGTAAAATATCCGAAGAAGGACATCATCGCATCCCTGTTTGAAAGGAGGTCGCCTGCAGAGGACTTCATGAACGAAAGTCCGAGGAACAGCATTGCAAAGCCGACGATGAAGCCGCCGATATTCTTGTTCTGGGCCCTCTTGGATGAAATGAGCACGAATCCAAGGGCCATGAGCGGAATCGAAAATGCTGCTATGTCAAACGAGAATCCGAAAGCGGTAATCCAGACAGTAGGTATCGTACCCACATTCGCTCCCATGATGACCCCCACTGCATTGGCAAGGGTGATAAGTCCCGCATTGACAAAACTGACAACCATGACGGTTGTAGCTGAAGAAGACTGTACAAGTGTAGTAATTGCTGTTCCGGTGAGCACCTGCTTGAAAGGGGTAGATGTCATGGATGCCAGAAAGGACCGTAGACGGTCTCCTGCGGCCTTCTGGAGGCTTTCACTCATCATGGTCATTCCATAGAGGAACATCCCTAATGCACCTAGAAGAGTGAAAACAAGTAGAACTATATGCATAAGTGAAGTCTGTGAATTAAAATTAGGGCGCAAGATTACGAAAAATAATTAAATTTTTCACCCTTGCGCCTTTAATTTTTTAAAATCTTAACATATAATTAACAGACTGTCCGGCAGTAATGAGAGGAAGCATTTCACAATCCATGGTAATCCACATCAGAGGGGCCATGCTATTTGACAGCCTCCTCTGCCTGGGACACATTTATGATAAAGTCACCTATCCTCTCCAGCTCAGCAATCACGTCCATATAGTAGACTCCAGTCTGATAGTTATAGCCGTCATTCTCAATGTTCGCTATATGTTCCTCACGAAGACGGTTGCGGCACGAGTTGATTGCATCCTCTGCATTCCGCGCATTCATTATGTCATGCACCTCGCCGTATGGCCTGCGAAGATTCTCAAGCATCGCATCGTATGCTGCCTGCACAGTGTCAAGCATCTGGTTCAGCCTGCCAAGCATATCTTCATCAAACATCTTGTTGTGGGCATTCTTGCGCTGAAGGATACGCCCGATAGCCTCGCCTGAGTCACCGAGGCTCTCCAGCTCCCCTATAATCTTGTACATGGCCTTGACCCTCTTCCCTGAAGCCTCGCTCAGCTGCCCCTTGGACACCTCGCTGAGATATGAAGCTATCTCATATTCAATCCTGTCTGTTATATCCTCATATTTGACGAGCTTCTTGTTAAGTTCCGCGAACTTGCCCGGGTCCTGCTCATTTATCGCCTGCCGGATATACCCGTATCCTTTATAGCAGATTTCAGCGAAATGGGCAATCTCCAGCCTGGCCTCATCAAGGGACAGTTCTGCCGTACTGAGGATTCCTCCTGAGATATATCTGAGGCTGAAAGTCTCTTCCTCCTCACCCTTAGGGGTCTTGACCATCCACGTCACAATCTTGACAATTACAGGCACAAACCATATAAGTATCAAGGTATTGGTTATATTGAACAGCGTATGCAGGGTAGCGATGCCATAGAGCAGGGAAGTCTGCGTAGCAGTATCGGCAGACGTAAGGTCTGCGGAAAGCGGGGATGGAAGCCCTACAGAAGCCATTATCAACCCGATAAGCTTAAGGAACGGATTGAACAGCAGCAGTACCCACAGTACACCGAACACATTGAACAGCGTATGTGCACGGGCAGCCCTCTTTGCAGAGGTGTTTCCGACTGAAGCAGCCATGTTTGCAGTAATGGTTGTACCGATGTTTTCGCCAAGCACCATTGCAGCGGCAAGGTCAAATCCTATCAGTCCGGATGTGGCAAGGAGCATTGTAATGGCCATTGTCGCGCTGGATGCCTGCAGGACAACTGTAAGTATCGCACCTACAGCCAGGAATATAAGCACCGAGCCGAATCCATACTCCGTAAAATGCCCGAGGAAAGACATTATAGCCTCCTTGTCTGAAAGCAGTTCACCGGCAGAGGACTTCATGAATGAAAGCCCGAGGAACATTATCGAGAACCCTATTACGAATCCTCCTATATTCCTGTTCATCGCCTTCTTCGAGGAGATAAGCAGGAAGCCAAGGGCCATAAGCGGAACCGAGAACAGGGCTATGTCTACCGAGAAGCCAAGGGCAGTGATCCAGGCTGTAAGCGTAGTGCCGATGTTAGCCCCCATGATTACCCCGATTGCATTCGCAAGGGAAAGAAGGCCTGCATTCACAAAGCTTACGACCATTATTGTTGTGGCCGAAGATGACTGTACGAGTGCCGTAATCGCCGTTCCGGTAAGGACTCTCTTCAGAGGAGTGGATGTCATTGTCGCAAGGAAGGAGCGTAGACGGTCGCCTGCCACCTTCTGCAGGCTCTCACTCATCTGGGTCATTCCGTAAAGGAACATCCCAAGTGCACCAACAAGAGTGAAAACAAGTAAAGCAATATGCATAAATTAAAATCCTTTAATAAAAATTTATCGCAAGAATAACAAAAAAGCATTAGATTTGCACCCCGTTACAAACAATGTAACAAAGATTTAACCATGCCGTAACAATGGCTTAACCTTGCTGTAACAAAGGTTTAACAATGATTGGACCGAAACCGTCTACAAGATACTTTATCACCATACTAATGATGCTTGCAGTCCATTGCGTCTGCAGCGCACAGTTCTATACAGCAGGCGACGACCCTGCCTCGACAAGGTGGAACAGGACAGAGACCGGAAACTACAGGATAATATATCCGCGCGGGCTTGACTCCCTGGCCATGTCATATGGCCGGAAGCTGGAACATTACCGCCTCCCGGCAGGACGCTCTGCCGGATTCGTCCCGGGGGAAAGCATCCGCGGCAAGATGCCTGTCGTACTGCATGCATTCAACGCAAATTCCAACGGCTCTGTAGCCTGGGCCCCCAAGAGGATGGACCTGTTCACATCTCCACAGCCATATGCACCGGAGGCCATGCCCTGGATAGACATGCTCGCAATCCACGAACAGAGGCACGCGGCACAGATGCAGGCAGGTATTTCAGGAGGCTTCAGGCCATTCGGATGGATTTTCGGGGAAATGTTCAACGGACTGGTTGCAGGACTTTGGTCATACACGTGGTTTCTCGAAGGTGATGCAGTCGTGGCGGAGACAGCACTGTCCAATTCAGGAAGAGGCCGCACTGCAGACTTCATGAACTATTACATGATAGCATTTGACAACGGGGATTTCCGCAACTGGAACAGGTGGAAGTTCGGTTCGCAGCGCAACTATACACCAAACCATTATGCAGCAGGCTATCTCATGATAGGGGGAATCCGTTACAGGTATGGATACAGCAACATATCCGGTGACTATTCAAGGCATATCTCACGCAACATCTACGACTTCGACGGACTGAACACAGTTGTGAAAAGGAAAACCGGACTTAACCTGAAGCAGACCTATATGGAAGTGGCGGACACACTTAACAGCATCTGGCAGGAAGAGATTGAATCAAGGAAGCCTTTCATGCACTCGGAAAGCCTCATGCCTAAGCCATCGGGATACTATACTGAATATTCACAGCTCGAATTTGCGGACAATTACCTCTATGCAATAAGGAGTGGCATGACAAGGGCTGCGGAACTTGTCAGGATAGACAGGTTCGGAAGGGAAAACAGCGTAATGCCATTTTCCGGTACCACAAGCCAGCTGTGCTTCCTTCCCCGGTCAGGAAGGTTCTACTGGAGCGAAAGCATACCGGACATACGCTGGAGCCAGAAAGTGAATTCCAAGATAAGATATTACGATGTAAGGCACGGCAGACGCAGGTCCCTAACCAGGGAAGGCCGTCTGTTCAACCCATGCCCATCACCGGACGAATCCATGCTCTGCGTATCCGAATACCACGACAACGGGCGCACAGGCCTTGCCATAATAGATGCCTCAAACGGCAGGAGAATATCCTCTGCAATGGCTCCCGACTCCATCCAGGTTGTAGAAAACGCATGGATAGGCAGTACCGTCTACTCCACCGGAATATCCCCTTCCGGATACGGTATATATGCGACAGAATACGCGTGCAGGCTATCCGGGGAATGGCGTACAGTGCTTGCCCCACAGCCTGTGCAGATTGTAAATTTCAGCGGAGACGAAGACGGTCTCCATTTTGTCACGGACCGCACAGGAGTCCAGGAGTACTATAGGCTTGTCCCCGGCTCCGGGGAACTGACCCAGCTGACATCGACAAGATACGGTGCTGATGACTTCATATACAGTCCCGATGGCAAGACGCTCTACTACAGCGCAAAGCAATATCTGGGAAACCTCATTGAAAAGACACCTGCAGATTCACTGCTGCCACGGAAAGTGGATTTCAGCGATATACACAGGTACAGGATGGCAGATGAACTTTCAAGGCAGGAGCAGGAACTTGCCATGCAGGAGAGTGCAAAGGCAGAGCGGACAAATGCCACTGACGGACAGCAATCCACAGCCGGGGAGGTTTGCAGCACACCGGCAAGATACAGGAAATTCCCGCACCTGCTCAGGATACATTCCTGGGCACCGTTCTATTTCAACATAGACAACATAATGTCATTCAGCGGAGAACAGCTATACGACTTCATCTCCCTCGGAGCATCCGCCCTGAGCCAGAATGACCTCGGCACAGCAGTCTCACAGTTCGGGTACTCCGCCCACAAGGACCCTTACAATGCCTCAAGATGGAGACATTCAGGCCATGTCAAGTTCACATACAGCGGCCTGTTCCCTGTAATCGAGGCCTCAGTCGACATAAATGACAGAGGAGCACGTGTCAGCGGAATTGCCAGCCAGTTCAGCAACTACGGTGTAGGCTACAGGAACCTGCGTTCAAGGGAATACGGCAAGCCATACGTATCCGGAAGCATCTCGGTATATATCCCGTTCAACTTTTCCCAGGGAGGATGGCATGCAGGGCTTGTACCGAAAGTCTCATACACACTCACCAACGATGTATTCCACACTGGAACCTCAACATACAACAGCATTGACGGCATCCATGGAGGACCGTTCCTGATGGACATGAAGGCGGGCAAAAGCATCCCGATGCAGGCAGTCGTCGGCTCAGTCAGGTTCTACCGGATACGCCCTGTTGCAGAATCCGGTGTCTATCCGCGCTGGGGATTCGGGGTTGAGACTGGAGCAGTATTCAGGCCAGGACTACAGAAATATTACTCTGCAGCGGCATATTGCAACATCTATGGCTACCTTCCAGGAATCATCCCTCAGCAAGGACTATATCTAAAGGCACTTTACCAGACTCTCCTCGGAAAGGACTATCTCTTCGGGACAAACCTTGCAGATGTCCGTCCGCAGGGGATGAGGAATGCCACCGGCCTGTCTTCCTACATAGCCGGTCATTCGACAAACAGTATAAAATTCTCTGCCAGCTACGGAATACCGGTATATATCGGTGACATTTCGGTGTTCGGGACATTCATGTATATAAAAAGGCTTGTGGTCACCCCTTATCTTGACTACACCATGTTCGGGAATATGCGCAAAGGAAAGGGCAGTGTAGAAAGAATCACCTCCAACGGGCTTCTCTCTGCAGGTGCCACAGCAGCCATTGATTTCGGCAGTCTTTTCTGGATCGGATTCCCGTTCCAGGTAGGTGTCTCATGCTGTTACAATGGAGGTCCGTCATTTGAGAATATAAGGAAGAGCGGCATCCCGATGAGCCATTTTTTCATTGGCCCCGTATTTTCTGTCAGTTTCAATTAGAGGCTGGGCGGGACTCGTTAAATGATGCCGTGATGTCTTGAGTTAGGCAGCATGGGTGTTCTGCATAGGCATTCTGCTTTGGATGTGCTTACTTGGTGCGTGTTGCTTAAGTTATGCTGCATCTTGAAAACTGATGTTCAACTTTTCAGCTTCTGTGATATTTCCGGAAGACAAAATACCACTAACGGCAACCAAAGGCATATTCTCTATACTCAACAGGACACGACTCTATGTAGCAGGTTGGTACTTATTACTACCAACCTGCTACGCAGACATGCGATATACGCGCTGAGAGGCATATCAACGTACCAGGTTGGTCATCAGGCCTGCCAACCTGCACCGTCCACCGGGTTCTAGTCCAGGAGCATCAAGCATTGAACGCGCCAGGCGTTTCACTATGAATAGGTATTCCATTAAATACGTTGGGAACTTTCCTTTTTTATAAAATATTATCAATTAATTGATTACAATATAGACAGGTTCCCAATGTGCAGAAATTTTGGACATTGAGAACTTTCTTATTTCATAAAGTACTGACATTCAAATTAATATATTTTTTTCATGGTTCCCAACGTCATTCATTAATTTACATTGGGAAGCGAATCTGATCATGTCACAAGAAGCCAACATTCAGCATATTGGCAAGTCCATTATATAATCAGCTATACATTTGCAGGAAAATACAGATACACCTGTCTAAGGATAGACCATGTCTATCAGCATCACCGGTGCACCAAGAATTGCCAACATTTTTTGGAGGATAATTTCATCACATATATCTTGACATATATCCATTATATTTATACTTTTGCGCAAAATCTCTTGACAGTGCCAATATTAAGTAAATATTCCTATTGCGGCTATGCTTTCCAGGCCAATTCGACCTGGGGGGGGAATTTTAGCAAAATATTAGAAATAAACGATTTACAGCAATACATGCCCGTTGCCGGTTCCGGAAGCGGGCATTGTCATTATATTCTTTCTCCGGAAAATACAAATCCTTTAATAACTGATACAATGAAAAAAACTGAACTTTCTAATTCCAGGGAGCAGTATGTGGCTCCCTGCTGCAATGTCCTTAACGTCGAAACTGAGGGGGTGCTTTGTGCGAGCGAGTGGGGAGATGAGGATGAAGCAGGCTCAGGGTTGTTTGAAGACCCAAACTATCAATACAACTTCTAATAAACTATGCAAATAATGAAGACATTATATAAACTTTCATTAGTCGCTCTCAATGTCCTTGCTCTTGTCTCATGTGCAAAAGAGCCTGAAACCAGTCCGGCTGAGAGGCAGAATGAACTCCACTTCGTAATCAGGACATCTGAAAGCAATACCAAGTCATATATCGAAAATAATCTTGACGGAACCTATACTCCCAAATGGTCAGAAGGAGATAAACTGGCTATGTTCATTGGAGATATTTCATCAAATACCAAACCTGCTGCCATATTTTCTGCAACAGTCTCTGGCAATGGTGCTAAAGCCACATTTGAAGGAACTGTCAACAACGTTGCAGAAGAGGGGACTTTCAAGTCATTCGCTCCTGCTGATGCATTCGAGACAGCCTACAGTAACGGAACAGTCGGTATCACACTCAATGCAATCCAGAAACCATCAAGCCTTACTTTTGATGAAGCTTGCGACATCCTCGTTGCTAAACCATGTTTCTATATGGCAAGTGATGAAGAGGTTCTTATAGACGGTCTCTATTTCAAGAGAATGTTCTCCGTACTTAAAATAAATCTTAAAGGTGTGGAAGCACTCAATGGAGAAACTGTCAAGTCTTTCACAGTCACTGCATCTGATGCAACTCTAACAGGTAGGGCAGCCATTGACCTGTCTTCTGCAAGTATTTCTCAATGGAATGTCAAAAACAACTCCGTCAAGGCATTATATGGGAATGATGCTCCTGTATTTGGGGGAGAAGATGGTCTTGAAAACACAATATGGCTTGTAGTAAACCCAACAACTGCAGCTGCAGGAAGCAAACTTATATTCAATGCTGAAACTGAGAAGTATTCGATTGAAAAGGAAGTTACCCTTACTTCGGATCTGACTTTCCCGGAAAGTCAGATTGCAGTGATAAATATTTCTGTAAATGAAAGTGATTATTCTGCTGTCACTTCAGAAGACAGGATTTTTGTTGAAAAATTCACCAATGTCACTGAATCAAAAAAGACATATCAGCCATCAGAAACTGGTGCTATAGGAACAGGTGTAACATCAGAGTTGAATTACGTCTATACCGGAAACAATACTAATATACGTTTAAATAGCAATGGCCATTCATCAACTGATCCGTATCTTTATATATCAGACAAAGGGGAATTCGCAATCAATAACCTTAAGGTCAAGAACGAGTCTTCACTGAAATTCTCATGTCAGGCCAGAAGCAATTCCGGTACAGCAGAAGTCTCAATCCAATATAAAGAATCTTCGTCTGAGATATGGAACATAGCAGGTAAATTTACGGCCACTACAAGTTCATTTGACAATGTGCAGTCTACTATATTCACTATCAATTCAACTACTTCATCCATTGATTTGAAAATCAGCGGAAATGCAGTTTTAGTCGATGACCTGGTAATTGAGAGCTATATTGAGAACAGGACTGCACTTAGTGTTCCTGGAAACGTCAAGGCTACAGTTGATGCAGAAACTTCAAATAAGATTAAAGTTGAATGGAATATTGTTGACAATGCCGGTTCATACGTTGTCACCGCAACTCCAGCAGACGGCGAGCCAGTCAGCAAGGAAGTGACAGAGACCAGCTGCACTTTCGAAGGACTTGCATACGAGACGGCCTACACTGTCAGCGTCTATGCCAAGCCTTCTGATGCTAATCTCTATAGGGATTCTGAGGTGGCTGAAGTTTCTGTTGATACAGGAGAGAAACCAGCTGATATGCCGAATATTACTATTGATATTATTGACCAGACATTTACAGGAAAAACTACTACAAGCTACTCTGATTTTACAGATAAAGTAGGTCTTTCCGGAGCAATATATGCAGGGAATTGTGCTGGTGGCAATAAGTCTGTACAGTTACGTTCAGACAAGAATAGCTCAGGAATTGTAGTAACCAAATCAGCAGGTAAGGCAACTAAAATTGCAGTTAAGTGGAATTCCAATACAGCATCTGGTAGAATATTGGATGTTTATGGTAAGAGTTCAGCATATACTTCTGCTTCAGACCTATATAATACATCTACACAGGGAACAAAGATTGGTTCAATTGTTTATGGGACATCTACTGAACTGATTATTGAAGGAGATTATACATACATTGGACTACGTTCCAACAGTGGGGCAATGTATCTTGAGTCTATATCAATCACATGGGATACAGATGGGGATTCTTCCGATACTCCAAAAGAACTTACCTCTCTTTCCTGGACAGGATACAAAGACACATACACCGTAGGCAGCACTTTCAGCGTGGATGGCACAATAAAGGCAATCTATTCTGATAATAGCGAGAAGACACTGTCTGCAGAAGATGTGCAGATTGAAACTGAACCAGATCTTTCTAAAGCAGGAACAACAACTGCAAAGATTTCCTATACAGAAGGAGATATCACTGTTTCTGCAGAAGCTGCAATAACTGTCAAGGAGGCTTCGCAGGGTGGAGAGAGCAAGACATATACCCTGCAATTCGGAGCAGACTACAATAGTAAAAGTGTCTCATCATATACTGCTAGCTGGACAGTAACATGTGACAATTTCACATGGGACATGACCAATTGGAACAATAACAACAATGGCTGGAACTACGTTAAATGTGGGAGCAAAAGTGCCACGTCTGTAGCCACAATTACTACCAGTGCATCAATTCCGGAAGCCATATCCAAAGTAATTGTGACGATTGATGCTGTTAAGGCTGATAATGTCAATTCAATTAAATTGTTAGTTGCAAGTGACAAAGAGTTCACAGAAAATCTTCAAGAGATACCGGTAACGGAAATTCAGACAGGTGAGATAAGCCTTAATATTTCAACACCAACAGAAAATTGTTTCTACCAATTAGCTTTTGATTGCAAAAAGAGTAGTAGCAATGGCATAGTACAAGTCTCAAAAATCGTCTATACAAACGAATAGGCAGTCCATCAGCTAAACAATAAAGTTCCCAATGTACAATTTCTCAGTACGTTGGGAACTTTCTGCTTTCACAACATATTACCAATCAACCTATTACAAAACAATTAGGTTCCCAACGTGCAGAAATTTTGGACATTGGGAACCTGTATATTTTATAAGACATTGAAATTCAAATCAATACAATTCTTCACGGTTCCCAATGTCATCCTTTAATTTACGTAGGGAACCAAATCAAGCATTGTGTAACCGGACAGCAAGAGGTGTCAGTAAATCATCGAGTGCCGGGAGGCATCTTACGAATCAGTTCGTTCTTTACTGAATCACCCACTCATTTACAGGAATTATCTCTATCCAGACTGTTTTTCAAATAAGAGACTTCGCTTACAGACTTTAAACATAACTGATAATCAGATCATCTATCCGGACTGCTGAGCATATGGCGCAATTCACAATTATTCTGAGAGAGATTCCTTACAACGAAGTCAGCCACTGATAACGACAAAATCATCCACCCGCTTGGCCGGTCACATAGCGAGAAACTTTTCACGGGCAACGGAAGAGACATGTAGTGCAAAATGCAAATTATTGAATAATAACACATTGTACAAAGACAAGTACTGCAAACAGACTACCCACCTTTGAATAAGTAGTTGAATATATGACATTTACACTTTGCACCATTTTAGTTTTTCGTCAGAAACTTTCAGTTGCGACTGCAGCTGAAAGATATTTTTCTGAAGATAAACCCATTTGTCTTTGACAAGAATGCAAAGCAATTATGACAACTCTAAGAGCAATGACTCAGGAAGGCCTGTGATACTACAGATTTCAGTTTCTGACATGCCTCTTGACTTCAGCACCTTGGCAATCTCTATCTTGCCGGCCTCACGACCTTCAGCCAATCCTGCTTCACGCCCACGCGCCTCACCAATGACCTCACCCTCAGCTATCCCCTGCTGACGCGCGTAGTCTATCGTATTTTCGTAGTCGTAGAGCATGTTCTGTGAATTCTCGTAGCTTG